>CAWEET010000020.1:0-111223 GCA_963808165.1 uncultured Gammaproteobacteria bacterium | reverse complement strand
CTGAAGAAAAAGGCCGCCAATCAATTGATTGGCGGCCTTTTTCATGCTCGGTTCAGTACACAGCCGAACGGTCTGCGGAGTCGCCCTAGCCTTGCCCCTCGCTCGAGCAACCCCGTTCCAGCTTCAATAGCTGGTTGTTCCTCGTCGGCCAATTCGGGAATCTCGTGAGGCTTAGCTTTCCACCTTCTCGCCATCACAAACAGTGCACGGTAACGGGTAGCGGTGAGGAGCCTTCGGCGACTAGGCATGGGATTGTCGCATCATCAGCCTCACTGCTCTGAATACCGGCACGGAGAACAGGAAGCCGATGACGATCGCGATGAGCTCGAGCGGCACAAACTGCACGCTAGCGCAACTGTATCCCTGTAGCCGAGGACCGGAGAAATCCGGGGTCACGTCGATGGAGACATTCGAATCCTTGCCGAGGGTCCGCTTGCCCAATAGCAAGCGCAGTGGCGCGAGCACACCCGCAAGGCGCCCCGTGTCCGCCGGATCTTCCAGACCGATGACGAGTTCGACCCGGAGACGCCGAGGCCTCAGTGAACGCAGCAAGTCGCGTAGCAAGCGAATCAGCGCCCGCAGCAGTCCGCGCGTGCGCAGGATCGCGAGTATATCGTGACGTCGTCGCACCGCGCCCTTGGCGCCCGAGACGATCATTTCGCGCCTCTTGCGGCGGCGCTTCGACGGCCGGGGCGCTTTCCTTCGTCCCGGACGTACGCTCACACGGACGAGGCCGAACATCCAGTAGACGAAAAGACGACCCCGCCACACGTGGTCTTTCCTGAGCGCATATACAAGGTTGACGGGTACGGCCAATAAAAAGATCGTCAGCGCCAGTACTGCGCCGATGAACGTCAGCATCACGGACTGTCAGTCGCCGCTATTCTTCGGCTTCGTCCGGGCTTCCATGACTGTGGCGGCCAGGGACTCGATCATGGACGCGGTCGTGCCTTTGAGAGGCTCTACCTTCGCACCTTCGGGACCAATGACGATGACGGCGATAGGCTTAACGCCTCCGCCGCCTGCTGAGGCCCCGCCAGTACCCTCGCCTTTCATCAAGTCCTCGCTCTTGCCGCTGCCCGAGCCGACGCCGAATCCGAAGCCGATGCTGACCAGAGGGATGAACGTGTATTCGCCCACCTCAAGCGGCTCACCGACAACGCGCTTGGTGTCCAGCGTCGTCTCGATCTCACGAAGGGCCGCCTGTATCATTTTCTCCACGTCCTGGACCATGCTAATTTTCCTCCGTCAAGCATTGTGAGGTTCACGACCACAGCTGCTGGAGACTGCCGCCGCTATATCGGGGTGCGCAGGTGCCGGTTCGAAGCTACTGACCCCAACGCGGTCGAGTGGTGCCGTGTGACATTCAGGTTCTGCAGTATATATAGGTACGAGGCCCGGCGAATGAAGAGGCACAAGCGCCAGAAAACCAGTGGCATCCTGAAGGGACTCATAAAGACCGGCGGCGACGTAGTGGACAAGGCCATCGACAAGGGCGGTGACCTCGCCACCGCCATGATGGATCAGACCGCCTCGTTGATTTCGAAGCTATCGGACGACGTCGGGATCATGGCCGACCGCATCCTGACCATGGAGGAGCGGATCGGATCCATGGCGGACCGGATCGTCAAGACAGAGGAACTGATGGCCAAGCTGACTGCCGCATTGGCCAACAAGGAGCTTGAGCTGCCCGCTGGAGGACCGGCCGGCAACGGGCCGCCCCAGCCCCCCCTGCTCAGCCTGGGTGCCACCAAGGTGTCACGCGCATCGCCGCCGGATCTGCGGATCTTGGGCGATCCATCGGTCTTTCTGCTCCACGTGTCCACCACCCCCGGGTTTGCCGAAGGCAGCACCGTCATCAGCAAGGTCGCGACGCCGAAGGAACTTCGAACCGCTTGGCACCGAAGCCTGTCCGCGATAACTCAATTCAGCGGTAATCCAACGGCGGCAGAGACTGAGCCGGTTTCCCTCTGCGTTGCCGTGAAGACCGTCGGACAGGATCAACAGGTATCGCCATTGTCCAACAGCGTCGACCTGACCATACGTGACTGATCCTGCTGCCTTACCGGATCAGTCGGGGACACGCCAGTGTTCATAGCAGCAGCTCTTGTGGTCTTTACCCGATGCCACACTCTCGGACCTCAAAGCCGCGTTGCCGATGCACCTCCGCTAACGACGGGTATCCCTCTCAGTGGCCCGCTCGAGCCGTTCGCGCTGCAGTCTTTCCCTCCTGGCTTCGGTCACGACAGTTTTTTGATTTAGCGGCGGCGCAATACAAAGGGCTCCATATGCGTCCACGCGGGAAGCCACACCCAACTCACTGATTTTTCAAGCTGCGGCCCGCATACCCCGCGCCGGACCCGAACCGATCGCCGTTGCGAATGAGGTGGAGTCCGAGGGCGCCGCCTGGCGCACCTATTCATGCTTCCAGCGCTGACGGCCACACGACAAGCCTGCTCGCTGAAATTCGTACACTGTCCCGTTTCCCCTCGCGCGCCTCAGAAGTTTTCCTCGACGAGCTCTCGCCACCGCTGCCAGTAGGCCGCCCCACCGACGCCGTAGGTGTCGTTATGCCCGGCGCCGACGATGGAATAGAAGGATTTCGGCTGCGGGGCTCTGTCGAACAGCTCCTTGCCCATCCGGTGCGGGACGATGTCGTCCCGGTCGCCATGGAAAACTAGCAGCGGCGATTTCAGCCGCCCGATCTTCTCCAGGTTGTCGTATCGGGCATCGAGGGCCCAGCCGCCCAGCGTCCAGAGCAGGGAATAGTGCAGCCGCCCCATCGCCGGGATGGAGGTGAACGGGGACTCGAGCACCAGCGCGCCCGGCGGCTGCTCCAAGGCCAGCTGTAGGGCGACGCCGGCGCCCACCGAGCGGCCAAAGTAAATCATCCGTTCGGCCCTCCAGCCCTTGTCCTTCAGCCATGAGAGCGCCCCACGCATGTCGCTGTAGGTGCCGTCCTCGCTCGGCGTCCCTTCGCTGCGCCCGTATCCACGGTAGCTGATGATGAACACCGCGAGCCCTAGCTGTCGCAGCAGTCGCAGGTTGTTTACCCGGTGGGAGATGTTGCCGGCGTTACCGTGGCAGAAGACCAGCACCGGCTCGCCCGGCTCGCCCGGCAGGTACCAGCCGTGCAGCTGGGTGCCATCTGCAGCGCTGAAGAAGACATCCTCGTACTCCAGGCGCATCGTCGCGGGCGTCGTGACCAGCTCCCGATCCGGGAAGTACAGGAACATCTGCTCCAGGGCAGCGCATGCGGGCGTCGGCAGCAGCGTCGTGCCGAGCAGGATCGGCAAGCTCTTCAGCAGCTCCTCGTTGAGTCTCATGCGTCTCCGCGAATAGTTAAGGAACCTCTGATCTATTCATGAAATCGCATCTTGCATCTAGAATATCCAGCTTCGGCGCTGCGAATCTGAAGATTCTGAATTGCAATCTACTTCGCCCAGAATAAATCAAAGGTTCCCTAAGTTCGATTGCCAAAATCGCTTACGGCTAACGGTATCCCGAACATCACATGATGGCCGCGAGCGGTTGCAGGCGAGCCGCGGCTCCCTGGCATCGGCCAAAGCTCACACGGTCATGGTCTGAGCAGCGAGTTATTCAAACAGCGCCCGCACCTCTCGCGACGGTGCGATGCAGATAGTCCTATATGCGTCCACGAGGGGGAGCCAATATTCAGAAATGCCGGTTTGAGCGCGCTCAGCCGGCATTTCTTTTTCCAGCGCGATCACGTTTTTCGCAAGCAGGTCAAACGGTTGGCGGTACGCGGCCATCCCAGCGACAGCGCCAGTCATCTGCCCCACCGTGACCTCGACACCCCGCTCGATGGCATCTCTATCAGTCGGCCTGCTGGGAATCCATTCGTGCTTCTGGCCGGCGTCTCGTGGTTTGCGCCTTGTCGCCCGGAACCGCCGGCCAACCGGAGATTGCCCATACGGCGCTCGACCCGCGAACCGCTTGCATCGAGCATCGAGCATCGAGCATCGCAATACAACAGCGCAAACCCAGGCCCATCGAGAGGCGGTGTTTCGCTTGACCGGGATAGCCCACCGAATCAACCGGCAACCGCTGTCCGTCCATGCCCAGGTGTTCGACGGAGTTATATAGCCACCGCTCCGGATCGAGCGAGACTGTGCTGTCCCCCGCCCAAGGACGGGCTGTCAGTCATGAGCTCGCCGGTTGACTCGAGGCCCTGAAGCAACGGCACGAAGCCTTGCTACCAAGGACATTCGACATTCAGCAACGCCCGTCTGCTTGGACCTGCTTGGATCACAAATGCAATGGACGGGCACAGAATGTGCCCGCCCATTTTCGGTCTCAAGAACCGCTGGTCGTCAACTCTGCTTTCTGCGCCGGCGGTAACCCAGTGCGGCCAGGCCAAGCCCGACGAGGGCGATGCCGGAAGGCTCGGACACCGAGACGGCGTTGCCTTCGATGCGGATATTGTCGATGGCGATGCTCTCACCGGCACCGTTGTTGTAGGCCTGAACGAGGACGCTCAGCGAATTGCCGTCGGCAATCGTGTAGGTCAAGTCCTGGAAGGCGGCACCGAGATCGACCGAGCCGTTGGAAAGGGCGCCGCTCCCGACCTCCGGACCGCTGAAGTAGTCCAGGGTGCTCAGCGCCCCATCTCCCGCAAAGATCTCTATGAAATCCAGCGCTTCGAAACGGTCGCCCTGTGCGTTTGGTGGACGCGCCGACAACGCGACCTTCACAACGACGTCGGTATAACCGGAGATATCGATGCCACTGATGTCGATGAGGCGCTGGGCGCCGAACCCGCTCTGCCCGCCGAAGTCCTGATTGAGGTTGCGGCCTCCGATGAAGGAGCCACCATCGACCCCTGTTGCCGTGTAGGCCAGATCGAGGGTTCCGGACGGCAATACCTGGAAGAAGGCCTCATCGCCGACGCTACCGACTCCGGTTAGCGTGGTCTGCGGCTGCAGCGCCCCGCCTTCGAAACTCTCCTGATAGATGATGGCCGCAGAGCTGCTGGACGCCATTGTGATCAGCAGTCCTGCGAGAACGAATTTACTAGCATTCATGATCTTTCTTTCCTATCCTTTCACCCCGTACATCGGTGATAGCTATACAAGCAAATTCAGGGCCATTTATTTTTTTATTTACTTTTCAGCAACTTCTGGCCTTATGCTAATAATTCCCACAATAAAGCCAGGTAAACTGTAAACACCGATGACACCGATCTGCCTGGCCAGACGAAGCACAGTCGGATTCCAATCTTCCCTGCTCCGCTGATCTCGAGGGTTCCACTTCAGGGCATCGCTAATAATCCCGGGTGCGCAGATTGGGCGACATCATTCGGGACACCAACGCTAAGACCGCACGTAATAGCTGGCTATTGCGAAGGTCTTCAACGCAGAGAGCGCGGATTATGTCGTTCAAGATGCCATCTATGGATTGTTAGGGGTGCCCTTCAGCGCCATCCGATCGTGTCGACGCATGCGTGCGATCAACAGCAGTACAACGGGGCAGGTCGCGGTGGACTTGATGACGCTGGGAATCATCGTGTTCCGAGCGGCATGCACGCGTTCGCACGTCGCGGAAATCCGCTGTTCTGGGTTCATGCCGCCGGCCGGTGGCCGGCCGTGCCGCGCGGCGGCAGGCGCCGCAGCAGAAAGCTGCCAGAGTCGGTCGACGAAAGATCGACCTTCGACGAGCGCCCGTCCCCAACCTTACTCGCTTAGCGACATGTGGTAGCGACGGATCAGGCTGGCGGTCGAGGAGTCTACTTCCGTTGAGCAGGCTATCTGGCGGAAATCCGTCAGGATCTGGCCGGCAAGCTGCTTGCCGAGTTCAACACCCCACTGATCGAAAGAATCGACACCCCAGATCACGCCCTGCACGAAGATCTTGTGCTCGTACAGCGCAATCAGGGCACCGAGCACCCTCGGGGTGAGCTGTTCGACGACCAGCATGTTGCTCGGCCGGTTGCCGGGGAATGTCCGGTGCGGGACCAGCTTCTCCACCATCTCGGGCCCGATGCCACCCGCCGTGAGTTCGGCACGCGCCTCCGCCTCGGTGCGCCCGCGCATCAGCGCCTGGGCCTGGGCAAGGCAGTTGGCGACGAGTTTGTCGTGGTGACCCTCGATCGGGTGGTGGCTGCGCAGCGGCAGGATGAAATCCGTCGGGATCAGCCGTGTGCCCTGGTGGATCAGCTGGAAGAAGCTGTGCTGGGCATCGGTGCCGGGCTGCCCCCAGATCACCGGCCCGGTCTGGTAGTCGACCAGCACGCCGTCGCGAGTCACCCTTTTGCCATTGCTTTCCATGTCGACCTGTTGCAGATAGGCCGGAAAATGCTGCAGATTCTGGTCGTAGGGGATCACCGCCTGGGTGCCGGCGGCACCAAAATTGTTGTACCACACGCCGATCAGCGCAAGGATGACCGGCATATTGCGCTCCGGCGGTGCCTCGACGAAGTGCTCGTCCATGTCCTGGGCGCCCGCCAACAGTTCCTCGAAGCGCCCGATGCCTACGGCCAGCGCGATCGGCAGACCGATGGCCGACCACAGCGAATAGCGGCCGCCGACCCAGTCCCAGAACTCGAACATGTTTTCCGGGTCTATCCCGAACGCGATCACCGCCTCCCGGTTGGTCGACACCGCGACAAAGTGCCGGGCGATCGCAGCGCTGTCGCGCAATGCCTCCAGGCACCAGCCACGCGCCGACTCCGCATTGGTGATGGTCTCCTGGGTCGTGAAGGTCTTGGACGCGATCACGCACAAGGTCGTGGCAGGGTCGAGCGTAGCCAATGTCTGCGCCAGCTGCGCCCCATCGACGTTCGAGACGAAATGCACACGCAGATCGGGGCTCTGGTACGGGCGCAGCGCCTCGCACACCATCTTGGGTCCCAGGCTGGACCCACCTATCCCGATGCTGACGACATCGGTGATGCGCTGCCCGGTGTAGCCCAGCCAGCGACCACTGCGCAGGTCCTCGGAGAAGGCGCGCATGCGCGACAGCACGGAACGGATCCCCGGCATCACGTCGACACCGTCGACCTGATAGTCACGGTAGGCCAGGTCGCGCAGGGCCATGTGCAATACCGCCCTGCCTTCGGTGTTGTTGACCTTGTCGCCGCGCAACAGGCTGTCGCCCCAAAAGCGCAGATCGGCAGCCTGGGCCAGCGCCATGAGACGATGCATGGTCTCTTCAGTGACCAGATTCTTCGAATAGTCCAGGTAGATGCCGCACTGTTCGAGACTGAAGCGCTCGCAGCGCCCCGGGTCCTCTTCGAACAGATCGCGCATCCGCAGACCGGCGATTTCTTTCCAGTGTTGCCCGAGGGCCTCCCAGGCGCGCGTATGACTGATCAGTGGCATAGGTCGGAATCGTTCACTTCGGTTGACTGCCGCACAAATTTATACGGCAAAAAAATTGCAGATTTGCCAAAGTATACCAACGCCGTGTCTCCCGGGCTGCGCTTTGTCGGGCTGGAAAACCGGCTCATCAGCCTTTCGGAGTGTCCTGCCTTGAGTGATCCATTCGTCGATGCCTGCATGAAACACGACCGGGCCCTGCGCGGCCGGGTCAAACTGTTGGGCCAACTGCTCGGCGAGGTGATCAGCAACCAGGCAGGCGATGATGTGCTGCGTACCGTGGAACGTTTGCGCAAGGGCTTCATTCAACTGCGCGATCACCCGGACCCGGTTCGCCTCGAGCGTCTCAAGAAGGTCATCGGCAAGCTGTCACCCGACGCGCTGCGGCCGGTGATACGCGCCTTCAGCATCTACTTTCAGCTTGTCAACACCGCGGAAGAGAGCTTCAAGCACCGCCAGCGGCGGCGCATCGCGGCACGTGGCGGGGTGTTGTGGAAAGGCTCGTTCGATGCCTGCCTGCGTGACCTGCGCGAGATGGGCGTTGCACCGGACGAGTTGCAGGATCTGCTCGAGGAGATTCGCTACATGCCGGTGTTCACCGCGCACCCGACCGAGTCCAAGCGGCGCTCGATCATGCTGCAGATGCGCCGCATCTTCGAGAGCAACGATGCACTGGACGCACCGCCCATCTTCGTCGACCACACCGAGATACACACCCGCAACCTGCATACCCATATCCAGACACTGTGGAAGACCGACGAGGTCCGGCCGTCCCGACCCGATGTGCACCACGAAATCCGCATGGGCATGCACCATTTCAAGGGTGCGCTGTTCGATGCAATACCGGTGGTCTACGGTCGATTGGAGCGAGCCATCCACCGTGCCTACGACGATCACCCGGATTTCCAGGGGGTCGATCTGCCGGCGATGCTGCGTTTCGGCAGCTGGATAGGCGGCGACCGCGACGGTAACCCGAACGTCACCGCCGACACCACCCGCGAAGCGATCCTCACACAGCACCTGACCATCCTGCGCGCCTACATCCAACGGGTTGCAGATCTGGTCGGTATTCTGACCCATTCGCGGGACTTCTGCTCGCCCTCGCCGGCGTTCCTGGGCAGTCTGCGTGAGGATGACGCATACCGCGAGCGCTTCGAGCAGGAATGGCCGACACGCTTTCCGGAAGAGCCCTACCGGCGCAAGCTGTATATCATGGGGCTGCGCCTGCGCCAGGCCGAGCGACGCAGCCTCGCCTGGCTCGACGGTCGGCCCTGGAACCCGGAGATCATCGGCTATCGCGGCGAAGACGAATTCCTTCACGACCTGGTCCTGATCCGGGACTCCATGATCAGCCATGGCGATGCCGATGCGGCAAATGCCGAACTGCTCGACCTGATCCGCCTCACCCGCACCTTCGGCTTCTACCTGGCCCGGCTCGACATCCGCCAGGAGTCGACCGTGCACAGCGATGCGGTCGCCGACGTGCTGGCCCGGCTCGGTATCGAACAGGACTATGCGTCGCTGGATGAGGCACGGCGCCTTGAGCTGCTGGGGAAACTGATCGAAACCCCCCCGGTGATCGACGACCGCGGCGCTTTGGACGCGATGACCCAGGAGGTGCTGCGCGTGCTCGACGTGGTCGGGGAGATGCAGCAGGCGATCAGCCCGCGTGTCATCGGCCGCTATGTGATTTCCATGGCGCACCGCGCCTCGGACGTGCTGCATGTGATGTTCCTGGCCAGTCTGACCGGGCTGTGCGGACAGCAGGGCAAGGTGTTCCGCTGTCGGCTCGGCGTGTCGCCGCTGTTCGAGACGATCGACGACCTGGCGCGGATCGAACCGGTGATCTCGGAACTGCTCGATCATGCCGTCTACCAAAGATTGCTGCGCGAACATGGCAGCATGCAAGAGGTGATGCTGGGCTACTCAGATTCGGCCAAGGACGGCGGGATCGTCGCCTCGGCGTGGCTGCTGTACCGTGCCCAGCAGCGTGTGATCGCTTTGGGCAAGCAACGCGGTGTCCGCATCCGACTGTTCCACGGGCGCGGCGGCACCATCGGCCGGGGTGGCGGCCCCACCCACGATGCGATTCGCGCACAACCCGCCGGCACGCTACTCGGACAGATCAAGTTCACCGAGCAGGGCGAGGTGCTGTCGTACAAGTACAGCAACCGTGAAACGGCAATCTTTGAGCTCAGCATGGGTCTCACCGGCGTGATCAGCGCAAGTACCGGGCTGATCCGCGACATCGAGCCAGACGACGAGAGCTACCACTCCAGCATGCGCCTGCTGGCGAAGAGGGGCGAGGCTGCCTACCGCAGACTCACGGAGCAGACGCCCGGCTTCCTCGACTACTTCTACGAGGCAACGCCGGTGTCCGAAATCGGCCTGCTGAACATCGGCTCGCGTCCCTCGCACCGTGCCAAGGGAGACAGATCGAAGTCCTCCGTGCGTGCCATCGCCTGGGTGTTCGGCTGGGCCCAGGCGCGTCAGACCCTGCCCGCCTGGTACGGACTGGGTACCGCGTTGGAGGGCTGCTGCAGCAACAAACAACGCCTGAAGACCTTGCGCCGCATGTACCGGGACTGGCCTTTCTTCCGCGCTCTGCTGGACAATACACAAATGGCGCTGGTCAAGTCGCGCATGGACATTGCCGGCGAATATGCCGAGCTATGCAGTGACGAAAAGACTCGCGAGACCGTGTTCGGCCTGATCGAAGAGGAATACCGGCGAACCGAAAAATGGATCCGCAAGGTCGCCAGGATCGACGAGCTGCTGGATGAGAATCCGCTGCTCAAGTCTTCGCTGCGCCGACGCGACCCCTACCTGGATCCGCTGAACCATATTCAGCTCGAGCTGCTGCAGCGCTATCGCAATCCGGAGACGCGCGATGTGGACCGCGAAGCGAGCCTCGATCCCTTGCTGCGCTCCATCAATGCGATTGCCGGCGGCATGCGCAATACTGGTTGAGCACAGCGCGAACGACTGGCTTGCGTGGCGCAGACCAATGCCGGATCAGCGCGAGACCTCGACGTTGTCGATTAGGCGTGCCTTGCCGAGATAGGCGGCTGCCAGTACCACCAGCTCGCCCTCGTCGGCGGACGGCTCGAGCAGATCCTCCGCGCGGCGGATGGACACGTAATCGCTGGTGAAACCGAGATGACCCAGCTCAGCTGCTGTCTGCGCCTGCAGACCGGCATAGTCACTGCTTCCTTGACGCAGCTTGTCTGCCAGGCCGCTCAAGACCCGATAGAGCATCGGCGCCTTGGCCCGCTCGTCGGGGGTCAGGTACGCATTGCGCGAACTCATCGCAAGCCCATCGGATTCGCGTCGGGTATCGATGCCCACGATCCGCACCGGCATCGCGAGATCTTCCACCATGCGGCCGATCACCATCAGCTGCTGGTAGTCTTTCTTGCCGAATACCGCGACATCCGGCTGCACCATGTTGAACAGTTTGCAGACGACCGTCGCCACCCCGACGAAGTGGACCGGCCGGCTCGCCCCACACAGCAGGCCCGACAACCCAGGGACCTCGACACGGGTCTGCTGATCCTGCGGTTTCGGGTAGATCAATTCGACCGGCGGCGCGAACAACAGATCCGTTCCCTCGCCTTTCAGCATGGCGGAATCGCGCTCCAGGGTGCGCGGGTAGTGTTCGAAATCCTCACCAGCGCCGAACTGCAGCGGGTTGACGAAGATGCTGACCACGACCCGATCGGCCAGCGTGCGCGCGGCACGCACCAGCGAGAGGTGACCGTCGTGCAGATTGCCCATGGTCGGCACGAAGGCCACATTGCCGCCGCGCCGCCAGGCGTCGACCTGCGCGCGCAATCCGTTGAGCTCGTTGATGGTGATCACGCCAGCGTGTGCTCGCCGGCCGGGAAGCTGCCATCCTTCACGGCCCGAACATAGGCCGCGAGCGCGCCCTGGACACTGCCCGCGTCAGCCAGAAAGTCGCGCACGAAGCTCGGCGTGCTCTGCATCGTGATACCCAGCATGTCGTAGAGCACCAGGACCTGGCCGTCGGTCTGGCTTCCGGCGCCGATGCCGATCACCGGGATGTCCAGCGCCTTGGTGATCTCCTGGGCGAGCAACGCCGGGACACATTCCAGCACCAACATCTGTGCACCGGCGTCCTCCAGGCCGACGGCATCCTTCAGGATACGCTCGGCGGCGTGTTCGCCTCGCCCCTGGACCCGGTAAGCACCAAGCTGGTGTATCGACTGCGGCATCAGCCCGAGATGTCCGCAAACCGGCACCGCGCGCGCCGTCAGGTGACGCACCGTATCGAGTTGCGCTGCGCCGCCCTCGATCTTGACCATGTGCGCCCCGCCCTCTTTCATCAGGCTGCCGGCGGTATTGAGCGCCTGCTCAGGGGTTCCGTGGCTCATGAAAGGCATGTCGGCAATGACCATCGCGCGCGCGCCGACACGCATCACGTTGGCCGTGTGATAGACCATTTCCTCGACCGTCACCGGCAGCGTGCTCTCGTGCCCCTGTATTACCATGCCCAGGGAATCGCCCACCAGGATGGCATCCACACCGGCTTTCTCGACCTGCTGCGTAAAGCTGGCGTCATAACTGGTGATCATGGCAATCTTCTCACCGTCCGCCTTCATGCGATTCAACACGCTTATCGTTATTTTGCTCACCTGCCCTCCTGAGGCACCGCCCGGTCACTGCGGAATCTTTATGATTCAGTGTATATCCAGCGGGGACGGGTTGAAATAGCGCCTGCCATGCCGGGGCCTGCAGATCTCCAGCAGCAGGGCGGCATAGTCTGCGGCAGACTCTACCGGATTGATCTCGGCCGCGTTCACGATCAGCACCGGTGACTCCTGGTAGAAGTAGAAGAACCGGGCATACGCCTCCGACAGGCGCTCAAGGTAATCGGCTGACAGGGTCTTCTCGATGGCGCGGTCGCGGCGCCGAACCCGCTGCATCAGCACCTCGACCGGCGCCTGCAGGTAGACGATCAGGTCCGGCCTTGGCGTCTCCATCGAGAGGCGCCTGTAGACCTCGTCATACAACGCCAGTTCCTCACGTGCCAGGTTGAGTTCTGCGAACAGCCGATCCTTGTCGAACATGAAGTCGGCCACCAGCCGGCTGGCGAACAAATCGCGCTGGCGCAACTGGTCGAGTTGGCGGCTGCGCTGAAAAAGAAAATGCAGCTGGGCCGGGAAGGCCGCTGCGCGTGCATCCTGATAGAAGCGCTCCAGGAAGGGGTTCTCCTCGGCCTGCTCGAGCATGGTCGGACAGGACAGACTCCCCGCGAGTCGCCTGGCGAGGCTGGTCTTGCCGACCCCGATCGGTCCCTCGACCACAATGAATTCCGGGGCCTGATCGATCGGGTCATCCATCGGCCGACTCCGGAAGCCGCCACAACCCCCCGACGGACCCATCGCGCACGAGTTCCGACAGCGGCCCGACACCCGGCAGCGTCAGCTCCGGGGCGATGTCATGCAGAGGGACGAACACGAACGGGCGCCGGGAAATCTCCGGATGCGGCACCTGCAGTCGCTCGGAGTCGATTCGACGGTCAGCGAACAGCAGCAGGTCGAGATCCAGGGTGCGCGGTCCCCAGCGCTCGCCACGCATCCGTCCATGGCGCCGCTCGATCGCCTGCAGCAGATCGAGCAGGGCGTCCGGCGTCAACCGCGTCTCCAGCATTGCGACGGCATTGATGTAATCCGGTTGTCCGGGGGGACCGAGCGGCGCCGAACGATAAAGCGGCGAACGCCGCAGCAGGCGGGTGTTCGGCAGTCCACCGAGCTCGCGCAATGCATCCCGCACCTGGGACGCGGGCCGGTCGAGGTTGCTACCCAGACCGACAAAGACGGTCACCCAGGCCGCGCTCATTCCCCTTCGACGGGCGCCGCCTTGCGCCGGCCACCGCGCCGACCACCCCGCCGCCCCCGGCGGCGCGAGCTGCCTGGGGCACTCGGCGGCGGTGCATCCTCGGCGCCGTCCAGCAAAGCGGTCCACCATGTCGCCAACTCCGGGTCTGCCTCGCCGGCAGCGGTGCGCAGCAGCATGAAGTCATAGGCGGCACGAAACCGTGGGTGGGCCAACAGGCGCTGCGGCCGCCTGCCCCGGGTATTGCCGAAACGCGACTGCAACGCCCAGATCTCCTGCATCGGCGTGCTGAACCGACGTGGCAAGGCAACCCTTTGCACCTGCCTGGCGAGCAACTCGGCGGCGGCCTGCTGCACCGCCTGGTAGGGGGCCGTCCCACTCGCCTGCAACTCGTCGGAGCGGAGCCGCACCGGTTCCCAGAGCAGCACCGCGAACAGGAACGCCGGCGTCACCGGCTTTTCCTCCCGGATCCTCGCATCCGTGTTCTCCAGCCCCTGTAGTACCAGGGTCAGTGGAAACTCATGGTCGAGTTGGGCCAGACAGTCCTCGGTTTCGGGAAACAACTGCGCGAACAGGCCGTACTGGCGCAACTTTTCGAAACTGCCGACCGCTGTCCCGCCCATGAAGAGCTTGAGGATCTCCTCGAACAGGCGCGCGGGCGGTATGTCGGTCAGCAGCGGGGCCAACTCGGCGATCGGCGACTCGGTGGCCGGCGCCATACGGAAACCCAGCTTGGCCGCGAACCGCGCGGCGCGCAGCATCCGCACCGGATCCTCCCGATAGCGCGTCTCGGGATCACCGAGCAGACGCAGCACGCCATTGCGCAGATCATCAACGCCGTCTGCATAGTCAATGATGGAAAAGTCGGCGATATTGTAATACAGGGCGTTGACCGAAAAATCACGCCGCAAGGCATCCTGTTCGATGTTGCCGTAGACGTTGTCACGCAACAGCATGCCTTCGTCGGTCTGCTGGTTCTCCGGCTCTTCGCCGTCCTGCCCGGCACGGAAGGTGGCGACCTCGATGATCTCGCGTCCGAAATGCACATGGGCCAGACGAAACCGGCGGCCGATCAGGCGACAGTTGCGAAACACGTCGCGAACCTGCTCGGGTCGGGCATCGGTCGCGATATCGAAGTCTTTGGGTTCGCGGCCAAGCATCAGGTCGCGCACACCACCGCCCACCAGGTGTGCTTCGTAGCCAGCCGCCTTCAGACGATATAAGACCTTGAGCGCATTCGGTGAGATGTTCGCGCGCGAGAGCGTGTGCTGATCGCGTGGGATGACGACTGGGTAGCTAATGTCCGCTTACCGATTCAGGTTGCCGTAGATGAACGCGAATCATACACCGCCGCGGGCTGGCGATCAGCGTCACTGGCCAAACGCCGCTGGTGCCGGGCCAGACCGATTCGGGACTGATCAGTAATGGGAGGCCTCGACCAGGGTGCCCATCACCTCACTCAGGTTGCCATCGGCATTCTCCACCGTGCAAACCAGGTTCGCCACGCTGCACACGGACATGGTCGCAGCGCGGACGATCCAGCCGCCCGGTGGCGTCCAGCCCTTGAGGTCGGTAAACATGGAGAGCTGGTCCGCGTTGCCGTGCACGATGCGCTTGTAATCGTGGGCGAAGTGCGCCAGGGCCACCAGCTCGTGCTCCGGCAGGACACCGTAACCCTCGACGAAGGCACCGTCGTCGCGGAACCTGCAGACCGCCATCACGCCGTCGACGGCGAGCAACTGCTTGATCACTCCGCACCCCCGAGTTCCGCCAGCAGCTTGTACGCGAGTTCGTAATCCGCCTCCCGACTGCCCACGACCACTCCGAGATTACCGTTGGTGATCGCCGACCAGTCCATGCCGATCATCGTGAACCCATCGACAGGGTAAAATCCCTTGCTGCCCGAGCTGGCCTCCCAGCCACGTGCCTGCATCGTCGCAATGGTACTGTTTGCGACGCACATGTGGGCCAGCAGATCGAGCGCAGTGTCGTTCAGACGCGTGCCCTCCGCCAACACATGCTGTTGAAGTTCAGCCCTGTCGTTCATGACATCTGTCGGGCCTCTGCCGGGTATCGGCTTTCCCTAATATTTCCGGACGAAAGCGGTATAATTCGGCCCCTGGTAACGCCCGACAGGCCCGGATCATCATCCCATGGAAAAGACTTACAACCCCCACGACATCGAGCAGCGCTGGTACCAGATCTGGGAGAACCGCGGCTGGTTCGAACCCACCGAGGGCAGCGGCAAACCCTACTGCATCATGATCCCGCCACCAAATGTGACCGGCAGTCTGCACATGGGACACGGATTCAACAACACGGTGATGGACACCCTGATCCGCTTCAACCGCATGCGCGGCCGGCCGACCCTCTGGCAGCCGGGCACCGATCACGCCGGCATCGCGACCCAGATGGTGGTCGAGCGCCAGCTCGAGGCCGCAGGCCTGACGCGCCACGATCTCGGCCGCGACAAGTTCATCGAACGGGTCTGGGAGTGGAAGGCGCAATCCGGTGACAATATCACCCGGCAGCTACGCCGGCTCGGGTCGTCTCTGGACTGGGAACACGAGCGGTTCACGATGGACGAAGGCCTGTCCCGGGCGGTGCAGGAGGTCTTCATTCGGCTCTACGAAGAGGGCCTGATCTACCGTGGCAAGCGCCTGGTCAACTGGGACCCGAAGCTGCACACGGCGGTGTCCGACCTCGAGGTCCTGTCCGAGGAGGAGTCCGGCAGCATGTGGCATATGCGCTACCCGCTGTCGAACGGTCAGGGGCATCTGGTGGTGTCGACAACGCGACCGGAGACCATGCTTGGCGACTGCGCGGTGGCGGTGAACCCGGAGGATGAGAGATACAGGCACCTGATTGGCGAACTCGTCGAACTGCCGCTGACCGGTCGGCGCATTCCGATCGTCGCGGACGAGCATGCCGACCCGGAGTTCGGCACCGGTTGCGTCAAGATCACGCCAGCGCATGACTTCAACGACTACGCGGTGTGGCAACGTCACCGCGACGAGACGCCCATCGCCACGCAGCCGCACGGCGGCCTGATCAACATCTTCACCATCGACGCGGCGATTCGTGCCAACGAGACAGACGAAGGTGAACTGCTCCCGGCCACATACACCGGCCTCGACCGGTACGAGGCGCGCCGGCGGATCGTCGCCGACCTGGAGGCCCAGGGCCTGCTCGAAAAGATCGTCGACCACCGGCTGGTCGTGCCGCGCGGCGATCGCTCCGGCGCAGTCATCGAGCCGTTCCTCACCGACCAGTGGTACGTCAAGGTCGGCCCGCTGGCAAAGCCGGCGGTGGAGGCGGTCGAGAGTGGCCGGATCCGTTTCGTTCCGGACAACTGGAAGAACACCTACTTCGAGTGGATGCGCAACATTCAGGACTGGTGCATCAGCCGTCAGATCTGGTGGGGGCACCGCATCCCCGCCTGGTACGACGAACAGGGCAATATCTACGTCGGACGCAGTGAAGAGGATGTGCGCAGCAGGCACCAACTCGGCGCTGACTACCCATTGAGGCAGGACGAGGACGTCCTCGACACCTGGTTCAGTTCCGCGCTGTGGCCGTTCTCGACCCTGGGCTGGCCCGATCAGACACGACGCCTGGAAATGTTCTACCCGACCAGCGTGCTGGTCACCGGCTTCGACATCATATTCTTCTGGGTCGCCCGTATGATCATGATGGGCCTGAAGTTCATGGACGATGTCCCTTTCCGCGAGATCTACGTCCATGGGCTGGTGCGGGATGCCGAGGGCCAGAAGATGTCCAAGTCCAAAGGCAACGTGCTCGACCCGATCGACGTCATCGACGGCATCGATCTCGAATCACTGATCGCCAAGCGCACCAGCGGGATGATGCAGCCTCAACTTGCGCAGCGCATCGAACAGATGACGCGCAAGAGCTATCCGCAGGGCATTCCGGCCTACGGCACGGATGCGCTGCGCTTCACCTTCGCTGCGCTGGCCGCCACGGGGCGCGACATCAAGCTCGACGGCGGGCGCATCGAGGGCTATCGCAACTTCTGCAACAAACTTTGGAACGCATCGCGCTTCGTGCTGATGAATGTTTCGTCGGATACGCGACGTGACGCGCAGGACGCACCCGAAGGGTCGAGTCCGGGGTTGGCCTCGGCCATCAGCTCGGACTTGATCGCCGACCTCTGCAGTAACGATTACGAGCGCTCACTGGCCGATCGCTGGATCCTGTCACGTCTGCAAAAGGCCAAGCAGACGGTCACCGAGGCAATCGACAACTACCGCTTCGATCAGGCCGCGCAGGCAATCTACGAGTTTACCTGGAACGAGTATTGCGACTGGTACCTGGAACTGTGCAAACCGGTGCTCAACAGCGACCCTGCCGGAGAAACGGCCACATCGGAGGCCACCAGGCGCGGCACCCGCCGGACGCTGGTACGAGTCCTCGAATCGCTGCTGCGACTGACCCATCCGATCATGCCCTTCATCACCGAGGAGATCTGGCAGCGCATTGCGCCGCTGACGGGCAGGATTCCGGCATCTGACGAGGTCAGCCACAGCATCATGCAGCAAGGCTTCCCGCTGTATCGACCCGCGCTGGTCAATGCGTCGGCCGAGGCCGAGATGCAGTGGGTCATGCAGTTCATCCTCGGTATCCGCAAGATTAAGGGTGAGATGAACATCGCGCCGGGCAAACCGGTACCGGTGCTGCTCGCCGACAGCGACGAAAATGACCGGAAATGGGCGGTGAAGCACCGCAAGTACCTGGATTTTCTGGCACGCACCGAGTCGATCCGCGTACTCGAGCCTGGCGATGCCGGCCCCGAGTCTGCGACCGCGCTGGTCGGTGATATGAAGGTGCTGATCCCGCTTGCCGGCCTGATCGACAAGGATGCCGAGCTGGCGCGTCTCGACAAGGAGATCGCACGCCTGCGCCAGGACATCGAGCGTACCGAGAAGAAATTATCGAATGCATCGTTCGTCGACAAGGCGCCGGAGACAGTGGTTTCGAAAGAGCGCGAGAAGCTGAATCGGGGACAGGCGGCCATTCAGGACCTGTCCGCACAGGCCGCCAAGATTCGGGCCCTGTGATGTGCATGGCACTGCCGGGCGGCACGCAATCCGGGCCGCCGCAGAAACTCGTGTGGCGCCAGATGCAGTGGCTCGGTTTTGCCGCCTTGTTGAGCGCGATGATCGCGGTCGGCCTGACAAAGTGGCTGCGGAACCGCCTGCCAGCCACCAACAGCGCGCAGCGCAACTCCTGACCGGTCGCAGAGCGTCGGGAGCAGCCCGACCCCCCCGGGCTGCCGCCCATCCTCAAAGGCCCAAAGGCAATGACTTGGCACTGGCGCCCGGGCGTATTCGGCCCGCGGGACACGGTGAATCCGTCCCTGGAGGCTCGACTGCCGCCTCCCTGCGGCACACGCCCGCGCATCGAACACGCCGTAGCGCCGTTCAATGCCGGACGATTCGTCGAATCAATTGCTGTTGCCCTTGGATGGCGGTGGCCGAACGGGGCGCACGCTGTCAGCGCATCACCACGATACGCACCGCATCCAGACGAACCTTGGCAGCCGCCAGCTGAGCGGCAAGCAGGTCGCGGCGTAGCCCCAGCTGTTCGATCTCGGCGTCACGCACATTTGGATTGATCCTGGCCAGCGCCTCAAGGCGCTGCTGTTCCGCCTTCAGCTCGCAATGCATTCTGCCGAGTGCCTCATGGGCCAGGCTCGCTCCTTGGGTCTCGGCGATCTCAGTGGCACGTTGCAGCAGCAACTTGATGCGGTCACCCTGTGACCGGATGACCGTGTCGACCAGCTTGCGATTCTGCGACAGACACAGCCCTTTGAGATCGTCATGTGCGAGCAACCCCGAACGGTCCTCGCCATGGGCGTCGAGCAGCAGGCGCAGACAGGTCGAAGGAAGGTAGCGCTGGATCTCGAGGCCCGGTGGCGCCACGCACTCGGTGATGAACAGCACTTCCAGCAGCGCGCTGCCGGTCCGATAGTCAGGGTGGCTGCACACGGTCACCGCCGCCGTACCGAGTTCCCCGCTCGTAAGCATCTCCATGCAGCCGCGCACCATCGGGTGTTCCCAGGTCAGAAACTGACGGTCTTCATGCGCCAGCGCATCGCTGCGCCCGAACGTCAGCGTGACCGCCTCGCCGGTGAGTCCGGGGAAATGATCGTGCAGCATGTGGGTGCCGGGACGCAGCACGGTCGAGCCGCCGGGCCCTGGTTCATGTTCGAGACCAAAGGCATCCCAGTAGGCGTCCATGAAGTCTCTCAGGGGTGTCACTTCGGCGGCCTCACGCAAGAGTTTGACCAGCACCGACGCACGCTCCGGCCGATGGGAATGCAGCTCGAGCAGACGGTCTCTGCCGGCCTCGAGGTCGGCGTTGATCCGCGCCGTCATTGCCGCGGCATCGCTGACCAGGCGATCGGTACTGCCGACATCCGACAGCGCCGCCAGCAGCGCCTCACGGAGCCGCTCGAATACCGCGCTGGCCGCCGGACAGACCGCCTCGAAACTCTGCAGACCGTCACGATACCAACGCATCAGCACCGCGCCGGCAGAATCGCGCAGATATGGCACATGCAGTTCGATGGTTGCACGTTGGCCGATCCTGTCCAGACGACCGATCCGCTGCTCCAGCAGGTCCGGCTGCAGCGGAAGGTCGAACAGCACCAGGTGGTGGGCAAACTGGAAATTGCGCCCCTCGCTGCCGATCTCGGAACAAATGAGTACCTGCGATCCCTCTTCGGGGTCGGCAAAGAACGCCGCGGCGCGATCGCGCGCTACGATCTCCATGCCTTCGTGGAACATCGCCGCGTGGATGGCGAAGCGGTCCAGCAGATGAGCGCGCAGCGCCGTCACGGTTTCCGCATGTGCGCAAATGACCAGGACCTTGTGCGGAGCCAGGCGGTCCAAGAGCCCGCGCAGGCAATCGACCCGGGGATCGATCTTGGTCCAGCCGTCGCCATAGGCCGATTCCGGCTGAGGCTCGGCCGCCAGCGTGCGGTAGTCCTGCGGCAGCGGCAGCTCATAGGTGTTCAGCTGGCGCCGTGGAAAACCCTTGATCGCCTGCCGCGTGTTGCGGAACAGCACGCGCCCGGTACCATGGCGATCGATCAGCCGATCGATCAGCTGGCCGGGCGCGACGCCAGATACGTCGCCAAGCAGGTCCTCGAGCAAGCTCCGATCCGCGGCGTCGGGCGGCTGGCCATCGAGCAGATGTGCGGCCAATGTGGCTACCGGCGCATAGGCCTCCTCCTCGGCAAGGAAGGCGCGGTAATCGTGAAAGCGCTGTGGATCGAGCAGGCGCAGGCGGCCGAAATGTCCCGCCCTACCCAGCTGCTCGGGCGTCGCGGTCAGCAGTAGCAGTCCCGGCGTCTGCCCGGCCAGCGCCTCGACCAGCTGATACGAGATATCGGTATCCTGCTCGGCCCAGCCAAGGTGATGTGCCTCGTCCACGATCACCAGGTCCCATTCGCCCTCCAGCACGGCTCGCGCCACCGCCGGTGTTCCGGTCAGAAACGACAGGCTGCAGAGCACCCGCTGCTCACCATGAAACGGGTTGACGGCGTCGCTCTCGTCGAATCTTTCCTCGTCGAACACCGCAAACGCCAGGTTGAACCTGCGCAGCATCTCGACCAGCCACTGATTCACCAACGCGTCCGGCACGATCACCAGCACGCGCTGGACGCGCTCGGTGAGGACCAGCCGATGCAGGATCAGGCCAGCCTCGATGGTCTTGCCCAGCCCCACCTCGTCGGCGAGCAACACCCGCGGCACGGGTCGGGAGGCAACCTCGGCGGCAATATACTGCTGGTGAGGGATCAGCTCGACGCGCGGCCCCTGCAGACCGAAAACCGGCGAGCGCCACGATTCGGCAGTCTGGCGCCATGCCAGATAACGCAGCGTGAACCAGACGTCCGGGTCGATGCGCCGCGCCAGCAGTTTATCCTGCGGCCGATTCAGCCTCAGACGGTCGTCGAGCTGCTGTTCCGGCAGCTCGCTTGTCGCCCCAGCGACGCCGTTGCAATGATAGATCAGCAGACCGTCGCGCTCCTCGACCTCACGGACCGTCAGCAGATTGCCCGACCTGTCCCGCACACTGTCGTCGGGGACAAAGCGCACCCGGCTGAGCGGTGCGCTGCGCACGGCATAGTTGCGCTTCTGACCGCTGGCGGCAAAGTCGAGCCGCACATGACGGTCATCGACCGCCTCGACCCGCCCGAGCCCCAAGTCGGGTTCGGCCTCACTCAGCCAGCGTTGTCCGACGGCGAATCTCTGCTGCACGATGATATTCCAGGCGAAAAGGCCGGCATTGTAGCGGCTGAACGGGCATCCGGCAGCCGATGGTGAGCCGGCACTTCAGCATATCTGTGGCAAGGGCGGGTGCAGTTGTCCATAATCGCGGCCCTTTCACCGCCGCCTCAAGGGGAAGAACGCATGTGGTTTCGCAATCTGCAGCTGTACCGTCTGATCGAAACATTCGGACACACACCCGAATCACTGCACACCGCCCTGGAGCAGCAGGCGTTCAGACCCTGCGCGGGACTCGACAGCCACAGCGTCGGATGGGTCCCGCCCGCGGGCCGTGAGGCCAGTGCGCTGGTGCATGCCGCCAACCAGCGCATGATGATCTGTATGCGACGCGAAGACCGCATCCTGCCATCGGCCGTGGTCCGCGAGCACGTAGACGAAAAGGCCGAGGCCATCGCGATCGCGGAGGCCCGCCCGGTGGGGCGCAAGGAAAAACAGCGCATCAAGGACGAGGTCATCACCGATTTGCTGCCGCGTGCCTTCACGCGTTCCAGCCATAGCTATGCCTACATCGACCCCGAGGCCGGCTGGGTCGTCGTGGACAGCACCACCGCGAAAAAGGCCGAGGAATTGCTCAGCGCGTTGCGCGAGGCACTGGGCAGCCTGAGAGTGAAGCCACTGGCGGTCAGCCGAGCCCCTTCGTCCGTGCTCACCCACTGGGTGGAAACCGGCCCGCCCGAGCACTTTTCACTGGGCGACGAGTGCGAACTGAAGGAACCGGTCGACAATGGCGGGATAATGCGCGGGCGCCGCATCGATCTGGCGAGCCCCGAGGTCAAATCCCACCTCGATGCCGGCATGCAGGTCGCCAAGCTGGCGGTCGAGTGGCGCGAGCGCATCGGCTGCATCCTGTGCGACGACCTCGGCATCCGGCGGCTGCGCTTCCTGGATCTGGTCATGGAGCAGGCCTCAGACGTCGAGGCCGACGATGCGCTGGCGCGCTTCGATGCGGATTTCGCGCTGATGGCGATGGAGCTGGCGCGCTTCATCCCGGAGGTCACCGAGGCCTACGGCGGTATTGACGAAGACTAGTGGGCCATGCGGGAAGTTCTGTAATGCTCAGAGCCGCGCTGTTGGGCCAAGGCAAGGCGCACGCCGAAGGGAATGGCAGGCCCTTTCCAATGATCGGAATCACCAGGCCAACTTGTAGCTTGCGCGCACTAAGCAAGTGCCATTCAGACTAGACCGGGTTTGCCGGTCGCAGCGCGACCCATCCGCCCGCCGAGGACACCGGTCGGGTGCGGCCCGTTCTACCCGGCCTTGCGCGCCAGTCGGTCGATTACATAGCCGGCGGCCGTGATGCCGAACGTCGCAGTAACCGGCATACAGGCACCGTAGCCGGCGCAGTTCAATGAGCCCTCGATCGGCGCATCGCAGGCTTCAATCGGCGCCGCCTGTGGCTCATCCGACCAAACGCAGGGCACATCGAAACGACGCTTGGGATTCTGCGGAAAACCATAAGACTGGCGCAGCAAGCGACGCGTCCTGGCCAGCAGCGGATCCTGCTCCGTCTTGCGCAGATCGCTTACCCGGACACGGGTCGGATCGCGCTGGCCGCCGGCCCCACCAAGCGTAATGACGTCCTGTTTGCGCCGCCGACAGAATGCGATCAGGGCCGCCTTGACGCGAAAACTGTCGATACAGTCGAGCACCCAGTGGCTGTCGGCCGGAATCAGTGTGTCGAGGTTGTCCGGCGTAACAAAGTCCTCGATGGTCCCGACATCGCAGCCGGGATTGATCGCAGCGACGCGCTCGCGCAAGACCTCCACCTTGGGACGACCCAGTTCGGATTCGATGGCCGGGAGTTGCCGATTGATGTTCGATTCGGCCACGTGATCCATGTCGATCATGCAGATGTGGCCCACGGCGCTGCGCGCCAGCGCCTCGACCGCCCAGGAGCCGACGCCACCGACACCGACGACGCAGACGCGCGCTGCAGCCAATGCCTCCAAGCTGCCGGCGCCGTAGAGGCGCGCGATACCGCCGAAACGTCGCTGATAGTCCAAGGCGTGTCCTGTTTGACCAAGCATTGATGCCGCGCACCACAGCGGTGGCCGCACCGAGTGATATTATCGTATCCCGTCGAATCGGAACCGAATGGCGATGCCGGCCGGTTCCCGCCGATCCACCAAGGAAGCATTGCGCGAGTTGCTGTCACCGATGTCACCAGGCGAGCTTAAGCAAATCGACAATCTGCGTTCACTGTTCGTCGGCGACGTACCGCTGCTGGACGTGCGAGCGCCGGTCGAGTTTGCCGAGGGTGCTTTTCCGACTGCCGAAAACCATCCTCTGATCGACGACGAACAACGCCAACGCATCGGGATCGAATACAAGGAAGCGGGCCAGGAGCAGGCTATTGCGCTCGGCGAAGAACTGGTCAGCGGCAACCTCAAGACCGAACGCATCGTGCGTTGGACGGAGTTCCTCCAGCGTCATCCTGACGCCGTGCTGTATTGCTTTCGCGGCGGCAAGCGTTCCGAGATCAGCCAGCGCTGGCTGCTGGAAGAGGCCGGGATAAGCTGCCCTCGGGTGCGTGGCGGCTACAAGGCAATGCGTCGATTTCTGCTCGACCAACTCGAGCAAAACAGCCGGCAGTGCCGACCCATCGTGATCGGTGGTCGAACCGGCGTGGGCAAGACACGATCGCTGCAGCGCTGCGCTACGCGCATCGATCTGGAAGCCCTCGCCAATCACCGCGGGTCGGCCTTCGGCCAGCATGTCCAGCCACAACCCGCACAGGTCGATTTCGAGAACGCACTGTCGATTGCCTTGCTGAAACTGGTAGATGCCGGCAACCCGTTCTTCGTGGTCGAGGACGAGAGTCGCAACGTCGGCAGTCGACATGTGCCGCCGGCCTTTTTCACACGGATAGAGAATGCACCCCTGGTATTGCTCGAGGCCAGCGACGAGGAACGCGTCGATATCACGCTGCAGGAATACGTGCACGATGCGCTGGCCGAGTTTCGGTCGGCCCACGGTGAGGACGACGGTTTCAGCCAGTGGTCCGACTACCTGCTCGGCAGCGTCGACCGCATTCACCGCCGCCTCGGCGGCGATCGGCATGCGCAGGTCCGCGCAATGCTGGACGCGGCCATCGAGCGACATGCCGTCAGTGGCGATACCGAGGGCCACCGCGCGTGGATCGCATTCCTGCTGCGCGAGTACTACGACGGGATGTACGAGTATCAGCTGACCAGGAAGGCCGAACGCATCGTATTTCGCGGCGAATCGCCTGCGGTGCTGGAATTCCTGCGGGAAACCTACGGAATCCGATGCGCGAACGACGCCGGAGTACAATGGCGATGAGCGCATGCGCGAAAGCGCATCGAGCGCGATGTACGGCTGTTGGATTCGGGCACGTCCCGACGGCTTTTGCGGCCAGTGGGCCATGTGCCCAGTTCTGTCACTCTCAGCCAGTCCCCCAGTGTCCTGAGTCAGAAGCCGGGAACACGCTGAGCCATCGACTGTCTCACGAAATTGTGACCTATCGGGAGTGAATGCCAGGTGTCGAAAACAGCAACGACGTCGAGTGGGTGGTTCTCGACCCTGCTCGCGGCCGTGTTGTCCCTCCTGCTTGGCACGCCGGCGGCCCACGCCTTCGATTCGCAGGCGGTTTTCGAGCTGAGCGAGCATGCAGTCTACCAGATCCGCGTGATCAACCGAGAAACCGGCAAGAAGAGCAGCATCGGTTCGGGTTTCATCTTTGATCGGCCGAACCGACTGGCAACCAACTACCACGTGGTCAGCCGGTACATCGAAAAACCCGATACTTATGACCTGCGCTACCTGTCCGCGGACGGGGACCAAGGCACGTTGCGACTGCTTGCGGTCGATGCCGTGCACGATCTGGCGCTGGTCGAGGCAGAGCATTCCCTGGGTGAGCCGCTTGCGATCGGCGAGCCACCGGCCAAGGGCGCAAGCCTGTTCGCAATGGGCAATCCGCTCGACCTCGGCCTGACCGTCGCGGCAGGTACCAATGGCGGGGTGCTGAGCCAGACCAACGACAGCCGCATACTGTTCTCGGGCAGTCTCAACCCCGGCATGAGCGGCGGCCCAACGCTCGATGACCAGGGCGTGGTGGTCGGCATCAACGTCTCGACCGCGCGCAACGACATCAGCTTCATCGTCCCGACCCGCTACCTGCAGGCGCTTACCACGCTGCCAGCGCTGTCGACGGATTCGCTGCTCGATGAGATCACCCGCCAGATACGCGCTTATCAGGCCAGCTATGTCGACGGTATCACCGGCGCAATCTGGCCACCGACCACTTTGCGCAAGATGCAGGTGCCCGGCGCCGTATCGCCCACGATACGCTGCTGGGATGCCAGCCCCAAGGCGGAACCCGATCTCCTCTACCGCCACCTGAGTATCAGTTGCAAGAATGAAAATGATATCTACCTGACCGACCGACTGGAAGTCGGCAGGGTCGTTTATGAATACTGGTGGCTCGAGACCGATCGGCTCGAGGCACTGAGGTTCTATCGCCTTTACCGGGCGCTGAACAAGAGCCAGTTCGGCGGCCGTGCGACCGAGGATGACGTGGAGCGTTTTCGCTGTGATACCCAGTTCGTCGACGTCAGCGGTCAGGAATTCAAGACGACCCTGTGTACGCGAGGGTACAAGAACTACCCGGGTTTGAGCGATGTGCTGTTCACCGCAGCGATGGTCGGCAGGGACAACATCGGCTTTATCTTTAATCTGGATCTGTCCGGAACGGAACTCGGTGCGGCCAGCCGATTGATAGTGCGCTTCCTCAGGGAGATGAGATGGCAACCTTGATCATCGAGATCCAGGGGAGGCACGGCCGCCAATACCACAAAATCGAAAAGGCTGCGGTACGCGTCGGTCGGGCACTGGACAACGATATCATCCTCTCCGATCCATCCGTATCGGCCTATCATTTTATCGTACGCAAGACTTCGGCAGGCCACTATGAGTTACATTCGCTTGCCGATGAGAATGGTATAAGACGCGGTCGCCAGAAGATTCTGGACCCGTTGCCTCTGACCGGACTGCCCCTCGAGTTCGATGCCGGGCGGACGCACATACGGATTCTGGACAGCACCCAAGCGGTGGCGCCGGCGAGGTTGATCACCTGCCGCAACGGAGGCAGCTGCCTGTTCGGGCACTGGGGATGGGCGCTAGCGACCTGCGCGGTGATGCTACTGCTGAGCGCGGCGGACAACTATCTCTTGACGCACCGGATTCTGACATGGGAGTCGTTCTGGCGGGATCAGGTGGTGATCACTGTCAGTGCGCTGGTCCTGTCACTTGGTTTATTGGTGATCAACCGCATCGCCTCGCACCGATGGGACTACCCCGCCTCACTCAGTTTTGTCAGCCTGATGCTGATAGGCGCGTACCTACTTGATCTGCTTATCCCCGCCGTCGACTATTTCTTTACCTCACCGCTACCCGGTTATGCGATAAGCATCATCTGGGTCCTGCTGGTACTGCCCTATGCGCTGGGTTGGTTTCTGATACGTCTCCATCATGGCAATACGCTGACCAGCGTCCTATTCACTATTCTGATAGTCACCCCCGCTGCATATACCCAAGTCAAGGCCGCGGTGACACATTACGATCTGTTTGATGATTTCAGCAAGAAGGCCTTCTACAGCAGTGCACTGTATCCATGGGACAAACGCCTGAAACCGACGATCTCCATAGACGAGTTTGCCGAAATGGGCGCATACAAGGCATCACGTGATGCGGCCGATCATCAAAAGTCGGCGACACAATAGTAGAAACAAACAAGCAGACCCATTGCATTATCAACGGCCTATGGTTATATTTCTTCCTGGTAGGCAACTCTACTTTATCATCCCCCGCGCAGAAGGGGCGTTGGAAAAAATCTACTTTCGGAGTCCATTGATGGCAAAAAAAACCTTGTCAGAGCTAAGCTCGGACGAACTTTACAGGCTCGCTCAGAAACGCGAGGAACAGGAAGAACAAGTTGCAAAAGAGGCGGTTCGCGCACAGCTCGACGACCTGCGCAAAAAGCGACGTGAAATCATGGCACGCCATCGCAAGGAACTGGCGGCCATCGATGCGGAAATCCGCAACCTGGGTGGACGCACTGCGCGCAGCAAGCGGCGCGGATCCGGCGACGGCAGTGTCACCGAGAACGTGCTTGAAATCGTTAGCAAGGCGAAAAAGATCTCTACCAAGGAGATCAAGGCCGAACTCGAACAGCGGGGCGTAGTGGCCAACAACCTGGCTCAGACCCTGGCCTACCTGAAACGTCAGGGGAAGGTCACCTCTCCGGCGCGCTCTATCTACTCGTTGGCCTGATCCTCTCCGTTCCCCTGTGTAGCCGCCTCCACACGAGGCGGCCGCCTCGATCCCGTCACCTCCTGGGCTCGCCTCAACCGGTGGTTCGGATTGTCGACGCCCACACACTGCGGTAGCTTTAACGTAACTCGCGCCGGAGACACGTCCGCATGCACCTGCCCCGCAGCATTCGCCTGCTGATCGCCATGGCCCTGCTGGTGCTCAGCCTCGGGGCCCTGCTGCTGCTGCTCGTGCTCAGCGAGGCGACGCTGAACATACAGGCCCGCCTGCAGGAATCACCTTTCTGGTTGCGCTATGCCTGGTGGGGCCTGCTGGGAATCTTCGGTCTACTGACCACCTGGCTGTTGTGGCGAGTGTTACGCCCGCGCCGGCCGAAGCCCTCGCCGGTCGAGGATGCCACGGCAGCGGCAGCCCCGACCGCTGAGCAGGTCACCGCGGCGATCGAGCAGGCCAGGGAACTGGGCACTGACGTCACTGCGGCGCAGCGCGAGCTCGAGGAACTGCAGCGGCGGCGCGAGACCGGCGAAATTCACGTTGCGCTGTTCGGCGAGGTATCCACCGGCAAGTCTGCGCTGGTATGCGCCTTGCTGCCGGATGCCGAGGCGCAAAGCGACGTACGCGGTGGCACGACCCGGGACCTGACGCGTTATCGCTGGTTGAGACCGAGCGGCGACGTGCTGCAGATCACCGATATGCCGGGGACCGCAGAGGCCGACGGCACGCTGGACCAGCTCGCCACCGACGAGGCCACGCGCGCCCATATCGTCGTGTACGTGACCGATGGCGATCTCAACCGCGCCCAACATGCGGCCCTTCAGGATCTGCTGGCCTTGCAGAAGCCTCTGATCCTGGTGCTGAACAAGACCGATCGCTACAGCCCGGAAGACACCGCGCGGCTGGCGGAGAGATTGCGGGCGCTGATCGCGGACCGGGACAACGCAGAGCTGGTGCTGGTCTCCGCCGCCACCACCCGCGAGGTGCTGGTGCAGCTCCCGGACGGCAGCGAACAGCTCGAGACGCGCACGGTGGCACCACAGGTACAGGCGCTCGCCGTGGCGCTGCAGCGCATGGTCGACGGCAACCAGGAAATTCTCGACCGGCTGCGCGACAGCGCCACCTTCGTACTCGCCTCGCAGCATGTCGACCAGGCACTCGCCGCTGCGCGTCGGCAACGTGCGGGAAAACTGGTCGACAGCTACTCGGCCAAGGCCGTGGTAGGCGCGATGGCGGCGATAACTCCCGGTTCGGATCTACTGATCCAGGGCTTCCTGGGTACTCAAATGGTGCGCGAACTGGCCGAACTGTACGACACGAAGATCAGCAAGGTGGACAGCGAACTGCTGCTGAAACTGGTGCAACAGCATGTAGGCAGGGCGCACACGCTGCTCCTGGCAGTGGCAGGCAATGCCCTCAAGTCCTTCCCCGGCATTGGCACCCTCGCCGGGGGCGCCATGCATGCCGTCGCATACGGCATCATCTTTCGTACACTGGGCCGTGCGCTGAGCACTACCCTGGATACACGTGGCGAGCTGCACCCGCGGCAGACCGCCAGACTGTTCGAGGAGAAACTCGGTGAAGATCTGGAAACGCCTGCGCGAAACCTTGCCCGAGTGGTTGTCGAGCGGTTCCGCTCAAGCGACAAAACCTGAGGCAGACGGTGACACCCACCTCGAGCTGGCACGCGAGAGCCTGCGCGAGCTGCTGAACGACGAACGTGTACCCGAAGAGGTGCGCGAGGCACTCGGCGATGATTACCGACAAGTCGAAGCGATGCTCGACAAGCTGGAAAACGGCCATGTCCACATCGCCGTTTTCGGTCGGGTCAGTGTAGGAAAATCCGCGCTGGTCAATGCGCTGCTCGGTGAGCAGCGTTTTTCGACTAGCCCGCTGCATGGTGAGACGCGCACCATCCAGAGCGGCCAGTGGAACGAGTTCCGCGACGGCAACGTTTTCCTGATAGACACACCCGGCATCAACGAAGTGGACGGTGAGGCACGCGAGCAGCTCGCCAAGGACGTGGCCACCCGATCCGATCTGGTGCTTTTCGTCGTGGACGGCGACCTCACCCAGGCCGAGATAGGCGCACTGCGCACCCTCTCCCGGCTGCAGCGCCCGCTGATACTGGTGATGAACAAGATCGACCGCTACAGCGCCGCCGAGCGCGAGCAGCTGCATGAAGTGTTGCTCAAGCACAGCGCCGGACTGGTGCAGCCGGACAATCTGGTATTCGCGGCCGCCCAGCCCGCACCACAGTGGGTGGTGCGGGTCGACGCGGACGGTAACGAAGTCGAGGAGCAACGTCAGCGCCCGTCCGATGTCGGTGACCTGAAGGACCGTCTCTGGCAGGTCCTCGACCACGAGGGCAAGACCCTGGCGGCGCTGAATGCGTCCATGTTTGCAGGCCGGCTGAGCGACCAGGTCGGCAACCGCATACTGACCGCGCGCCGCACGCTGGGCGAGCAGGTCATTCGCACCTGGTGCGTTGCCAAGGGCGTCGCGGTCGCGATCAACCCGGTGCCGATCGCCGACCTGGTCGCCGCCGCCGTGGTCGACGTGACCATGGTGGTTCACCTGTCGCGCCTGTATGGGCTGCCGCTGAGCCGCACCGAGGCCGGCAGCCTGGTCAAGACGATCGGCGCCCAGATGCTGCTGCTGATGGGCACCGTGTGGACGGTGCATTTCGCCGCCTCGGCGCTGAAACTTGGCACCGGGGGCCTGTCGGCCATCGTCACGGGCGGCGCGCAGGGCGTCGTGGCCTATTACAGCACCTACGTGGTCGGGCGCGCCGCCGAACGCTATCTGGCCAACGGCAAGTCCTGGGGCGACGCAGGTCCCAGACTGGCAATCCGCGAGATCCTCGACAGCCTCGACCGCGAGTCCATCGTCGATCAGGCGAAGGCCGATATTCGCAGCCGCCTCGGTGCCAGCTGACCACCCGCGTCCCGGACCAGGGCGCTAAAGTAGATTTTCAGTATTTACTGATCTTTTAATTCACAGTAAGCTTCGGCCAAGAATAATGTCGGCCGCGTCTAGCGGCGGGCTCCCAACAAACTCTGCCGGAGAAACACTATGCCAGTCTGGGCCCTCATCGTTTGGTTGATTATCGGCGCCGCAGCCGGTTACCTCGCACAACGCATCATGGGTGGTCGCTCGCCCGGCGGCCTGGTCGGCGACCTGGCACTTGGCATCATTGGCGCCCTGGTCGGTGGCTATGGCCTGTCCCTGGTCGGCATTGCCGGCAACGGTGGCCTGATCGCGACCTTCATCGTCGCGCTGGTTGGCGCCCTGTTCCTGATCTGGGTGATACGCCTGTTGACCAAGTCGTCAGCCTGATCGGAGGGCATGACCATGAGTGAAAAGAGTTGGTTCGACAGCCTGTCGGAGATCCTCAACAGGCCGCTTCCCGGCACCGAGCAAAAGGCCCAGCCGCCGGCTGATAAGCCGGTCGTCTTCACCGAAGACGATGACGACGATTCCCTGCTCAACCGGATCACCGACATCCTGAGCAAGCCGCTCCCGGGAACGGAGCAGACCGCCGAGGCCGGGGCCGAGCCGGAAAACCCCGGTGAGACAGCGGTGCGCGAGGCCGGCGAGCCGGGTGCCGACCCGGTATCGACCACCGCCGCGGCGGGTGCCGACTGGATGCAACGCGAATACGAGCGCTTCAACGCCTACCAGGAGCACAGCCGCAAGGCCTTGGCCGAGCAGCAGCGTGTCGAGCAGGAGCGTTTCGCCGCCTATCAGCGGGCGCAACTCGACCAGTTGATGAAATCCCAGGAGCGCGAGCGGTCTGTGTTCAAACACCACCAGGAAATGCGCTTCCAAACCTGGCGGCAGGACCTGCGGCAGGCCTACGCCGGGCCCCAGGGCGGACCGCCGGGATTCCCTCCGGGCATGGCACCACCCCCGCCGCCCCCGCCGCCCTGGTGGCGCAAGGCCTGAGTACCGACCAGCCTCGGACAATGCCCCGGCGGGTTCGATTCACGCGCGTCTGCCGCAGGGATGCGGCAGTCGAGCTTCCACGGAGGGATTCACGGCGTCCCGTGGGTCGAATCCGTCGGGGCGCAGGTGCTCAGCCCAAATCCCAGTGGCACGAACTCGACGACTCATCCGGCATCAAACAGCACCCCGGCGGGTTCGATTCACGGGCGTCTGCCGCAGGGATGCGGCAGTCGAGCCTCCACGGAAGGATTCACGGCGTCCCGTGGGTCGAATCCGTCGGGGCGCAAGTGCTCATCCCAAATCCCAGTGGCACGAACTCAACGAGTCATCCGGCATTGAAAAGCGCCATCACTCAATGCCAAGCATGAACGGTCGGCACTAGGGCCTGTTAACACTAATCCGGATCGCGTCGTTGCTGCCCCAAAATGGGCCAATCAAGGCGCGAGGAGTGAAGTTTGGTCATTCCAAATGAACGACGAGTAACACCGAGTGGCCCATTCTGGGGCGCAACCCGAAGGGACGGGGCCATTTTTCCACAGCTCTGCGTTGCACCTCGCTGATGTAGCCTGCTACACAGCGCTCGTTGCGCCTTGATCTGCAAAAAAATGGCCTCCGGCGACACGCTCCGGATGAGTGTTAACAGGCCCTAAGGCGCCTGCGTCGCGACGCGCATCACCAGTTGCACCACGCCCCAGACGGCGAGGACGAAAACGATGGTGAGCAGGACGCCGACAATGATGAAATCGCGTGCCCGGCCATGGCGAAAGTCACGCTCGCGTCGCTCGTTCTTCTGAACGCCGAGGAACGAGGACGTGACGCTGCCCAGGACTTGCCAAAAAGAGAGTTTCTTCTGTTCCTCAGACACCTTGAATGAACCCGATGCGGTTGACCGATCTGTGTCCGCAATTCTGCCAGAATCGGCGCCATCCGTCCGTATCCGGCTCCCGATAAAGCCGCCGCCGACGCCGCCGCTAACCGATGAACGGCGACGACATCCGGGGGAGTCTGTGGGCGGGATCGGTATCGATGAACTCGTGGTGCTGGTGGTGGAACCCTCGCCAATGCAACGGCGCATCATCCGTGATGCCCTGCGCAACAATGGCGTCCCGACCGTACTCGAGAGCACCAGCGCGAGGGAAGCCCTCGACGCGCTCGATGCCGAGGTGCCCGATCTTGTCATCAGTTCGCTGTATCTGCCCGACATGACGGGTGCGGAGCTGGTGCAGCACATGCGCGAGTCTCAGGGTCACGCCGACACGCCTTTTCTGCTGATCTCCAGTGAAACACGTTTTCCTTTCCTCGAAGCCGTCCGCCAGGCCGGCGTCGTCGGCATCCTGCCGAAACCCTTTTCGGATGCCCAGCTGTGCACCGCGCTGGCAGCGACCCTCGACCTGCTGAGCGAGGCACCGGAGCACGGCGGAGAGCTGGAAGACCAGGCGTTACGGGTCCTGGTCGTGGACGACAGCCCGTTTTCCAGCCGGCATATCGCCCGGGTGCTGGCATCGCTGGGAATTACCCGGGTCGACCAGGCGCAGGACGGTCTGCAGGCCCTCGATCTGATCGAAAGCCGTCTGTACGACTTCGTGGTTACCGACTACAACATGCCGCGCATGGACGGCAGAGAGCTGATCGAACATATACGCCAGGATTCGAGCCAGTCCTCGCTGCCGATCCTGATGGTCACCAGCGAGGCCAACGAGAATCGCCTCGCCGCAGTGCAGCAGAGCGGTGTATCGGCGATTTGCGACAAGCCATTCGAGCCGGCCATGGTGCGCAAGCTGGTACGCCGAATCATCGCCGGCTGAGGCATCCCGGCCAATCGAACAATGCGGTCACATCCGGCGCTTGGTGAACCGAGTCGCACGGGCTGCGGCCGGGTCGTCCGGCCAGTAGTGCTTCGGGTAGCGACCTCGCATCTCCTTCTTGACCGCGTCGTAGGCGCCAGCCCAGAACCCGGCCAGGTCGGTCGTGATCTGCAGCGGCCGGCCGGCCGGTGAGAGCAGGTGCAGCAGCAGCGGCAGCCTGCCGTCGGCCAGTTTCGGTCCCTCGCGCATACCCAGCATCTCCTGAAGCGGAACCGCCAGCGTCGGTGACGTGTCCAGCCCGTAATGAATCCGCCGGCGCGTCCCGGCCGGCGTCTCGAAATGGGTTGGCAGCCACTGATCGAGCCGTTGCTGCCGTTCCCAGCCGAGACGCGCCGACAGCACATCCTGCAGGCGAATGGAGCGCAGCTGACGCGCACCCTCGCCTGGTTTCAACCAGGGCAGCAGCCAGTCTTCCAGGCTGTCGAGCAGGGCCCCCTCGGAAACGTCCGGCCAGTCGCCTTGCGGGTCTGCCTCGCGCATCAGCAGCAGCCTGGCGCGCCATTCGGCCGGGTCATCGAACAGGCCCGCCAGGCCAACACGGCGAAGCTGCGCCAGCAGCAGCTCATCGACGGGATCGTCGGGTTGCAGCGCGACCGCTTCATCGGCCAACAGCAATGCATCGAGCCGCCGCACCGCCCGTGCCACGACATCGTGCCGCCGCGGTTCCCAACGCAGTTCGCGGAGCGCCTCGATTCGGTCGGCGAACAATGCCTCCAGGGTCGCACGATCCAGCGCGGCAGCCAGCCAGATGGCCCCATCGCGCCAGCCGCCATCGACATCGGCGATCACCAGGAACTCGCTGCCGCGCAGCGGGTCGATTTCCCCGAGCAGCGCCGCCCGGCCATTGCGCATCAGGTAGCGACGTCCGTCCGGCGAGGTGCACATGGCTACCCGGTCCGGGTAGGCCAGCGCCAGGATCGCACCGGCGTCGGCCGAGGTCGGCGCTGCCAGCACCCCGGCGCGGCATTGACGCATGAACTGTTGTGCCACCTTGCCGATGCGTCGCAACAGCCCATGATCCACACTGGCGGGAAGCCTCGCACCCTTGCGCAGCGCAACCAAAGCCTCGAGCCGGGCATCGACGTCGGCGCCGGCCGAGCGGCGCAGCGGATCGCGCTCCGAGAGCAGCGCCGCGAGATCGGCGGCCAGCTGTTGCTGCTCGCCCCCGCGCGCATCAGCCAGCATGTGTGCCAACCGCGGGTGTGCGGGGAAACGCATCATCCGGCGGCCGGCCGCCGTTATCCGCCCCTCGCGATCGACCGCCCCCAGCGTGCGCAGCAGCTCGGCCGCCTGTTGCCAATGCGCCGCTGGTGGCGGATCGAGCCAGCGCAGCGCCTCGGCCCCTGTCACACCCCAATTGGCCAGTTCCAGTACCAGTGGCGCCAGGTCTGTCTCGACGATCTCAGCCGGTGTCCAATCGGCCAGACGCGTATGTCGTGCGGCAGTCCAGATACGGTAACAGCGCCCGGGGCCGAGCCGCCCGGCACGACCCGCTCGCTGCAGTGCCGAGGCCTTGCTGATCCGGCGCGTCTCCAGCCGGACCAGTCCGGTGTTCGGGTTGAATGCGGGCCTGCGCGCCAGGCCGCTGTCGACGACCGCCTCGACCCCCTCGATGGTCAGGCTGGTCTCGGCGATGTCGGTCGACAGGATGACGCGGCGCCGCGAGCCCCCACCCTGCAGCACCTTATCCTGTGCCGCAGCGGGCATATCACCGTAAAGCGTCAGGGCGTCGAGTTGTTCACCCCAGCGCAGCACGACTTCGTCGTGCATGCGCTCGATCTCGCGACGGCCCGGAAGGAACACGAGGACATCGCCGTTGCAATCGGCGAGCGCACTGCTGAGCGCGCGCAGGCAAGCGGGCAGCTGGTCTCGCGATTCGGCATCCTTGTCGGCATACCGCACCTCGACCGGGTATTGCCGCCCCTCGCCGGCGACAGCGATCGCCGGCATCAGCGAGAGCAGCGGCCGGACGTCGAGCGACGCCGACATGACCAGCAGGCGCAGGTCGTCGCGCAGACCCTCGCACACGTCGAGACACAGGGCCAGGGACAGATCCGCCTGCAGATTGCGCTCGTGATACTCATCGAATATCACCAGGCCGACACCGGTGAGCTCCGGATCTGCCTGCACCCTGCGCAACAACAGACCCTCGGTCAGCACCTCGATGCGCGTCCCGGCCGACACCCTGCGCTCGAAGCGCACCTGGTAGCCTACGCTGTCACCCACCTGCTCGCCGAGCAGCGCGGCCATGCGTCTGGCGGCCATGCGCGCCGCAGGCCGCCGTGGTTCGAGCATCAGGATCTTGCGGCCGTCCAGCCAGGGCTCGTCGATCAACAGCAATGGCACCAGGGTGGTCTTGCCAGAACCCGGTTCCGCAGTGAGCACCGCATGTCCGCGCGACAGCGCTGCACGCAGCGCCGCGATGCTGCCGTGTATCGGCAGGTCCGGCAACCGCTTCTGACTGGTCTTTGATCGCGTCAATGTCTATCTTCCGGTTTCGGGGCTTTGCCGCTCGCATCAGTCAGCAGGATGGAACGTGACCGCCAACTATAGGGTAGCCGCGAGCGCCGCGTCGAAATGACCCCGCGAGACTCGAGCCATCGCATCCTGGTCATCGCTGTTACGGCTGGCCTGCTGCTGGCCGGCTTGTATGGCCTGCTGACCCTCTACTGGAGAGCCCAGCAACCGCAGCTGGAACAGATCCAGCGGAACGGCAAACTGCTGGTGGCAACACGTCGGGGGCCGACCACCTATTACCGTGGCGCCGACGGGCCGGATGGCGTCGAGTATGCATTGCTCGAGCGCTTCAGCCGTGATCTCGGCGTCGAGCTGGAGCTGGTTTTTCCGTCGGACCTCGAGGCACTGCTGGACGCCACCGAGCGCGGCTCGGTGCACTTGGCGGCGGCCGGACTCGGCATCACGCCCGGGCGTGAGGACAAGCTGCGCTATTCCAAGCCGTACGATCATGTCACCGAAAAACTGATCTACCGGCGCGGCAGTCGTCGACCCCGGGCACTCGACGAGATTGGGCCCGGCGAGCTGCATGTGATTGCCGGTTCCGCGCACGAGACCACGCTGCGCGAACAGCGCGCCAATGGGTTTCCGACGCTGCAGTGGCAACGTCGTTCCGACACCAGCACCGGGGCGTTGCTTTCAGCCCTGGACGGGGGACTGATCAGCTACATGGTGGCCGATTCCAACGAACTGAGATTGAGCCGCCGGCTTTACAAACATGCCGCGTCGGCGTTCGATCTCGGCGACCCGAGGCCGCTCGCCTGGGCGACCCGCAGGACGGACGACACCAGCCTGGTCGACGCGGTAAACGATTTTTTCCAACGGATCGAGCGGAACGGTTGGCTGGAGCGTCTGCATGCACGCTACTACGGCCATACGGGGCGGCTCAATTTCGTCGAAACGCGCGCATTCTGGCGCGGCGTGCGCGACCGTCTGCCGGCCATCCAGGCCCATTTCGAACGGGCGGCCGAGCTGACTGGACTCGACTGGCGACTGTTGGCCGCAGTGGGATACCAGGAATCGCATTGGCGTGCCGACGCGGTATCGCCGACCGGTGTGCGCGGCATCATGATGCTCACTCGATCGACCGCACAGCAGATGAATGTCGCGGACCGCAACGACCCGGAACAAAGTATCGTCGCCGGGGCCAGGTACCTGCGGGTGGTGGAGCAGAAGATCCCCGAACGCATCCGCGAACCCGACCGTCTGTGGCTCACCCTCGCGGGCTACAATGTCGGCTTCGGCCATCTGGAGGACGCACGCATCCTGACTGAACGCGATGGTGCCGACCCCGACCTCTGGCGCGAGGTAAAACAGCGCCTGCCGCTGCTGACAAAAAAGCGCTTCCATCAGACAGTGCGGCACGGTTATGCGCGCGGCCAGGAGCCGGTCGATTACGTCGACAATATCCGCAATTACTACGACATGCTGGTGTGGTTTACGACAGTCGGCGATAACGCTGTACGCGAACAGGTATTGGCGGACGCCGATGCCGAGCGGTGAACGGTTGGATCAGGCCAGCCGATCATCGGCGACCCGGTAGCGCGGGTCTTCCATCAGGTTGACCTCTACCAGGTCGCCTGCCTTGTCGAGCAGCGACCTGCACTCCTGGCTGAGATGCTTGAGATGCAGTGTCTTGCCGGCGCGCAGATAGCGCTCGGCGAGACCGTCGATCGCATCCAAGCCCGAGTGGTCGGCGACGCGCGAATCATAGAAGTCGATCACGACGTCATCCGGATCGTTGCGCGGGTCGAATAAGCGATTGAAGGCGTGGATCGAACCGAAAAACAGTGGTCCGTGCAGTTCATACACCTTGGTGCCGTTCTCGTCGACGAACGACTTGGCACCCATCTGCTTGGCATGTTCCCAGGCGAACACCAGTGCCGAAACGATCACGCCGATGATCACTGCGATCGCGAGATCGCTGATCACGGTAACCGCTGCGACCAGAATCGAGATCAGCACGTCGGGCAGTGGGACCTTGCCGAACATGCGGAACGAGGCCCACTCGAAAGTGCCAAGGACCACCATGAACATCACACCGACCAGCGCGGCGATCGGGATCATCTCGATCAGGTCGGCAGCGAACAGGATGAAGGCGAGCAGCGACAGCGCCGCGACGATGCCGGACAGGCGGCCGCGCCCGCCGGAATTGATGTTGATCAGTGACTGCCCGATCATCGCGCAGCCACCCATGCCACCGAACAGGCCGTTGACAGAGTTGGCGACCCCCTGGCCGATGCACTCACGGTTTCCGCGTCCGCGCGTCTCGGTGAGTTCATCGATCAGGTTCAGGGTCAGCAGCGACTCGATCAGTCCGACGCCCGCCAGGATCAGGCTGTAGGGCAGGATGATCTGGAGGGTCTCCCAGGTCATCGGTACAGCAGGGATACTGAACTGTGGCAGGCCGCCGGCAATCGTCGCCGCCGGGTCGCCGCTCATGTCGCGCAATACGTCCTGCACGGTGCGGGCATCGAGATCCAGCCCGATCACCAGCAGCGTGACCGTGACGATGGCCGCCAGGGATGCCGGCACGGCGACGGTCAGCCGGGGAAGAAACTGGATGATCGCCATGGTCAGCGCGACCAGACCGAGCATGATCCACAGCGCACTGCCGCTCAACCAATCGCTGTCCCCGCCAGTACCGGGAATCTGGAACTGCTGCAGTTGGGCAAGAAAGATCACGATCGCCAAGCCGTTCACAAAGCCGAGCATGACCGGGTACGGGACGAGGCGGATGAACTTGCCCAGACGCAGGACGCCGGCACCCATCTGAAACAGCCCGGTCAGTACGACCGCGGCAAACAGGTAGGCAACACCGTGGCTCGCAACCAGCGACACCATGACGACGGCCATCGCCCCGGTGGCTCCCGAAATCATGCCCGGCCGGCCGCCGATCAGCGCGGTGATCAGGCCCATAAGAAAGGCGCCGTAAAGCCCAACCAGTGGCTCCACGCCAGCGACGAAGGCGAACGCGACCGCCTCGGGGACCAGTGCCAGCGCGACAGTCAGGCCAGACAGCACATCGTTTTTGACGCACTGTCTTCCGGGACAGGTGAGCTGGAACATCGCGGGGCCTCTGGGAATGCTGCTTCAAGGCCGCGGTATTCTAAGGGATTAGATTAGAGAAATCTAATATTCAGCGAACTGCCTGCACGCCGGTGCTGGCAACATCCTCGGATTACTGGCCGAGCGCCTCGGCCTCCATCGACAGAAAAACCTGGTAGGCATTGCGGCGGTTGGCCGCATCGAAGGCCGGCAGTTGTTCGAAGCGGGTCCAGTCGGCGTCCGCGTAGGCGCTGGCGAAGTCCTGAAAATCGTCTACCGCCGCGCCCATTACGTCGCGCAGGTAGGCGAGATACTCACGGGTCCTGGCGACTGCCCCGACCGGATCCGCCGCCGCCGGACCGTGTCCCGGGACCAGCGCAACGAGTTCGTTGGTTTCCAGGTTCTCCAACGTCTCGAGCCAGCGCCTGGTATCGGCGTCACCGACGAATGGCACGCGGCCCTCGAAGATGATGTCGCCGGAATACAGCACGCGATCCTGCACCACATAGAGGGTCATGTCGCCCTCGGAATGCGCGCTGCCCAGGTAGTTCAGCTGAAAATCCACACCGCCGAGCGAGAAGCGGTACTCGTCCTCGATCAGCCGGTCCGGTCTGACCAGACGAGTATCGTCGTTGACCCAGGGGTCGAGCGAAAAGCGACGCTCATCGAGCCGTTCCGCGGCCGTTATCGATTCGAGGTACTCGTAGGCACCGCGGGGCGCGAGGATCTCTGCACCTTCGTCCTGGAACACCTGCAGCCCGTAGATGTGATCGGCATGATAATGGCTGACGATGACCTTGAGCACCGGCTTGTCGGTGATCCCGCGGATCTTTTCGCGCAGCGCCCAGGCCAGCGAAGGAGAGCCCAGGCTGTCGAACACCACCACGCCGGCATCAGTGACCACAAAGCCGGCGTTCGAGATAAAGCCCTCGTTTTCGGTCGCGATACCGGCCGCTCCCATCGTATAGTAGCTGTGCTCAGCCACCTGCTCGATCGGCATCTGCACCGTAGCCGGAGGGTAGCTGGGTGCCCCCCATGCGACCGAGCCGACCAGCGCAATCATCACCAGCAAAATCTTTCTGTTCATCTTCGGGGTTCCCTCGGTTCGGCGTGCTCAGCGTCGAGCACGGAAGAAATCGCGCAGCATCCTGGAACTCTCGTCCGCGAGCACACCGCCTTCGCATAGTGTGTAGTGATTGAAACGCGCGTCAGATGGCAGCAGGTCGAACACGCTCCCTGCAGCCCCCGAGCGCGGATCCGTGGTCGCAAACACCACGCGATCCACCCGCGCATGCACGATTGCACCGGCACACATCGGGCAGGGCTCGAGCGTCACATACAGCGTGGTGCCAGTCAGACGATAGTTCTCACGTACCGCGGCGGCGGCACGTAATGCCGCGATCTCGGCATGCGCGGTCGGGTCATGGGAGCCGATCGGCCGGTTCCAGCCCTCGCCGATAATCGCGCCGTCGGCCACCACGATCGCGCCGACCGGCACCTCGCCCGCGGCTTCGGCCTCCCTTGCCAATTGCAGCGCACGACGCATGAAGACCTCGTCCCTCGACCGCCGGAGTGCGAGGGTCGGCTCCGTCACTCCCACTCGATTTTAAATAAGCCATTTTTATCTTTTATATTCAATGGCTTATTTTCCTTCTAATCGGCAATACCATGAAAAATACCATGTTCAGAAATTGCTGCTGATACTCACCGGAAATGTTGAGAAGCCACCCCATGCTGTGCTGCAGGCTTCGGCACATCATGATTCCAGTCGCGCCCAAAAACTTTTTTTTCGCCCATGCGACGAGTGCAATTGCTGCACGAAGGCGTGATGTGTTGGCAGTGGTTTGAATTCCTTGATCCGCTTCGCCAGCGCTTCCAGCTTTTTGTAATACCGTGCACCATGGCCGTAAGCCTTACTGCGCGCCTGTGCCAGGATATCCAGCAACAAGGCGCGGTAGCAAGCCGTAGCCGCCAGATTGCAATCCGCTTTTTCAAACGCCTTGGCCAGCCTCAGCAGACTGTCATAAAAACACTCCGCCAACTCCTGATGCCGGGCCAAGACCAAGGCCTGAGCTCTCTCCGTCTGGCTCAGGTTTAATAACAGATCTGCGCTCAGTACGATATTACCACTCTGTTCGGCTTGCTTGATTGCTGAGCTACACGCTTTCTCTTTCTCATCCTCGTCCAAGGCCTCCAGATATCGCGTGAAACTGGGGTAGCTCTGCTCGCTCTGAAACAGCCGAGAACGAATCACTTTAAGCTGTTTCCGGTCACCCGTTTTCACACAGACCTTATCCAGCAATTCCAGACGATCATGCTCAAAACGGTCCTCCCATGCCTGGTTCAGATAACGCATTGCCATCTCGGGCTGCTCATACTGCAAATATTTTTCACAAATCGATTTCATTTGCAGATTGTTTGGCTGTGGCGAATGTATCAATACCGATCGCTCGTATAAGGCAGGATCACGCAAGGCATCGGCTATCTGTCCTAATGCCACGCCGCTATGCAAGGCCACGAGATTGAGTTTGTCTTCTTGTTCGGGAGATTTTAACGCCTTGCGCAACGCGTTTTCGTACCGCCAGGCAAGTTGCTTCAGCTGATCCGGCGTCAACAGCAGGTTGGCATTTGGCAATAGCGGATCAAGCACACCATAATCATTCTGCTGATACAGCTGATATATCCGCTCGAGCCAGTCGACGTTAGCATCCCGCCAGCCTTTAGCCGCCGTCAACCACAACAGTACGGCTTGGCGATATACCTCGCCCACTGCCCCGCCAGAATCATCGACACGGTTGAGCACCGATTCTGCCGTCGCCAGGAACCGGTCGACCAAATCAAACGCATGTTCCGGTGAGCGCTCCAGCAGTCCGCTTTCAATATCGGCGAGGGTCGCTTCCAGTTCGCGTGCAAAATCAAAACTCGCCCGATAATCGATAAACCTCTGCCTTCGTTTCAGCGATGCAATACGCTTGCGCAGCACCCTGGACAGGGCGACCGGATCATTTGCCAATGTCAATGCTTCGATCTTGTCGCTCAACTCCGGATAGCGGAGGTAGAGGTCGAATATAAAATTCCGCAAGGTATCTGCATCGATATCAGCCAGTTTTTCTTTGAGTGTATCGACGTTCATAGGACAAAATGGAAATTCATTAAATCGTTCAGGCTTGTGCAGATAAAATCGCTCGCTCCAGAGCGAAGAGAATCATTTCCTCATCAGACCAGACTGAGCCGGTTCAACAATCGTCAACTCATATCGGGTTGTTCTGCCACCACCTGGTAACGGGATGATGATACCCTTGGCGACCAGGTCAGAAAGATCACGGCTGGCCGTTCGATTGGGACACTTGGTAATCGCTTCATATTTTTTAGTCGTTATTCCGCCTTCAAAGCCCTTTCGACCTTCAGCGAATACCCGCGACACCATCCTGGCCTGCCGGTCATTCAGCTGGTCGCCATAGGCTTCGTAGAATCGTGTCTTGGCCAGTACAAAGTTCACCTCCTCCCTGGCAATTTCCTGTGCCTTGATTATTGTGTCTGCGAAATAATCCAGCCAAACGTTAACATCCAGGCTTCCACGACTCGCTTTCTCCAGTTGCAGGTAATAGGTTTTTTTATCCGCCTTCTATCGCCGTGGCAAGACAGGCCGTGGTTGGATAACCAAGAGACTGCGAAAGCGCATGGTCAGCGATTGCCCTGCCGACTCGACCATTACCATCATCGAAGGGATGAATCACCTCGAACCAGAGATGAGCAATACCTGCTCTTGCGATCCCGTGTATTGTCTTATCCCCGCTCAAAGGACTGGTTTGGTTGTACCAGTCGATAAGCCTTGCCATTTCATCAGGCACCTGAGTCGCTGGCGGGGCCTCATAGTGAACCTTTTCCCGCCCGTAAGGCCCGCTCACTATTTGCATCGGTGAAGGATCGTTGCGGTATGCGCCACGCAGAATAGACGTGTAGCGCTGTTCCGGGACAGCCATGGACTGCCACTTGCCCAGCAGGTCATGCGTCAGCGATGTTTGCCAGTTCTTGCGAACGTCCACCAGCAGCGATGCAGCCCCCGCAGCTTTCTGGTCTGAGTTGTCCGGTAGCGTATCCGATGTAATCAATGAGAGCAGCGATGACCTGACCGACTCTCTGTCCAGATCCTCGCCCTCAATGGCGCTGGTTTTGATGGCCTCGGAAAGCATCAAGTCAATCGTGGCATCCTCTTGAGATGCCATTGGTAGCGCATCAAAGCTGCCCGCCAGGCGCTCCGAGTTCAGGCGAAATTCAAGTTCCCGATCATTGAGCGCGCGATTGTCATAGCGAAAATCTGGCCAGTCGGGCTGTTGCCATATCCACTTCATGCGTCACATCCATGTGCCGCACCCTGACGGGCGGCCTTCGGCCGTGCAAACTGTCGATCCTGCCACTTTGTCATGGCGCGATTCTAGCACTTATTCACGCCACATTATAGTCATATTTGGCGTGTTTATAGCCCTAAATCACGCCATACTCGTTCAGAACGCGATATCTGAGTGCCGACCGCTGATACCATGATTACGCCAATCTGCCACTCATGGTATTGCTGCTTTCTGCGTTACAGCACGCGGAAATACCATGAAAAATACCATTGATGATGTAGATTATATTATCAATCAGAATTATTTTTATCTTTATAACTCAACAGGTTATAAAATCCCGGTCACTCCCACTCGATTGTAAATAAGCCTTTTTTATCTTGTATATTCAATGACTTATTTTCCTGCTAAATCGATAATACCATGAAAAATACCATGCTCAGAAAATCCTTCAAAATGCTCGAAAAATTGCCGATTGAATACTGATACACAGCACCCTAAGCAACCTTCCGGGTTTTGACATTCCAAGTGGATTCCCCGCCCTACTTCTGCAGGTAATGGAGCACTTTAAACAGATGCATGCACCCGTCCCTGCACGGCCTCCCGAATAAACCGTACCGAGGCATTGTCACTCGCCTCAACGAGTTGCCGAATCCGTTTGATCGCATCGTCAACCCGATTCAACCTGGCCGCAGCATCCATTGCGCGGTCATAAGCCTCCGCCACATCAATGCTGGTCACCTCGTAGCCCCACCCCTCACTCATCCAGCGAAGGGCGGCTATTGCGGATCCGAGAGCGAATGCCGGTTCTGAGTCAAGATAATCCCTAGCCGCCCTAGTCAGCGTTTTTGGATCACAGGGACTCCGATTGGCCAATTCCAATGCCAGCTCATAAAGTTCGAGTTCCTTGGCCGTCGCAAACCACTTCCCGTCTTCACCTGGCGTTGTGGCGATGAGATCTGACAGGATCTGCGACTTGTCCTTCATTGGATAGCGTTTTGCAACTGAGCGAAACCGGGCGATATAGGAATTACCCACCGCAGCACTCAATCCGTAGCGGCAGTAGGCCTCCTCATACAGACCGGATGAAATCAGGATCTGCTCGCAGGTCTGGTCGATCACGGAATCAGGCTCGTTTAGTCCCCGCGAGGCTTCCGCATACTGGACCGCCTCCGCCTTCCTGCCCATGGCCAGAAGCGCTTCTACACCATAACGACGGTAATGCCAGGAAGGGTATCGCGGTAGTTCCAGCAAATCGAGCAACTCCCCATAGCGCCCAGTCGCCAACAGACAGGACAGGCAAGCTGTCGCTCCGTGAAAATAGTTGCCCGGGTTTGGATCTGACCAACAGGATTGCAACGTGGATACCAACCCATCCGCCCAGCGGCCTGCGACTTCCGGAGAGCCGCAGAACTCACCCCAGTGATCACCAACAGGGCTGAGATAATCAACGCCGTCATCCGCCATTGCCTGCCAGAGGCGATCAAGCCATTCATCGCGTGTCTTCTCGTCGGCAGGCACGTTGACGACAATCGGTATCAAATCTTCCAGCGTCTTGCTGACCGCTGATCCCAGCGCACCACTGGAGCTATCCACGTGTTCCAGTGCCGGCCAGATCTTTTCCATCAGACGGACAGCACCCTCTGCGCCAATTAGGGGATTTTTCTTTGCAACCTTCTTGATCTCGGAGACAGCTTCGCGAAGACGCTGGCACGCCAGCCTTGATGCCTTCCAGCTATAAGCGCCAGCCCTGAACCGCGATGGGAAAGTCCACTTGTGTTTGCTAACGGCCACTGCCATCAAACTCAGGCAGCAATCGGTTTGGCCTTCTCGATTCGCGCCCGTCGCTTAGGTGTGTTGAGCGCTTTCCACAACTCGTTGCGCTGCTGCAGATTCAACCAGAAATCAGCGGTATTCCCGAATACGGTCGCCAGCATCAATGCCGTGTCAGCCGTGATTGCGCGGCGATTGGTACACAATTCATTGACGGTTTTTCGACTGACGCCCATGGCTTCTGCCAACTGCCCCTGAGTCAACGCCATGGGCACGAGAAATTCCTCAGTGATCATTTCGCCGACACTGACGGGTGGTCTTTTTGTGATATTCATCGCCTGCCTCACCGATAATCGTGGTTATCCAGATAGATGTCCTGGGCCTCGCCATGTTCGCCTGACCAGGCAAACACCAATCGCCATTGCTTATTAACGCGAATCGAATGCTTCCCGGCCAAGTTCCCGCTCAACTTTTCAAAATGATTGCTCGGAGGCGACCGTAGGTCGAGATCACAGGTCGCGTCATCGATTAACTGCAGCTTTCGGAACAGTCGGTCTACAATCTCAGCGGGTATCTTCTTGCTGGTTTTATCTTCCAGATAAAAATCCCTTAGCCAGCGGTCCCGAAAACTCTGAATCAACAGCAATCCCCTTCTTTATGGGAAACTGTAACGTACCTGGTTACTTTTCGCAAGTAATAGACGTGGAGAGTGTAGTGCTGGAATTGCCGGTATCGGTTTGCTGCAAAGCACCTATCAGTCAAGCTCCCCGATACCATGCCAAGCTCAATTTTTATCTCATGGTATCGATGCCTGCTGCCTTGCTACGCGCAAGATATACCATGAAAAACACCATTGACGATGCAGATTGTATTATCAACTGGATAACTTTTATTGTGATTTTTCAATATTTTAGAAACTCCGGTCACTCCCACTCGATCGTGGCCGGCGGCTTGCTGGAAATGTCGTAGGCCACGCGTGAGACGCCACTGACCTCGTTGATGATACGGCTCGATACCTGCTCGAGCAGATCAAAGGGTAAGTGGGCGAAGCTCGCAGTCATGAAATCGACCGTCTTTACCGCACGCAGCGTGATCACATACTCGTAGCGCCGTGCATCGCCGACGACGCCGACCGATTTGACCGGCAGAAACACCGCGAAGGCCTGGCTGACCTCATCGTATAGATTGGCCCGGCGCAGTTCCTCGATGTAGATCGCGTCCGCGCGCCTCAGGATTTCCGCGTATTCCCTGGTCACCTCGCCGAGTATGCGTACGCCGAGCCCAGGACCCGGAAAAGGATGGCGATAGATCATCTCATACGGCAGGCCCAGTTCGACGCCGACGCGACGTACCTCGTCCTTGAACAACTCCCGCAACGGCTCCACCAGCTCGAGCTTCATATAGTCCGGCAGGCCACCGACATTGTGATGCGACTTGATCACATGAGCCTTGCCCGATGCCGCGCCGGCCGATTCGATCACGTCCGGGTAGATCGTGCCCTGCGCCAGGTACGCGACTCCTGTCAGCTTGGCCGCCTCCTCTTCGAAGATATCGATGAACAGGTTGCCGATGATCTTACGCTTCTGCTCCGGATCGGCGACGCCCTTGAGGCCCTTCAGAAAACGGTCCTCGGCATTCACACGGATGACATTGACGCCCATGTGCTCGGCGAAGGTCGCCATCACCTGATCGCCCTCGTCAAGGCGCAGCAGACCGTTGTCGACGAACAGACACACCAATCGGTCGCCGACTGCCCGGTGCAACATCGCCGCAACGACGGAAGAATCGACGCCGCCCGACAGGCCGAGCACCACCCGGCCTTCTCCGATCTGCTCACGCATCTTCTGGATGCCGTCGTCGATGATGCTGTGCGGATTCCACAAGGCCTCGCAAGCGCAGATCTCGAACAGGAAGCGTTCGAGAATGCGCCCGCCCTGCCGCGTGTGAGTTACCTCGGGGTGGAACTGCAATCCGTAGAAATGGCGCGATTCATCCGCCATGCCGGCCAGCGGCGCGTTGTCGGTGGTGCAGATCGCAATGAAGTTCGGCGGCATTTCCTCGACGCGATCGCCGTGGCTCATCCATACATCGAGCAGGCCCCAACCTTCGCGACTGGTATGGTCCTCGATGTCACGCAACAGTTTCGAATGGCCGCGGGCACGCACCTGAGCATAGCCGTACTCGTGTTTGTCCGACGGCGCCACCCGCCCGCCCAACTGGGCAGCCATGGTCTGCATCCCGTAGCAGATCCCCAGCACAGGCACCCCCATCTCGAAGACCGCTTGTGGCGCCCGCGGGGTGTCATCGCCGGTGACCGTCTCGGGCCCGCCGGAGAGTATGATTCCACCGGGCCGTTTCAGGTCTAGCGCCTCTTCACAGTTGTCATACGGCCAGATCTCGCAGTACACGCCTGCCTCACGCACACGACGGGCGATCAACTGAGTGTACTGCGAGCCAAAGTCGATGATCAGGACGAGGTGGGCATGGATGTCGCTTGTCATGAGATCTGCTTCCCGAAGGGATGAAAATACCCGCGCGCCGCTGTCGTCACGCCCAGGGTACAAAGGCCCGAGGATGCCGGACGAGCGGCCGTGCAGCCCGCTATGCCGATCTTGCCTGGTCAGTATGACTGTACGGCCACAAGGTATCGATCGGCAGACCCGCTCTCTTGCGCCTGCTCCGCCTGACCCCAACGGCCCCGAGCTGACCAGCCATCCGGGTACCGAAGAACCTTCCGACAGGTTCGATGCACAGGCGTCAGCCAGCACCCGGGAACTGGCTCAGGGCGTTCTGCGGGTCAATCGCGGCGATAGTTGGGAGCCTCCTTGGTGATCTGCACATCATGCACATGGGACTCGCGCATCCCGGCATTCGTCACGCGCATGAACTGCGGCTTGGTACGCATCTCTTCCAGGGTCGCACAGCCTGTATAACCCATCGAAGACCGGACACCGCCGATCAGCTGCGTAACCACGTTCACCAAAGGACCCTTGTAAGGCACCCGCCCCTCGATGCCCTCCGGCACCAATTTGTCCTTCTTGGTATCTTCCTGGAAATAGCGGTCGCTGGATCCCTCCTGTCCGGCCATCGCGCTGAGCGAACCCATGCCGCGGTACGACTTGTAGGAGCGTCCCTGATAGATCTCGACCTCGCCCGGTGACTCGTCGGTGCCGGCGAACAGCCCGCCGATCATCACCGAATGCGCACCAGCCACGATCACCTTGGCGATGTCACCCGAGTAACGCAAACCGCCATCGGCGATCACCGGCACACCCGTGCCTTCCAGCGCCGTGACCACATTGTCCACCGCGGTGACCTGCGGCACCCCGACCCCGGCCACGATGCGAGTGGTACAGATCGAACCCGGACCGATGCCGACCTTGACCGCATCGGCACCTGCCTGGACCAGGGCCAGACCGGCCTCGCCGGTCGCGATGTTGCCGCCGATCACCTGAACCTGCGGGAAGTTTTTCTTGATCCAGGCCACGCGATTGAGGACACCGACCGAGTGGCCGTGAGCGGTATCCACCGTAACCACGTCCACGCCGGCCTCCACCAGCAACTCGACGCGCTCCTCCGTGCCGGCACCGACGCCAACCGCGGCCCCGACGCGCAGCCTCTCCTGCGAATCGCGACAGGCATGCGGAAAGTCTGTGGCCTTCTGGATGTCTTTGACGGTGATCAGACCACGCAACTGGAAATTGTCGTTGACTACCAGCACCTTCTCGATACGGTGCTTGTGCAGCTTCTCGACGACCTCTTCTCGGCTGGCGCCTTCGCGCACCGTGACCAGACGGTCCTTGGGCGTCATAATCGAACTGACCTTCTGATCCAGTCGGGTCTCGAAGCGCAGGTCACGGCCGGTGACGATCCCGACCAGCTCGCTGCCGTCCACTACCGGCACGCCGGAGATGTGGTTGGAGCGCGTCAACGCCAGCACCTCTCCGACACTGGTATGCGGCGAAACGGTGATCGGATCGTGAATCACACCGCTCTCGTAGCGTTTGACCATGCGCACATGAGCGGCCTGGTCTGCAGCCGCCATGTTCTTATGCACCATGCCGATCCCCCCGGCCAGCGCCATCGCGATGGCCAGCCGCCCCTCGGTAACCGTGTCCATGGCCGCCGACACGAGCGGTATGTTGAGTTCGATGTCACGGGTCAGCCGGGTGGCGAGATCGACGTCTTTCGGTACCACTTCGGAACGAGCCGGCACCAATAGCACGTCATCGAACGTCAGGGCTTCTTTATCTTGAGCTAGGCGCATGGCATTTCCATTCAGGGGTTCGAAGGTAAGCGGGAGATTATAGGATTTGACGAAAAGTCGGTAAACTGGGTAGTCTGCCAAGTGAGTCGCTAAAGCGCCGTCACGGCCCCGGAAATTGCGCGCTCGCAGTATGCCCCCGGCAGCAGCGCAACCAGCAACCCGGACCAGCAGACCGAAAAGAACAGGGCAGCAGACCCGGACGTGCGCCGAATAATAAACCGATCGTTTCAGGAGATGGAGTCATATGAAAAAGATGCTTTTGGCTGCCGCGCTCACGGCCGCTGCGTTTGGGTTCGCTGGCTGCGCGCAGCACGAGGCCAAAGAGACCGCGTCTGGCAGCGCCACCACAGCGTCCTATGAAACAGCCCTGGCTGCAGCCAAGGCCGAGCAGAAGAAGGCCGCTGCGGATGGCGCCGAGTGGCGTGACACCGGCAAGATGATCAAACAGGCGGAAGAAGCGGCAGCAACCGGTGACTACGACAAGGCCCAGGGCCTCGCGGACAAGGCCGCCGCACAAGGCCGCATCGCCCAGGAACAGGCCAAGGGCCAGGTCAATGCCGGCAATCCGGACTACCTCTACCGGTAGACGGCAAAAACCCAGCCGGATACGGAACCAAGCCGGGCAATGCCCGGCTTTTTACATGGGCATTACTGAATGAGTACAGCAGACCCCAGCGGTCGCGACGTCTTCACGATCAGCCGCCTGAACAGCGAGGTGCGCAGCGTTCTCGACCGCAGTTTCCCACTGCTGTGGGTGGAAGGCGAGATCTCCAACCTATCCACCCCCAGGTCGGGCCATCTGTACTTCAGCCTCAAAGACGCCCATGCCCAGGTGCGCTGTGCGCTTTTTCGGGCAAAGCGCCAGCTCTTGCGCTTCCAGCCTGCCGACGGCGCGCAGGTGCTGGCGCGTGTCCGGATTGGCTTTTACGAGCCACGTGGCGATTTTCAGCTCATTGTCGAACACCTGGAACCGGCCGGGGCAGGTGCCGCACAACGCGAATTCGAGCGACTCAAGCAAAGATTGCAGGGTGAGGGCTTGTTCGATCCCGCACGCAAGCGGCCACTGCCGACCTTTCCCTCGCGGCTTGGCGTCATCACCTCACCCTCGGGTGCCGCGATTCGCGACGTGTTGAAGGTTCTGCGCAGACGCGCGCCGCAGCTTGCCGTCACCATCTTTCCGGTGCGCGTGCAGGGCAGCGGCGCAGCCGAGGAGATTCTCGAAGCCTTGCAGATCGCGGCGCAACGCGGCGACTGTGATGTCATCCTGCTGACCCGAGGTGGCGGTTCCATCGAAGACCTCGCGGCGTTCAACGACGAGCGGCTGGCGCGCGCCATTGCCGCGGTCGATGTACCCGTGGTCAGCGCCGTCGGACACGAGATCGACTTCGCCATCACGGATTTTGTCGCCGACCGACGGGCCCCTACGCCCTCGGCGGCGGCGGAATTGATCAGTCCGGATACTGAGGCACTGAAGCTGGCGACAACCGGTCAGCAAAACCGCTTGTACCGGGCCATGCGCCGGCGACTGCAGTCCCACCGACAGGAACTGCATCGCCTCGAAGGCCGCCTGCAACGAGGTTCACCACGCAGCCGGCTGCGACAACGGCAACAGCGGCTCGATGAACTGGATCTTCGACTGTTGCGCGCGCTGCGCACCTCGCTGCGGATGCGTGAACACGCGCTGGGCAGGGCCTCACTGGCGCTGCGCAGCCACAGCCCCGCAACACGCCTGCGACTGCTACGGCAACGCCACTCGGGCCTGTCTGAGCGCATGCTACCAGGCATGGATTCAATCCGTTCGGCAACGATCGGACCGACTGACAGCCATGATGCGGCAGCTGAACGCGGTAAGCCCGCTGGCTACGATGCAAAGGGGCTACGCGGTGTTGCGCCGCCCGGCAAGCGGCGCGGTCGTCGGCAGTGTCTCGCAGGTGTCGCGGGGTGAACAGCTCGAGGCCTTGCTGGCGGACGGTCGGCTCAAGCTGCAGGTCGAGCAAGCCATACCCGGCGATGCACCACCGGCGGACGGCTGAGCGACCGCATCGTGCCCGTCCCTCGACGCCCACGGGCTCATTCCCTACCTGCTTTTCTTCTTCTGCACGAACTTCATCAACCGGCTGCGCTTCTTGCGCTGCCGGTCGGTGAGTTTGTTGCTGCGTCCCGCGTAGGGATTGCTGCCAGTCTTGAACTCGATACGCAGCGGGGTACCCCGCAGTTTGAAAACGCTGCGAAAGCGGTTCATCAGGTACCGCTGGTAGCTCGCTGGCACTTTGGCCGTCTGGTTGCCGTGGATCACTATTATCGGGGGATTCTTACCACCCTGGTGCGCGTAACGCAGCTTTATACGGCGACCGTGAACCAGCGGTGGCTGATGTTCGGCGACGGCGTCTTCCAGGATGCGCGTAAGCTCCGGCGTCTTCAGATCGATGGTCGCCGCCCGGTAGGCGGCATCGGCGGCCGCGAGCAGGTGCCCCACCCCGCTACCATGCAGTGCTGAGACGAACTGCCACTCGGCAAAATCCAGAAACGGCAGGCGCCGTTGCATCTCGCTCTTGATCCGTTCACGCTCGTCACCGCTCAGGCCGTCCCATTTGTTGATCACCACGACCAGCGCCCTACCGCTGTCGACCACGTGACCGGCGAGGCCGGCATCCTGGTCAGCGATCCCCTGTCTGGCGTCCAGCACCAACAGCACCACATTGGCCTGCTCGATAGCCTGCAACGTCTTGATTACACTGAATTTCTCAACCACCTCGCTGATCCGTGCGCGGCGCCGGACACCGGCGGTGTCGATCAGCGTGTAAGCCTTGCCGGCATGCTCGAAGGGTATATGGATGCTATCTCGTGTGGTGCCCGGCTGATCGAAAGCAACCACACGCTCCTCGCCAAGCAGCCGGTTCACCAGTGTGGACTTCCCGACGTTGGGCCGTCCCACCACGGCAATCTGGATGCCCGGTTCAGCCTGGCTGGCCGGGCCATCTGATGCTGCCTGCGGCAGGATGAGCAGCGCCCCTTCAATCAGACTGTGCACCCCGCGGCCGTGCGCAGCGGCGATGGGCACCGGCTCACCCAGGCCCAGCGCAAAAAAATCGCCGCTGATGTTGTCGTAATCCAGGCCTTCGGTTTTGTTGACCACCAGCGTGATCGCCTTGCCGGTGCGGCGCAGGCCCTCGGCGAGAACATGATCGCCGGCGGCCAGTCCATCACGCCCGTCAAGGATGAAAAACACCAGGTCGGCCTCGCCGATCGCCTGACGCACCTGCTTTTCCATCAGCAGGTCGACGCCCTGCCGATTGTCGCTGATGCCACCGGTATCCACCACGACGTATGGCTGAGACCCCAGTCGACCGACGCCGTACTGACGATCGCGGGTCAGTCCCGGCTGGTCGGCCACCAGTGCATCGCGGCTGCGCGTGAGACGGTTGAACAGGGTGGATTTTCCGACGTTGGGGCGCCCGACCAGGGCGATGACCGGCAGCATGCCGGGATCAGCGGTCAGCCGGCGGACGCACCACCGCTAGTTCACCCCCATCCCCTTGCACATACAGCATGCCGTCGACCACCTGGATACCGGTCGTGATCGGGTCACGGCCGACCCGGGTGCGCGCGAGCATGCTGCCATCATCACGATCGAGCCAGTGCAGATAGCCCTGGAAGTCGCCGACGACGACGAGTCCATCGACCACGGCAACACTGGAAAGCTTTCGGTACTTCAGCGCCTCTTGGCTCCAGCGTGCGTTACCGTTCCGGATGTCCAGGCCCCAAACCACCCCGTCTTCGTCGCTCACGTAGAGCCCCTGGCGGTCGGCTCCCATCCGGCTGTACACGGACATCTTGCGGCGCCAGGCCAACTGACCCGAGCGTTCCTCGATCGCGGCCACTTCGCCCTGGTAGGTTGCAACAAAGACCCCGCCGCCGAAGACGATGGGGTCACCGTCGATGTCGGCAAGGCGTTCCAGCTCGGACCGTCCAGCCGGCACGCTCACATTGGCTTCCCATATCACGCCACCGTTGTCGACCCGCAACGCCAGCAGACGGCCGCCGGCCATACCGACATAGGCGATTCCATTGGAAATCACCGGCGAACCGCTGCCGCGCAGCGTCAGTACCGGAACCTCGCGCTCGTAACGCCAGCGTTCACTGCCCGTGGTGGCCTCCAGTCCGAATAACTTGCCGTCCACAGTGTGCACGATCACGACACCCTCAGCTGCTGCAGGCACCGACAGCACTTCGCTGGAGACCCGCGCACGCCAGCGCTCCTCACCGTTCTCCATCGCCAGCGCGATGACCTCGGCGTCGCTGGTGCCAAGCAGCACCAGGCCCTCGCCGACGCCCGGGCCGCCAGCGACCGGGGCATCGAGGTCGACCCGCCAGCGCCGGTTGCCGTCGGCGATCGCGAATGCCTGCACCCTGCCCTTGCCGTCCACCACGAACACGGTGTCATCCTCGACGTGCGGCTGCAAGGCGAGCCACTGCTCGTCCGTGCCGGCCCCGGAATCCGCCTTCCAGACTGTGGCCGGCTGGATCAAATTCTGCAATTCGACCAGCTCCGAGGGCTCGACGACATCCGCCTTGCCAAGCCATGCAGTAGGATCGGCGAACGTGCCGCAACCCGTCAATAACGCAATCGGCAGCAACAGCAGGAGAGCTCGCATCGATTTCTCCTCAGCTCTCAGAACGTTGGCCGCCGACATCGACCAATTTCATGCGCAACAGCGATTCGTCGTCGACGCCTTTTATGAGGGCCTCCTGGTATGCCTCGCGCGCCCTGTCGACATTGCCGAGCGCGCGTTCAAGATCGCCACGCAAGGCGGCAAACTCGCCGGCGAAGGCCGTCGAGTAGGACCCATCGAGCAGGCCTTGCAAGGCTTCGTGTTCGCCCATGTCGAGCAGGAGCTGGCCCAGTCGCAGTCGCCCCAGCTCGCGTAGCACGGGTTCGGGCGCAGATTCGGCCACCCAGCTCAGGTGGTCGCGCGCCGCCGCCTTCTCACCGCGCTGATAGGAGAGCTTGGCCAACTCGAGCCCGGCGAAGCTCGCATAGGCAGTCTTGCTGTACTCTCCGACCAGGCGCTTACCGTGTTCGATTGCCTGCTCGAACTGGTCGGACCTCAGTGACTGACGCATCGCGTCATAGTAGCTTGATGCCGCCTCGCCCTGATTTCGCTGATAGCCCTGCCAGCCCTGCCAGCCGCCGATGATGGCAAAGCCCAGCACGATACCGCCGATGACGGATCTGCCGTTCTCCTTCCACCATTTCTTGATGGCCTCGACCTGTTCTTCATCGGTCTGGTAGGTACTCATCGCCAGTGTCTCCGCTCCGTTATTAAGGCCCGTTTCAGCGGGCAAAACGCTCTTTCAGGGTGTCAAGCAGGGTATCGCGTCGAACCGACACCTGGTCATCGTCACTACGCAGCGGCTTCAACACCACCCTGTCCTCCTGGATCTCGGTATCGCCCAGGACCAGCGCGAAACGCGCGCCGCTGCGGTCGGCCCGTTTGAACTGTGCCTTGACGCCACCATCGGCACAATTGCAGACCACTTCCTTGCCAGGCAGCGCATCGCGAACCTGCTCGGCCAGCACCAGCCCTTCCCGCCGCGCCGCGTCGCCGAGCAGCACCAGGTAGAGATCGGCCGCAGACCCGCCGGCAAGAGGATCACGCTCTTCAATCAGCGCGACCAGGCGCTCGAGACCCATCGCAAAACCCACCGCTGGTGTCGGCTTGCCGCCCAGTTGGGGCACCAGACCATCATAGCGGCCGCCAGCGCACACAGTGCCCTGGGCGCCCAGACGATCGGTCACCCATTCAAACACGGTGCGCGAATAGTAATCCAAGCCGCGCACCAGGCGTGGGTTGATCATGAACGGCACGCCGACATCGTCCAGCGCCTGGCATACGAACTCGAAATGCGCCCTCGACTCGTCGCCGAGATGATCCGTCAGGGTGGGCGCTGCATCGAGCATCTCGCGCATCGCGACGTTCTTGCTGTCGAGGATGCGCAGGGGATTGCTGTGCAGACGGCGTCGGCTGTCATCATCCAGCAGGTCGGCATGTGCCTCGAAGTAGCCGACCAGCTCGCCGCGATAGGCCGCTCGCTCCTCGGCGCTGCCCAGGGTGTTCAGCTGCAACTCCAGGCCGTCGATGCCAAGGGCCTTCCAGATGCGTGCGGTCACCATGATCAGCTCGGCATCGATGTCCGGCCCGGACATGCCAAATGTCTCTACACCGATCTGATGAAACTGGCGGTAACGACCCTTCTGTGGCCGTTCGTGACGGAACATCGGTCCCTGATACCAAAGTCGCTGGATCTGGTTGTGAAGCAGCCCGTGCTCCATCGCCGCCCGCACACAGCCCGCCGTGCCTTCCGGCCTCAGGGTCAGGCTGTCGCCATTGCGATCGTCGAAGCTGTACATCTCCTTTTCCACGATGTCGGTCACTTCGCCGATCGAACGCTTGAACAGGTCGGTCATCTCCAGGACGGGCGTCCGGATCTCACGGTATCCATAACATCCCAGCACCGCAGCAATGCGTCGCTCCACGAACTGCCACAGGGCGCTCTGATCCGGCAGCACGTCATGCATACCGCGGATTGCCTGGATGCTCTTTGTCATTGAGAAGGTCTTCTGAAAAATCGAAGCCCCGCGACACGGGGCATACTGGTCACCTTGCGGCTGTCAGGCACTCAGGGGTCGAGGGTAAAGCGCGCCACATTGCCCTTCGCATAACGGTCCAGGTCGAATGGTTCACCATTCACAGTTATCGTGACCGCCCTGGAGTTGCCTATCACGAGCTTGTATGGCGGACGCCCGCCAAGCACCTTGCGCGTGCCTTTCGGCATTTCCCCGAACAGCTTGAAATTACGTTCGCTGTCACGTACGTCGACCCAACAGGGGGCATTGAACGTCATCACGATCTCCTTGGCGCCATCGGCCAGAGACGCACCGCCAGCAACCGTTGTCGGTTCGGCCGCGGCAGTCGCAGCGACACCCGGCTGTGCAGGAACCGCGACAGCGGCTGCATCCGGCATCACCCCATTGTCGGCCGACCCTGGCAACGCTAGTCCCGGTGCCTGCGGCGCCGGGGCAGCCGCCTCCACCTCGGGTGGGAGGTCTGCCGGCGGGGGCGGCAGCAGCAGACTACCGTCGCCGGACTCCGCCTGACCGTCAAGCGGCAGGAGCACCGCCGTGTCGTCTTCAGGTGGCGCTGAGACTGCAGGGGAGACCTGATCGGCGCCGGTTGAGCGAATCTGCTCCGGCACGATCTCATCCAGGTAACCGCGCCACCACATCAGAAACAGGGCCACCAGGCCGATCACCAGCAGCCAGGTGAAGGCACCTGCCAGTCCACGGCTCGGGCCGCCATCGGCCGGCAACGATGGCGATTGCCGCACCATGGTATGGCGCACCCCGTCATCGGGCCACTTCTCATCGAACTGTCGCAGGATCGAATCGACCGGCATTCCTACGATGCGCGCATAATTTCTCAGGTAGCCGCGCACGAACACCCGGACGCCGATGTCAGAGTAATCGTCGGCCTCCAGCGCCTCGACCACGCGACCGGTTAGGTGCAGTTCACTGGCGATCTTCGCCAGATCGAATCCCATCGAGAGTCGGGCCGCCCGCAGGCGCTCACCGGGCCCCGGGGTCAATAACTCTGCCACATTGTTGCTTGCTTGATCCGGCATTATGGCGCTCATAGCTCAGTCAATCGATTGTAGGTACTTGGCCTCGTGCGAGTCAGGAAACCTGGATCTCAACTTGAGACCGTAGCTGGCCATCTGATCTTTGTCACCCAATTGATTCTCCGTACGCACACCGAGCCAGAGGCTCTCTGCCGTGTGCGGCGACACCTCGGAAAAACGTTGCAGATAGGCCCGCGCCGAAAGATAGTTTCCCTGCTCGAAACTGACTCTGGCCATGCCGAGCAGACTCGGCGAGAATCGCGGATTGGTCTGCAGCGCGCTTCGATAGTCGTTTTCGGCACGCTCCATGTCACCGGCCATCTCGCCGCACGAGCCGGCATTGTGCCATGCCAGCCAGGGTGTGTTGTAAAGCGGGTTGTCCAACGCCCGGCGAAAATAGCCGTCGGCGTCCGCGTAGCGTTGCTGCTCACAAAGAAACGACCCGTAGGCATTCAAGGCCACCGGGTTGTGCGGGTCCAGCGAAACCGACTTGCGATAGGATTTGTCGGCCGCTTCGAGCTGACCCAATTGCTGGTGCACGAGGGCCAGCATGAAAAACGCGTTGCTCGACGACGAATCCACCATGACGGCCTTTTTGGCATTCAGATAGGCCTCGGTGAGATTCTTGTCGCGCAGGTACGCGGCGGACAGCTCGATGTAGACATCGGCCGGGCTTTGCTGGACCGTGGGCGAGCCGAGTTGACCGGTCAACCCCTCATCGCCGCTGTCGACCATGGGTCGAGTCGAGGAACAGCCGAACAACAGCGCAAGCAGCGCCACCGTGCCAAGCAGACGAACAGACAAGTACCTCATGGACGATGCTCCTGCACGATCGGAATCCGTTTTATTTGCCGCCCGCTCCGATCACGCACCTTGCCGACAAGCTGGCCGCAGGCCGCGTCGATATCGTCACCGCGCGTCTTGCGTGTGGTCGAAATGATCCCGGCACGCTTGAGCCGCTGCCGGAAAGCCTCGACACGATCCGACGGGGACGTGCGATAGCTGTTGCCGGGAAAAGGGTTGAACGGGATCAGATTGACCTTTGAGGGGACGCCCTGCAACAGGCGTATCAGCGCCTTTGCGTGGGCGATCGAATCGTTCACCCCGTCGAGCATGACGTATTCCCAGGTTATCTTGCGACGCTTGTCATTCTGAATGAATTCCTTGCAGGCGGGAATCAGTTCCTCGAGCGGATACTTGCGGTTTATCGGCACCAACTCATCGCGCAGCGCATTGTCCGGGGCATGCAGAGAAACCGCGAGACTGACGTCGCAGACCTCGCGCAGGCGTCTGAGTGCAGGCACGATGCCCGAGGTGCTTATCGTCACCCGGGTCTTTGAGATCATGTACGCCAAGTCTTCCTGCATCAGTTCCATCGCCGGCACCACGTTGTCGAAATTGGCCAGCGGTTCGCCCATACCCATCATTACCACATTGGTCGGCGGGTGCCCCAGTTCGCGTGTGGCCAGCCAGACCTGGGAAATGATCTCGGCCGACGACAGATTGCGGTTGAATCCCTGTTGCGCCGTCGAGCAGAACGAACAGTCGAGGGCACAGCCGACCTGCGAGGATACGCAGATGGTGCTGCGTCCGCCATCGGGAATGTACACCGTCTCGATGTGCTGCCCGTCGGACAGCTCGAGCAACCATTTGATCGTGCCATCGCGTGCCGGCTGAGCGAGCACGATGCGTGGCATCACGATCTCGGCCCTCTGACGCAAGGTTTCGCGCAAGGCTTTCGGCACGTCGGTCATCGCATCGAAATCGGTCACACCGTGCTTATGGATCCATTTCAGCACATTCCGACCGTGAAACGCCTTCGTGCCAAGCTCGTCGAAATAGGCCTCCATGGCGTATTTCGTCAAGCCCAGCAGGTTGGTCTTGGGCACGTCAGTCACGCCAACCCACTCAACGCGTGCGCTCGCACACGCCCTCGGGGAAGAAGAAGGCGATCTCCACCTTGGCGGTATCGGGCCCGTCCGAGCCATGTACTGCATTCTCGTCGACGGTCTGCGCATGATCGGCACGGATGGTGCCGGTTGCCGCATCCTTGGGGTTGGTCGCGCCCATCAGTTCGCGGTTCTTCGCAATCGCATCTTCGCCTTCCAGTACCTGGACCATGACCGGACCGGAGGTCATGAAATCGATCAAGTCCTTGTAGAACGGACGCTCCTTGTGCACGGCGTAGAACTCACCGGCCTGTTCGCGGCTCAGATGCAGCATGCGCGCGGCGACGATGCGCAGACCCGACTGCTCGAAGCGGCTGTAGATGTCACCAATGACATTCTTTGCCACAGCGTCCGGCTTGATGATGGAAATAGTACGTTCTACGGCCATGGAAAACTCCAGATAAGATTCAGAAAACCAAAGACAAAACCGGCATCAGGGCAATGCCAGGGGGAAACCAGTCGCATGTGCCGGGCCGGCATTTAGCCGTCCTCGCGTGTTGCGTCGCCGCAACGGTTGACAGCGCTCCAAGCGTAACAGTTTTTCTCTTTTAAAACCGCGGCTTAGTTTACCTGCACAGGAACAGCCGTGCCAAGCGTAGTTGACTCAGGAAAGCTGCCTATGCACGTCGATCACGTCCGGGATCTGCGCCAGACGGTCGATGACCCGGCTCAGCTGCGTCATGTCGGTCACCTCTGCAGTGAAACGCATATTTGCGCGGTCCCTCTTGCGGTCGGACTGGGTATTGACCCCCAGCACGTCGATCTCGGCATTGGCAAACACCGAGGAGATGTCTCGCAGCAGCCCTTTCCGGTCACCCGCCAGGACGTGGATATCGACCAGAAACCGCGAGTCCCGTTGCGTATCGGCCCAGGCCACATCCACCAGCCGGGCGCGATTCTCGGCATCCATCTTGCGCACCACGGCGCAATCGCGGCGGTGCACGGTGACCCCGCGGCCCCTGGTGATATACCCGATAATGTTGTCGAAGGGCACCGGTTTGCAGCATTTGGCCATCTGCGTCATCAGGTCGCCGATGCCTTGCACGACGATCTGGCCGGCTCCACCAGCCGACTTCGAAGGCGCCCGGCGCCGCACCTTTTCCGGGATCTCCCAGTCGGTACGCAGCGCCGCGTCGCCGGGTGACCGCTCCGCCTGGGTGTTGGCGACCTGAATCGCGGACAGCTCACCGCGACCGATCGCCGCCAGCAAGTCGTCGTGGGTCTTCAAATTGAATCGCGAGGCCAGCTTGTCCAGGTCCGGTTTGGCTACGCTCAGGCGCGCCACCTCCCGGTCCAGGCTGGCGCGACCGATCGCCACGTGCTGGCCGTAGTCTTGCTGCTTAAACCATTGCCTGACCCGGTTGCGGGCCCGGTTGGTCGTCAGGTAGCCGGAATGCGGGTTCAGCCAGTCGCGACTGGGGCCACCCTCCTTGGCAGTGATGATGTCCACCTTCTGACCGCTCTGCAGCGGGTACACCAGCGGCGCGATGTGCCCATCCACCCTGGCACCACGGCAGCGGTGTCCGACCGAGGTGTGAATGGCGTAGGCAAAATCGAGCGGCGTTGCGCCATTCGGCAACTCCACCACCTTGCCCTGCGGCGACAACACATAGATCCGACGTGCCTGATATTCGGAATCGCTGTCGAGATTGTCGAGTGGAGGGGCCTCGTCTTCCTGTTGCTCCAGCCAGCGGCGCATCCATTCGATCCGGCGTTCGAGCTCCTCATCCTTGCGGGTGCTCTCCTTGTAACGCCAGTGTGCCGCGACCCCCCGCTCGGCGTGTTCATGCATTTCGCGTGTGCGCACCTGGACCTCCAGGGGCTTGCCGTCATCGCCGACCACCGCGGTATGCAGAGAGCGATAACCGTTCGGCTTGGGCTGGGCGATGTAGTCATCGAACTCGCCCGGCACCGGCGGCCACAGACTATGGACGATGCCGAGCACCTCATAGCACTGCGGCACGGTGTCGACCAGTGCCCGCACCGCGCGCACATCGAACACCTGTTCGAAGTCGACACGCTTGCGCTTCATCTTTCGCCAGATGCTGTAGATGTGCTTGGGTCGACCGGACAATTCGACCGGGATCTTGGCTGCCGCGCATGCCCCGCGCACGCGCTTGATGACATCCGCGATGTAGGCCTCACGTTCGCGACGCTTGCCGTCGAGTTGCCTGGCCAGACCGACGTACTGCTCGGGCTCGAGATAGCGCAGGCAGAGGTCTTCGAGCTCCCACTTCATCTGCCACACACCCAGGCGATTGGCCAGCGGCGCATGGATCATCTGGGTCTCTCTTGACACCCGACGCTGAAACTCCGGCGGCAGGCGCTTGAGCCGGCGCATCAGCTGCAGCCGTTTCGCCAGGACCACGAGGATCGCGCGGACATCGTTGGCGATGCCGAGCAACAAGCGGCGCAGGTTCTCCACACCCCGCTCATCGACGTTCTCCGCACCGCTGGCCGACAATTCGCGAATGCGCGAAACCTGCTCGACCATCGCAGCGACCGCAGCCCCGAAACGTTCCCGGATTCGGGCCGCATCGTGCGCGGCATGGCCGGGCAGCTCCGACAGCATAGCCGCCAGCAAAGGCTCTATATCGAGCTTCAGGCTGTCTAGGGTATCGACGGTGTGCAACAGCGAAAGGAAGCGGTCGAAACCGTCCGACGCCGGCTCACCCTGGTGAGCGGTGCGCGCGACCAGGGCCGCCTCGCGCAGCACGGCAACGTCTTGCTGAGGCCGCCGCTCGCCGAGTTCGCTGAGCCAGTTCTCGAGCTGCTCCTCGCTGGCCGTCCCTTCCTGGGGCAGAGTGGTGACGAGCGATACCATCTTTGCTTAAAATTCCTCGCGCCAGGCAGCGCCGACACCCCCGAAGCGCCACGCGAGCAGCATCAATCGAGCACGTGGCTCACCAGGCCGTCGGCCAGCTTGGGCTCGAACCAGGTCGATTTCGGTGGCATCACCTCGTCCGCATCGGCAACATCCATCAGGGCCTGCATGGTCGTCGGATAAAGCGAGAAAGCCACTGCCCATGCCCCGCTGTCGACACGCTTCTCCAACGCCTCCAGGCCGCGGATTCCACCAACGAAATCGATGCGCTCGTCGCGTCGTGGATCGGAGATCCCGAGAATCGGTTCTATCAGGCTGTTTTGCAGCAGGCTGACGTCCAACCGGGCCACCGGGTCGTCGGTCGGGATTCCTTCCCGGTGGATAATCAGCCGATACCACTGCCCATCCAGGTACATGCCGAACTCACCGGAACTCGCCGGCCTGACCGGTCGGTCGCTCAATTCGAGGTCGAAGGCCGCCCCGATCGCCGCCAGAAATTGCTCCGGCGAGCAGCCGTTAAGATCACGCACCGCCCGGTTGTAGTCGAGGATCTGCATCTGATCGTGCGGAAAGATGACGCTGAGAAAGTAATGGTAGCCCTCCTCACCCGTATGGCCGGGGTTGGCATCACGCCGCGCGTTACCGACGCGCGAAGCGGCTGCCGAGCGGTGATGACCATCCGCCACGTAGATTGCCGGCATCGCCTCGAACGCAGCGGTCAGGGCGTCGACGGTTTCCTCCCGGTCGATCTTCCAGATCTCGTGACGCACGCCATCGCGTTCCGCGGTCACATCGACATCCGCCGCGGTGCCGGTGACCGCCCGCAGGGTGTCGTCGACCAGCGTATTGGCCGGATAGACCAGAAAGACCGGACCGGTCTGGGCGTTCAGCGCATCGATCTGGCGGACCCGATCGTCTTCCTTGACCGGACGGGTGAACTCGTGCTTTTTTATGCGGCCCTGGTCGTACGCCTCGACCGAGGCTGTGGCGACCAGGCCGGTCTGCACATGCTCCCCCATGGTCAGGCGATAGGCGTAATAGCAGGGTGTGGCATCGCGCCCCAGTACGCCCTCGGCAACCATGCGGTCCAGATTTTCCCGGCCCTTGGCATACACCTCCGCGGCATAGGGCCCGACGTCATCAGGCAGATCGATCTCCGGACGCGAGACATGCAGGAAGCTGAATGGGCGACCCTCGGCAAGCGCCCTGGCCTCGACCCGGTCGACCACGTCATAGGGCGGGGCCACCACGTCATCGGCGTGCCCGGGGAGCGGCCGCAGACCGCGAAAGGGTTTGATCAGGCTCATACATCCTCCGGCGGGGAAGCAGGCGGCCGGTCGCGGCCGCGTCGGTGATAAGCGCGCATTCTAACAGCAGCAGGACGCAATGCAGGCCGCACGATGCGCACATGCGGCTTGTGCGCGCCCGGTGCCGCCGGGCGGCCGGCTCGCCCGATCGAACCCGGGCCCTACTCCCTCTCTTCGATCCAGGCGGCCTGGATGGCCTCGAGGATCTTTTCGCCACAGTGCTCCTTGGCGTCGTCGAACTCGGGCAGCGCCATTACCCAGTTCATCAGGTCGACGAAATTCACCGTGGTCGGGTCCACCTCCGGGTGCGCCTCGTCCAGTTCGATGGCGATGTCGAGCACATCGGTCCACTTCAGGCTCATGCTGGCTCCTCACAACGCGCGGCCAGACCGTCTGGCGCGCTGCTCAGTGGTTTTCCTTGACTTGGTTGATGGTGTACTTGGGGATCTCGACCACCAGGTCCTCGCTGCCGACCAGGGCCTGGCAACTCAGCCGTGACTCCGGTTCAAGACCCCATGCCTTGTCGAGCAGGTCATCCTCGTCCTCGCTCGATTCGTTCAACGACTCGAAGCCCTCGCGCACGATCACGTGACAGGTGGTGCAGGCGCACGACTTCTCGCAAGCATGTTCGATGTCGATATCACTGGCCAGGGCCGCGTCGCAGATGGTCTGCCCCGGCTCCGCCTCGACGACGGCTCCCTCGGGGCAGATATCGTCGTGCGGCAGAAAGATGATCTGGGGCATACTTCACTCGGCCTTCCGACCGTCCTCCTCGGCAAACTCGTCGACCCGGTGACCGGCCATCGCCTTGCGTATGCCGTCATTCATGCGCCGCTCGACGTAAAACTCGCAGTCCTTCTCCAACTGCTTGATGGCGGCCTCGACCTCGGCCGGCTCTTGCGCGTCGGTGGCGATGTCGGTCAGGTCCTGCAACGCCCGCTGGACCAGGGCCAATTCGTCGGCCGACAACAGCCGCTCGCCATCACTTGCGATGGCCGCCTTCAGCGCCTCGATCACGCGTTCCGCCTCGACACGCTCCTCAACCAAGCGACGCACCCGCATATCGTCTTTCGCATGATCAATCGATGCCTGCAGCATGCCAGTGATCTCGCCATCGGTCAGCCCGTAAGAGGGCTTCACTTCGATACTCGCTGACACGCCGGACGTCTGCTCGCGCGCCTCCACATGCAGCAACCCATCGGCATCGACCGCGAAGGTCACGCGGATCCGCGCCGCACCGGCCACCATTGGGGGGATGCCGTGTAGCTCGAAACGCGCCAGCGAGCGGCAGTCGCCGACCAGTTCGCGCTCGCCTTGAACGACGTGCACCGCCATTGCGGTCTGGCCATCCTTGAAGGTGGTGAACTCCTGGGCGCGTGCCACCGGTATGGTCGTGTTGCGCGGGATGATCTTCTCCGTCAGCCCCCCCATCGTCTCGATGCCGAGCGATAACGGGTTGACGTCGAGCAGCAACATCTCGTCATCCGGCTTGTTCCCCGCCAGCACGTCCGCCTGGATCGCTGCGCCGATCGCCACCACCCGGTCGGGATCGATATCCACCAGCGGCTCGCGGCCGAAGAATTCGCCGACAAGCTCGCGCACGCGCAACGCACGCGTCGACCCTCCGACCATGACCACGTCCTCGATCTGGTCAGCACTCACGCCCGCATCACGCAGCACGCGCCGGCAGGTCTTGATGGTCTTTCGGATCAGGGGATCGATCAGGCCAGCCAGCAGGTCACGGGAAAGCCCCCCCTGCCAATGGCCGCCCTGCGGCAGGTCGACGGTCAGGTCGACTGTCGCGTCCTTCGCCAGCGCCTCCTTGGCCGCGCGTGCCTGATCCAACACATGCCGCAATGTCCCGCGATTGGCGTCGCGTGTCAGGCCGGACTGTTCGAGAATCCAGTCGGCAACGGCGGCGTCGAAGTCGTCTCCACCAAGGGCAGTATCTCCACCGGTCGCCATCACTTCGAACACGCCTTTGTGCAGCCGAAGGATGGATACGTCGAACGTACCGCCACCGAGATCGTAGATGGCGTGGACACCATCAGCGCCACGGTCCAGCCCATAGGCCACCGCCGCGGCGGTCGGCTCGTTCAACAGTCGGTAGACATGCAGGCCGGCGAGACGCGCCGCATCCTTGGTCGCCTGGCGCTGGGCATCGTCGAAGTAAGCCGGAACGGTGATCACCACGCCACCGAGTTCCCCGCCCAGGGTATCCCGCGCTCGCGCGCCCAGGACCTTGAGAATCTCCGCAGACACCTCGATCGCGGTAACCTCGCCCGCGACCGTTCGAATGCGCGGTACCGCGCTGTCACCTGTAATGAAATCGTAGGGAAGCTCGCTACCGAGCGTCTTCAAGTCGTCGACCCCCCGCCCAATCAGGCGCTTGGCCGAAGAGATAGTGTTGAGGGGGTCTTGCGCAGCCACGCGACGGGCCGTCTCACCGACCTCGACGCCTACCGGCGTGTAGCGCACGACCGAAGGCAGCAGGTGTCTGCCCTCCGCGTCCGGCAGGGTCTCGGCACGGCCGCTGCGCACCGTTGCGAGCAGCGAGTTGGTCGTGCCCAGATCGATGCCTGCGGCCAGACGGTGCTCGTGCGGTGCGGCCGACTGGCCCGGTTCTGCGATCTGCAATAGTGCCATCTAGAGTGCCTCTTCGAGGTCGGCCTCTATCGCCTCGGCCTCGGCATGCAGCTTGTTCAGAAACTGCATCTTCTGCACCGTCTGCGCCGCAGCCGCCAACTGATCCGCACTCGAATCTTCGAACTGCACCGCCAGCTGCGCGATCTGCCCCTTGATCAAGCCGGCGATTTCACTCATCAGGGCATCGATTTCGGCCTGTGGGTCAGCCGCTGTTTGCACCCGCTCCAGGGCTTCGCGAAGCTCCATCTGCTGCATCAGGAAGGCCGGATCGTTCAGCGTCTGTGGCTGAGGATCATCCGCGCCATCCTGCAGCGTAAGCAGATACCGGGCGCGCTTCAAGGGGTCCCTGAGGATCTCATAGGCCTCGTTGACCATGGTGGCGCTCTGCAGCGACATCCGCTGACTTTGCTCGCCGGCGGCTGCATAGCGGTCCGGGTGAACCACCTTCTGCAGCTCACGGTAACGCGAGGCCAACTCGGCACTGTCGACCCTGAAGCCGACCGGCATGCCGAACAGCTCGAAGTAATTCTTGGAAAAATCGAACATCGGGATATCCAGTCAAGTACGCCCGCTGTGGGGCGGACGCCGATGCATCAGAGGCCAGCCGGGCGTATCCCGTTAGATCTTGAAGCTCTCACCGCAACCGCACTCGTCTTTGACGTTGGGGTTGTTGAATTTGAAGCCCTCGTTGAGGCCTTCCTTGCCGTAGTCGAGTTCGGTGCCATCGAGGTAGACGAGGCTTTTGCTGTCGACTATCACCTTGACGCCGTGGTCCTCGAAAACCTGGTCGTCTTCATCCATCTCGTCGACGAATTCCAGCACATAGGCCAGGCCCGAACAGCCCGACGTCCTGACCCCGAGGCGCACCCCCAGGCCGTGACCGCGACTGTTCAGGAAGTTTTGCACGCGGCTCGCCGCCGCATCGGTAAGCGTAATGGACATCGCCTCCTCCAGCGGGCTCAAGCGCCGCTCTGCTTGGATTGGAAATCGGCGATAGCGGCCTTTATCGCGTCTTCGGCCAGCACAGAGCAGTGTACCTTCACCGGAGGCAGCGCGAGTTCTTCGGCGATCTGCGAGTTCCTGATCTCGCGTGCCTGGTCGAGCGTCTTGCCTTTGACCCATTCGGTCAGCAGCGAGCTGGAGGCGATCGCGGAACCACAGCCATAAGTCTTGAATTTGGCGTCCTCGATCACCCCGCGATCGTTGACCTGGATCTGTAAGCGCATCACGTCGCCGCAGGCCGGCGCACCGACCATTCCGGTGCCGACGCTGGCCGAGCTCTTGTCCAATACACCGACATTGCGCGGGTTCTCGTAGTGATCGATCACCTTGTCGCTGTATGCCATCGTCATTTTCCTCTCAAATCTGTCGCTGGCCGTCCGGTCGGTGTCGACCGGACGGCCTCCGGTTTTGTTATCGGCTTAGTGGCGCGGCGGACGACGCGGCCGGTCGTCCCGTGGCCTGGCTTCGTTGACACGGATGGCACGACCGCCCAGAGGCGCGTCGTTGAGCCCATTGATCGCTGCTTCGGCCTGGGCGTTATCCGGCATCTCGACAAAGCCAAATCCCTTGGAACGCCCGGTATCACGATCCATGATCACGTTCGCTCGCGAAACCTCGCCATATGCGGCAAAGGCGTCGCGCAACTCGTCTTCGGTGACACCGTATGCCAGATTACCTACATATATATTCATCGCAGAATGCTCTCAAGCGTGTGGCCCGTAGTACAAAACATCCAGCGGCGGCCGGGCCACGGTTCACCGGAGGACTAGCGGGAAAACCCGCACAATACTCTCTCGAGACGGGCGTTTTCGCTACCCGCTGCATGAGGCTACACCCAACGCGCCCATCAGACAAAATGACGAGGCTGTTTCAGCCACCCGAAGCAGACACGAGCACCGAGCACCGCAATCTTCGCTCAGTGCGCCACCCACTTCACATCGTTGAGGTCGATACCCTCTTTGTACATATCCCACAGCGGGCTAAGCTCGCGCAGACGCTCGACCTGGCCGCGCACCTGCGACAGCACATGGTCTATCTCTGCCTCGGTGGTAAACCGCCCAAGCGTGAAACGCAATGAGCTGTGGGCCAGTTCATCCGGCCGCCCGATTGCACGCAACACGTAGCTGGGCTCCAAACTGGCCGAGGTGCAGGCCGAACCGGAGGAGACTGCCATGTCCTTCAACGCCATCATCAGGCTTTCGCCCTCGACGAAATTGAAGCTGATGTTGAGATTGCCGGCAATCCGATGCTTCAAGTCGCCGTTCACATAGACTTCTTCCATGTCCTTCAAGCCATCGAACAGGCGGTTTCTCAGTTCCAGTATCCGCTCATTCTCGGTCGCCATTTCTTCGCGCGCTATCCGGAATGCCTCGCCCATCCCGACGATCTGGTGCGTCGGCAAGGTCCCCGAGCGCAGTCCGCGTTCATGGCCGCCTCCGTGCATCTGCGCCTCGAGGCGGATGCGCGGCTTGCGCTGCACATACAGAGCACCGATGCCCTTGGGGCCATATATCTTGTGGGCGCTGAAGCTCATCAGATCGACCGGGAGCGCCGCGAGGTCGATCGCCACCTTCCCGGGGCTCTGCGCCGCATCGACGTGAAACACCACCTTGCGCTCCCGGCAGATCGCTCCGATCGCGGCAATATCCTGGATTACGCCGATCTCGTTATTTACGTGCATCACCGAGGCCAGCACGGTATCCGGCCGGAGCGCCGCCTCAAATGCCTGCAGATCCACCAAGCCATCAGGCTGGACATCGAGATAACTGACCTCGAAGCCTTCGCGCTCGAGTTGTCGACAACTGTCGAGCACCGCCTTGTGCTCGGTCTTCAGCGTGACGATGTGCTTGCCCTGCTTCTGGTAGAAGTGCGCCGCACCCTTAATCGCCAGGTTGTTGGATTCGGTCGCGCCGGACGTCCAGACGATTTCCCTCGGATCGGCGCCGACCAGCGCTGCGACGTTGGCACGCGCCTCGTCAACCAGTTTTTCAGCCTCCCAGCCGTACGCATGCGAGCGCGAAGCGGGATTGCCGAAGGCGCCATCTGGCGTCAGGCAGGCACACATCTTCTCTGCCACGCGGGGGTCAACCGGGGTCGTCGCCGAGTAATCGAGGTAGATTGGAAGTTTCATGAAGCACTCCGGAACTGCTTGGCTCTCTGTACCATTAAAGTTTTCCGATCTCAGGCGCCCGCGGTCTTTGCCTTCAGCGCATCCAGTTTCACGGAACCCAGATCGGCACCTCCCTGGCGCTCCGCGACCTCTTGAACGCCACGCCGGTTCACGAGGTCCTGCAGGCTGATTTGATTGAGGTAGTCGAAGATCCGAGTGCTCAAATCGTGCCACAGATCGTGCGTCAGGCACTGCTGGTTGTCCTGACAATTGTGCGCCCCGCCGCAACGGGTCGTATCCACATTCTCATCCACTGCCGAGATCACCTGGGCGACGAAGATCCCTGACGCATCACGTCCCAACGTGTAACCACCCCCGGGGCCGCGCACACTCGACACCAGATTGCGCTTGCGCAGCCGTGAGAAAAGCTGTTCGAGATACGAAAGAGAGATGCCCTGACGCTGAGCGATATCAGCCAGGGTGATCGGCCCACTGCCGTCATGTAGCGCCAGATCGAGCATCGCGGTAACCGCGTAACGGCCCTTGGTTGTCAGCCTCACCAGTATAAACTCCGCCGCCGTTGAATGCTGCGGACTATACATTGCCGAGTAAATTAGTCAAGAATTCCAACGCCCTCGGATCGAGGGGGAATCAGTCCTCTGTGCCGGCCTCACCCAGTTGCATCTTGCGCAGCTCTTCCGCGGTCGAAATGATCTCACAAGAACCGAGTTCCGGCAGATCCTCGTCGCCGGGTTCGAAACCCATTTCGCGCATCGCCTCACACATGCGCTGCATCTTGCTCTCGAGCACGTGGACATGGTCGAGCATGCAATTGATCGCATGGGCCACCGGGTCCGGCGCATCGGCAGTGGCACCATAGGCGTCGAAACCCATTTTTGTCGCGATCCTCTCCCTGTGCTCGGTGTCGACGGGCTCCCGCTTGCGCTCGATCAACCTGCCCGGCACCCCCACGACGGTGCTGTTCGGGGGAACGTCGCGCACTACCACCGCATTCGAGCCGATGCGCGCTCCGCTGCCGATCTCTATCGGCCCGAGCACCTTGGCTCCGGCACCAACCACGACATCGTTCTCCAGGGTCGGATGCCGCTTGCCCTTCTGCCAGGTGGTGCCACCCAGCGTCACGCCGTGATAGAGGGTGCAGTCGTCACCAATTACCGCGGTCTCCCCGATGACCACACCCATGCCGTGATCGATGAAGAAGCGCCGTCCGATCACCACCCCAGGATGGATTTCGATGCCAGTGAGCCAACGGGAAAGGTGCGACACCATCCGTGCCAGCCACTTGGCGCCGACCAGCCACAGCCAATGGGCCAGGCGGTGGAACATCACCGCGTGCAGGCCCGGGTAGGCGGTAAGAATCTCCAGTGTGCTGCGCGCCGCCGGATCACGTTCGAACACGACGCGGATATCTTCCCGAACCTTATCGAACATGTGGGTGCGTCGCAGGAGGTGGCCGAGGGCCGGCCACTTTACTAAATCGCGCCGAATCAGACTAGGGCCTGTTGACACCATGCGGATGACCAGCGTTGGCTCTCCTCTCCAATGAAGTCAGGCAAGGGGAACGCCGCCGGGAATGAGCGGAAGAAATGATCGGAATCACCAGGCCAACTTGTAAACTTGTAGCCTGCGCTCCCTGAGCAAGCGCCATTACCGTTCAGGGGACGGATCAGATGCGCCGGGGCGCAACGGCCACAGTCACTGGGCCTCATCACCCTCGCGCCGCATCGATTTGCGTCCCTGCGCAGCACTGAGAATCCCTCTCAGGATGTTGACCTCGTCGCTCGCCGGGGCGGCACGGTGAAACAGTCGACGCAGCCGGCGCATCAGCTTCTGCGAGCGACGTTCGTCGACAAACCCGATGTCGTCGAGCGCCTGCGCGAGGTGGGCGAACAATCCCTCCATCTCCGCATTACTCGCCGGCTCACTGCCCTGCCCCTGCTCAGGTGGGTCACCGCCGGACGCCAGCATCAATTCGTACCCGATGACCTGAACCGCCATGGCGACATTCAGCGAACTGAACTCCGGGTTGGTCGGTATGTGCACCAGGTGGGTGCAGAGATCCAGTTCGTCATTGCTCAGGCCGGAACTCTCGCGCCCGAATACGATCGAAACAGGCGACCGTGGGGCCTCGGCGACCGCCATGACTGCGGCTTGATGCGGCGTCAGCAGTGGCCAGTTGACCGATCTGAGGCGGGCGCTGGCACCGATCACGACGCGGCAGTCACCGACCGCGTCGGCCAGCGTATCGACCAGCCGGGCCTTGAGCAGCACGTCGTCCGCCCCAGCGGCACGTGCAAGTGCAATGTCGCTGGGGAAATCGCGCGGCTGAACCAGAACAAGCTCATCGAGACACATGTTCTTCATCGCGCGCGCCGCCGCGCCGACATTGCCCGGATGCGAGGTGTTTACCATGACGATGCGTAGGTCTCTACTCATCGGGCGAGCTTAACAAAACCGCCCGGCCGGGCGGTGATCGCCTTTTCGCACGCCGGCAATTCCAGTATCCTGTCTATACTGCGGCGGACGACCAAGATCCGGCCGGATATCCGCGGATAACGATCAAGCTCACGCATCGGCATTGTTCAGGTCGAACCGGCAGTGTTCGTCGCCCGGCAGGTCCTTCACTCGATACCTTCGCATGAATTTCCCGCTCAAGCGGCCAGACCGGACAGCCTCCAGCACGCCATGAACCCCACGATAAATATAGCGGTACGCGCCGCCCGACAGGCCGGTAGCGTCATCATGCGCTCGTTCCACCGCCTCGACACACTGACCGTGTCCGAGAAGCAGGTGAACGACTATGTCAGCGAAGTCGATCGAAACGCCGAGCAGGCCATAATCGACATCATTCGCAGAGCCTACCCGGGTCACGCGATACTTGCCGAAGAAAGCGGCATGCACGGCAAGGATGACTTCCAGTGGGTGATCGACCCACTCGACGGCACCACCAACTACCTGCATGGATTTCCCCAGTTCGCCATCTCCATCGCACTCAAGCAGCGTGGTCGCCTGGAAGCCGGTGTGATCTACGACCCGGTGAGCGACGAGATGTACACGGCAAGCCGCGGGAGCGGAGCCCTGCTGAACGACCGGCGCCTGCGCGTGACGGATCAGAAGACGCTGAAGGGCGCCCTGCTCGGCACCGGGATACCGTTTCGGGACCAGCGATACATGGATGCATACCTCGGGATGCTGAAGGACCTGACCCGGGAAACAGCCGGCATCCGTCGGCCCGGCTCGGCGGCCCTCGATTTTGCCTATGTCGCCGCCGGACGCCTCGACGGCTTTTGGGAACTCGGTCTGTCGGAATGGGACTTTGCCGCCGGTGCGCTGCTGGTCCAGGAGGCCGGCGGGGTCGTCAGCGACATCGGTGGAGGCAGCAGGCAGGTGGAGACCGGCAATGTGATCACCGCGGGCGTTCGCCTGCACCGCCTGATGGTCGACACCATTCGACCACATCTCCCGGACACCCTGCGCGCCTGAGCGCTCAAACCCGCGCCAAGGCAGCCCGGATCGGCAAGCTTGCCGCGGCCTTTTCAGCGTGTTACTAATTTAAAAAATCGGAATTAGAAAACACTGTTCGGGACGGATGTGGAATGGGGATAAGACGCTATATGACATCGGCACTGGTGCCCCCGGTGGGGGCGTGCCGCTATGGTTGCGGCACCAACTGCGCGGCACCGGTGACGGTATTCTGGCTGTTCGGTGTCGTGAGCGTGGTTTACGGGTTTCTCGGGGGACCGACCAGCGAACCCGGGATCAGCTGGTACACCATCGGCCTGGGTCTGGCGATGTGGGCAATCGCTGCAGTCTGGACCCTGCTCACGCTGCAGGGCGTGGAAGCCGATCGCTGTCACGGCATGTGGAGTCCGCGCGACCACCATGTCGAGCCGACCGAGTCAGAGGCAGACCCATTCGACGAGGTTAAAAAGGCCCACTGATCCGCTTGCCCCGGAACGTAAAAAAGCCCGCAGATCGCGGGCTTTTTTGTTACCGGGGGAAGGCCGACCCGGCCTCGGGAAGCAGGGCCGGTGCCGGCATATCAAGACTGGATATAGCCTTCTCGCAGGAGGTACAGATAAATCTCCTGGGCCGCCTCCATCGGGCTGCAATCGGCGGTATCGACGACCAATTCGGCCCGCTCCGGCACTTCGTAGGGATCGCTGATGCCGGTAAACTCCGGGATCAGGCCCTTCCTCGCCTTGGCATACAGGCCTTTGCGGTCGCGCCCCTCGCACACCTCGAGTGAGGTGGCCACATGCACCTCGATGAAGGCGCCACGCTCCTCGATCATCTCGCGCACGGCGCGCCGGGTTTCGGTATAGGGCGCAATTGGCGCACAGATCGCGATGCCGCCGTTCTTCGTTATCTCGCTGGCGACATAACCGATGCGCCGAATATTGAGGTCACGGTGGACCTTGGAGAAACCAAGTTCGCTCGACAGGTTCTGACGTACGATATCACCGTCCAGCAGCGTTGCGGGTCGCCGACCGCCCTCGACCAGCTTGCCGTAGACAATCTTGGCCAGGGTCGACTTGCCGGAACCCGAGAGGCCGGTGAAAAACAGCGTGAACCCCTGACGGTTGAGCGGCGGGTACACGTTGCGCAGTTCAGCCACCACCTCGGGGTAGCTGAACCATTCGGGCGGCTCCTCGCCGATCGCCAGGTCGGCCTTCAACTGGGCGTCGGTGTACTCGATGCCTTCAAGGCCCTGCGAAGTAATTTCCGAGACCCCCATGAAGCGCTGTTTTGCCGGCACATAGCGGTGTGGTTCGATATGCACGATCTCGATGCCGAGACGATCCGCATGCGCATCGATCAGCGCGCGTGACTCAGCCGCATCGTAAAACGGCGTCTCCTCGCCCACCGGCGCCGGTGGCGCGGCATGTTTCGGGCCCACAATCATGTGGGTACATCCGTAGTTCTGGTGCACGACCGCATGCCATAGGGCCTCGCGCGGGCCGGCCATGCGCATCGCCAGCGGCAACAGCGACAGCATCGCCAGATTGTGCGGATAGTGACGGCGAATGGCCTGATAGCAATGTACCCGTGCGTAGTATTGCAGATCGCCCGGCTTGGTCATCCCAACCGTCGGATGCAGCAGGACATGCGCCTGCAACTCCTTGGCGACCTTCAGCGTGATCTCTCGCTGCAGGCGATGGATCGGCTTGCTGGTCTGAAAGGCCACGACCCGGCGCCAGCCGAGCTTGCCGAACAAGGCACGCATCGCCGCTGGCGTGTCCCACAGATTCTCGAAATCGTGATGCATGGGCGCCTGCACGCCCTCGATGCTTCCGCCGATGTAAACCGGGTTCACGCAATTCGTCAGGTAGCGGACGCCGGGATGGGCAAGATCGCCAGTCCCGTAGACCCGTTCCGCCTCGCGTTGGCGGTCCGGCCGCCAGATGTCTTCCACGGTCAGCACGGCGGGCATGAAGCCCTCATTGTCACGCAATGCGACACGGTCACCCACCGACAGCTTTTCGGCGAACGCCTCGGTGACATCCAGCACGATCGGAACCGGCCACAGGGTCCCGTCCGGCAGACTGAGGGATTCGACGACCGAGTCGTAGGCCGCCTGGCCCATGAAACCCTGCAGCGGGGTGAAGGCCCCACTCATCAAGAGCTCGAGATCGCACATCTGTCGCTGCGAGAGAGTGATCGATGGATAGCCGCCGGAGATCTGCTTGAGCTCCTCGGAATAATCGGATTCAACGAGCAGGTCGACCAACTGGTCGCTGCCGTGCGGTGGAACCTTAAACGTCATGGTTTACAACTCACAAGTGATGGAATGAAACAGGCCAGAGATTACAGCATCTAGCCGGGCCTATCGGCCGGATCGACGGAATTTTCAGTCGTGGGCCGATGATTTCTCATCATAGTGATTATCGAGATTTCAGCCGCGGCGCAGCATAAGCCGCCTCGAGGTTCGGCGGATGGCCGGCATCTCGCGACTCAGGACAGCGCGTCGGCAACCCGCTCCAGCATCACCCGGGCCTCGGCGGCAACCGCATTGGGTTCATCGGCATCGGTCAAGCCGAATACCGCCATCGGGTCCATGAAGACGACGCTGGTCTTACCGTCCCCGGTTTCGCGCAGGACCAGGTTGCATGGCAGCAGCACACCGGCATTCGGCTCGCTGTCGATCACCCGATCGGCCAGTTTCGGATTGCAGGTCCCAAGGATGCGGTACGGTCGAATCTCTTTGTCTATCTTGTCCCTGAAGATCGCCTGCACATCGACATCGCTGACAATCCCCAGATTTTCCGACATCAGGGCGTCCCTCACCTTGTCCAGCGCCTGGTCGAACGGCATCGAAAGCGTCAGGTTGAACTCGTACATGGGCCACCTCCGTGGCTGATCTGCAGTATTACCGACAATGGCCCCACTGTAGGACATCGGCTGCAGCGGCAACAATGCGTGAGATCAATCCACTAGTGTCCTGTCCCGCAAATAACTTATCGTTCAGCGTTGCCTCAATGACTTACGACGAGGCGCGCGAGTGAGGGCTAGCCTAAGCTAACGCGAGCGAGCGCAACAACGTCGTAAGTCATTGAGGCAGCGCCCAAAGGGAACGCCACCCAGGCGCCTCTGCGGTGTTGCGTTCGCTGCAAATAGCGCAACTATTCGTGCGCGAACCCGCCTTGCAGAGACACCTGGGTGGCATTCTGAATGACAAGTTATTTGCGGGACAGGGCACTAGGCGTCTCCGATCGCGCCCAGCCCGAACCGGGGCTCGGCGCCAAAAGCGGCGATTCGATTGCGCCCGCAACGCTTTGCATCGTAGAGCGCCATATCCGATGCGCGCAGCAACTCGGCCGGCGATGCGACGGAGGCGTGATCCGAGGAGGCGATCCCCAGGCTGAGCGTGACCTGCCCGACCACAGTTGATGCCTCATGCGGCAGGTTCAGTTCAAGAATCCGCTTTTGGACCAGCTCGGCGACAGCCCGACTACCGCTCAGCGATGTGCGTGGCAACAGAAAGGCGAATTCTTCACCGCCTATGCGGGCAACCAGGTCACCGGGTCGGGACAAGGCACCGTGCATCGCCTTTGCCAGTCTGACCAGACATTCGTCACCGGCCGGATGCCCATAGTGATCGTTATACTCTTTGAAATAGTCGACATCGGCGGTGATGACGGAAAGCACATCGCCCTCGCGCTTCGCCCTCCTCCACTCCAACTCCAGTTCCTCCTCGAACAGACGCCTGTTGGGGATCTCGGTGAGGGAATCCAGGCGCAGCATCTGCTCCAGCGTCCGGCCGACCTCGAGTGAAGACGCGAGTTTCTGGCGTAATTTTTCCGAATCATTGAACAGCCGCCCGACATGTATCGACGAGGCGAACATTGCCACGGCGAAGATCACTATCAGCAGCGCCATAATCAGATGGATGCGATCACCAGCCAAAAGCATCTGCAGACCGATCGGCAAGATGATCGGGATCGCAAAACAGCTATAGGCGTGATCGACCGATGACAGCAGCGGCAAGGCGCCGGCCACCATGCCGCCCAGCAGGAACGCCAGAAAGACCTGGTGCGGAAAGGACTCCGGATGAAACAGCATCACGGCGGCCAATCCCCAGACCAGGCCCGCGGCGCAGGCGCCCAGCGCAAAGTACTGGCGCCAGGTGTCGTACCTGAACTGCGCGCCGCGGGTATTCACCCTGAAGGCGCGCAGCATATAGTATCGGGCGCCCGTGACAGCGATCAGCACCATGCACCAGACGAGCAGCTTGGGCAGTATCGTCACATCCCACAGTACGGCCGCCAGGATAAAGCCGTTCACCAGATTGACCACCAGGGAGATGGGGAGCTGACCATAGCCATACTCTACCTGCGCGGCCAGGATTTCCTTTTCCGCCGCCCCCCGAGAAGTCCGATCTTGATCTTCCAATAGCAGACTCCGTCGCCTTCGCCACGCCCAAGTTGGTGGCTGTATCACGCCGCAAGCGCCAAACTCTGGCAGCACCTGCAGTGGGGGGTGGACCGACGACGCCCGCCCATCCAGGGTGTCCGTCCTTTGACACCAGTCGAATCGTGGGAATTATAGAAGGCTTTGTGCGATGTGCCACGTGCCTATGCGCTGACGAGATCGAGCGCGGCTGCGGGACCTCCACTGCAAGCGGGAGCGCGGCGCTGCCGAAGCAGCCGGGCCGCGTCCGCGCCGACCGTCTAATTCAAACGCCTGCAGCTCAGTCGAGGTCACCGAAAACCCCATAATGGTCGGCGCCTTCGATGACCCCACTGGTGTAGTAACCGCTCAGTCCCCTGAAGCCGCCTTGCGCGAAATAGACCCTGAGTTCGGGGTTCGCCGCGATTGCCTGCTTGACACTGGCGACCAGCTGGTCATCGGCGTTCTTCACCAAAACGCCGGAGAATCCCGCCGTGAGCGGGAAGACGTCGTTGCCACTGTCGCCACAGAAGACGACATCGGCCTTGCGGACGCCGAGTTCCGCGGCAATGTACTCGAGCGCGGTCTGCTTGGTCGCGCTATGCGGCAGGAAATCCAGCAGGCCCTTGCCGGATTGCGAGTCGAAACTGTAGACGATCACCTCGTCGAACCGGCCTTTCACCTGCTGGTCCAACGATCGCAGTATCGCTGCGTTGCGTGCGTGATCGACATAGTAGCTTTGTTTGAACGGCCCGCAGTGCTCGCGCTCCTGCTCTTCCAGTCCGTCCATCTCCGACACGGCTGCGCGAATCGCCTGTGCGTTCCACCTCGGACTGGCCTGTGTCACGTGGGCATCCCAGCCGTCATGAGACTGCCAGCGGCCCTGAACGTACCTTCGGATCGAAGTACCGACGTCGCCGATGAGAACGTCCGGATGGCGAATCCCGAACTCCGCGATCGCGCGCTCGGCCAGGTCCAGGTTGCGGCCAGTCACGTAGACGACAAACACTTCGTGCCGCTGCGTCAGCTCGTTGAACAGATCGATCGCACCGGGGTCGGCCGGCCAGCGGCCGTTCGGTAGCAGTGTTCGGTCGAGGTCCGTCGCCAGTATCCTCATGCCGGCGTCTCGCAGGGGAAGCCGTCGATGTACGGCGCAGTGTCGACGGGACTACCGGCAGCGAGCAGCGCCGTTTCGGACGCGGCGTCGCCCTGAAATACCGTGAAGCTGTGCGTGCGCAGGTCGGCCTTCAGTGTCGCGCTGGCTTCCGGGTGACGCCAGGTGATGTGCAACAGGTGCGGTTCGGTCTCGACGACCGTCATCTCACCTTCGAACGCGATTGACTGGTTGCGCAGCCTGATCAGTTCGAGCTGGTCGCGCACAATCGGCCGCCCGAGCCCGGCCTCGACGTCCTCGAGGGTCAACGTGGTCCGGTTGATCTCCTTGTGGCCGGCAACGCCGCCCCGGTCCGCGGCCTCGTAATCATTCTTGCCAGCGAACAGATCCAGGTACCAGACCTGCGGGATTCCGGGCATGAACATCTGAATGGCACGGGCCAGGAGCAACTTGCGCTCATCCTCACCCAGCGCGCTGAAGAAAGTGGCATTGACCTGGTAATAAGCGATCTGCTTGCCATCATGGCCAAACAGATTCTTCACTCTGCCGCCGCGGCCGATAATCCGTTCCATGGTCGCTTCGATCTGCTCATCGCCGAGCAGACCCGGTCGGGCGGAGCCGTCGACCACCTTGCCCCTCAGGTCGAGCACCGGGATGCCGTCGTGGCACCCGAGCATATTGATCGTCTGGAGCCTTTTCGCCCTGATTTCGCCGATCCAGTCTAGCAGGGCTTCGTTGCTACCGCGGTCCAGCGCATCGATGACGAGTCCGGGAAAGAAGAAATCGTAGATCGGGAAGCCCTGTTCCGCCACTTCCTCGTATATGCCGCTACCGTACTCGGCATGGACTTCGGGAAAGATCACGAGGTCATATTTTTGCGCAATCCCTCTGAGTCTTTCCAGATAGTTCCAGGTCCCCGGGCGATTAAAGAAGTTCGCCTCGCCCGGCTCCTTGTGCAGGTAGGCGAAGGCATCGAGCCGAATAATCTCTGCACCATAATCGTGCAGCCTCTTCAGCGTCTCGTCATAGAAATCCCAGACCAGCTCGGAGCGCGCATTCAAATCCATCTGCCCGAGGTATTCGCGCTTGCGGCAGAGAATCGAAAGCACGTGCTCTTTGTAGTGCGCAAGGTCACCCAGGTCCAGTGTTTCCAGGTCGGAATTTGCCGCGATGGCCTCGTGCACCGCGGCGGCGATCGCGGTTGCGTGCTCCAGGTGCAAGCCATCGATTCCGACGAAGTCATGCGGCGCCATCTCGACGAACTTCACTTCCTGGTAAAAGGTGTTCCAGTAGAGTCTGCGCGAGCCATCCGGAAAGCATACCCGCAGGATCGGCAGGTCAGGCTTGCGCATGAAGAGCTTCTCCAGGTGCTGTTCCTTCGGCGTCACGGTGCCATCCGCCCCCATGCTGCCGTGCTCCAACCAGAACTCGTTCCAGTCGAGGAAAAAGTTCTTGTAGGGCGAGTCGTCACCACGCAGCAGCAGATCCTGGAACTGCGGGGAACGCACCGAGAGATGATTCAGCACCAGGTCCAGTTTGAAGGCGATACCAAGCCCTTTCAACGCCTCCAGATCCTGCGTACTGACGAGTTCTTCATTAATGCCGTAATCGACGATGGAAAAACCTCGATCCAGGTCGCTGTTGAAAAACGTCGGAAGTATGTAGAAAAGCGAAAAGGCGCCCTCGAGTTCCGGTCGCTTCAAGAGCTCCACGGTGTCTGCCAATCGACTGCCGATGCTGTCGGGATAGGCATTCAGCATCACCCCCCTGGGCAGTACCTGTCTGCTGGATTGTGGATGGTGTGTCATGGCTGCTCGCAGTTTTTGGCCGGCTGTTCGCCGTTGGTGTGCGCCACGCCAGAATTCTGATGATCTGACGCTTTCACAGACACCGCGTTGTCAATGGACACACGGTAGCCGCGCATCCGTGCACAAAAATATCCCGCGATGTCATCAAGCGCATGACGGCTTGTCAAGGACCCAATGGATACCGGGCGCGCCAGCCGACGTCGCGAACAAGGCACCGGCGACGGCGGACCATCGTCCAGCACCCTCACCGGCGCCGCCCCCCCCGGAGGCTGCTATGCCCGTCTGAACAACAAAACACAGGTGGGCGGCCCGGCCAGACCGGATCCATACCGCTGCCGACCGAACCGGGGGGCACATGGCAAGTATCATCGATGGCATCAATGGCGTTCTATGGAATTATCTGCTGATCTACGGGCTGCTCGGCGCCGGCATCTATTTCACGATCCGGCTACACGGCCTGCAGTTCCGGCATTTCGGCGAAATGCTGCGGGTGATCACCTCGGCGCGCCAGACTGACGCAAAGGGAATTTCGCCTTTTCAGGCGTTGACCGTGAGCCTCGCCTCGCGGGTCGGTACCGGCAACCTCGCCGGCGTTGCGGTTGCGCTCACCCTCGGTGGACCCGGCGCGATCTTCTGCATGTGGCTGGTGGCACTGGTCGGGATGGCAACTGCCTACTCGGAGAGCACGCTCGCCCAGCTCTACAAGACCACCTCGAAAAAAGGTGAGTACCGCGGCGGACCCGCCTTCTACATGGCCAAAGGCCTCAACGCCCCCTGGGCGGGCTCGATCTTCTCGGTTTGCCTGATTCTCAGCTTCGGCCTGGTATTCGTCGCGGTGCAATCCAACTCGATCGCCGAATCCTTTGAAGGCGCGTTCGGTTTGGACAAGATGCTCGTTGGCAGCGTGATCGCGGCGATGGCCGGGCTGGTGATCTTCGGCGGCATCCGCTCGATCGCCAAGGTGGCTGAGATCCTGGTGCCGCTGATGGCCGGAACCTATCGGTTGCTCGCAATCGTGGTCATGCTGATCAACATCACCGAGGTGCCAGCAATGTTCTGGCTGATCATATCCAGCGCCTTTGGTCTCCAGGAAGCAACCGGCGGACTGGCAGGCGGCCTGATGGCGGCGATGCTCAACGGCGTCAAACGCGGTCTGTTTTCGAACGAGGCCGGTACGGGCTCGGCCCCGAATATCGCGGCGGTCGCCACGCCGGCGCCGCACCATCCATCGAGTCAGGGCCTCGTGCAGGCCTTCGGTTGCTTCATCGACACGATACTCGTGTGTACCGCCACGGCAATGCTGATCCTGCTTTCCGGTGTACTGGCCCCGGACGCGCCGACCGGTATGCAGCTTACGCAGAGCGCACTCAGCGTCCACCTCGGGGTCGCCGGCAAATACTTCATAGCCATTGCCATTGTGTTTTTTGCCTTCACCTCTATCCTCGGCAACTACTCCTATGCGGAAAATGCGATGACCTTCCTCGGGCTGGAGGGAAAGTTGCCGATCGCCCTGCTGCGCCTCGCCGTCCTCGGCATGGTGGTATGGGGTGCGATGCAGACGGTGGCGACGGTGTTCAGTTTCGCCGACGCCGCGATGGGCCTGATGGCCATCATCAACCTGATTGCGGTACTGTTGCTGTCGGGCACGGTGATCAAGCTGACACGAGACTACCTGCGCCAGCGCGATGCCGGGCAGGAACCGCGCTTCGTTTCGCGCAATTTCCCGGAATTGAGCGACACCGTCGATCACAAGATATGGAAGTGAGCCAGTGAGCGCGAAGAGCAAGAAGTCCCACAAGGACCTCGACCTGCAGGCCATCGCCGACAGCATCGCCGCCCGCATGGTCGGAGAATCCGAACGTGGCAAAGTGGCCGATTACATCCCCGAGCTCTCCAAGGTCGATCTGAACCGCTTCGGTATTGCGATCGTCCCGATCGAGGGTAAACCGGCCCTGGCGGGCGACGCGGATGAACCCTTTTCGATTCAGAGTATCTCCAAGGTCTTCAGTCTGACGTTGGCCTTGGAAAAGGCCGGTGCAACGCTGTGGCAGCGGGTTGGGCGCGAACCCTCAGGCGACCCCTTCAACTCTATCGTGCTGCTCGAGTACGACCATGGCGTGCCGCGCAACCCGTTCATCAATCCCGGCGCCATCGTCGTGGCCGATGTGGTACTCGACGGTCGCGAGCCGGATACGGCGATCGATGAGATCCTGCAACTGTGTCGGCGCCTGGCTGACGACGATAGCATTGCGATCGACTCAGATGTGGCGGACTCGGAGATACGAACCGGCGCGCGCAACCGTGCGCTGGCCCATCTGATGTCCGCGGAGGGGAATCTGAACAGCCCGGTCGAGAAAGTGCTGACGGTATATTTTCATCACTGCAGCATTGCCATGTCGTGCCACCAGTTGGCTGCGGCTGGACGTTACCTCGCCGCCGCCGGTCTGCCGGTCGGCGGGGAAGACCCCACGGTTACCCCGGAGCGCGCACGCCGCATCAACGCCCTGATGGTGACCTGCGGCCAGTACGACGCATCCGGAGAGTTTGCGTTTCGCGTCGGCATACCGGCCAAGAGCGGCGTGGGTGGGGGCATCCTCGGGATCGTGCCGGGCGTCGCCTCGATAGCCGCCTGGTGTCCGGGACTGGACGAACAGGGGAATTCGCTATTGGCCTCCAAGGCCTTCGAGGAATTGGTGCGCGTCACCGGCTGGTCGGTTTTCGGGCCACTGGGGCCGGGCTGATCGGCAGCTTTTTTCAACTGCTGATGTAGCGCTCCAGTTGCTCGATCATGAACTGCTGTTCGGAAATGATCGCCTTGACCGCATCGCCAATCGAAACCAGACCCAGCACCTTGTTGCCCTCGATCACCGGCAGATGACGCACCCGTTTGTCCGTCATCAGGGCCATGCAGTCTTCGATCGACTGCTCGGGCCCGACGCACACCGGCCGGCCGCTCATGATGTCGCGGACCGGCGAATCCTTCGCGGTGCGTCCCTGCAAGACCACGTTGCGGGTATAGTCTCGCTCGGAGAGTATTCCGACCAGTTCACCCTCGCCCATCACCAGCAGAGCGCCCACGTTCTTTTCCGCCATCAGCGTGAGCGCATCGAAGACACTCGCGTCCGGAGCAATCGACCAGACCTGAGTCCCCTTCTCCTCGAGCAGTTCCCGTACCTTTTTCACGACGTTTCCCTCCTCACGACAGACTGCCGCATATTTCCGAGGGCCCTGCCGGACCCGGTTCGGGAGCAGGTACATTCGTTTCGCCTGCATTGAACGAGATTAGCAAATCTACCGGGCTACGGTTGTGTATTTCGGAACCGCCGGCCCTCATCACTGCTGCGAACGCACTGCACCCCCACCACCGCTGTGCTGCACATCGGCCGCGTAACTACGTGCGATTGGATTGCAGTTCTTGATTGTCACCCGCCCCTGCAGCAGATTCCCCTTGGAATACTCGCTAAAAACGCACCTGTTCTTCTCGGGGTCATAGTTTTCGACCCAGAGATTGTCGTCTTTCCAGGTGGTCGCGATGTGGAACTGTCCCTGAGGCACGCTGATCGTCATCACACCGCCCCAGCGTTTTACGAAGATCTGTTGAAAATAGAAATGATAGGCCGTCCAGCCGATCACCATCACGATTGCCGCAACCAGGAGTCCCGCCAGCATCCGGTTGAACTTCACGCCGACCAAGATGACGACGATGGCGAGACCGATAATCAGCGCCCAGTAAATATAGGTGACCATCTCAGAACTCCATTTTGTTTCGGGAAGTTGAGCTTGCCGCTGGACAGCCTTTGAGGGAAGTCCGTGCAGCATGCTGCCGATATGCGCGGCCAGACCGCAGAGGCTGGCCCCGAGCATGTGTACCGAGCGCCAGAGGACATACAATGCCCACCGAATCCGGAGCGCCGCCACCCAGGGGCGCCTTGGATTTGAGGGTTTCAGTCATCCGGCCACGACCGGAACTGCCTTCGAAACCGCCAGACGCGGGATGCCTGGGCATCGCCGTGCCGGCAGCAGTGCTGCGGGCCCCAGGTTCAGGCGAAAAAGCTCTTGACCTTGTCGGACAGGCTTGTCCAGCCGCTTTTCATCTCACTTGATACCTTGGCCCAGTTTTCCTTGGACTCGGCCCACAGCTCATCGAACTTCTCATCGGAGGCGGCCGCCAGTTCGTCGAACTTTGCCCGGCCCGCTTCCAGGTTTGCCTCCGCCTTGGCGAGCATTTCCGACATCTCGGCGGAAGCCTCCGACCCGTAAGCCTCCATTTTCGCTTTGATTTCGTCGACCTTGCTTTGCCCCTCGTCGAGTTCCCTGCTCATCTCGTCCTGGATCTGTTGCCTGTCGGTCATTTCGATCACCTCGCGTGTGCTGTCGTCAACAAAGGCTGTCTGGCGCCTGATGAGATGCGCACCGGGCCGGCATGCCGCCGAGTGCGCCAATGAACGAAAAGCTTAACAGCAACAGGCGACGCGATGTAACGGCGATACACCGGGCAATAATCCCTGAGAGCCAAGGCGGCAACACCGGTGCCGTTCACCGGCGTACTGACCAGATTCAGCATCCGATCGGCGGGAGCATCGACCTGCCGAGACAGGCTCACCCGGTTCAATGCTGGCGTGGTAAGGCGGGATGGCGACGGGACGGGCCGGTATGTGCACGGCAGCTTTGCAGTCTGCGACGCATGCGGCAGCAATATGGCGGACTGCCGGGCCGGGAACGGCTCGAACAGAATCGAGCCCATCTCCACAGGCGGCCGCTGCGGGCGCGGCAGCGTTAGGGCTTTTTCAAGAGGTTTCGAAGCGTCGCCATAAGCTTTGCCTGGGCGTCCCGTGCCCATGCCGGCTGGGGAAGGTTCCAGCCAATGACAATACCGACCGCCAGAATCAACAAGGTACCCATCGTTTCACCCCCGTAAAGTCGCTTCGGCGCAATGATACCGCGTCGCCCGCTAAAAAGAGTGTCATTAATACCGCGCCGACAGTGTCCATTACGGATCTGTGGGAGTCGGTGCCGAACTTTCACCGCCGCGGCCGATCGAAGCTGACGCACATTTTCCGAGGAGTGCAAAAGATGCCAAGTAGACTTCTGCCAGCATCACTGCTGGCCACCGCCCTCACCGCAGTCGCGGCAACTGCGCCGCTCCACGCAGGGCACACCCATAGCCCGTACGCACACGGACCGATGCCTCATGACAGGGTTCACCACGGGTTCCCTGGCCACTCATCGGGCGAGCAGTCACGCGCCAGACTGGGTGTGGCCATATCCGCGGTAACCCAAGACGATCTGGATGCAATGGACCTGGAATACGGGGTTCGAATCGAGAAGGTGTACCAAAGCTCGGCCGCAGAAACAGCCGGATTGATGCCCGGCGATGTGGTCACGGCCGTAGACGGCCGACCGGCCTATTCCCCCGAGCGCATGCAGCACCTGGTGGAGCAGGCGTCCGACAGGTCGACGATTGCGCTGCTTCGCGAAGGCGAGTCGTTGAGACTGCAGGCGGCGTTCGCCGGCAGCGAAACGGCCGACTCACGCGGCAGGGCCATCCTGGGCGTCCGTATCCAGAACATGACGACAGATCTCAAGGAGGCGTTCGGAGCGCAAGACGAGCAAGGCGTCCTGATCTCGCAGGTGATGGATGATTCCGCGGCCGAGCGGGCCGGACTGAAGGCCGGGGACGTGATAGTGGCCATCGATGGCGACAGCATAGCAACTGTCCGCGAGCTGCAAGGCGCACTGAGTGGCTATTCGCCCCGAGACACCCTGGACGTATCGATCCTGCGTGATCGCCAGGCGGAAACGATCCAGCTGGCACTCGGTGTTATGTCGGCCAATCCCCAGGCTCGTGCAGCACACCCGCACGGTGTTTACGGCTCCGGAAAGGCCGACGCAAACTTCCACTCCTGGCACGGCATGATGTCGAAGCACGGCTGTCACAGGGGCGGGATGCAACGTCCATCCTGACGCGGTCGGGCGCGCGAGGTCGGCCATCCACGGCCGACTTCGCGCGATCTAATGACCGCCGAGCCTCCCGATCGGGCCGTTGAATCCGTCCAACGGCACACCTTCGGGCCCATTGCCGGGTTGGTCTCAGATGTCGGGCTTAGCGCATCCGATCTTTTGGATCCTTGGGAGGCCCAGTTCTTCACCAGCAATCTGCAGGGGCATCTGTTTACACCGCTATCCGAACTTTTCGAGCAAGAGGAGTTGACAAACGCCGTCCGCGCGCTCTGCGTTGAAGACCTTCGCAATAGCCAGCTATTACGTGCGGTCTTCGCCTTGATGTCCCGAATGATCTCGCCCAATCTGCGCACCCAGAATTATTAGAGATGCCCTAAAGTACTGATAACATCCCCGCTGTGCCGCCAAGATAAAGGTCAACCCAGGGCCACTGAATGGTCGGATGTTCACGAGACTGAATCGGATAACTGTCGCTGGATCGATCATCCTGGCATTCCTCGGTGCGATCTATCACAGCTTCGCGACCAAGCTGAGCGAGGAGCGCGCGTTGTTTTTGGAACGCGGACAGCTGCACTCATCGATGCTGCGGAATTCCATCGGCACGGCACTCGAAATAGCAGACGGACTGAATGTCGCCGCCCGCAATATCCTGACGTCTTCGCAGCCACCTGCTTCTGCGTACCCCTCGCTGCTCGAGAAAATGCCCGACCGAAACGCCTATGGGCTCTTCGGCCTCCGAGCACCGACGGACCCGGACACGAGCCTTAACCTGACGGGCCTTGGCAGTCTTCCTGTCGAACCTTCACGCAGGCAGGAGATCGAAGCCGCCCTCGCACTCGAACCGATTTTCCGATGGGTAAAAGGCATCTACCCGGAAACCCCCTGGGTCTACTATCTCTCGCGTCAGCGTTTCATGTGCGTGTATCCATACATTCCGTTCGACGATTTCTTCATGGAGGACAGTTTCTACGACATGGATCTGTTCAGGCGCGGCACACCAGAAAACAACCCCGGCGGCAAACCCTATATCACCGACGTTTATGTCGATGAGGCAGGAAAGGGTCTTATGGTCACCGTCGGCGCCCCGGTCTACCGGGGCGATGAATTCATGGGTATCGTGGGTTTCGACCTGACACTCGAAGCGCTCAGCCGGTCACTGCAGCTGGGGCCGCTCGCTGGCGATTCTGTCTATCTCGTGGACGATCAGGCGCAGATCATCGCCTCGGCCGGGCGCAATGACGCCGGTGAAACCGCTCTTTCCATCCTGAACTCTGCCTTGTTCGAGTTTGCAAAGGAGCATGCAAACGAACAGACATTGACGACTTTCGGTGACACGCAACTTCATGTCGCCAAGCTCCCGGGAGTATCGTGGATGCTGATTGCCGAAAAACCCAACTGGGACGTGTATCGCGCGGCCGCGGCCTCCACGGTGCCATTGATCGCGTTCCTGCTGGTCATGCTGGCCGGCATGGCCGCGTACCTGAAGGCAAAGCGGCAGCAAGAAGAGATGGAATCGAAGCAATCACTCGAGCGGTTTCGCAGTCTCCTCGATGCCACCATCGACATGATCGCGGTAATCGAACCCGCCAGTGGCCGCTTTCTCGATGGCAACAAGGCGATCTGCGAGTTTCTCGGATTGACACTTCAGGAGTTTCTGACGAAGTACGTGTTCGAAATCTCCACGCTGGTGAGTTCGGAGCCGCAGTGGCAACGGTTCGTTGAAGAACTGGTGAATTCCGATGGCCTTGCCTTCGAAGATCGCGTCCAGAGACCGGATGGAGAGACTGGTATCATCGAGGTGAACGCGCATTGCGCAAAGGAGGGTGGACAGCAATATGTGATAGCCGTCGTCCGCGACATCACCTCGCGCAAGCAGGCGGAGGACGAAAGGGATCGCCTGCAACACAGGCTGCAGCAGACCCAAAAAATGGGGGTGATTGGACAACTCACCAGCGGTGTGGCACATGACTTCAACAATATTCTGGCCAGTATGCTCGGCTTCTCGGAGTTGGCACGCGATCAAGCCGGGGACAACAAGAAGCTGAAGGAATACCTCGAGTTGGTGTTGCGATCGGGTGAACGTGCACGCCAATTGATCCGGCGGTTGCTTTTCTTCAGTCGCGGCGATACGCGCAAGACCGCTGGTTCGATTGTATTGGCAGCACAGATGGCGGAAATCGTCAGTATGTTGAAGCCGATGCTATCGGCCAGGATCGATGTCCAGACGGACTTGTCGGAATCGGAGTTGAAAATCCGGATGGACCCGGTTCATCTTCAACAACTGCTTATGAACCTGAGCATCAACGCACGCGATGCAATGCCTACCGGTGGTGTTCTGAAGATAAGCGTCGGCCAACGCATGCTCAATGGAGAAGAATGCTGCATCTGTCACCAAGGCATCTTCGGAAACTGGGTTTGTATCAGCGTCCGCGATACCGGGGAAGGCATTTCGGCGGATCTGCTCGAGAGGATCTTCGAGCCATTCTTTACGACCCGGGAAGCAGAAGAAGGCATGGGTATGGGCCTGGCCATCGTCCAGGGTATCGTCCGCACGTACGGCGGCCATGTGCTCATCGACTCGGGTCCCGGGCGCGGGACACGGTTCGACATCCTGTTCAAACCAGCCACAACGGTTCCTCCGGAAGCCGGCCCATCGCCAGAGCGCAGCGCGCCACTGGGCATCGAAGGAAAGCGCATCTTGGTGGTCGACGACGAACCGATCATTCGGCTGTATTTCGAAGAGGTCCTTTCATTGGCCAATGCACAGGTGACGAGCTGTGCCAGCGGCGCAGAGGCGTTGCGGCAATTCGACGCGGCGCCGCATGGGTTCGACCTCATCATCACCGACCAGACCATGCCAGGAGGGAGCGGCGTTGATCTGATCCGCGAAATTCGGAAACTGAACCGCGACGTGCCGGTATTCCTGCATAGCGGCTATCCCGATGCCGTGGACCCGCAGGATGTCGCCCGCTACAAGATTACCAAGGTCTTGCTCAAACCCAGCACGGCAGATGAATTGACCCGGGCAATCAACGATGCGATTGGATTGTGATGCCCATCGTATGCTCATTTTTCCACGAACGGCAGGTTTCCCACCGAAATCGCGGAGTCGGGGCGTTGGCGCAGAACGAGGACTCCCGGTTTTTCATCGTTTTCGGTATGCCAGGTACGGATATCGCTGAGCGCGATCGCCTTTGATGGCAGCAGGGAGAACACTCACAGGCGCGACCACCGCTCAGAACTCGATACTCAACATGCCGATAACACCCCAGTCTGCACTGTCATCCGTCAGTCCGACAGGCACGGCCAAACCAATCTCGACCTCCGGCATGCCTTTGTAGATGAATCCCGGTGCTAGATAGGCAATGGTCTCGTCGCCTTTACTGCTCTGCTCATTCGTCTCCAGGTTCACTTCGAGTGTGCCCCTCCAGGCAGGAGCGAATGCATGCACCAGGCCGACCTTCACTTCAATTTCGTCGACCTCCGGTTCCGCCTCGTCAATATCGTCAGGGTACTCATCGCGATCTAGGAAGCCGTATGAAAGATTGATTGTTAGATTCGTGGACTCGCTGAAATCCTTGCTGACGGCAAGAAAAGGTTCATAGACCCAGAATCCCTCGCCGAGATCCTTGTTGACGTCGCCCAGCGGGACGATGACGTCAAAGCCCACGGCGACCCGTACTCCGGTCTCCTCATTTTCATCGAATGCATACTTGATCCCGACTTCCATATCACCGTTGCCGGAACGATCACTCTCGTCGTCTTCCACCGCCTTCACCTGACGCCAGGCAACCCAGGCTGCCTCGATCTCAAGGCTGTCCGTGATACCGTACTCGAGTCCAATCAGGGCGCTGTGTGTATCGCCCTCGTCATCATCCTTGTCGGCAATCGCCCTGACGGTCAATTGGAACTCGCCTTTCTCCTGCGCTTGAACCGTTTCAGCGAGAAAAAATTCATCGACGATGGGGGGGCGCTCTTCGTTGTCGGCCGCGTCGCCAGCAGACGCATAAATGCCAGGTCCCACGGCAAACAACAGGTTTGTCAACGCATAATTGGCGGCGCGCCCTTTGAACAGGTATCTCAGCATCTTGTTTGGTTCTTTGAACTGGCGAAACGAGGCAAGTGAGTTGTCTGTACCGGTGCAATCTGATCAGAGCGGACGGAAACCCGAGACAAACATCTGAGAGACGCGACGGGCATTTCTGCCTGTTTCCGGCCCTGGGTGCCGCGTCTACCGCCACAGCTGACAGCACGATGCTCGACAAAGAGAAAACCCGCATCTCTTGTGATGGCGCAGACGCAGACAAGCCGAGTCTCCCGGTCTACCCTAAAGAGACCGAACAGTACCCAGATCAACTGTCGCTGCGACAAAAAGCATATTAATGGCACGGTTGGCAAGAATGCCATGGCCGCCGCCTTCGCGGGTATCAGGCAGAACGTCAACGAGGGGCAGATGCACATCGTCACCGGCTGGCTCAGTGGCCTGAATGCCCAATGCTGCCCTGCGGACCCCGGCCGGCATTGAACAGCGAGACTGAATCCCGGCTACCGATAATCATCCGCCAGGGCGGCTATACTGAACCGCCACCCCAAACAAATGCAGAAACGACATGCGGATTCACATCCTAGGCTCCGCTGCCGGCGGCGGCTTTCCACAGTGGAACTGCAATTGCGACAACTGTCGGGGCCTGCGCAGCGGTAGCGTACGGGCCAAATCGCGCACGCAATCGTCGATTGCGCTGACTGGCAATGAAGAAGACTGGGTCCTGTTCAATGCCTCGCCCGATATCCGCGCCCAGCTCGAGTCCTTCCCGGCACTGCAACCTGGACGCAGCCGGCGCGACACAGCCATCCGCGCCATCCTGCTGGTGGATGCCCAGATCGATCACACCACCGGCCTGCTGCTGTTGCGCGAGCACACCGAGGCCTGGGATGTCTACTGTACCGCGGCGGTCAAAGAGGACCTGTCCAGCGGATTCCCGATTTTCAATATCCTGGCGCACTTCCGCGGGGTGAACTGGCACGAAATCGGTACCGAGGAGCTGGAGTTCACGATGCCCCAGGCACCCGGCCTGGCCTTCACCGCGGTGCCGCTGAAGAGCGAGGCTCCGCCTTATTCGCCGCATCGCCATAACACGGTTCCGGGCGACAACATCGGCGTTCGCGTACGCGATCTGAGCAGCGGCAAGAGCCTGGTCTACGCCCCCGGACTTGGCCAGATAGACCCACACATTGAAACGTACATGCGCGAAGCGGACTGCCTGCTGGTGGATGGCACCCTTTGGACCGACGATGAGATGATCCGCGGTGGCTTCAGCAACAAGCGTGGGGCCGAAATGGGCCATCTCGATCAGTCCGGCGACGGCGGCATCCTGGAGCTTCTCGGCCGACTGAAACATCCCCGCAAGATCCTGATCCACGTCAACAACACCAATCCCATCCTCGATGAAGACTCCGCGCAGCGCGCACTGCTTGCGGAGGCCGGCATCGAGGTCGCCGAAGACGGCATGGAGATCAGACTGTGAGACCAATCGCACCGACGGGTCCGGACTCGGACACCCCATGGAGCCGCCGAGAGTTCGAGCGACAGCTGCGTGACAAGGAGCGCTACTACCATATCCACCATGAGTTCCATCAACGCATGAACTCGGGCCAGCTCGACAAGGCAGCGATTCAGGGCTGGGTGGCCAATCGCTTCTACTACCAGACGACGATTCCGCGCAAGGACGCGGCCATCATGGCCAATTGCCCGGACCGCGAGGTGCGCCGACACTGGGCCCAGCGCATTATCGACCACGACGGCTCCGAGGGAGACGAGGGCGGCATCGAGGCCTGGCTGCTGCTCGGCGAGGCTGTCGGACTGCAGCGCGCCGATCTCCTGTCGCACCGCTTTCTTCTGCCTGGTGTGCGTTTCGCGATCGACGCCTATCTCGACTTTGCCCGCCGGCAACCCTGGGAGGTGGCTGCCAGCTCGTCATTGACCGAGCTGTTCGCGCCCAATATTCATCAGGCCCGGCTGGACAACTGGCCAAAACACTACCCCTGGATCGACGAACGCGGCTACCGCTACTTCCGCAAGCGTCTGAGCGAGGCGCGCCGCGACGTGAAGCATGGGCTGGACATCACGCTCGACTATTACCGCACACGCGAGCAGCAGGAGCGTATGTTGGAGGTGCTGCAGTTCAAGCTCGACATCCTATGGACTATGCTCGATTGCATGTGGATGGCCTACATCGAGAAGCGCCCGCCCTATCACAACGTCGACGTGACCCGGTGAGCACCGACTCCGTCAACTTTTTGAGCATCGCACATGAACACCAGTGGATCCGACACAAACCTGCCCAATCCCTTCTGGCTGCTGGCAGAGCTGACCTACAAGTGTCCGCTGCAATGCCCCTATTGCTCCAATCCGCTGGATATCGCCCGCTACGACAACGAGCTGAGCACCGAAGAGTGGAAGCGTGTGTTCCGCGAAGCCCGGAAAATGGGAGCAGTACAGCTCGGCCTTTCCGGCGGTGAGCCGCTGGTCCGCGACGACCTCGAAGAGCTGATCACGGAGGCGCATGCGCTCGGTTTTTATACGAATCTGATCACCTCCGGTGTCGGCATGGACGAGGCCAGGATTCGCGCGTTCAAGGCCGCCGGTCTCGACCACATCCAGATCAGCTTTCAGGCCAGCAACGAGGAGATCAACAACCATATCGCACGCAATGACTCGTTTCGCCACAAGCGGGACATGGCGCGCCTGGTCAAGAAGTACGACTACCCGATGGTGTTGTGCTTCGTGCTGCATCGCCAGAACACCGACCAGACCGAAGAGATCATAAAGTTCGCCCACTCGCTGGATGCGGATTACCTTGAACTCGCGACCACCCAGTACTACGGCTGGGCGTTGAAGAACCGTGAGCAGTTGTTGCCAACCCTCGACCAGGTAGAACGCGCAGAGGTCATCGCGCATGAGTATCAGGAGAAGCTCAAGGGCAAGATGCGAATTCTCTACGTCGTGCCGGACTACTACGAGGACAGACCCAAGGCCTGCATGCGCGGCTGGGGCGGAATCTTCCTCGCGGTGTCGCCGAACGGCACCGCAATGCCCTGCCATGCCGCCGGTATCTTGCCGGGGCTGGAATTTCCGAATGTACGCGACCGTTCGATCGAATGGATCTGGCGCGATTCGCCGGACTTCAACAGGTTCCGCGGCGATAGCTGGATGAAGGAGCCCTGCCGCACCTGCCCGGAACGCTCCAAGGACTTTGGCGGTTGTCGCTGTCAGGCCTTTCTGATGACCGGGGACGCCGCCAATGCCGACCCCGTGTGCAGCAAGTCACCCCATCACGCGCAACTGCAACAGCGGGTGGCTGCGATTCGCGACGCCCAGGACAACGCGCCAGCGGTACCGATCGTGTTTCGTAACATGCGGAACTCCAAGCGTATCATCGCCGGTGATATCTGACAGTCGCGCATACCGGATAGCCGATTGGTGGCGGCCAGCGCTGCGGCCTGTTGCCGCGCAGCAGGCGCTGATTCCGCTCGAGTCACCGACTTTGCTGCCCCCGCCCGCCCAAAAACGATCCGATCGTCCATTGGGGTTTGCGCATTCCTCGGCAAACCGACCCTGCCCATCGCCGGCATCGGCGCGTTAGCGACTGGCACTCTCGATCGAAGGATAGAGACAACGCAATTGTCAGGATCCACCCGGCATGGAGGCCGCCGTCGAGCCTACAGAGACGTATTCACGGCGTTTCGCCCAAGAAATGATCGGAATCACCAGGCCAACTTGTAGCTTGCGCGCCTAAGTAAGTGCCATTCAGTTTAGCGCCTTCTTACTCTTCAGCTGGCTTCGCCACAGCGTCATTTGCGCCGCATCAGTTCGCGTGCCGGGTCGTAGCCGTAGATGGCGGCGCCGAGGAAGACCGCCAGGGCGCCGACGATCCAGGCCAGCGCCGTGGGGTTGATCTGCCCGTACAACGAGAAGCGGATCAGTTCCACCGCGGAGGTAAACGGGTTGTAGAGACAGATCTGGTATAGCGGGACACTGGAGTCACGGATGCGCCACAGCGGATACAAGGCCGACGAGGCGAAGAACATAGGAAAGATCACGAAGTTCATTACCCCGGCGAAGTTTTCCAGCTGGCGGACCAGCGACGACAACAGCAGTCCCAGCGCGCCCAGCATCAGGCCCGACAGCAGCAGTGCCGGAAATACCAGCAGGTAGCCCGAGGGCGGCGGGCGGATATCCCAGAACCAGGCAATTGCCAGAAACAGATAAACCTGCAGGACGGCCACCAGGGTGCTGGCGGTCAACTTGCACACCAACAGATACCAGCGCGGAAAGGGGCTGACCATCAGCAGCCGCATGCTGCCCATCTCTCGATCGTAGACCATCGACAGTGAACCCTGCATACCGCTGAACAGCAATACCATCGCCGCCAGCCCCGGGACGATGTACTCCTCGTAGAGAATATAGGTCTCATAGGGCGGGATGATCGACAGTCCGAGCACCGAGCGGAATCCGGCGGCGAAAATGAACAGCCAGACCAGCGGCCGCACCAGCGCACCGAAGAAGCGCTCGCGCTGATGCACGAAACGCAGCCACTCACGCTTGCAGATACCAATCATGCACCGCAGGTACTGACCCGGACTCATGCAGGCTCGCCCCGGGTCAGCTGGTTGAAGGCATCCCCGACCGTTTCGGTAGATGTACTTTGCAACATCGCCTGCGCGGTCCCTTGCATCCGCACGCGCCCTTCGTGCAGCACCACGACCTGGTCGTCGGGCAGCACTTCATCCACCAGGTGGGTCGCCCACAACACCCCGATGCCGCGCGCGCGACACTCGGCCCGCACCTGTTGAAGGATCGCCTGGCGGCTGTGGATATCCAGTCCCACGGTGGGTTCATCGGCCAACAGCAGCCGCGGCTGGTGCAGCAGAGCCCGGGCCAACTCCAGCCGGCGGCGCTGCCCCCCGCTGAGCCGGCGTACCTTGTCCCCGGCCCGGTCGGTCAGCCCGATGTCCCCCAGGGCCTGCACGATGCGCGTCTGGGCCAGGGCCGGGTCGAGCCCCTGCAGCACGCAGAAGTAGAGCAGGTTCTGGCGCACGCTCAGGTCGAGATCCAACGTCGGCTGCTGGAACACCACCCCGAGTTCCACCAGTGCCCTGCGGCCGTCACTGTTGAGGTTGCGCCCAAGGATGCGGATACTGCCCTGGCGACACAGGAACAGACGCGTCAGCAGTGAAAACAGCGTGGTCTTGCCGGCACCGTTGATCCCGAGCAGCACGCAGAACGCGCCGACCGGGACCCTGATCGAGACGTCCCGCAGCACTGCCCGACTCGGGTAGGAAAATGCGATACCCTCGGTCTCCAGGGCCAGCTTCGGGAGGGACTCAGGCAAACGGCTCAAAGTGCAACCACCAAGCCATATGGCAGGCGCCCAACCGGCTGCATGGACTCGGCGCGAATGCCAGGCATTTCGAAATCACTCTTGTCGATGATCGCCTTGCTCGATACCTCGATGACATTGACGCTGCCACCGATCTCCGACGAAGACCGGAACCGCCTGCTGTCGAGTGTGAACTGGGCTATCCGACGCAGCCGGCCGAGCAGCACACTGGCCAGCACCTCATCGCCGTCCGATTCGATAAATCGCATGCTGGTGATCTCCTTGCAACGCTCGTTTCCGGGACAGCTTCGCGGCATCGGCGGATCGGCCGAACTCGTTCCGGTCACCGATTCACCGATGCTACGCACCGCGAGCCGAGACGCCTAGGGGCGTTTTGCGCAAGAAATGATCGGAATCACCAGGCCAACTTGTCGCTTGGGCTCCCAAGTAAGTGCCATTCGCCCTACTCCAGCGATCCCTCTCGACCTTGATTCACTGCGCAAACCGGATGGAGCACATTATGCGGAAGACCTACCCTGAAGGCTGTCGGCCGAGGACATCAGTGGACTCGGCACCACCGGCGAGACTACAGTGCGCGGAGGTTCGGCGGTCTCCCCCGACGAATCGGATGGCCGCCGATCAGCAACATGCTGACGTTTTCGCCGGTTGCCTTCAGCTGCCTGCATCATGGCAGCGACGGTTTCCAGGCCAGTTCGACCCAGATGATTGCATCAAGCAGAACCAAATAATGCTTCAGCCGACCTGGTTCGGGGCTGGCGGGTCACCGACCGAGTCGCAGCACTGGAGTCTTTTGCATTGAGTACCGACACCGCAAAACGCAGGGCCGGCCGGCAGAAGGGGCGCCAGGCGAGTCCCGCCGATATCATTCAGATCGGTCGCTATCTCGACCAGGGTCGTGGTCGGCGCGACCGCCTGATCGAGTACCTGCACCGGGTCCAGGACGACATCGGGCACCTGCCCGCGCATCTCCTGGTCGCACTGGCGCATGAGCTGTCCCTGGCCCCGGCGGAGGTCTATGAGGTGGCCACCTTCTATCATCACTTCGACGTGGTGAAGGAAAACGACGCGCCACCTCCGCCATTGACCGTGCGCATCTGCGAGTCGGTCTCTTGCGCCATGGCCGGTGCCAATGCCCTGCTCGAACCCTTGCAACAGGCCCTGGGCGATGCCATACGTGTGCAGAAAGTCCCTTGTGTCGGGCGCTGCGAAGCCGCACCGGTCGCTGTGGTCGGGCGCCTCCCGGTCGAGCGGGCCACAATCGAGACCATCCGCACCGCGGTGGACCGCGGCACCTATGATGACGGCTGTCCGGAGACCGCCGTGGACCTGAAAACCTACTGCTCCCAAGGCGGCTACCGCGCCCTGCAGAAATTGGTGACGGCAGACACCCCTGCCGGCGACGAAGCTGTTATTCAGGCCCTGGAAGATGCCCGTCTGCGCGGCCTTGGCGGCGCGGGTTTCCCGGTCGGGCGCAAGTGGCGCATCGTGCGCGACCATCCGGGACCCCGCCTTATGGCGGTCAATATCGACGAAGGCGAGCCCGGCACCTTTAAGGACCGTTACTACCTTGAGCGCAATCCTCACGCCTTCTTCGAGGGTATGCTGATTGCCGCGCAGGTGGTCGGCGTCGAGGCGATCTACATCTACCTGCGCGACGAATATGCCGGTATCAGGGCACTACTGGAGCGCGAGCTCAAGGCGTTGCAGGATCACCCCCCGTCCACGTTGCCACCGATAGAGCTACGCCGTGGTGCAGGCGCCTACATCTGCGGCGAAGAGTCGGCCATGATCGAATCGATCGAGGGCAAGCGGGGAATGCCACGCCTGCGCCCGCCCTATATTGCGGAATACGGCCTGTTTGGCCGCCCTACGCTGCAACACAATATGGAGACACTCTACTGGGTTCCAACGATCCTCGAAAAGGGCGCCGACTGGTTCGCCTCACACGGCCGCCATGGTGGCAGCGGGCTTCGCAGCTATTCGGTGAGCGGGCGGGTCAAGCAGCCCGGTGTTCACCTGGCGCCCGCCGGTATCAGCGTGCGCGAGCTGATCGACGAGTACTGCGGCGGTATGCTGGATGGCCATCGCCTCAAGGCCTACTTTCCCGGGGGGGCGTCGGGCGGCATCCTGCCTGCCGCACTGGGCGACCTGCCGCTGGATTTCGACACCCTCGGCACACACGGCTGCTTCATCGGATCCGCCGCGGTGATTGTGCTGTCAAACCACGACAGCGTGCGTGAACAGGCATTGAATGCAATGCGGTTTTTCGCCCACGAATCCTGTGGCCGGTGCACCCCGTGCCGGGTCGGCACCCAGAAGGCAGCCGAGCTGATGGCCGGTCCGGAATGGGACCGGCCGTTGCTCCTCGAGCTGTGCCGGGTGATGGAAGATGCCTCGATCTGCGGCCTCGGACAGGCTGCACCGAACCCGCTGCGCTGCGCGATGCAATACTTCCCGGAGGAGTTTTGAACCATGTCTGCTCGAGCCGATGATCTGCCAGCTGCCGTGCCGTTCATGCTCAACGGCCGCGCCGCGACAGCCTGGCCGGGTGAGAGCATTCTGCAAGCCGCGCGCCGTGTGGGTATCGAGATTCCGCATCTCTGCCACAAGGACGGCCTGCGTGCCGACGGCAACTGCCGCGCCTGCATGGTCGAGATCGATGGCGAGCGCGTGCTGGCACCCTCGTGCTGTCGCACACCCACCGCGGGGATGAGAATCACGACCGATACCGACCGTGCTGTTCACGCTCAGAAGCTCGTTGTGGAGTTGTTGCAGTCGGAGGTCGCTGAAGCGGCCGCAAGCTATACCCGGAGCAGCGAGCTCGACCATTGGAGTGCACGGCTGGGTGTCGATAAGCCGCGCTTCAACGGCCGCCCGCAACCCAGCGCGGATCTGACACACGCAGCGATTTCGGTGAATCTCGATGCCTGTATCCAGTGTCTGCGCTGTGTCCGCGCATGCCGTGAAGAACAGGCGAACGATGTGATCGGCTACGCCGGGCGCGGTGCTTCCGCACGTATCGTGTTCGATCTCGACGACACCCTGGGCGATTCGAGCTGCGTGGCCTGTGGTGAATGCGTACAGGCCTGCCCTACCGGGGCGCTGATGCCGGCCAACGGTGTCGGAAAGCAGCCCACGGACAGGAGCGTCAACTCCGTATGTCCATACTGCGGTGTCGGCTGCCAGCTCACCTTTCAGGTCGCAGACAATCGCATCCTGTTCGTAGAGGGGCGGAACGGTCCCGCCAACAATGGTCGCCTCTGCGTCAAGGGGCGCTATGGATTCGACTACGTGACTCACCGCCAGCGCCTGACAAGGCCGCTGGTACGCCGCGACGAGGCGCCGAAGCGCGCCGAGCTGGATATCGATTTCGACAACCCCTTGCGCGATTTTCGCGAGGCCAGCTGGGAAGAGGCCATGCAAAGGGCCGCGGACGGGCTGCGCGATATCCGTGACGGCCGCGGCCCGACGGCGCTGGCAGGATTCGGTTCCGCCAAGGGATCGAACGAGGAGGCCTACCTGTTTCAGAAGCTGGTACGGATGGGCTTCGGCAGCAACAACGTCGATCATTGCACCCGCCTGTGCCACGCCTCGTCCGTCGCCGCGCTGCTTCAGATGATCGGATCCGGCACGGTATCGAACCCGGTCGCCGACGTCAGCGAGGCCGAGGTCATCGTCCTGATCGGCTCCAACCCGACGGAGAACCATCCGGTCGCCGCGACCTTCTTCAAGAACGCGGTACGCGCGGGGAAGACGCTGATCGTAATGGACCCGCGTCGCACCGCGATCGCGCGCTTTGCTCACCATGTGCTGCAATTCAAGCCCGATACCGACGTCGCCATGCTCAACGCCATCATGCACTCGGTCATCGAACAGGGGCTGGTCGACCGGGACTTCGTCCAGCAGCGCACCGAGGGGTTTGCCGCGCTAGAGGCCGAGCTTGCCGGCTACGCGCCGGAGACGATGGAGGCCATCTGCGGCATCCCTGCAGAGACCCTGCATGAAGTGGCAAGGGTCTACGCAAGCTCGCGCGGATCGATGATCTTCTGGGGCATGGGTGTCTCTCAACACGTCCACGGAACCGACAATGCACGCTGCCTGATCAACCTGGCGCTGATCACCGGCCAGATCGGTCGACCGGGAACCGGTCTGCATCCGCTGCGTGGTCAGAACAACGTCCAGGGTGCCTCGGACGTAGGGCTGATCCCGATGGTCTTCCCCGACTATCAGCGCGTCGACGACCCTCAGGTCCGGTCGCGCTTCGAGGCGTTATGGGGCAAGGCGCTGGACCCCACCCCGGGCCTGACCGTCGTGGAGATCATGCACGCGATACACGCAGGCCGGATCCGTGGCATGTACATCATGGGTGAGAACCCAGCCATGTCAGACGCCAATCTCAACGATGCGCGGGCCGCGCTTGCCGAGCTGGATCACCTGGTGGTTCAGGACATCTTCTTGACCGAAACCGCGCACTATGCGGACGTGATCCTGCCCGCCAGCGCCTTTCCGGAAAAGACCGGCACCTTCACCAACACCGACCGGCGCGTGCAACTGGGCCGTCAGGCGATCGATCCCCCCGGCGAGGCGCGCCAGGATCTGGCCATCATCATGGACATGGCACAGCGGCTCGGTCTGCACTGGGACTATGGCGGTCCGCGCGATGTCTTCAACGAGATGCGCCGGGCGATGCCGAGTATCGCCGGCATTACCTGGGAGCGGCTCGAGGCGGAGAGTGCCGTCACCTATCCCTGTGAGCAGGAGGGCGATCCGGGTGAGGAGGTGATCTTCACGGAGCAGTTCCCGCGTGCCGACGGCAAGGCACTCCTGGTGCCCGCCACATTCCGTAACGCCGACGAGCTGCCGGACGACGAGTTCCCGCTGGTCCTGATCACCGGGCGCCAGCTCGAACACTGGCATACCGGCGCGATGACGCGCCGCGCCACTGTACTCGATGCGATCGAGCCATCGCCGGTCGCCTGCGTGCACCAGGACCTGCTCGGTGCGATGGGTGTGGCAGCCGGCGACCTGATCCGGCTGCGCTCGCGTCGTGGCAGCGTGATCGCACATGCCCGGGTCGACAACGGACTGCAGCACGCTCAGGTCTTCCTGCCATTCTGCTATCATGAGGCAGCGGCCAACCTGTTGACCAACGAGGCCCTCGACCCGGATGGCAAGATACCCGAATTCAAATTCTGTGCCGTGAGTATCGAGCCTGCGTCTCGCACCATTGAGAGCTAAAGCGCCGTCACTCCGACCGGCCGGCTGCACCGGCGCGCCACGGGACGCGAGGGTGAGGAATGCCGGCAGAGACACCTTGCCCTGGGGCTCGGGTGAAGAGTGACCAGGTCCACGTCACCGTCGCCGGTCGTCGCACCGGACCTGCGGATTTCCCGCATCCGGCGCTCGGACGAGGTCTCATGCCTTCGCCCACGGAAGGTCGCGCGTTCGCACCGACAGCCGCTCCGATTGCTAGGAGCGATACTTGCCCACTAGTGGGCCATGCGGGAAGTTCGGTTATTCACAGAGCGCCGCTGATGAACCAAGGTAAGGCGCACACCGCAGGGAATGGCAGGCCCTTTCCAAGGGGTGCAACGCAACATTGGCTCACCAGCGACGCTCCCTCTGGGCCAGCCCACAAGCCATGTTGACCGCGTTACACTCGCTGGAATTGGCGACGGCCAGTCCTGCGCTCGCGTGCTTTGCCAACCCGGCTTGTGGACTGGCTGTGAGTTACCGAACTTCCCGCATGGCCCACTAGCCATTCCGGCCCCATCACGGGACCAAGCCGAGTCGCTTGGCCTCGCGTGCTGCTTCCCGTCGATTAACGACTCCCAGCTTGCCGTAGATGTGGCTCAAGTGGGTCTTGACGGTGGCGGGTGAGATGGACAGACGGTCAGCGTTTTCCTTGTCGTAGAGACGTTCGCAGACCAGTAAAAGCACATCGGTCTCACGGTTCGTGAGATCAATGATCAGCGATTCTTCGCCGCCGTCTTCCAGTTGTCTGACTCCCCGGTCAGGTTGCGGGTCGAAGCGGGCCAGGACCCGGGGAACGAAGCCACCCCATTCGGGGTTGTCCGGCAGTTGCCTCAACAGTTCCGCCACCGGCGCAGCACCCTCGATGAAGGGCAGAACCCAACGACCGGGCCAGGCCAGACCGACGGCCTCGGTCAGGATACTCAGGGCATCCCGAACCCGCTTCATCTTGGAATAGAGCACGCTCTTCATAACGAGCAGTGGCACCAGTTGGCAATCGTGGTGGAAACGTCTTGATTCCGTATCCAGGGACTCGAGCCGGTTGGCCGCCTGATCCAGACACTCCGGCGTTCCTTTTGCGACGAGCACGCGGCAGGCAGTGATCTCAGGATACTCGAGGAAGAACATCTTTACCGGCAGATTGGGCTTGCCATGGTAGACCGCCAACCACTGGACGGCGCGATCCTCGTTTCCCCGCAGCAGGGCGATCCGCGCCTGCCCCGAATCGACAAAGTCGATTTTGACGGGGTCTCCTGTCCAATAGGCGAACTCTCGCGCCGCGCGCATGCACTCGTCGGCCGCTGTTTCCCTGCCCTGGAATTGCCGGCACAAGGCGTGCCCCACGAGACCGTCGATGACGGCCTGTGGGTTCAAGACGTAGCGGCGTTCGAAGGCCTGTGCAAAGCTGCGCTCGGCATCCTCCAGATCGAACATCTGCAGGGACGCATTCCCCTGCATGTACAACCCCCACGCCACCGCAAAGGAAAGATCGTCAGGCTGGGGGAAGCTCACCAGCTGCTCTGCAGCCCGGAAAGACTCCGGCCAGTATCCTGCCAAGGCATGTACATAGATCAGCCCGAATACCAGCCGCCCCTTGTAGTGCACGCTGCGTGGTCCGTCTTGGCGGATGGCCGCTCGCAAGCCATCCAACGCCAACGCCCTGTGGCCCTCCAAATACGAAATGACATGGGAATACATCTGGCTCAGAGAACCGCCTTCCTCGTTCGTTTCTGGAAGCAGGCGCAGGGCCGCGCTGAAGTGCCGTTTGCTGGCCTGCAATTCACCCATCCGAAGCTCGGGAATCCCTCGAAAAAAGTTCAACTCGCCCGCCAGCATGGGGTCAGCGGGCGATTCGCCTTCCAATGCGACCACCTTGTCAAGGAGCATCGGGATCTCCGCGACGCGACGCAATGAATGCAGGAGCAAGTAAGCCCTGCTCATCAGCAGGTGGGGATGCGAACTTTCAACACCGGGAGGCAACGAATCAAGCCACATGCCGAGGCGGGCCCACTGATCCGCGTTGATCAGCTTCATCCGCGCACCCTCAATCATGCGCGCGGCAAAATTCGAATCCCCCGCGGCCAGCGCGTGCTTCAGGCCTTCGTCGATCAGTCCCCGTGCGCCGAACCATTGCGCAGCGCGGCGATGCAGCTCGGCGACCTCCTGCGGATTCGAATTCCTCCGCAGGTGATTGCGCAGCAGTTCCTGAAACAGGTGGTGATAACGAATTCATTCACCACCCGGCTGGACCTGGATCCCGAAGAGTTTCTCTTCGGTGACGGTCGCCATGAATTTTTGGCCACTCAGCAGCCCCTTTCCGGGCCCCGTTCCCTGGGAATCATTGCAGACGGCCTCGCAAAGCGGGGCAGAAAAACGATCCAGTATGGAGGTTCTCAGCAGACATTCCTGCAACTCCGGGGCCTGGCGGGACAGGACCTGCTCCACCAGATAGTCCTGCATGTGAACCGCGCCGCCGCTCATCCCAAGCAGGTGGGCCTTGGGATCCTCGTCCCTGTCCGCAGCCAGGCAGAATAGACGCAGTCCCGTGATCCACCCCTCGATCTCGTCCACAATTCGGGCAAGCCCGTCCGCGTCCAAGTGGATGCCCCCAACAAGCTCAAGCACCTGTCCGGTTTCTGCCGCATCGAATTGCAGATCGGACTCGCGGATTTCCACGGCCTGACCCCGGGCCTTCATCGTGACTAGGGGAAATGGGGGATCGCGACGGGTCACGATGGCCAGGTGGAGGCTGCGGGGCGGATGCTGCAGCAACCGGTCCAGCACATCCTGGACATCCGGATCGGTCACCAGGTGGAAATCGTCGAGGACCAGCAGGAACGGCTCGCTGATCTCCTCCAGATCGTTGGCAAGGAGCGTCGCGAGGATGTCCGCAGGGGGCAATTGGGCAGCATCCAGCAGATCGTGGATCCGGCCGCAGGCCTTCGGTTCGAGGCGTCGCACGGCCGCCACCACGTAGCTGAGAAAGGTCCGGGGATTGCTATCTGCCTTGTCCAGGGAAACCCATACACCCGGCAGCGAACTGGCCTCCAGCCACTGCGCCGCGAGGGTGCTCTTCCCATAACCCGCCGAGGCCGAGATCAGGGTCAAGGGCCGCCGGACATCACCCTCCAGACGGGCAAGCAAATGCGGGCGATCCAAAGTGGCCCGTATCCTACACGAGGAACAATGGACTGTCTGACCGGTCCGCATCAATATGACACGGCGTGCCGAGGATGAAGAACAGAGCTCGTTTGCCTGGATGTGGCAGAAAAGTCGTCTTTTTTCCGATTGAGTTTGATCTGGCTGCCGGCCGTTTAGTGGGCTGGCCATTGGCCGCTGGCGACACGAGTGTTGGGTCTACCCCGCATCGGGCCATCGGCTGAGGGCCAATGGCGCTTATTAAGCTGATTCCGGTCGTTGCTAAAGCCGCTTGTCCCGCGCTCTCAAGCCGACCGCGACCTGCGCTACGCACGAAACCCTGCCACACTCTCAGTCTCCGGGCTGTTCCTCCAGCCGATCCGTCGCCGGAGACGGCGTGCGCGACAGGGCGCTGATTTCGTCGCGAAGCGCAGGCGTCATCTCCACCTGCAGCGCGTCCAACGACGGACCGAGCTGCTCCAGGTTGCGCGCGCCGACGATCGGGCATGTCACATCAGGGTGCGCGGCCACCCAAGCCACGGCCAGGCTGACCGGGTGGATACCCAGCGCGTTGGCGCGTTCGGTCATGGCGGCGGCGGTTTCGAACGTCCAATGTTCCCGGTAGCGAGAGGTGTACTGGGCATTCTCGATGAGGCGCCCGGTATCGGGACGCCTGCCCGGTGCGTACTTGCCGCTCAGCAGACCGCCGCCCACCGGACTGTAGGTGATCACCCCCAGGTTTTCCTCCCTGGCCAGCGGCAGGATCTCGGATTCCACCTGGCGCTTGACCAGGCTGTACATGGGCTGGATGACGTCGAAGCGGGGCCAGCCTTGCTTCGCGGCGATGCCGAGCCCCTTGGCCACCTGCCAGGCAGAGTAGTTGCTGGCGCCCAGGTACAGCACCTTGCCGTCACTCACCAGTTTCTCCAGCGCCCGCAGGGTCTCTTCCAGGGGTGTGACCGGATCCCAGCGGTGCATGAACAGCACGTCCAGGCGGTCGGTGCCGAGGCGTTTCAGACTCGCGTCCACGGCCAGCGCGATATGGCGCCGGTTGCCGCCGCGGGCATTCACGTCCCTGCCCATGGGCGTGAAGCACTTGGAAGTGATGACCAGTTCGTCGCGCTCGCTGCTCGCGAGCTTGCCCAGGATCTCCTCGGCACGGCCGTTGTTGTAGCCATCGGCACAATCGAAAAAGTTGATGCCGAGCGCCCTGCATGCTCGGTACATGCGTTGCGCTTCCGCCGCGTCGGCCTCGTTGCCGAACGACATGGTGCCGAAGCAAAGCGAGGACACCTGCAAACCGGTGTTGCCGAGCCATTTGTAGTCCATCGGTCTTCTCTTCCTGATGTTGCTTGATAGATGCCCTGTCATGCCTGCGCGGCCGTTGAACCAGAATAGGCAGCAGTGCAACGGGAAGCGGTGGCGTCAGGCGATACCCGTTTCCTCTCTGGGTACTATCCACAACGCTGGGGCGGTGCCTCGTTGCAGCCGATACTACATTGCATGCTCGACGCCGATGGGCCCACCAGCACCTGCGCGGTTTCGCCTGCGGTATCTGTATGCCGGTTGCCATCGATCCGCAGTGGTGACGGATGAAATCGACCATTCGCCGGCAGTTTAGGAACCTGTCATTCGCGCGTCATTCAACAAGTCGGACGGCGACCGCGTAATCATCGACTGTCGTGCCTGCCATGCGCCAGAATGCGGAGGGGTCGTCTTGTTCAGTCCTTCACCCTGTGCTTCTTTTTCTTTTTTTTCTTGCCTTTTCGCCTCCGCTTGTTGGCCTTCCGCGTATCCGCTTCGACGACTCTGGGAAAGACATCGAGACGTTGAGCGTGTTTGGCCTTGTAGTCCCTGAGCACCTCAAGGCAGTCTTCGACATAGTCGCGCGTCATGGCCTCGCCCGCCAGATAGCGATGCAGCAGATAGAGCCACTGTTCATGTATCTCGCATTGCTCGGCAGCGTCGATACTGGCCAGCGGACAGTCTGAACATCGTAGATAGACCGTGCGATCGGCAAGGCTATTACGTTCCCAGTCCCGCCGGTATCGAGCCGCGTGCTCCCCGATCCACTCGATCGCCCTGACACTGCGTTCCTCTTCTGGAAATTGTGCCAGATACTTGCGCAGGACCTTCAGTTGGCGCTGCAGAAACTCCTGCCCGCCTTGGCCATCGTCTTTCGTGTCGACGACGAAACGCATCATCAGCGCCATCAAGGCATCGTCGAGAACCAACATCAAAACGAGCCGGCAAGCAGCATGGGAGTCACGAGCCAACAGCCAACGAACTGAAAGGTAAACTTCATCATCACTTGTTCGCCAGCCTTCCTGGGATCGCCATTGCTGTCCGCCAATCCGATCGGCACATAATGATCTTCACCCCACCTCCCCCTGAACGGCCGTCCCAGCGACCAATTCGGTGCGGGCACGGTCGGGCGGGTGCTTTTTTTGGACGTACTTTCCGAATCAACGCATGCGATTACTTCACCCGCTGCCAGGCCTGACCCTCGCACAAGATTGACACACATCCCTCGACGTCAAGCTCGTCGCCCTTGAGCGTCATATCGGATTTGAAGGTCTTGTCGCGTTCTGGGTCCCAAATAGTACCACCGGAGAACTTACCACCGCCGTCCGCCGCCATATTCTCGATCATCAACTTGCCACGGTTCGCGTAGCCGGTATCTTCTCCGTTCTTGGTGAGTGCCTTCGAAATCGTACCGCAGAACTTCGACTGATCCGATGCACACGGGGCCACGGTGACCTCGAGATAGGCACCGGCGTCGTTGGCCTCGGTCTTCCAGACACCCGTCACCTCTGCGAGCACGCCAAAGGGCATGGCTGCCAGGGCCATAATCGCTGCGATTCTTTTCATGATTTTCTCCGTCGTTTGCTTGGTTCGATCGCTGGCGAAAATGACAAGCGATCATGTTCAGCGGAGGCACAAACACCCGCGCCCCCTGCCCTATCAGATCGTATTCCTGTAGATTCGGCCGTCTTCCATGAGGAGCTTCTGATTGTTTTCGTGGTCCTCGACGACCGCCACATCCTCGAACGAATGCTCGCTGTGGATCAGCGACGGGCGAGGTGCCCGCCTCCAACTCCAACGGCGTGGTTACGCCATCGCGCAATGCCAGCTTCTCACCGAAGGGAACACCGGCGTTGTGGTGGTGCATGTCGATGAAGCCCGGAGCAATCACCAGGCCGGCGGCATCTATCACCTCCTTGCCACCAATGGGTTGATCAGTGACCGCAACGATCTTGCCATTGTCGATGGTGAGGTTGCGCATGGCATCCAGTCCGCTCTCCGGATCGATGACGCGGCCACCGGTAATGACCAGGGCTAGTTCCTGTGGGTTCACTCATTTGGTATCTCCTTAGGGAAGGTTATCGTCCCAGCTCTCGGATTCAATGAGACGAGGGCTTGATGGTCAGCCAGGCCGGCACCGACAGCGACCAATGGATCGCGGCGGCGCGCATGGCGAAGATCAGACCGAAACAGGCCAGTGCGCCGATGCCCCCGTGCTGTGGGAAAAGCTCCAGCACCACGACGAAAAGCAGCGTGCCGAACAGCACCGGGACGGCATAGATGTCCCTGGACATCAGCAGGGTTGGCCGGCCGGCGAGCACATCGCGGATCAGTCCGCCGCCGATGGCGGTGATGATGCCGAGCAGGACGGGAGCGACCGGCAACCCGAAGTCCAGTTGCCAGACCTTCCAGGTCGCCTGCGTTGCGAACAGCGCCACGCCGAGGGCATCGAAGTACAGCATCAGACCATTGATGTGTCTTCGAGCGAATAGGGACTGCCCCCAGAAGGCCGCCACGCTGGCCGTGAATGCGATCCAGATGTACGACAGGTCCGCCGACCAGAACACCGGTACGTCCAGGATCAGATCCCGGACGGTGCCGCCGCCGACGGCCGTGACGATGCCCATCACGCAAGCACCGAACAGATCGATCCCCCTCGGCGCAACGACGAGCACCGCTGTCACGGCAAAGGCGGCCGTGCCCGCGATCTGGATGAAGTACGGGAAGGTATCCCAGTGCATTTCAGTTATCCGCTGCAGATGTTGGTTTTTTGACTTGTTCGAAAGAGCAAAATGGCGGAAGTTATCATGGTTCCGACCCTCAACCGGGATCGCTGCGAGATGGTTGGCGTTTTATGTCATTAGTGGCGAATGACAACTCGTGGGTACCGACTACTCCAGCGTTTCGAAGTCGTTTAGTTTCCAGGTTTTATCGATGTAGCCTTCCAGCGGACCGTAGAACCGGAACACCACGAAGAAACCTTTCGCCGGATCGGTCTTGATCCAGTTCTTTTCTTTTCCTGGCGGGGCTTTCGGACCGAAATAGACGTCCACAGAACCATCCTCGTTTGCTTCCGGGTCACGCATGCTGCCGACAGTTCGGTTGCCACCCGAGTCGAGCAGGCTGCGGCTCAAAGGGTCATAGGCCGTCACCGCCCAGAAACGCTTAACCGGCGGATTGGCCGGTACCCGCAGCCGATAGTTCTTGGCACCCAACAGGTATGCGCCATCTTTATCGCGGAACGCGGTCAGGTAAGCGGTACCTACTCCCGGCGTTGTCGAGAGGAGATTTGGCGATACCACAATGGCTTGATAGTGCCAGAGGGTACGGGCATCAATATCGGCGTGACCGTTGTTCATGAACTCGGTATTGCGCACGAACATCTTTTCCCAATGCCGGTCGGACCAGTACCGGATATCCGGTTCCCTGGATGCGTAGAGAATGGCGCGGGACATGGCGACACCCTGTTTTGCGGCCTGGTCGAAGATCTTGTGCATCCGTTCATCCGGCTCGAACGGTTTGCCTTTCTCGATGCCGAGTGTCGCGAGGCGCCCTAGCAGTTCCGCGCTGAACAACTCGGTGGGCTCGTATTGGATGATCTCGTTGAGCATCTCGAACGCCGAACCGTCTTCCGGCACCAGGGTGTTCGCCCCCATGCGAGAAGCATTGACGAAGTTGGTTTTTCTGGGTCCTGTCGCCAATGGGTAGATCTTGAGGCGCTCCTCGAACCACTTGACTGCCTTATCACCGTTGCCGACGTCGAACCCGCGCATCATGGCCCAGATCCGGTAGCCTGCCGAATGCATTGCGAAGTACCCATCGGGCACTTTGCCCTTGTATCCGGGGGGCAGAAACAGGTACTTGCCACCCTTGCCCTTGTCGGGCCCGGTGGTACCCATGTCCGTGATGTACTTGAAGTAGGCGTCGTTCGCGGTACCGTACATGCCCGGAGGGATCTCGACCACGGTCGGGCCGTCGATCTTGAGATCGATGGAGGCGAAGGCGTACACCGTAATATCGTTCCCGGTCAGGTAGTTCTCGCTCGGGAACATGAAGTCTGCCTCTACCCCGGCGATCGAAGAACTCTTCAGCCCGAAATCCCGAATCTGAGATTTAACGATGGCGTACAGCGATAGGGCCGGAAAGAAGTCCATATACGCCTGGGTGGCGCGTTGCAGATCCATCTCGTCGTAGATCGTCTGTATCGAATCCTGTGCGGGGAAAGCACCACCCTCGAACTTTAGCGTTCCGAAGTTAGTTTTGATTTCATCGGGTGCAGGTTTGAAATCCGCCGCAGTCTGCTTTTTTCCCGGCGGTCTCGAAAAGATTTCTCGATTCTGCCGGATCGTCGGCCTGCACCGGGGCCACCATGCAGACAGCCAGCAATCCGGCCAGCGTGGGATTAACAATTATTTTGGTTTTCATATTCGACTCCTCGTATCTTCGGTATCGACTCGAGCGATGGCATGACACCATGCGCTCCAGCGGTCTCTTGAACAGCGCTTACTCAACCAACTCAATCTCGCCCGGCCGCCAGGTCTTGTCGATTCAGGCCTGTTCGGGGCCGTACATGCGCGGGATGATGAACCAGCTCTTGCCCGGGATGATCTGGAGCCAGTTGTCCTCTTTGCCCTCGGGCGCCTCTGGCGCGAACCAGATATCGTAGGAGCCGTCGTCGTTCTGCTTCACGCCGTCGGTCTGGCCGCCCAGCGTAGGGAACTTCTGGTCCGTCTGGATGATCGAGCGCGTCTGGGTGTCGTAGAGCGTGACGGCCCAGAAGTCCTTGGCCGGCGGGTCCTTCGGGATCGTCAGCCGGCAAGTCTTGGAGCCGTCGAGCACTTGGGCTCCCTTGGCCATGCCGGCGATACCGTCGTCGGAGCCGACGCCGGGTTTGGTCACGGCCATGGCCAGCGTCACCACAACGGCATTGTAGTGCATCCATAGGCGCGCATCCGCACGCCGCGCGCCATTGCTGAGGAAGGTCGTGTCCTTGTCCGCAAAGCCCATCACCCACTCGCTGTCCGGGCCATAGATGCGGTTGCCCGGGTCGCAAGGATAGATGGTATTGGCGCGGGGATAGGCGTTGCCGATGGCGCGGCGAGAATCGCCTGCATCCGCTCGTCGGGTGCGAAGTCCTTACCCTTGACGATACCGATCTCCGCCATGTGCCCGCGGGTCTCTGGGTCGATGAAGCCGATCGGCTCGCGCTGCACGATGTCGTTCAGCATGGCGTAGAAGCTGCTGTCGTTCGGCGGTATGGTCTGGTATTCGACCATTGTCGAGCAGTTGATGACTCGGCGGCCGGGGGCGCGTCGGCCTTGGCCAGCGGATAGGCATTGAGCGAGCCCTTCACGTTCTTGACGGCGGCCTCGAGCCCGCCCTTCAGATAACCGCGCATGAAGAGCCAGACGCTGTTGGTCGGGGATCGGGCGATGAAGTATCCATCCGGCACTTCGCCATCATGGCCCGGCGGCAGCACCAGGTGCTTTCGCCCTGCCCTTGTCATGGCCGCGACGTCGAGGTCCGCGATATAGCGGAAATAGGCGTCGTTCAGGACGCCGAGCATGCCCTGCGGCAGGTCGGCAATGGTCGGGCCATCGCGTTCCAGATCCAGGAAGCTCCAAGTGTAAAGCGTCGAGGTGTTGGCGGTAAGCACCAGCGGCTTGACTGTCAGCAGATCCTTGGCCATCAGAAACTGATGAGGGGCTTTGGATCCAACCGCCTCGCCGCCGGCCCTGAGCGCTCCCGTCGACACGACGGGGATGGTATCCACATAGACCTGCGCGGCGCGGGCGCGGTCCATCCAATCGTAGACCGCGTCCACAGTATCTGTCGTTGGCATGCCATCGAAGAACTTCAGCGTACCGATGGAGGTCTCGACGCTGTCGCGCGTCATGACGGCCGTCGGAATCGCCGTCGTCATCTTCATCGCCGGCTGCTGGGTGATCATTTCGCTCTTGACCGCCGTCGAGCCGAACGCGCTCAGAGCGTCGCGGCCAGCGCGGCGGCGACCCACATCGCCCTATTGATCAAATGACTGCTACTCGTCCAATGATGCCATCCTGCAACGGGGTTCCTGGCCCGTCGATGCCGTCTGCTCCAGTAGGACTTCACTGCCCGACGCCGGGTGCGGCTTCTCTCGAGAAAAGGGGCAAACAAGGGGAGCATACATGTAGCAGCGCCGGGGGGATTGCAGCACAGCACAATCAGCAAGAGACATTCAGCGAGGACAGCGATCCGCCCGCTAGGTCGAACCC
>CAWEET010000019.1:0-81924 GCA_963808165.1 uncultured Gammaproteobacteria bacterium | reverse complement strand
GCTCATCAATTGATTGGCGGCCTTTTTCTTCAGTTTGGCTCCCCATCGTGGACGCATATCGAACCATTTGCATCGCACCGACTTCAGAGGCCCGGGCGGTGTTCGAGGCGATCCGCGAGTTTGGCAGCGCTGCCTGATCAACAACCCCCCTGACTCTGACGACAAGATGCCGATTGGCCGGTGCGTTTTCACAGGTTCCGCGGGCCACGCTGGAACCCGTCACTCGCCCGTCACTCGCGAATTTGGCCGGAATGCCGCATCAGCGCTGGGCTGGCCGCCCGCGTCACTACCCGCTTGGCTCGGTAGTGACACGGGCTTCTCGGTGGCCGGGCCGTGCCGAAAGTCCTTCGGAGTGGCGTACGTTGCGCCGGTGACGCATGGTGCGACTAGCACAACATATAGATTTTTAGCGCCGCGCTAACACAATATCTGGGAATTGGGGTTGCGCTGATGTCGTTTAGTGTTTATGCTACAGAGCACAAATGGAGGAGGCGGACATGAACAACGACGACGGCAGCTTCGGCGCGACCGTGCGGCGGCTTCGAGAGGAGCGAAAGATCGGCCTGCGCAAGTTCGCGGAGATGGTCGGCATGAGTCCGACCTATCTGTCCAAAGTTGAGCGCGATGACTTCAACCCGCCGAGCGAGGAGAAGGTCAGGGCCATCGCCGAAGCCCTTGGCCAGGACGCGGATGAGCTGCTCGCGCTGGCCGGTCGGGTGTCGGCGGATTTGGCCAACATCATCCAGCGCCACCCGCGCGAGATGGCGACGTTTCTGCGAGCCGCGAACGGCCTGTCCGCGGAGGAGATGCAGCAGTTGGCCGAGGAGGCTCGGCGACTCAGAAAAGACGAGGGCACCTGACCAGTAGCAGCGCAACGCTACGGGCACGAAAAACGGATGCAGATGAAATGACGATCAATGTGAAGTTCCTTTCCGAGCAGCAGATCGAGCGTGACGCTCAGGCACTGCTAGCTGCCTATTTCCGCGAGCTGGGCAAGTCGGTTCAGATCCCCGTGCCCGCCGAGGACATCTTGGAACTGCACCTCGGCCTGTCGCTCGACTTCGACGACCTGCAATCCGTCTTGGGCATCCCGGATGTGCTCGGTGCGCTCTGGGCCGACAAGCGCGAGGTCTTCATCGACCAGAGCCTGGAGCCGACGGAGCACCCGGACATGGAGGGTCGCTACCACTTCAGCGTCGGCCACGAAATCGGGCACTGGCGACTGCACCGCCAGTATCTGACGAATGCGGGGAGCCAGGTCGCTATGTTCACTGACAGCGATCCCGAGCCGACGGTCGTCTGCAGGACCAGCCAGAAGAAGCAGCCGATTGAATGGCAGGCGGACTTCTTCTCGTCTTGCTTCCTGATGCCCCGGCAGTGCGTGCTCGATGCCTGGTTCGCTCGCTTTGGCGGTCACAAGCCGATCGTCTACGCAGACATAGCCGAGCAGAACTGGACGCGCCGGCCGGTCCGCACCGGGATGAAGCCGATCGGCATGGTCTTGCGCAACGTATTCGAGCAGACCTTCGATCCCCACATTTACACATTCGAGACCATCGCCCGCGAGTTCGCGCCCAAGTTTCGGGTCTCGATACAGGCTATGCGCATCCGCCTGGAAAACCTGGGCCTGCTGCTGATCGACCATCCCGTCGAGCAAGACCTATTTGCGGACGAGTAGCGGATTTTTGTTGAGGAGCGTGTTCAGTGTTTAAGCCACACCGGATAGACCAGGTGCCGCAGGCTCCAGGTGCAGAAGCGGAGCACGTCTTCGAGACGACGGACTTCTACCTCGCCTGCTACCTGCGCTGCGACGGCTTCCGGCTGGCGGGAATTCGTCGGGAAGGCCCGCGCTCGGTGTTTCGATTCCAGGATCGCGCCGATCGTCGCGACGCCATGCTGGCCTTCTTCAACAAGGAGGGATCGGTGCGCCCGCTGGCGTATTCCGCGGCCATCAAAGACCTCAAGGCTCTGATCCACAACCTGTAGCGCGAGGGCAGTGAACGAGGTGATACCGACTAACGACAAACCGGTGATCGAACAGGCTCTGGAACGCCTGACCCGGGAGGTGCGCGACGGTCTGCGGCACGGCCACTTTGAACTGACCATCGTTGGCGAAATTGTAAAAGGCAGGAAGCGGGGGCTGACCATCAAGGCCGGCAAGAGCCACCGTTTCACGATCCCCGAGGAAGAGATCGAGTAGCCGAATCAGAACTGCAGCGACCCCTGAGACTGGGGCGCGATCGATTGAACGCTTTGTCACTTGCCATCGGTGTGACTCCGAGGTGGAGGGCGGGAGAAGACGCGACATCCGCAAGGATGCGGCCCTCTGCAACCACCGATGCAAATGACGAAACAGGAATTGACCGACCACGCCCTCGCGGTGTGGCAATCACGAACCCCGCGCCGCCTCAGCAAAGAGGACGCCCGCGAGATCATCGAGAACCTCACCGGCTTCTTCGCCATCCTGGCCGAGTGGTCCCGTCAGGAGGGGCGCGAGCGCGCCGACGTAACCACCACGGGAGGGACCGACGCATGAACGCCGAAACCCTTGCCCGTGCACTGGGCGGGCGCCGCACCGGCAGCCACTGGATGGCCCCTTGCCCCACCCATGAGGATAGAGACCCGAGCCTTTCGATCAGGGACGCCGACGACGGCAAGGTCCTGGTGCACTGCCATGCGGGATGCGACCAGTCCGTCGTGATCGGCGAGCTACGGTCACGAGGACTGTGGGATAGCGCCAGCGATCATTGCCAGCGACCCGCAACAAGACAGCCACCAGCGGCATCCAAAGCGCCGCTGGCGCAGGATGACGGCGACCGCACCGCAGTCGCACTGCGTCTGTGGCGCACGGCCTTGCCGGCGGTGGGCACGCCCGTCGAGACCTATCTGCACTCGCGGGGTATCAACCTCGTCGCGCCGGACTCGGTGCGCTTCCATCCGCGCCTGAAGCATCCCAGCGGCGGCACCTGGCCCGGCATGGTCGCGCTCGTTGCCCGCGGGCACGACGGTGAGCCTCTGGCGATCCACCGCACCTTTCTACGCCCGTGACGGTGCCGGCAAGGCGCCCGTCGCCCCGCAGAAGATGATGCTCGGCCCTTGCCGGGGTGGCGCGGTACGACTCGCCTTGCCCGCCGGCAAGCTGATGGTCGGCGAGGGCATCGAGACCTGTCTTGCGGCCATGCAGGCCACGGGCTTGCCTGCCTGGGCGGCGCTCTCGACCTCGGGACTGCGCACCCTGCAGTTACCCGCCGAGATCGGCGAGGTGATCGTCCTGGCGGACGGCGACGACCCGGGCGAGGCGGCGGCGCTCGACGCGGCCAGAAGATGGAAGCGCGAAGGCCGAACGGTGCGCATCGCACGTCCGCCCACCGGTATGGACTTCAACGATGTCCTGCTCGGTCGCGTCGCCGGCGCACAGGAGGGTGCAGCATGACCAACGCATCCGAAGACCCGATCTGCGCCGCGGTCGACAGTGCAGAGGAAATCCGCGACCCGCTGGACGATCTGCTTGCACGCACCGAGGCTGACCCGGGCGCGCCGTTCGCGCCTGACGTGCTCGAAGCGCTTGTCGCCCTGCGGCAGGAGGATCGCGCTCGGTTCGAAGGCCTGCGCGCCCAGCTCAAGCGCGCCGGCTGCCGGGTCACCGCGCTGGACGAGGCCCTGGCCGAGGAGGCCGGCGACGATAGCGGTCGCGGCCCGAAACAGGCGGACCTGCTGATCGAGCTGGCCCAGGAGGCCGAGCTGTTCCACAGCCCCGACGCCACCGCCTTCGCCGACCTTGCAGGTCAACGGCCACCGCGAAACCTGGCCGGTCCGCACCAAGGGTTTCCGTCGCTGGCTGGCGCGGCGGTTCTTCGAGGCGACCGGCGGCGCGCCGAACTCCGAGGCCCTGCAGTCGGCGCTCAACGTCATCGAGGCCAAGGCCCACTTCGACGGACCCGAGCGGGAGGTGCACATCCGCGTCGGCGGCCTGGGCGAGCAAGCTCTACCTCGATCTCGGCGACGAGGCTTGGCGGGCGGTGGAGATCGACAGCGACGGCTGGCGCGTGGTCGACGAGCCGCCGGTCCGGTTCCGGCGCGCCGCCGGCATGCAGGCACTGCCGACGCCGCTGCCAGGCGGTTCCATCGAGACGCTGCGGCGCTTTCTCAACGTCCAGGGTGACAACGACTTCATCCTGGTCGTGGCCTGGGCGCTCGCCGTGCTGCGCAACCGCGGACCCTACCCGGTGCTCGTGCTGTCCGGCGAGCAGGGCTCGGCCAAGTCCACCTTCTCCGCCGATCCTGCGTTCGCTGCTCGATCCCAACACCGCGCCGCTGCGCGCCCTGCCGCGGGAGGATCGCGATCTCTTCATCGCGGCCAACAACGGCCACGTGCTGGCCTTCGACAACGTCTCGGGCCTGCCTGCGTGGATCTCCGACACCCTGTGCCGGCTTGCCACCGGCGGCGGCTTCGCGGTGCGCCAGCTCTACACCGACCAGGACGAGGTGCTGTTCGATGCCGCGCGGCCGGTGATCCTGAACGGCATCGAGGACATCGTTACCCGGCCGGACCTGGCCGACCGGGCCATCTTCCTGACGCTGGAAGCCGATCCCCGAGGAGCGCCGCCGGCCGGAGAAGGAACTCTGGGCGGAGTTCAACGCCGCCCGGCCGCAGCTTCTCGGCACGCTGCTCGATGCGGTTTCCCACGGCCTGAAGCGACTGCCGGATACCCGGCTCGACAGCCTGCCGCGCATGGCCGACTTTGCGCTCTGGGCGACGGCCTGCGAGACCGCGCTATGGCCAGCCGGCACTTTCGGCGCCGCCTATGCGGGCAACCGAGACGAGGCCGTCGACAGCGTCATCGAGGCCGATCCGGTGGGCTCTGCCATCCGTTCGCTGATCGGTACGCGGACGGAGTGGACGGGAACCGCCTCGGACCTTCTGGGCGCCCTTGACGAGGAGGTCGGGGAGAAGGTGCGCAAATCCAAGGCCTGGCCATCGTCGGCCCGGGCCTTGTCGGGGCGCGTCCGCCGGGCAGCGACCTTCCTGCGCAAGGTCGGCATCGACATCGCGTTCGAGCGCGAGGGCCGCGCCAGGACCCGCACCATCCGGATTAGCCGCAAGCCGGAATCTGCGCCAGGCAGGACCGTCCGCACCGTCCGCTATCGTCCGCGCCACCGCCGAACCGCTCGGGAAACAACGGCTTCGATACAGACGACCCGCGGACGGTCGACCAGAGCGCGGACGCAAACGCCGGTCGCGCTGATCCTCAGACCGTCCGCGACAACGACGCGAAAAACAAGGAGATGGCCGCTGCGGACGGTGTGGACGCAAGTTCGCAAACTCATTCCGCCGAGCTGGAGGACACGGCTGTGAGCGCCGCCGAGACACTCGCAGCAGCGCAGGCCGCCGGTATGCGCCTGGGGCTTGATGGGGCGGACCTGTTGATCGAGTCCGAGCGGGAACCGCCGCCGGAACTGCTCGATGCGCTGCGGCGCGACAAGCCGGAGATCCTGGCGCTGCTCCGAACCCACGACACTGGTGAAGTTCCACCGCGGACAACGACCAACGAATCCCCGAACCTGCATGGCCTGACGCTCGCGGAACTGGAGGAAGCTGCCGGCGAGGACTGGCCGAAGGTGAGCGACGACCCAGCAGTGCTCCAAGCCCTGGCTCACGCCGTTGTCACGCGCCGCCAGCGCGAACAGGGCGAGTGTCCACCGCACTGGACCGAGCACTGCGAGTGCGCCGGCTGCGGTCCCGTCTTCCTCTGGCCGGGCAGTCCAGCACGGGTGCTCGGCTGCCCGTGGTGCTTCAACCGCGCCGAGGGGCGACCCATCCCGCGACCGGTGGCCGTCATCTGCGGCGCCTGCTGCCACTTCTGTCGCATCGACCATCCGCACCTCGGGCACTGCGCCGCGGGGGAACCGGAGGCCATCGCCGGCCTGTGGGACACCGACCGCCGCGGTTGCGCCCGCTGGTTGCCGCTAGAACAGAACACTGGAGACGAAGCCCATGGCGACTAAACGCAAGCCCGCCAAGAAACGTGACCCGAACCAGATCACCGCCGCCGGCAAGCCCGACGAGGATCAGGCTGTTGCCATCGCCCGCACCGTGCTGCGGCCGACCGTGCAGGCCGCGGTGACGCTCAAGGAATACGGCAAGTCCTACGGCGACCTCGACCTAGGCGGTCTGATCGACTCACTCATAGAACAGACCCGCGCCAGCAGCGATGGCGACCTGAAACGCGCCGAGGCCATGCTCACAGCCCAAGCCCACACTCTGGACGCCATCTTCAACAACCTCGCGCGGCGGGCTGCGCTAAACATGGGCGAGTACATGGACGCCTGCGAGAAGCTACCTGAAGCTCGCCCTGCGCGCGCAGTCACAGTGCCGGGCGACTTGGGAGGCGCTGGCGACCATCAAGAACCCGCCGGTGGCCGGCTATGTCAGGCAGGCCAACATCGCTCACGGCCCGCAGCAGGTGAACAACGCAACGGCTGCGCCCGATGGCGCCCCGCGCGCGGGAGAAAATCCGAATCTGCAAAACAAACTAATGGAGGAAAAAGATGGCGAACGGCTGGACTCCGGAACGGCGTGCACGCCAGGCCGAGCTGATCCGGCAATGGCGACCGTGGGAGAAGTCGAACGGGCCGAAGACCGAAGCCGGTAAGGCGGCCGTGTCACAGAACGCTTACAAGGGCGGCACCTGGCGGATGCTGCGCGAGCTGTCTCTTGCCCTGCGCGAGCAGAACCGACGTCTCTTCGAGTGAACCTCAGTCACACTGTTCCTCGGTAATGAATCAGAGCAGCTTACTCGCCTTCCGACGGCCCGCAACCAATCGTTGTTCTTGTGCGGTGCAATGGTCAGTAGTCACCCTCCTCCGCCATTGGCGCCAGCGATGAGCCAACGGGTGGTATATGTTTCTGTGCGGACGGATGCAGAGATCGAATGAAGGGCAGCACCTCGGTGCTGCCGTTCAGGAGCTGAGTCGGCTATGACCGGAGCGGGCTGATTACTGGTCAAAGCGCGGAGCAGTTGGGCGAATGGCCGTATATGGACTCCTCCTCGGCTTGCAAGCATTCCATTCAATGACGCGTAGGTTCGACTGCTTACGTATATCCGGCCTCGTTTGACGCATCGATGCTTCGATGCCGGGCCATAATGGGCTATTCGCGCGCCGGCTCCCAATCGCTTTCTCGTGCTTCTCGCACGTGGACATTCCCGGGTTTTTCCGACGCCTGTTCGCCATCAGCTGGCTTGCTCTGCAATCGTCAGTGAAGTTCTCCTGTCAGCAACAGATGATCATGCGGGCATCATCATGTCCGGTTGATAATCGGTTCCCCGTCGCAACATTGCCCAGGCGATACGCGCGGTCTTGTTGGCTAGCGCGGTAGCAGCGACATTCGGGTGTCTTCTCTTCGCCAGGCCCGTGACCCATTGACTCAATCGGTCATCCTTATGCCTGGCCGCATAAATAACGGAACGGGCTCCATGGATCAGAAGGGTGCGCAGATAGACATCACCCCGCTTGGTGATCCCCAGTAATCGCTCTTTCCCACCGGAGCTGTGTTGTCCCGGTGTGAGTCCCAAGGACGCTGCCATCTGTCGGCCATTGCTGAACTGCTCGGCGTTGCCGACAGCCGCAACCAGAGCGGTCGCAATCAACGGCCCCACGCCACGCAGCTGTTGAAGTCGCTGGGCGACCGGGTCTTGTTGCGCCAGTGTCGTAATCTCCTGGTCCAGTGCCGTGATGCGTTGATCCAAGTACTTCAGATCATCCCAAAGGTCGTTCAACAACCGGCGAAACCGGGCGCTCAAACCATTCTCGGCATCTTCCAGCCAACTCGGTATAGCCGCTCGTAAACTGGCCAACTGCTGCGGTGCCACCAGTCCGTACTCGGCCACCAGGCCACGGATCTGGTTGGCCTTCGCGGTGCGCTGACTGAGCAATCCGGAGCGAATACGGTGTACTGCCTGGATGTCTTGCTGTTCGACGGTCTTGACCGCTACAAACCGCATGTGGGGCCGACTCATCGCTTCACAGATAGCTTCAGCATCATTGGCGTCGTTCTTGTTGCTCTTCACATAGGGCGTCACAAACTGTGGCGCGATCAGCTTCACGGTAAATCCCTTGGCCTGGAGTTGGTGGGCCCAATGGTGGGCACCAGCACAGGCTTCCATACCAATCTCGCAACCTGGCTCGATAGTATCGAGCAAGACCTTCAGCCACTTGCCGCGCGTCAAGCGACGCCGCCATATGGTCTGCTCGCTACGGTCCACACCGTGGAGCTGATACACGCTCTTTGCCAAATCAATTCCGACGCGACTAAGCTTGTTCATGGTGGATTCCTCCTTCCTTAGCGACTGGTGATTAACACTTCCAGTCTGGCACCGAGATGCCGATTAGGGGGAGGAGGAGTCCATCCCATTGCTTTCTGATCTCCTGACCGGCGGGAACCGACACTGAACTGCCAGACAAGCAGTCCGAGGTTGATCGGCGGGTTTCAGATGCGGATTCAACCGATCGATGCAACACATTGGCTAAATTGTTCGGCTGGTGTTTCATAGTTTAGTGTTTTTCTCGGCCGTTCATTCAATTGCCTGGCCACGGCATTCAGCTTCGCTTGAGAGTGAACCGAGAGGTCGATCCCCTTTGGGAAGTACTGCCTCAGCAATCCATTCGTGTTCTCGTTGGAACCTCGCTGCCAAGGGTTATGAGGGTCACAGAAATACACCTTGATGTCGGTCGCCAACGTGAAGCGTTTATGGTCGGCCATCTCTTTGCCACGATCCCAGGTGAGGGACTTGCAGAGTTCTCGTGGTAACTTGTGAGCGTGTTTGATCAAGGCGTTGCTCACCGTCTCGGTGTCTTGACCGTCGATCTTGGCCAGCATGACATAGCGTGTCTGACGTTCGACGAGTGTCGCGATCTGGCTGTTATGGCTACCGCATAGCAGGTCGCCTTCCCAGTGACCCGGCACAGCTCGGTCTTCGGCCGAAGCTGGGCGCTCCCTGATCGATACGGTGTCCGTAATCCTGCCGTGATCCGACGTCTTCTGCGTGTGGTGGCGCGAGCGACGCATCCCGCGTGTGCGCCTCAAGTGCTGCAACAGCGCCTTTTTCAAGGCGCCACGGGCCTGGATGAACAGACTACGGTAGATGGTCTCGTGCGACACCTGATAGTTCTCGTCGTCGGAAAAGGTGCGCTTGAGCCACCCGGCGATCTGCTCCGGTGCCCATGCTCGTTGGAGCTTCTCGGCGACGATACGCGCCAACCTTTTGTTGTGTGCCAGTTTACAGATCTTGGGACGGCGTGCCCGATCCCAGGCGGCCTGGTCGGCCTCGCTCGCCCGATAGTCCTCCCGGCCCCCGTTGCGTGTGATTTCGCGGCTAACGGCGGAGGGTGCTCGACCCAGTGACGCTGCAATCGAACGAATCGAGTGGCCAGCGACCACACCACGCGATATCTCTTCGCGTTCTGCCAGTGTTAGCGAAAGACGTGATCGTCGACGAGGTGCCGGCCGTATCCCACCAGTCTCCGAAAAAATGCCTTGGATCGACGAGTGGCCCCGGTCAAAGAGTCGCGCGATCGAAGCCATAGTTTCGCCTTTCTGCCAGCGATCCCACATCAATGCCTTCTGGGCTTCCGTGTAGTAGATCCTCGGTCTCTGCTTCATCTGCAACACTCCTTCTACCTACGTAGAATTTAGAATGTTGCGTCGACCGATTGAATCCGCAGAGTGAAGCGGTCGCACGGGGCACTTGGCCGCTGGCAGCAGTTCGGCCGAACCGGTCAGTGGGGTTTCGATTAGGCAACGGCTGCAATGCGCTTGGTACCCGGCATTGGTCGGCAAAGCTAGCTTAATGGCAGCTTTCTGACCGCCCGACCGGCGGCAGCGCGACCTGAGCGGACATCGAGTTGGCTTTTACCGGTATCGATGCCGACGTTGACGGTGATGTTGGTATTTCTAGCTATTGTTGAGAATCCTCACCCTTGCTAGATTCGGGCTGTGGGCCCATTCGACTGTTCGAGCTGAAAAATCGGGTCGGTGCTGCGCCTAGCGCTTGTTAACGGTCTCAGTCAGGCTGGAGCCATCGCTCAATCGGGCTGCAGCACCGGTAACCTGTTGCAGCGGGTTACCGGCCCACACTACTCCCCGCTGCTTAGGGATGATACGAATGCATGGATACGGAACATACAAGTCGCCGATGTCGGGCACAACGCGGACGGCGTGAGGACTAAACCGATCCAGGGATACACCCCGCCTACTGACGCCGTTACGTGTTCAGATCGACTTCGGCGCCTTGGCGATGAGAACGAGTAATTCGGCGCGGATGTTGTTCTCCAAAGTGGACATTTTGGCGATCTCCTGGCGTGAGTAGTACACGATCGCCTGCCCCCAGTTCGCCCATGATCGATGTCCGCGCGACGCGTTGGCCGCTGCGTCTATAGCCCGCAGGTTGCCGCCATAGTTCACGATGGCGATTTGATCGTCTACCGACCGAATTTTATCGAACCCTGGCATTTGCACGATCTCGTTGAGTGGCACCACATGGTCGACCTGGGTTGCACCCGAGCGCGGAGGCCGGCTCGTTACCTCGTCCAATCCTCTGGCCCTTCGGTTGACCATCGCCCGCTGCTTGCCATCCGGCGATATCGCGCGCATCCGGTCGTAGAGCGATCGACCTTCTTCATACAGTTTCTTGAGCAGCCCCTTGACCCGACTCAAGTGTCGCGCAGCCTCATTGCCATGCGCTTTCATCGCCTTGGCGAGGGATCGTCGGGTGACGCGAGCTGGATTGTCGAGGCCAACTTGCTCGAGCGCGTCTAGCTGGTCGCGGCTGAGCTTGTTGGGGGCTAGCTTGCCGTCACGCTTGAGGATCAAGTCGACTTCGCGAAGGTGATCCAAATCAGTGTAGATCTGTGCTGTGAACTGCTCAATCTCCTCCAGTTTTCTGGCCGTCGGTGAGACGGCTTTTTTGGCCGCCTGCGCGACATCGGCGCCGAGATCGACGCCGCAAATGGGCGTGCTGAACCGACACCACTGGCCCGACTTCCCAAGGCGGTACGTGTGTCGTCGTCCAGCCACGGCGACATCGACCTCGGCCAGATAACCCTTGGCCTTCATAGAAGGATTCGTGACCTCTCGTGCGCCCTTCTCCTTGATCGCTTCAGAGACGAGACGCTTCTCAGTGGCGACCACTTCAGCTCGGGTGGCCCGCACGGCCTTATCTGCCGCGGCTTCGGTCTTGGCAGAAGCCTGGCCTCCCTTGGCAACGGCGCTACCACCGAGTTTGTGGAAGAACCGATCGAGGAACAGCGAGAAGGTGGCGCTGCGGGCGATTTCGGAGGCACTGCGCGCCTTAAGCCCCCGCATGTCGCGCTCCATCTCCTCGCCCAACTCCTCAAGTGCAATACCGGCAATGACGTAGATCACGCTACCGCCGAGCCCAAGGGCGAAGCCACCAATCTTCACGAGAATGGGCAGGACCAGTGCAGCGAACTTGGTCCGTTCTGCCACCTGGCGGGCAAACTCGTCCACCGTCGGATCACGCTTGACGAAGTCTGTGGAACCCATCCGATACAGCCATGCCGGCTTGCCCGCTAAATGGAACGTCACGCCGTAGTAGGGGTGCGTCTCAACCATCACGATGCTGCCGAAACGCTGCCCTGGCATGGCCTTGCCGCCAAGACGGCCAGTAGGGATAGGCTTGGATTCTGGCTTGGTTCGAGCCCTCACGATCGAGGTTGGATCAAACATCAGATTGGCCTGCTTCGGGGTTGCAGCCAAGGCAGCAGCCACCTCACCCTGATACCAGGTGGTGACTCCAGACAACAATCGGGTACGCACCAGTTGCCACTGGTTGCGGATCGTCTCCGCACCCTGTCGCCGCGCTGTATCCGAGCCCTCAAACTCGTGGCTGCTGAGGACGCTCCGTATGAGGTCGACACCCACCTGGTCAACGACGCTATCTTCGCTCCCAGGTGCTACCTGAAGCGTCAGGATCGTGGCATCTGTCAACAACCGGCTGCGCCCGCTCGTGACCGCCCAAGCTCGCAGCCGGTCGCTCGTCGCCCGGCGGTCGTCGAACATCGGGTCACGCCGAGGCGCTTGACGGTGGCAACTGGGGCAGGTCACCGGCCGGTTGAACACCTTCGAGGTGAACTTCAACTGGTTTCGGTCGAGGTTGGATTCGACGATGCCTTGCGTATCTCGCTGCACCAGTGCAGCGGCAGAGGCTCTCGATTTTAATCGATACTGCGGCCCGACGCTCGCCAATGGGCTGCCGCCAACGTTTGTAGCATTGATGGGCCCTGAAAACACGGGAGCGCGATCAGCTTCAATGGCTTGTTGATCTCCCTGCTCGCCATGTTCCTCTGATGCCCCGGTTCCAAACTTGGCACCCTTGGCTTGGATGACAGGCGCATTCCCAGCAATGGCGGTAACTGCGGGAAAAAACGGTGGGCGCTCTGCAGCGCGCTTCTGTGTATCTCGCGCACCACCCGCACGATTGGCTGGAAAAAACGGACCCGCCGAAGAAGTCGCGGGTCTTGCATGCTCTTTTAGCACCTCAGCGTTCAAGACATTATTCCCGTTCGATCGCGGACATTGGCCACGCACACGTGCTCCAGCCCCTGAATATACCAACTGCCGCATCGGCTCGCCTTGGCGTATCGATACAACTGGCACCTCCGTCCAATTCTAGTCGAACCGCATGGCTATGCCTGGAACCAAGGTTGACAACTCTTACGTAGGTCAAAACGCCCGCTGCCCGCCATGCAGAGTGAAGCGGTGACGTAGCCCCCAGTAGCGATGAAGATCAATCGTCGAGATACGCACCACAGGCTGATCGACTTTTTACCTTGTGACTGGCTCAATCACATTCACGCCAGTGCCGTTGCTCGGCCGCAGGCGTGCCTATCGTGGCCCTGTGCAATCGAAAACGCGGAGTGATCTCGTGTCAAAGTCTGCGAGGGTTTTTCTCCGACTAGGCTGCGGTAATCTTTCGCGAACTGGCTTAGATGAGTGAAGCCCCACGCTACTGCAATTTCGGCGATGAATGCTTTTCCCGGACTATGCAGTAGCGTGCGACCGACACCATTGAGCCGGATAAAGGGCCGAACGTCGAGCTATCTGTTCGAGGAGTTTCCCCATATCGAGAAACGGTACTGGGGGTTGTCATTTCTGGGCACGGGGGTATTTCTGTACCATGGTGGGCCAGATGACAGAAGAGATGATCAAGCAATATCTTGAGCATCATTTTGAGCCGAATCCAGATGACAATTTTCGAATGGAGCCAGACTAGACGCGTCGTTTCAGGCGACGCGTATCCGGACTTTCAGTCCGTGACACGAACCCAACTGCTTTCGCAGGTGGTTGTTAAGGCGTGTCCTTTGCGCGCTCAGGGCACAGTGGCCAGCTTTACACCATGCTTCGGGCATTTCACGCGAGGCGCCGACGCGTGGACCTAGTGTCCTGTCCCGCAATAAACTAATAGAAGTTGTCGCGGTCAAACTGGGTACCATCTCAGCGGAGAATACCCATGCGAACCGGCCGACCGAAAGTCCATCAAGTCACGCTCAGTGAATCACAACGCGAACAACTCGAAGCGTTTTCACGTTCGCGCAGTTTGCCCCATGGCTTGAGTCGTCGCGCAGCTGTCGTTCTTCATGCTGACGAAGGCATGCCCAATACGATGATTGCCGGGCGTTTGGGGATGACTGAGACGACAGTCAGAAAATGGTGCAAGCGCTTTATCGATGAGGGGATTGATGGGCTTTACGACTTGCCGGGTGCAGGGCGCCCAAGAACGTATGGGGATGACGAAGTCGCTCGACTGATGCAGCAAGCCCTCGAAACAAAACCGAAGGACGGTACGCATTGGAGTGTGCGCAGTTTTGCCGACGCCAGCGACCTGTCGAAGTCCACCGTTCAACGCTATTTCAAGCTGTTTGGTCTTCAGCCGCACCGCAGCAAGTCCTTCAAACTATCGACCGACCCGTTCTTCGTTGAGAAAGTCCGCGACATTGTGGGCCTGTATCTCAACCCGCCGGACAACGCTTTGGTGTTGTGCGTCGATGAAAAGAGTCAGGTGCAAGCGTTGGAAAGCAGTCAGCCCGTGTTACCGATGGGCCTGGGCTACGTCGAAGGTGTGACGCATGATTATTACCGCCATGGCACCACGACGTTATTTGCGGCATTGGATATTGCCGATGGAACGGTATTGGGCCAGTGCAAACCTCGGCACCGCCATCAGGAGTTTCTCTCGTTTCTGCGTCATATTGAGAAGAACGTCCCAAAGGATTTAGATGTTCACTTGGTGATGGACAACTACGCCACGCATAAACAGGCAAAGGTACGTGCGTGGTTAGCACAGCGCCCGCGATTCCATGTGCATTTCACCCCCACGCATGCATCTTGGCTGAATCAGGTGGAGCGATGGTTTGGTCTGATCACGCAACGAGCCATCAAGCGCGGGTCTGATACGAGTGTGGTGGCATTGATCCGTCGCATTGAACGTTTTATTGAGCAGCACAATGAAAACCCGATGCCGTTCAAGTGGACCGCCACCGCAGATTCCATCTTCGAAAAACTTTCACGACTTTCGAGACTTATTTGCGGGACAGGACACTAGCGGTGATGCTGGAAGAAATTCAAATGCTGCCACGTCTTTTCCTGGAAGTCATGCGCCGCGCAGTCTTTGCCGCACTCAGGACACGCATACTTTGAGCCTCGCTCGGCTTTGACCTCCAGATGAAGTTCCTGTGGTACTTCTCTGTATCCAGCCGGTGATCAACCAGCTTCCAAGGCGCTTGGATGCCCAGACCCAGTAGCAATACTTTGTTGCCGTCCTTTCCAATTCCCCGTGCTCTAACCACCGGATACATTGGCACGGGTTCTGAGCTGAATTCCACTCAAAGTGACGAAGAGCCCGGTTAATACGGACGCAATAGCCTGGGCAATACTGCTTAGAGCGGCCGACTAGATTATAAAATGTTGATGTAGGACGTGTTGGCTGCGCACTGTTGACACCGAGGAGTTTCGCAATGCCTGGCAGAGTATCGGCCTTGAGACCTCAGTTGTGAGCCGCCGGAAGGTAACTCGCTCAGCGAGATCGAGTATCCACCTGCACAATGCGCAATCACGCCCTTTTTTCTCGCCTGACAGGAATGCCCGTACACCATTCTTCGCTGCGTCGCCCCAGCCCTTACAGCGTGCAGCGATACCAGAGGTCGGCAGTCGCGACGCCCCCCTGGAAGCCGAGGCCGAAGCCGTTGCAGATGCCGTTAGCGAGGGAGTGGGCAGCGAACTGACGTTTGGCACCGGCGAAGATGCTGGTTCCAACCTTCCCAACAAAGGCTATGCCCGGGGCCTGTCTGTACAGCGCAGTAGCCTGCCTGTCACCGATGACGACGAAGAGCGCTCGCAGCGGCAGGCCACCGATGCGTCGGGGGTATCTACCCAAGCGGCCGGCAATGCGACATCGGCGATTGCAAGCGGTGGACGAGCACTAACCGGCGCAGAACAGCATGGTCTTGCGTCGGCCTTTGGCCATGATTTTGCCGACGTGCGCGTGCACGAAAACGTCGCGGTCGCAGAAGGCATCGCCGCCAGGGCATACACCATCGGCAACCATATCGCGTTTGCACCGGGAGCCTATACACCCAACAGCGCCGAGGGGCGCCACCTGCTGGCGCATGAACTGACGCACGTCGTACAACTGAGCGGCGCTAACTTGCCGCGCATACAGCGAGATCCTTTTCCGCTGAGGGATCTTCGCCCCACAGCCGGCGAAGGCTGTACTCGCGTCTACGCTGAACACTATACCGATCTGCGCGGTGCCGAGAGTTCCTATCCCGGACGTTTCCGAACGCTGGAAACCGTCGATTGCATCAATTTTCCAGGACCCTCGGTAGAAGCACCGACCCTGCTCAGCCACGGCACCGTGTCGTTCCATCGCTTTGCGGAGATTGAGCTGGATTCCGGTACCGAAGTGCATTTTTTATTGCACGGCAGCCAACCCCTTCCTGAGGACTGGCGCCCAGCGGGTGCGGAACCGACGATCGCGGAACTGACCTGGCTGCTCGAACATGGCAGCCAATCCATCTTCAATCTGGAGATCCGGGTGCCATTTGTAGGCCATGAAGACGAGGTCTACTGGTCGGCACTCAAGATTTTGGTCTGCACCCATCACTGCGTATGGACGCTGCCGAGTGGGCTATGGTCGAGATCACGACCGATCAGCAGTATCTGAATATTCTCGGGCGCCTGTTCACCAGCCTACCTTACCTGAACCGGGCCGCAGTCAATCTGTTGCGACCGCCACCTCAGAGAACCTTTACCAGCCAGGCTGACGCTGAGGCCTATGCTCACGGGGCGCCGCCTATGGTACCTACCTAACGCACGACGACGATGGCTATCACGTCTATCTGCTCGATCCGATGGACTTCTTCTGGCTGAGTGAATCGATCCGCCACACGCGCGGTAGAACGCTGGAATCTGGCGATCACTTCAACAACTGGGGCAATCACCCCCGCTATGCCTTTTTCGATCAGGACTTCGTCAAGTTCTTTCACTATGACAGTGAGATCACGAATCTCGCCGACTTCCGCTATCGCTATTTCCTGCACCCATATGATGCCAGTCGTGGTCTGAGCGGCGATGCCATCGTCTATGCGACAGACGATGGTTTCTATGGGCTCTACTATCTGGTTCGGCCTGGCGCGCCGCGCTATTGGCGTAGGCTCGATGCGATGAATGCATCGGAGCTCGCTAGCTTCCGGATCTCGCATTGGCGAACCCACGAAGATCTTGGCACGTTCGCGGCCCTGTCGGTGCGCGCACAGGCCCTGCGCCATCGAGTCGACCGCGATTACTACCGTGGACGTGATCTGTTTCGACAGGAAGCGGATCGGGCCAATAGCACGATGGTGGAGATCAATGGCGTAGAGCGCATCACGTTCAACTGGTTCATGAACGAAATGGCCGGGCTCGAACAGGTGCGGCGATATATACGGGGAGAGCTCGACCGCGAGACCGAAGGCAATAGTGGCGACTTTTTCGACGTCATCGAGAATCGCGAATACCTCGCCTCATACGTCGGTGCCATCGCGCTAGAGCAGGTCACTAACATCGCCCAGCCGATCGCGATCACGATGGTTTTCGGCATGATCGATCTGGTCGACTCGTTCGGTGGTGATGAAGAGCGCGTGAGGCGTTTGCTGCTGTCGTATCCGAGTCTGCAACGAGACCTGCAACTGCAGTTGCTTGCCGCCCACGGTATCGAGGAAGGCGAGCAAGAGGCGATGCGGCAGACGCTCGTCGACGTTAGCTCGACGCTGGATATCTATCGCGGCCTTGAGGTCAACGGTGTCAGCATCGCGCGGATAACTCGGTCGGTACAACAAACACATGTACAACTGGAAACTGTGCTGAGCCAATTCCGTTCGTGGGAGATAGCCGCGCTCATGGTCGAAGGTGAGTTCGGTAATGCGGTACGCGACCAGACCTACGAGCGTCTGCATTTCCGTCGTCTGCGCGGCGACACCTTTCCGCACGATGAAGAGACCGAAGGCGTTTTTCCCGAGCCACTCAGCGGTGATGCGAGCCAATACGGGAATCTGCTCGAGCAGATGTACGCCAACGAGCTGAATGCACGCATCACTACCAACCGCATACTGATCGTGACAGCTATCGTGGTGGTCACCGTGGTGTTGATCCTGATTTCGATGGGAGTGGGTGCTTATATCGCCGGCGCCGCCGGCGTGGCTGGCACATTTTGGGAGACGGGGATCAGCGCTACCGTACTCACGCTGATGCAAGAAGGCCTGGCCCAGGCACTCGGCGCGGGTGCGCTGACCAGTGAAGAGGATGACTTCGGCCTAAGCGAACTCGCTGGCAATTTCGCGCTGAATGTCGTGATGTTTCGGTTTTTCGGCGCTCTGGGCAACGCGCTGAGAGGGGCATCGTCGCTGGTCCGTCTGCCGGCGATGTTTTCAACCTTTTTTGCGATCAGCTATTGCTCGCATTTGGCGACCCACGGCGGAGAGATTCCTAGCCTGGGTGAGACCGGGTTCATTCTGTACGAATCCGCGTTGATGTTCGCGATGCTCGAAGTCGGTGGCTTTTTTGCGCGCCCGTTGATTCGCCAGTTGCAGGTCTCCGGTAGTAGCGCGCGGGTTGCGGTACTGAACCAGCGCCTGACCGCTTTGCAAGGGCAGGCAGATGCCCTGCGCCTTCAATTCAATGCGGAATATGAGGCTGACGCACCCGATACAGATGCCCGGATAGACCTGGCGACCCGCTATCTGGACCTGATGACTCGGCAACAGCAGGTGCTCGAGAATATCCGCGACACCGAAGGCGTAGAAAAGGAAGTCGACATCGATGCCGAGATCCGGCGGTTGCATGACCATATGCGGTCGGTGCGCGAGGCCCGTTGCCTTCTGATCTCTCGACTACAACCCATCGAAGGCAGCAATCAGCTCTATACCTACGACCCGGCTACCCGCTCGGTAAGCGCGATTCAAGAGCAGTACGGGGCGGAGAACGTCAGTGGACCGGATGCCAATGGCATTATCCGTGTCAGCTACTACGGCAGCGAACTCGTGCTGTATCCGACGCGTGCGAGTACCAGTGGAACCAGCACGCTACAAGGCACCGTCAGTGGTCGACCGGGCACCCGAGTTGATTGTCGACGGCGTCATTGCGGTCGAGGCGCGCGAGTTTGCCGGCCTGCGTGAACACATCACTGAGCAAGGCGGCAGTGTCAGTGAGACCGCCGAGGGTTCACTGATCATCAGTTTGAACGGTGACACGTTGGTTATCGTCAACGAGACTGCATTGCGTCTGGTACCACGCGCATTGGAAATCGAAACCCAGAACCCGGGCACCGGCATTGCTTATATCAATCTGAGTCTGCGCAGCGACGCCGCTCGTCGGGGTCTGCGGCATCTACTCGATGCACGTCTGCATGGGCGTACCGCCAGGCGCCAGCTGGAGGCGTTACGTGCGATGGAGCAGGATGCCAATCGTAATAATCGCAGCATCAATGACGCGCTCGAAGAGATCGGTTACGCGAGACTGGTCGAGCAGACGGGCACGGCGTTCGACGAACCGGATCAGGCGCGCGCTGAACGTATCACCAGGGCCAACACCCATCTCGATGCGATGCGTGCGCAGTCGCGTTTTCTCGAAAGCCTGGAGGCCGCCGGAATCGATGTCGCCACGGCATTGACGGCCTTGCGTGCGCGCATCGCGACGGTGTCGGCGACACGCGCCGAACTCGTTCTTAATCAGCAAGAGGTCGTTGGTCTCGCCGACACCTTCACCTACGAGCCTGGGCTGGATGCCGTGGCTCTGCTGGCCGAACGTTACGGCGCCGACGCGGTAGCCCCACCTGACAGTAACGGCGTCATCGTTGTGACCACCAGCGATGGGCCTTTGACGCTGCTACCGTCGAGTGAGGGCGCCTCGGCCTCAACCTTTTATCAGTCACTTCTTGAGCGGCCCGGTGTACGTCAGCTCGTCGAGGGGGTGTTGCCGGTCGAACCGCGGCAGCTGCGTGGTGTGCAAGCGCTACTGACCGGGCAGAGTGGCACCTGGAATGACCTCGGCAACGGTATCGGTATTGCCCAGGCCCGTAATGGTGATACGGCGATCGTTGTTTCGGAAGGCGGTCTCAGACTCGCAGAATTTGCGATTGCCGCGGAACGGGTCCGTCCTGGCGCCGGGCTCGAAGTTATCCGCGCGCATCTCAGCAGCGACTTCGCCCGTCGGGGCCTGCGTGAACGTTGGGACGATACCTGGGCGACGGAGTCGGATCTCAGAAAACTCGAACATCTGCGTGATCTTGAAAGCAGTGGACGCGGTCTGAACGTGGTCCTAACCGAAATCGGACGGCCACTGCTTATCGCTGAGGCCAGGGCTGAATTCGTGCAATACCTGAGAGACACCGGCTTCTTCGATGATCCTTGGGTGCGCGACATGATCGATACCGGCAATGCCGGGGAGATCCGCGGCCAACTCGGCGAAAAAATGGCCGAAATGGAGCTCTCGCAGGACCTGAGCCAACTCGCAGCGCAAACAGGGAGATCGTATCGCCTGCTGTCGGGGGTAAGGGTAGTGCGCCAGTTACCTTTTGCCAGCAAGGCTGAATGGATCAGCGCGAACGAACCCAACCGCTCGGACTTTGCCGACGAAGCGAGTTACCAAGACGAACTACGTCACTTCCAAGATGTCGCCAACAGTATCCACGAGCTCCCGTCTGAGGGCACGGTTTGGCAGGAGGTTCGTGAGATCGATCATATCGCCGTCGATTCGACCGACCCAGACGCGCAAAGCGTGATGCGTATCGTCGAAGTGAAAGCGGGTAGTACCGAACGCGCGAGCGCGCAAGTGGCCGCAAAAAGCGCTGCCGTATGCCAGGTGCTAGAGACTGGCCAGGTAACCGATGCTGCCGGCCACACCTCTACCGGTCGCATATACCTGTTCGAAAACCATACCTTGGGTACAGACATCACACCGCAGTTGCGCATGTCCGCTGGCGAGATCGAAACCGAGGTACGCACACCGCGCAGCAGTCGCACGCCACTTGGTCGAGGAGATCTACAGAGCCTCGCCCAGGAGATAGTCGATCACCCAGAACGTTTTGGTGTACCATGATTTCGCCACGCACTTCCGACCACGCTGCATCAGAGGACAGATCAGATGGCCTTGGCCTTGTCTGTAAACAACGCCGTTGCCGACAGGGGATGTAACTTTACCGGTTGCGAGCATTGCCCCTACCGTGTGATGGGATGCAGAAACTATGCTTGTATTCGCGAGAAGGCTGGATCGGACCTTGTCGGGATATTTGCTTTGGCAGACTTGCTCGATACCGACGTCTCCGCGTTTCGTGATCTTTTCAACCAAGGACTCGAAGAAGTGTTTACCGAGACGGAAGACTACCGGCTTATCTCGCTCGAACAGATCGCCACCTTTGTAGCGTTGCTGGAGGACCTGCTCGAGCGTGCTCAGGCGCTGTATCAGACGTCAGCCTGTTTTCTGCTGCCTGACTACGAAAGTAGAGCCAAACAGTCCGTTGCTGCGCACTGGATCGAGGCCGGACGTGACGAGAATGGCGCAATGCGCCTCGGCATCAGCCGCTTGATTTTTTCGTTGTCTGGCGCGAATTATTTCCTGAAACGGTCTCTTGAAATCCATAAAGCCGTCGAGATCGGTCGCTACCACTTTGGCCGGATCGAACGCGTGCGCCTGTAACCGAACCCAGACCTACCGGATTCCTAACCCAGCAAGTTCGATTCTCACTATGGCAAAGAAGTCGCTCGATCTCGTCGCAGACACCCCGCGCGAATGGGTCAACATCGTCACCTCGAATTTCGACATCCTTCTCGCCGACCATGCCAACTGTGAACGCAAGGCATCCGCAATGGCGATGAGCATGGTCATGAAGTACCCGGATCGAACCGATATTCTGCCCGACCTTATCGCGGTGGCACGCGAAGAACTCGATCACTTCGAGCAGGTCTACGCAGTTATGTGCGAGCGCGGCCAGCGTCTCAGTGGTGATCGTCAAGATCCCTACGTAGTGGCCCTCCTCAAGTTGATGCGCCAGGGGCGCGATGAACGCTTTCTCGACCGATTGCTGATCGCGTCGGTGATCGAGTGTCGCGGCGCCGAGCGTTTTCGACTGATCGCTGAGAGCGAGTCGCTCGAGCCTCAGCTGCAGCGCTTTTATCGGCAGCTATGGGCCAGTGAGGCCAAGCATGGACATATCTTTGTAGAGATGGCGCTGCGCTACTTTGCAGAAGACGTCGTGTATGAACGCCTAGAAGACATCAATCGAGATGAGTCCACGATCATGCAAGCGCAGCCCATTCAGCCGTTTTTACATTAGGCGGTATCTGTAAGCTTGGATTAGGCGCACCGAGCACACTTGCAAACAATCTCGGCGGCTGATCGCGCCGTAATCCGACGCTAACCTGGCCCGTCTATTCGAGTCTGTTCTCTTTCGCGTATTCACGACGTATGCCTTCAAGTAGATCGGCCTTTTCAATTTTTTTTTCGCCGCGCACGATCGATTGTAGGCAGGCGTAGCGCACCACGTTCATGATCATGCCGCCGCTGATCTCGAATTTTGCGGCGATTTCTTTGAAGTCGAGACCCGCTTCGATAGTGACACCTGGGGGCAATGCCTTTTCCCATATCGATTGCCGCTCGCGTCGGCGCGGCATCGAAAAATGGATCATCAGCTCGAATCGGCGCGAAAACGCCTCGTCGACGTTGTTTGATAAGTTCGACGATAAAATCACCAGACCGTTATAGTTTTCGACCCGCTGCAGCAGATAAGAGACATCCTGATTGGCAAACCGGTCATGCGCATCTTTCAGTTGTGTGCGTTTACCGAACAGCGCATCGGCCTCGTCAAAGAATAAGATCCAGTTCTTGTTCTCTGCTTTGTCAAACAACGACGCAAGATTCTTCTCTGTCTCGCCGATGTATTTCGATATCACCATCGACAGGTCGACGCGGTACACGGGTTGGCCGGTCAAGGAGCCGAGCAGTGTCGCGGTAAAGGTCTTGCCCGTGCCGGGTGGACCATAGAACAGCGCTCGCAAACCGGGGCGCATCTTCTTACCCATGCCCCAGTCCTGCATCAACACCGGACCGAAATGCACCCAATGCTCCAGCTCTCGCACTTGTAATAACGTATGCGTCGGAAGCACCAGGTCATCCATCGTCAATTCCGTTTGCAGTAACTGGGCCGGGAACTTGAGGCTCAAGGCCGGTGGATGCACCTTGTCGAACAGAAACAATTCGGCGAATTGCTCGTCGATCATCAAACGGCCACTCATCGGAGGCTCATCGTTCGCCGCCGTATCGAGGCTGAGGATCCCCTTACGGATCAACACGTGATCGCCTTGTATCTGGCTCTGCCAATGGAGACGTTGTTCAAGATCATCGCCGGCAAGAAAAAACAGGGCGGTTTCGGCGGTGGGTAAAAAAGCCCGGTGTTGTTTGCCGCGCATTCCGCCGAGCTGCGGATAGTCGCCTGCACCTGGCAACAGGTTCTGTACCACGTGGTCCAACAGGTCTGGTTTGAGATGCGGCATCAACGCGATTAGCAGCAGGTACTGATCGTTCTCGTCCAGACCGAGCTCCCGTATCGTGCGCCCGAGTGCATAGTCGGCTATCGGCTGTGGTAGAACGATGTCGGGGCTGTTGTTGGCCGCGAGTTGATCATTGAGTCGGAAGTAGTGCTTGATCCGCCAAGCAAGAAACTGTTCGAGGCAACCCAGCAGATGCTCGAGATATTGATGCCGGGTCGGTACCCGTCCCAGTTCGATTTTTGTTGCTGAATCCATGTTGCGCATGTTCAGAGTGTAGTTCGAAACGCAAGATCCGAACGATGCGGATTCAGCCGCTCAGTCCGATGTTGCTGGCGGCCTTTCTCAGCACCTCGCGAAACCCCTCGACAGTCTGTGCGTTGAACTCGTTCTCTATCATCTTGGTCCAGGGTAGTTGGGGATCGGTTTCGACTTCGGATCGTAACTGCTGTAGGCGCTCTAACAGCGGCTTATTGATATGACCGGATGCTTTCAACAAGACCATCGTGCTATCGATCAGGCTGCTTTGCCATTCGACGCGTTCACTGGTGAAGCGGGCGTCTTGTCGCAGCGCGTACTGATATAGCGTAGCCGGAGTCCCTTCGACGCTCATCTCGGCATGATCAAAACGCGTGTGATCGTCCCATGTGCAGTTACCGAGACTGGCGCCGACAAGGTTGGCGGCGATTAGATTTGCCGAGCTCAGATCCGCTTCGGCCATCCACACCAAGCGTAGATCGGCATCACTGAAATCGGCACGTCGACAGTCGGCCCCTTTGAGCTGCCCCCCCTTGATCCGGACACCGTGCAGTTTGGCCCCTTCGAGCTTGGCCAGGTAATAGATCGCGCCGGGAAGCTTCGCGGTTACGAACGAGCTGTTGCGCAGATCACAGCCGCCAAAATCGACGTTCAAGCCGCTGGCACCATCGAACACGCAGCCGGTTAGCTTACTGCCGGCAAAGTTCCAGTTGATCTTCGCGTGGTCGAATCGTGTGCCGCTTAAGTCAGTCTTCTTGACTGTCATTAATCCGGGTAGCTCGATCCCGCGTAGATCGAGTGCATCACCGGTGTCGTCGATAAGCGGCAAGCGCCGGACGTAGTCTTTGAGCTCGTCCACGGATGCGCCGTTTCTCAACGCGCCTTCTATAGCCCGTCGTGCGATCTCCCCGGCCGGCGTTTTCCAGCGATCTCTGAGTTGCTTGATCGATACTTTCATGCGCAAGGTCTAACGGTACACATTGGCAAGGGCCGCATCTGATTATTCTCCGCCACTGCCACTGTTATTGAAGTCCTGATCGGTGTCTGGCGGTGTGGTTGGCATCGATGGTATGACGGGGATCGGTGTCGCACCTGCCGCCGGTGGGGTCGGGATGCGTGGAGGCCCCGGCTGAATCACTTCCACGGTGTAGGTAACCGGTGGGTCCCCGGTCACGTACTTGGTGATTTTGCCGGCTTCCCCTGGCGTCGTCCAGTCGATGACCACGCGTTCGCTGGTGTTACGCGTGGGGTAGCGCAAGTCGTTTTGAATCGTCAGTTCCAGTTGGATATCCGGTATCAGGGTACGCCCACCCTCGACGCGTCGTTGGCGTATCGCCATACCGGGTGGTAGTGCGCCGCCGTTGAGATCACGCAGCGCCGCTTCGGCCAGGTACTGCAGCGCTGAGCCGTACAGTGCGTGATGATTCTGATCCGCTGGTGTTGAGCGTAGGAAGGCCTCGACCGTGGCACGCGCATTGGGTGGCAGTGTGGCCAGTTCGTCTGGGGTCAGCGCGCCGCGGACCGCGCTGTCGATCAGTCGATCGAGCTGATTGGCTGCGATACTGGTCGCCTCCTGCACCAGTGCGACCTGGGTCTTGACTGTCGCGGGTGCCGTTGCCTCCGGTCCGGTGGCGTAGAACGCGCGGAAATCGCTCGGTTCGAAGTGCTGTGGACGTGGCGGCGGTTCGGCGGGCTGGCCGGTGGCGATGCGCGCCTGGGTCGGAACGCCGCGCCGTTTTATCGCCAGGCGTGCCATGTTTTGTGAGGCGCTCAAGCCATGACCGCGACGCCAATAACGACGGATTTGCCCCGGCGTGTACATATTCAAGACTTCGGCGGTGAGTTCAGGCCCGACATCACGCAACAGGTTGCGGAAGCGCGCCATGCTGCCACGATTGCCTACACCCATGTGGGTCAGCGCATCGGCAAGTGCGGCTGCGTCGACGCGTGAGGCGACCTGCCAGAAACGTTGTGCCCCCGGGTTGCCTGCGAGTAGTTCCAGTGTCCTCGCACCGAGCGCGTCCAGTAGACCGAACAGGCGCTGCGGATCTGGCACGAAGGCGCGCAGCAACGAGACGCCCGCCGCTTTGCCGGAAAATGCCTGTAACACCGAGCGCAACTCGCCATCTGCCAGGTGCGCCGCATAGCTGCGCAGATCGTCCGGATGAAGCCGTCCCAGCAGGTTGGTCAGTTCCTGTGGGCTAAACACGCTGGCCAGCTTGCGGATGGCATCGTCGTCGCCGACCATCGCCAGGCGGCGACGGGTGACTGAACTGGTGTTTTCGACCAGGTTGTCGAATACGTCGGCTTCCAGTGCCCGGCGCAGCTGCCCGGTCTGGTCGGCGCTTGCCGGACGGTTAGGGCTCGCCTCGGCGCCGATCGACGCCGCACGCGGATCATCTGAATGGACCCGCGACGGTCCGCTGGCGACCTCGCGCCCGGTCTGCTCGACCAACTGGCGGTATTGCTGTTCAGACATGTCACGCAGCTCCTGCTGCGCGGCCCGTTCGGCGGCTTGGTCGGCCGCGGCACGACCGGCGCGCTCCTCCGCTTCGAGTTCGCTTTCGAGCAGGGCCAACTGCCGTCTGAACTGCACCGAGCCGCGATTGCGAAACGACTTGACGCCTTGCTTGACGGTTGAGCCGATGCCATAGATCAGCAGCGCGAGCATCAGGCCGTTCCATACGGTCTTGAGTTCTTCCGGGACGTCTTCTGAATCATTCAGGTGGTAGGTCGCGCGGCCGAGCAACTCACCGATGGTCTCGCTGATGACAAAGCGCCGGATGGCAGTGCGCAGTGCCTCTCGCATCGCCGCATTGATCGCCGCGCGGCCACCTAGCGTGCCGACGGTACCGACAGCGGCATCGGCCCCGGCAATCATCGGCGCGGCGACCACCGACGCGATCGCGGTAATGGTCAATACCGCATCGATCCAGCCAAACAGATTGACGGTGCCCTGTGCACTCCACAGCTGTTGGTTCAGGGACGGCAGGCTGCCGCCGAGCGTCCACACGTGACGGAACACGATACGATCGACGCCGACCAGTTGCCGCCAGGATCGCACCAGCTGACCGGCGTCTGGATTGAATTCGATGATCTCGACCAGCACCGGCTCGAACTGCTCGAAGTGGCTCGCGTTGCCTTCGAAATATTGCCAGTCCTCGTAGGCGCGTGGGTTATCGCTGGTCAACTGGTAAGGGTTCGACGCCGCCTCCGAGCCACCGTCTGGTGTCGAACGGGCAGTGAAACGGGTTGGCAAATAAGAGTGCATTGCCGCGTGTGGTGTGTCAATCAGGTCGAACTGCCACGGTGACCTGCCGTTGATCGCACCGCGCGCACGCGATCGCTCGATCTGAGTGAACGGCAACGGGAATCGGCTGTCGCTATCCGTGCCGAGTTGCACGATCAGGTAGTGATCGGTGCGTGCCTTTTGCAGTAGCTGTGCGGCTTTTGCAGACTGAGTCGTCCGCTGCGGACGTGCAACGATCTCGACGTCGTGACCCTGCGCTCGCTGACGCTCAACCGCCACTCGGTTGGATTGTGCCGAGCTGAAGGTGCTGCCGACCAGCAGTTGCAGAAAGGCCATCGCATCGTCTGCGCCGATATCGGGTTCGCCACCCATGCGACGTTCGAAATCTGCCTCGAGCTGCTGTAGAAACTCGACGGTTGCCTGTTCGGTCGCCTGTGCCAATAGGCGCTTTTCTTCGACGTATTGCTCGGCGATCGTATGCCATTGCGCCGTCTGTAGCGGCGGCAGGCTGTAGATGAACGCAAACGCGGAGAGCTTGTTGTCGGCATCGGCCACGGGGGGCTCGTAGAAGTCGCCGGATTGTTGCTGCAGGCGTTGCAATGCCGTTTGCGAGGCCGCGTCAGTGGGAAGTTCGACCGCGAGCTCTGACGTGACCTGCTCGACGTCGGGCCAGAGTGCCGACGCCATGTACAGCGTCATACCCGCCGGATTGCGCCATTCCGGTCGTTCGATCATCAACAGCCGTTGCAGATCGACGGCGTGGTAGTAGTCGCGATCGACCTCGAACAGCGAAACGATCCCCTCGATGGCCTCGTCGGCATAACCGCGCGCGAGGATTGCCGCCAGATCGCGTTCGCCGATCTCGACATCATCAGGCAGTTCGCCTTCGAAAAATTGCTCCTCGAGGTAGGCCTGATCACCCTGGCTGAAGCCGAAGTGTTCGACATAGGTCTCGATCAACAGGTCGAAACGGATCAGCTGCGTATGCGTATTGACGAAAACCGGTTTACGGAACAGGAACGCGTGTGCTGCGCGCCAACTGGCATCGAGACCATCGTAGGTATTGTCTACCGCTTGCAACAGGTCCATCGGTAGACGAGTGAGCTGCAGTAAGGCTTGGCCATCTTCACTCTCCTGTAACGCCCGGGCTACCAGCATCGTCCAGTAGGTTGCAGGGCCGAGAATGCCGTCGGTCGGTGGTTGGCCGCCAGGCACGAAGCTGCCTTCGTTGATGCTCTGCGCGACTTCTGAAAGCCCGGCGGTCAAACCCTGCACTTGGGTAGCGCGGATCGCCTCCTGCTGCTCGCGTGCGGCAAACACGAACTCGTAGAAAGAGATACCGTCACGGCGCCGATGTATCGCCTGTTGCCACTGCACCACCCGATTGACGAAGGCGTTTGGGGTCTCGTATGGCGTATAGGGTGCGAACGGATTGGCGTCGGCCAGGGCGAGAAAATCGAACCAGCTACGGCTGCCGCGAATCGCTTCGTCGTAGTTGACATAGCGATAACGCGGCGCTTCGTCGGCCTGAATGTCGACGCCTTCGAAATCAACCGACACCGTTGCCACCGGGTCGGCGCTGGTCGGGTTGTCGTCATCCTCTCGCTGCACCCGGTTAGTCGGCGCGGCATGGCCGCCGGTCTGTTGCACGACATGTGTCAGTTCGTGCGCTAGCAGATGCAGGCCACGCCCGCTCTGCGGTTGGTACTCGCCGGCATTGAAGTAGATATCGTGCTGATGGGTAAAGGCGCGCGCGTTGAGATCGCGGTTGAGGCCGGCCGCCGTGTCGCCGGTGTGGATCCGCACGCCGGAAAAATTGGTGCCGAAGGCCGACTCCATTCGCCCTTGGGTATCCCTGTCCATCGGGTGGCCGTCGATGCCGCCGCGCTCTATCTGTTGCAGGCTGGACCGATGATCCGATTGCGCGGCGTTGTGACTCGATGCCTGGCGCTGGATTGGGGCTGCGGCGTTCGCATCGTCAACCGCATCGTCACTGATGGATGGCCTGTGATCGCGTTGAGCAACGACCCGGTCGGCAACCGCGTCGGCTTCGCGTTCCAGCGGATCGTCGGCTGGTCCGATCTTCAGTTGTGGTTGCACCCCAGTGGTTTCTTTATCTTCGGGATCGTCGTCCGGTGGGGCGCTTGTCGTTAATCCTTGGCGTTGAATCGATGTGTCCGATGTCTCTGCATCCTGCTGTTCCTCCTGCTCACAGCGTTCGCACTGGCGTTGCACATCCGCGCTTGCCGGTGCCGGTGAGTTGAAAAATGGAGCTGCGTTGTTCGATGTGGAACGTTCGCGTGAGGGTGCCATCTGCACCTGCCCACGATGCGCGACGGACGCGGCATTCGACTCGGCGTCGTCGTGTTGAGACTGCCGCTGTGCGGTGGAACCGGATGATCCTTTTGCACGACGAGCGGGGTTGAAAAAACTACCGGAGGTGTTTGGCTTGGAGTCAGCGTTTTTTTTCGCAACGGTTCGCATTGAGTTAGGCCTGGATCCGCTGCCCGGCCTACGGCGTTCAAGCCGGCAGGCGCGGGCAGCTCATCGTTACGTACCAAGCATTAAAGTTGAGTGGTAGGCATATCAGGGATTGCCTGAGTTCATGAACTTGCGAATCAGCCACAGCACGATCAGTAGCAGAATGATCAGCAGGACGATCCACAAAAGTAGCCCGCCGTTAGTCGGTGTTGTACTACCACCGGCCGAACCGAACTCGTCTAACGGACCTTGGTATATCGTCTCCCCAAGCAGATCGATCTGAACGTTCTGTCCCGGATCGCCATTCAACACAAAGGTATAGCGCCCATCCTGATGGTCGGTGACCGATGCCAGCGTTAGCGATGTGCCGCTAAAGCGAAACGCCTGCTGCTGACCGGGGCCGATCAGTTTGCCAACCACCGATATCGGTTTCATGTTGATCGTCGTTGTCGCACCACTGACGCTGCTCATGATGGCCGACGCCGCCTGGTCGAGTTCGCCGAAGCGCACGTAGACGCTTTGTGTGGTGATGCGTTCCCCCTTTCCGGTCTGTGGGCCGTCAAAGTTGACGCTGTACAACACCTGATAGACACCGCTGATATCACCTGGGGCATAGGTGTTGCTGTAGACGCCGCCACCCTGGTGATTGAGCGTCAGCACCTGCTCACTCGGTAATAATTTCGCGAGAAAGGCCGGATCGTTGGCGATCAGTTGCTGATACTTTTGATAGCCGGCGGTACCGGCATCGGGCGCATTGCTCGGATCAATGGGATCGCCATAGTTGGCCAGAAGATCACCCAGGTCATCACCGGGTTTGAGAATCATCGCCTTTACATCGGCGTTGTCGATGGCCTCGCCCATCCAGCTCAACGTCATCTGTGGCGCAAATGTCTGCGTAACCCGCGGCTTGCCGGGCACCTGCCAACGCATATCGAGCAGGTGATCGTCGGCGAATACCGCCAGTTTTACACCCATGTCCTTGATCTGGTGCGGCTTCGAGATACTGACCACGTAGTTGCCGGCAGACGCGATACGCGGTAATGGCGGTGCCGATTGTGCACCGCTGAAGTCGGTTCGCAGGCTGATCGCATTGGTGAAGTGGCCGACGACCGACGGTTTGAAATAGGCGGTGATATCGACGCCGTCCTTTTCGATGCGCACGCCGGCCAGCAACTGTAGTAGCTGCGGGATCTCGAAATTACGCCCGTACGACAGCTGCAGCACCAATGCGCCAAGCGTGTTGTTGATGTCGAAGTCCGGCATCGTGAGCACGTCTGAGGCGATCAGGCTGCCTTTGCCCATCGCCACCAACTGCGGGCTGTTCTGTGATAGCACCGGTGCGATGGCGTTGGTGAACGCGTCTTGCACGCTACCCAGTGACGCGCCATTGCTGTAGTCGAAGTCGACGCTGTTAGACGTGATGATGCTGTAGCCACTGTGTTCATCGGCGAGATTGACCAGTGTCTCTAGGTACTCACCACTTGGCTGGCCGATGCCGACGGTGACGAAGTTGATGTCGGTCGGTATCTCGGTACAGTTGGGTCCCGCTGCCGCGCAGCCGCTGCTGGCCGTCGCGTTGAGGAAGCGTCCATTCAGATCGACATACGGCGCGACGTTTTGCTCGCCGTCGGTAAACAGCAATACGGTACGCGGATTAGTTGGATTCACGAACTTGGCCAACGCGTTTTCGACCCCGGCGCCCATCGCGGTGCTGCCGGTCGGACTTTGCGAGGTGAGTTCGTTATCGATCAGGGTGGGCAGGCTGGCATCGATGGTCTGCATCCCCGAGGTGAAGCTGTTGTTGGCGATGACACTGCTGGCGAACTGTGTCACACCCAGGCTGCTGCTCGTGCCGCTGGCGGCGTTGACAAGATGCGGATCGGCAAAGCCATTGACACTCCGATGTAACGCATCCCAGCGCGAGGTGGCAGGTGCCCCGATGTTGGTGCTGCCGTTCATGCTGCCGGACCGGTCTAAAACCATCACGGCCTCGAAGTTGGAAGCGACATAGCTGACGGTAAACTGCTGTGTGCACGGCGTGATGCCGACCGACGCCTCAAGGGTTACAGTGAAACCGCCGCCGGACGAGGTCGGCGACCCGCTCAAGGTGACCTGCGAGGCAGGCGCCGGTGCCGGCAGTGTGATGGCCACGCCGTCGCAGGTCGTCGGGTTACTACCAGAACAGACTACGCCTGCATAACCGGACGGCGCGGCGTCGAAGGCCCATGCCAGGTTTCCCCCTGGGGCATTGATCGCACCGATGGATTCCGCCACTGGCTGTCCCATCGGCAGCACGATCGGAATCGATGGGGCATCGCAGTTGTTGAAATCCACTTCCTGGGCCAGGGCCCCGTTACCTAGCGACAGGCATAAGCCGGCAAGCAGCAGCTTGACGGCAGCCTGGAAGTCACGCCACGTATGCATCAGGTATCGAGTTTTCACGTTTTCCCCCTGGCAATTAGCTCTTGAATTGGTTTGGCTCGTTCGGGCTGAAAATCTGGATCGTTCGCTTGGCTTCCTATGTTGCCATCAGCCCCACTCGGTAAACAGGGTGTCATCCATCCACGGCAAGCGAATCACGCTAACTCCCCATGGCAACTTGTCGAGCAAGACATCCTGTGCCTTGCGATCGATCGTCAGTCGCCAGCCCTGGTCCACCGGTTTGATGCTGCCCCGGCGCCAGAAGAACTGCTGCCGAAGAAAATCGGTTGATTGGGTTTTCAACGCAGCCCAATGCTTGAGCATGGCCAGCAGCAGCTCGTCGCAGCCCTGCCGCTGCTCCTCGGTCAAGCCGATCGCAACCAATGGGGTCTGCCATGGGAGTTGGCATAGCAGTTTGGGCAGCAGCAGATCGTATTCCTCGACCGCTAGCTCACCGAAGCAAAGGTAAGTGATCAGCTCGACACCCGTGTGGCGTGCCGCCTCATCGACGAAACGCGTACCCTCAAGCAAGTCGAGACTGCCAAATAGCTCCGCCAAGAACGGGTGCGCCAGCACCACGCCCGTACCCCACAACGTCAGCGGCTGCGGTATGTTCGCTATGGATGACGTTTTGGCCACATCGCTTGGCGAGCACACGTGACTAGGCGGCAGCTGCCGAAGTGAGGGCGCCGAGGCACCGGCGTCTCTGCCATCGGCAGCGGAAACGCTCGGGCCGCACCCGATCAGTTGCGCGCTATCTACACCGAGCAACAGCCGTCTGAACAGCCGGTCGAGATTCGGTTCGAGCACTCGATAGGGCTGGCCTAGGCCCGCTAGGCCTGTGGACCAGTCGCGCCAGGGATGCGGCAGTTCGGTCACCAGATGGCTACTGATCGTTCGCGCGCCGCTTTGCGTATCGATGGCGGGTAACCATGATTGCGTGGCGCCTTGTTCGATTGCTTGCCGAAGCGCGAGGCCGATCAGTAGTAGTGTTCGTAACAGCGCTGGGGCTGCTGTCGCGTTCGGATTTGCGGCGATGTTGAACAGCGTTTGCCAGTAATAGATGCGCCAAAGCCGATAATGTCTGTGCGTTTTTGCAAATGGCGCAAAATACGCCATCGAACCGGCGCCGTTGCTCAAGCGATAGACCGAGGCCAGGCATTGGTCCAATACCGTATCGTCACAGATCGCGACCAGGCGGTGCAGCGCATCGGCGCTGCGTTCGAGCAACCGAGCGGTGGCCTGCCACTGGCGTTGTGTGAAGTTCTGCAACGCTTGGTGGATACCGACGGCTTCCTGCCTGGCGCTCCAACTAGGCAGGCGACCGTATTCCAGAAAAAATATCGCGGCCTTGTAGCGTAACTCCGTGTGTTGATCATTCGCGCTTTCGGTCGAATACGGATACTCCGATTCTTGATCCAACACATTCGGGCTCGTCGACCGAGCCTCTGATGATTGCTTATTCGCGCTCTGGGCGGCGTTCAGGTCTCCAGACGACCTATGGTCATCCAGGCGACTCTGTAACTCGTGACGCAGCTTGGTCAACAGTTCCGCCTGCCAGTTTTCATACGAGAGCTGGCCGAGATCGATGACCAGCTCGTCGAATCTGATCCAATACGCTGCCCCTGCTACCTGGTCTAACAGGTCTTCCATCTTTGGTAACAGCTGGTTGCGGGTGAAATGCTCCAGCTGTTGTTTCAACTGCAACGAATCGCCGGGTGCATCCCACTCGATGTCGATCAGTTGCCGACGGATGCGGTGGCCGTGGCTAGGCGTTAATGATCGCATTGAGAGAACTCACCAGTGCTGTGCGCTGACCGAGCTGTGTCGAAGCACTCGAGCCCGGAACCAATATGCCTTCGAGCCATGCGAAATAGCGTGTTTCGAAACTGTCGAAGCTGGCCTTGTGTTGTGGGTTGCCAGCCAGTTGCTGATCGACCCAGTAGATGTCCGCTTGCAGATGTGCGGGGCAGAATTGCTCGACGACCCGCTTTACATACTTGCGAAATTCTCTGTCGCGGAATCGATGTGGACTGACCGGCGTCATTACCGCGTTGGTCGGATCGAGGCTGAAATCGCGTGCATACCCAGAAGGGAACACCAGCGACAGGCGGTTGGAGTAGGGGTCGCTCAACTGCTCGATAGGGTCGAGCGGAATCGCTAAAAAGGTCTCGGTGTTCTGTTGCGGTCGGATCAGCAGGTGTTCGACGCAGTGAAAGCCTTCGCGACTGAACAGCTGTCGCAGGAATTCGACGGTCTGAAAGATCCTCGCCTGGGCCTCGGCCTCACTCAGCAGCGGTGGAATGTAGCCGGCGGCCTTGTCCATCGTCGGGGTGTAGAGATCGAAATTATAGGTAAGGGGGCCCGCCGGTGAAATCCGGTAATTCCAAGGCTGGATACCGAGTGCGATCGCCTGGTCGATCGATTCACGCGCAAGGTCGGTTGCCATGGCCTCCTGCGCCAGCGGATCGACAACGCCCGGTGGTGCAACGAAATGATAGTTGCTGCTGAGTAATACCTGGCCCGAGTATCCAGGCTGCGACCATAGACGCCAACGCTTTTCGATGATGCCGTCGCTGTCGACTTCATCGTAGATCTCAAAGAAGCTGTCGAGCGCCGTCATCAGTCGACGGCGGATCTCATGCTCAATGCCACAGTGGTGCGATACCAGTCGTTCGAAGCTGGTCAGCGAGTGACGAATCCTGATGTCGAGAAACGATGCAACACTACGATTGATCGCGTTTTGTGCCGCCGCGACGGTCGTCCAAGACTGCACGCTGAGTCCCATCTCGCGATCGCCGGGCTCAACACCTTCACGCAGCAGAAAGTGCCGCCGGCCACTGAGACTAACCACACTATAGTTTTGCGATTGCGTGGCAAGTAACAGCGCTTCTTCGGCCAGCATATAGGCCTCGGCGCGCGTGGTTACCGGTGCGACGGCACCGATCATCGCGCTGCCGCTGATTTGTAGTTGCCAGCTCCAGCAAGTGTCGAGTTCTACAAGTTCGATCAGTTGTGTCTGACTGCGTGCCGGATTGGCATAGGCCTGGAAGCGCGTTTCATTCAGATAAGGCGAATGGGTCAGCAAGGCGGCCTTGTGGCGAATCAGTTCTCGATTGATGTCGAGTCGCTGGCTTTCCAGGCTCGCCTGCAGTTGGCTGGCGTCAAGCCCTGAGTCCTTCAATTGCTGATAGGCATAGCGATGCAGTTCGCGCGACCAGGCGAACAGATCCATTCCCTGCCGCGCCAACAGGTGATCGAGCATGCGGTTGCGTCGATCGACGAAGGTCGGCTCGTCCTCGATCGCGTCTCGTAGTGCTATCGAATAGGGGTTGTTTGGGTCATGCGTAAAGGCATCCCAGTCATCTGTCGGTGAAAACGACTTGATCAATTTATCGACACCGGCCAAGTCGAACAGCGGCTTGGTGAAATAGCTGTGCGGCTGATCGGCGTGTGGTGAGAAGAATTGATTGATATGCGCGAACATCGCTGTTGCATCGGCCAAGAACTGCTCGCTCATCAACAGATAGCCCTTGGTTTGTAGGGCCTGGGCCTTGCGCTCCGTACTGGCATTTTTTGGCAAGCGGGCCTCGCCGACAGCATAGATACGTGGCAACTCATTTTGGTAGGGATAGTAGTCGTCTATCGCCAGCGCTTCGCCTTCGGCTACGGGCCACAGCATAGTTGGTGCTTCGTCGATCGTTTCGGCGGACAGCGCATCGAGCAGCTGCCCAAACAATTCATCCACACGCACGATGTCATAGGCGATCTCGATCGAGTCCCGAACCAGGATCAGACGCGACTTGGCCAGGCTCAGGCGCGGACGATAGCGATCGACCTCAACCAAGCGCAGACAGTCCCTGGCGGCTTTGGCGATCCGCCGGTTATTGACGAAATTACTCAACGTCAGGTTGCTGACAGCGAGGATGTCGCGGCCCTGGATGCTTTCCTGTTGCAGTAGGTCGCCGGTGGTCTGACCGCCCCGTTGTTGCATGATGATGCGCAGGATGTCCGAGGTGAAGATCTCGGTAATCGATTCGTGGTTATCCGGGTCGTCTTGGTTCAAGAAGCCATGCTGTAGCAGAGGACCCTGATAAATAGCGCGGGATTCTTGATCGGCCGCGATCAAGTCGGACAGTGTCGCGAGTTGCCCTGGCGGAGATAGGAACTGTTCGATCGCAAAGAAGATTCGCGCCACCAGCTGTTCGAGGTCGATACCGTTGTTCACCTCGATCAGCGCGTTGACGGCGATCTCTTGCTCCCTGACGACCGAGATAGTGGTGTGTGTTTGTGCCAGGTTGCGCCAGCTCTCGAGGTAGCGTGCAACCTTGCTTACACCCTGAAATGCGGCCGCTACCCGCTGACGGTACAGATCGATCAGGCTATCGACGGCAACTGTTTGGATCAGGACTTGGGCGGCCGCGAGAATCGGCGGTGCCTGCACCACGGGATCGGCGAGCGTGTCGACAATGCGTGCCACCAACCACAGTTGCTGGCTGTTTGCACCGCCGGCATCGGTAAAATCGACCTGTAAGCGGGCGAAATAGGTCTGCTCCTCTTCCAGGCTGCGCCAGATGCCACTCGGCCCGCTCTGTATGGTGATCGTCGTCAGCGCGACCGATTGCCGGAAGGGCATCGATTCCACTTCATCCCAGTGAGGCAGCGCGATATCCAGTTGGAAATTCTCACTACCGACGCTGATCGTCACCAGATAGGAATTACTGTTGAGCTGGGTGTTGTTGAACTCGATACGTGCTTCGTACAAGCCACCCAGCGGAATTCTCGGCCCGGTAACGGTGTAACTGATAGGCGGCAACGCGCTCGGGTCCATAAAAAACGCAATGGTATTGCGATCGGTAGCCGTGATCGCGGCATCTTTGATCAGGTAGTGATCGAGCAGAATCTTGCGCAGATCCTCAGCCGTTACCGGCGCGCAGGGGAGTACGCGATGGACCGGCGGCAGATCCTGGGGCGCATAGGCCTCGCCGCTGCGCAGCAGATCGGCCATGTCCAAGCGATTGCGAAAGCCGATGTCGGTCAACGCATAACAAAAGGCCTCGAGGAAGGTGATACCCGGGTCATGGATGTTATGGTCGGTCCAGGTCGCTTTGGCATACTTGCCTATCAGCGCGACGCCCGTTTGCCGCAACTTCGGATAGTCTTGGCTAATCCGCTCGGGCGGCTGCACGGAGATCATCGGTGAGTCGACGCTGGCCATGGCTATTGATTGACGGATTTGAGGCCGCTCGTTTTCGTGCGGGTTTGAGCGATGGCTTGGTCGCTATCGCCTGCGGTGACCGGTTGTTGCGTAGCCATCAGCTGTGACGCCGCCTCGGATTGGAGCTGCCCGATTAAGCGCGTTACCTGGTAGTAGGGCAGTTGTCCAAGCGCGGCCAAAACCAGGTTCAAGTCATCGTGTGACGGGGTCAGGTTAAGCGTCTTGTGCATGGTCGCCTCCAGCCTGTTTCAATGCGGCGATCTCTCGCGCTTGCTGTTCGACCATCGCAGCGAGCTCCTTGATCGAATTGACCAGAACATAGGTCAGCGCAGAGCTGTTATAGACGCGCAGATCGTCGATCTCGTTGTTACGGTCCTGGCCTATGTGGATCTTCTTCACCGATTCCGGAATGACGTTCTCGATCTCCTGTCCGATCACGCCGATGCTCTCCAGGCCTTGTGGTGTGCCACAGGCGCCGGTGTAACGGAAACGGATTGGCCGAATCCGTTTGATTTCTTGAAGTCCCATCTCCAGATCGCGGATATCCGATTTAACGCGCAGGTCAGACGTCGTATCCCACGCCGAGGAACCGTCGTCTTTGAAGGCGGAACCGCTGACCTGGAATACAGCACCACCGCTGCCGGGGATATCGTTATTGTTGCCGACGACGACATTGCCACCGGTAGTGATCGCCATGCGCACGTCGTTGTCGTTCTGCTGAAAGCGTATCTGCCGACCAGCAGGCGCATTGATACGCACCTCACCATTGGCGCGTTGGCGGAGCGCGTAGGCGTTGGTCACATCGACGTTCTGATGGTAGACATAGGCATCGCCGGCGCCGGTGCCCGGGCCGTTACTACACACTAGGTTGCCAAAACGCACGCGCTGATCGGGGCCGGTGTTTTCACCGAGATTGACCTCTAACGCGTGGGTCGGATTGGCGACGAAAGTGCCGATGCCGACATTGCCACCAGCGTAGGTAACGTCGCCGCCACCGACATCGGTGAACACGCTGCTGCCGCTGCCGACGGCGGTCCATGCGGCGCCGTCGAAAAACTCGACGTCGACGCCGTTGAAGCGGAGTGCGCCTGGTGTGGTGCTGTTGCTGTCGCCCAATTGCACGCCGCGCGACAACACCAGGTTGCCATCCGCGTCCAATGACAGCCCATCGTTGTTGACATGAAGAAAGCTATCGAACAGGTCAGTGAAGTTTTCCTCGGTGGGTTTCGCGCCTTCATGAAAAGTCGCGATAAAAAAGCTTCTGTCTCGTGTAGTCATGGCTCTGTCTTCGCTAGATTGAGTTAACAATGTCCATCAAGGTGATACCGTGAAATCCAAATTGACCGTCATGTATCCAATGCCGAGTTGGTCGACACCGGCGCACTGCTGACGATCGGCCGGCAATGGATTGATTCGGTGCTCGGGGTGTGACACCAAGATGGCGTGTTCCGAGGCCGCGATGGCGACTTCTACGCTTTGACCAACGACAAAGCTGCTACCGATTTCCATATCGTTGATTGCAGGTATCGGTTTCGGATAAATGATCAGATCGTGCTCGATTGCCAGGTCGCCGATCCCGTTGCGGCGCGTGCCGGCATACGAGTGATACAAGCTGAACCGGGTGATGTTATCGATGTACTCACGTCCTTCAATGAAGGCCAATATCTCCGAGCGGTAGATCTGCGCGCCAAACACGATGTCGAGCCCTTCTTCATAGGCCCAAGGCGTAAGAAAGCGTTTCAATTCCTCATTGAGCAGGGCGGCATAGTAGCCGGCGTCGTAGCCGCTGACGAAGGTCACACTGGCATCGACCAGGATACGTTCGTAGACCGGGTGGATGATGTGGATCTTGGCGAATGTTGTGGATAAGGCGCGGACAAAGCTGCCAATCTTGGTCATCAACACGGCATCGGCGCGCGGTTCGAGTGGATTGTTCGTTCGGATGTTGCGCAGGTCGGGAATGATTACCAGTGCCACCTCGCCAACCATTCTGTTGCCGTCGGCATCGCTGTGCGGTAGGCATTTGACCTTGAACACCGACGGGAACTCGTTGAGCACGAGGCGCTCCATATCCCAGGGCGTTACCGCACGGTAGCGATGGCGTAGGCGTTCGCTGCTGCTTTGAAAAAACATGGCATCCGCTTCGCTGCCCATCCCGGCGAATCCGTCATACGGCTGTTCGACCTTCTTGATCGCGGCGCTACGCTTGCTCAGTTTGCTTATTGTTCCGGCTTTCAACACCCCCTTCAGGTGCTGCTCGTAGTCGTCGAGTCTTTGATCTTCCACCTGCAGGCTGGCGAGCGCCGCGCGATCGTGGATTGCGAAGGTCCGACAGGCGCTATTCGGACTGGCATCGACCGCGGCCCGCAGCCACAGCAGATCAGTGGGCATGCGGTGATGAACGGTACTGGCGTCAGCACCGACTGCGAGCGATACGATGCCCGGTTGTTGAAAACCTAGCGTGGTGTCGATCAGCACGTCGGAGCTCGCGACGTCGGTCCATTGTTTTCCGGCCAGGTACGACCACGCGGTATCGCCCTCAGTCAATGCGGTGCTCGCGGTTGCGGTGCCCTTGTCCAGTTGGAAAAGCAGTGCTGGGGTCGTCGAAACCGGGCTGTTCTCGATGCCGATGAACAGTGCGGCCTGACCGTCCATGATCGGCACGAGGCGCGCGGCTACCTCGTTGTCGGCCTCGACGCTGCCGAAGAAGTCGAGCGAATAGAAGGCGTCCGCGGTATAGATGTCGCCGATGTCGAACTCACTGGCCGCTTGATAATCGACGCTCAGGTTGGCGAGGGTAGGTGTGTAGGCCGGCTTTGGCAGCGCGATATCTGCCTCCGTGTCGCGGCTGGATTCGATCGCGAGCTTCGAATAGCGCGGTGCGAAGGTCTTATGGCCGAACGCATTGAATGGGACCTCTGCGGCATAGGGGGCACCATAGGTCGGGCCCTTCAGCACAAAGCGCAAGAAACCATATTTGCTGGTGGGCTGGTACTGCGTGGTGCCGCTCAACTGCGGTTGTGCATGATAGCGATTCTCACCGAACTGGCTGTCGAGGAAGTCCTGGTCGCTCAGATCGATGGCAATCTCTCTGTGGTCTGGCACTGCGTTGTCGAACAGTGTTTGGTTGTACAGCAAGGGTACCCAACGACGCTGATACAGCATGTCGACGCCAAACTGGAACGACATCGCGAACTCATTTTCCAGCGCGGCACTGGTGAAGCTGAAATACTCTTTGTAATGATCGTAGAGGTCGGCTGGCTTATCCTGCCAGTCACCCCGAAACGTCAGCGATGTCAGCCGCTTGCTAAAGATCTCGTCGTTGCCGACATAGAACGCCGAGCCGACATGCGGCTGATTGCCGAAAAGCGGGATCGGTTTTTCGGCATTCAACAGCGATTCCTCGTTTTGCACGATCAACTTTTTCACGCCATCGACCTGCACCGAGATCGCTACGCTCTCGATCTCGATACCCGCGAGCACGGCGTAGTGACCTGAATCACCCTTGAGCAGAAAGCGAGCGACCGGCCAGACCGAGGGCGGCGCGCCGGTATGTACGTCGGGGTCGGCGGCGACGATAGCCATGGAAGATTCCTCGACGCGCATCGTTATCTCGATCGTTGGTTGATCGCTGCCATTGTTGATTAGGTGTGCACTGAAGTAGTCCGGCACTAACCAGCCTTCCTCACCGCTCAATTCGGACTGCATCGCGAAGCTGAAATAGTGACCGGCGGCGGTATCCTCGGGCGCTCCTTTGACTTGGAGGCGGAGGGTGATCAGCCGGGTACCTTCGGCTAGCAGCAGCGTGGGCGAGGCGATTGCAAAGCCGATTTGCGCCTCTTCCATGTAGCGTTCACTGGCGTCGCGATCGAGCTGACGCGAACCGAAGGTGTGCCAACTGGCACCCTCGATGTCGTTGGGTTCACGGGCGATAAAAAACCGCGGGTTGCCACGCCGATCGGTGTCAAGCAGAAGACGGTAGGTGCTCTTGATCGCGCTATGCCCGACAAGCAGATCGTTGGTGGTCGCGTAGACCAGGCTGTTGCCATTGGCATCTTTCCCGCCATCCAACGCTGTGCCGAGTTTCATCAATGTGGGTTCGGCATGCTTGGCCAGCTCAAAGACGACATGCACCGAATCCGGACTGGCCGCGCGCCGCTTCAGTCCCAGCACCTGTTCATAGTAGTAGCGCAGGTGACGGTTCGGTAACTCGTTGATGTCTTGCTTGAGCAGCTGATAGAGCTGCAGGAACACCAACAGTAGGGCGACGTGCGGTGGCCAATCGTCGCGGCTTTCCAGCAGCTTGTTCAATCGCGTGGACGATAGGATTTCACCGACAGACGGATCTTCCAACGTCGCGAACAACGCCCGCCAGTCGCCGACCGCTTGGCCACTCAGATTATAAAATCGCACCAGCTCTGACAGCCGTCTGGCGTAACGGATCAGGTCGGTGAGACTACGTTCATCTGGTTGAATGTAGTCTGCCGCCAACGGCACCGGGTTGCGTTGCAACTGGTTGGTGCCGTCCAGGCGGAAGATGTTTCCATAGCGTCTCATCTGGGCCATGGTCAACGGTTGTTCGCTTCATCGAAGTAATACGGAAACACCAGGTTGCTGCGGCTGTTGGTGCTTCGAATCGTGTATTCGAGTTGAATCTCGATCAAACCCTCCTCGTTATCGGATGGAGAAAACCTGACCCTGTTGAGTGTGATTCTTGGTTCGAAAAACAAAACCGCGGTCTCGATTTCGTTTTTCAGATAACTCGCGAACGTGGTGCTCAGGGGTTCGAACAGCAAGGCATCGCGCTTCCAACCGAAGGTGGACTGCATCACTCGTTCACCGAGGTGGGTCGACAGCAGAATATTGAGGCTTTGGCGGATGTCCTCTTCGGCCTCGACCATACTGACGCCGGCACCCTGGCCCTCGAAGCTGGGCGGAAAGCTCCAGCCTCTGCCGAGGAAGCTGTTGTTGTCTGAGGGATCCTGCATGGCGCTGGCCCGTCAGCCACCGATCAAAACGGTCGCGCAGCCGACGACGATGCTGCCGCCATGCGCGGTGTTATCACCCATGCGTGCAGCCGCCATGCCGCCGATCATCACGCTGGAACTACCGGCAATGACCGTATCGGGTGGGCCGCTGCAGGTCAGCATGTCACCCAATCGCAATGCCGGCATGCCGCCGATCAGGACGGTCGGCTCACCCGGTGGCAGGGCCGGACCGCCGACATGCGGCACGGTACCCGTAACCATCGGGCAAACATGCATATCTCCTGCTCGTGCTGCCATTCCCATTGCCTGTATCCCCTTCGCTGTACACCGTCACAGATCAATTGATCTGCACCAATGAGCCCTTGACGATCATCGTGCCGCTGCTGGATACCTCGGCCGAGGCACTGCCTTCGGCCTTGAATCCAGTCGACGCGGTGATGCCGACATCCATGCCCTCGGCCTTGAGATCCGACTGCGCGCTCAAGGTAAGTTCTCCGGCGCTGGTGATGGCGATGCCATCACTGTTCATTTCGATCTTGTTGCCATTCTGATCTTCGAGCACGATGCCTTCGTCGGCATCGGTCAAGATCAGCTTGTTACCGCCTGGGGTTTCCAGCGTGATGATTTTTTGATCGTCATCGAAGTGAAAGCGCAGGCCTTCACGGGAGACATAGGCCTTCTCGTGATTGTCCTCGCTCGGCTCTATCGGCGGCGCTTTGGCGCTGCTGTGTAGCATGCCGAGGATGACCGGCTGCGACGGGTCGTTGTCGAAAAACCCGAGCACGACTTCATCATCCACTTCGGGTCGGAAAAAGGTGCCGCGGTCACTGCCGGCATCAAGCGTGGCAACGCGGGCCCACACCCCTTGTTCGTCCATCCCGGCCACGGGAATCTTCACCCGGACTCGATGTTCACCGACAGGATCATCGGCCAGTTGTGTCACTACTCCGACTTGGAGCCCACCAACGGCAGGCAACAGACCGCCGGCCGCGAGATGGCTGACGGCGAAGTTTTCGGTATGGCCGGCACGTGACAGCCCGAACTCGATATCGGTGAACCAAAAATTATTGCTGTACTCGTGCCGAATCGCGGTGATGAAGATCTTGCCGTCAAAGCGATCGCTAATCGCCGACAGGTTCAGGAAATCACCCAGTTTCAGTTCCGCGATTCCGCGAAACCGTGCGCGGCCGCGAGAAGCGGCCAGGCGTGAACGCAGCAGCGCGCCGTCCGCCCAACTCTGCAGCGCCTCGGCGGAGACAGCACCGCCATGGATCAGTGATTCGGTATCGCGTTCGGTGGCACCGGCTAGTTCATCGGCGCTGAGGTTACCGTTACCGTCCCAGGATGGGGTCGCTGCCTCACCTTCCGCGAGCGCCTGTTCGGCAGGGTTCCAGGCCGCGGATGTGATCCCGCTACTCTGTGTTCGCGCATCGAATTCGGCGTTGAATTCAAGCAGGTTGTCGCCAAATACGACGTCGGCCACCGGCTCAGCGTCGAAGTTGGGTTTGAAGGTGCGCACGGTGGCGGCCTCGACCGCACACACATGACCGTTGGCCTCGAGCCGACTGAGCATGAAGTCCCAGTCGGTGGCGTGAAACTGGAACAGTTGCGGATGCACGACACCCGTTGCCTCAACTTCCGCGCTCAGGCTGTACTCGCCGATCAGCGTCTCGGCGATATCGCTGTCGCTGACCTCTTCGTGATATCGATTGCGGCGATTGAGACTCATCTTGACGCTGGCATCGCGGCACTCGACTTCGAGATAGCTGCGCCCACGTCGTACCGAAACCGTTTGACGAAAAACGATGCCACTGAAAATCGGCGCTACCTCATCCCGATAACCCGCGATCACGCTTAGCGTATTACCCGGTATGAACAGGTCTTCGCTGCTGTGTCTGAATCCCTGCTGAGCGACATCGCCGTCATCGATGACCAGACGTGCAAGCGGGATGCGGTTCAGCTGCGAGATGATTTCAACGCTGCGCAGCGGAACACTGTCTGGCAGGTCCTGGTCGTTGATCTGAACCGTGATGCTTGGCACATCCGCGGTCTGTCGGAGTAGTGCGGCGGTCATTGTTTACCCCTTTTTTCCGCCTTATCGATCGGCGGCAGCGCGATGCGCGTCCCTGCTTTGAGACGGCGGAAGTTGACCAGTTTGTTGACCCGTGCGACCTCTAAGTAAAGATTGGCGTTGCCATAAATCTGTTGCGCCAGCAACGGCAAGCTGTCACCCTCGCGGATCTCCCGTAAATGCGTAAGATCTGGCGAGTTGAGGTTGGCCTCGAGTGCAATCTGTTCTGCTGTCTTGGTGCCTTGAAACGAGCAATTGGCCTTGGCCCGCAGCGGCATGCCATCGGGTTGAAACAGCGAGTAGGTGTAATTGATCGAGGTCAGTGCGCCTTCAAATTGCAGGCTGCCCCAGAAGATCTGGACCTTGTTCGGTTGATGCGTTTCGCCGTCGAGGCGGTAAACGATCTGTTCGAATAACACGATCTGTTCATAGACGTTGAATTCTTCGTCCTTCGTCAGCGCCGACGCAATCGCACCCATCAATGGCACGCCACCCACGCCGGATACGTTTTCGATCACGCCGGTGCCGTCGAACACGATCTCGAACTGCAGCGTCGATGGGCCCGAGCTACGGAACGCGGCGGTCGACTCTTCGCTCCCGGCTGGCTGTTGATTCTGATATTGAATGCTCTTGCCGACGGTGTAGGTGGCCGGGTTGACTTGTACCGTGTAGACCTTGTTGTCAGATACCTCGGGCCTGCTGCCGTCGGGATACTCGATGACGCGCAGCGTCATCTTTTCGAGTTTGCCGGATTCGAACAACATTAGCGTTCCTGCCGATCCCGCAGCACACGCAGCACTTCGGCCACACAGCGCTCGAGTAGGTCACGTTGTGCCGTTTCGGTATGTTCGCCGGACGGCATATCGCGTCTCGTCTCGCGGCTGCGATCGACGACACGGGCATTGATGATCAATTGTTCGATTTCCACCGGCACTGTTTTTCTCCTAGCCGATACTGATGCTCGCCTTGACGCCGCCAGCCGCATCGAGCGCGATGCTGGCCGGATCGTAATATTTGAAGTACTGGTATTTCAGCGTCAGGCTTTCGACGACGATCTCGCTATTCATCGCATTCATGCCCGAGACGGCGAGCTGTTTCGGGATCGCGTTGATCACATACCAGTTGTAGAGCGGTAAGTGCTGTTCGTTGAGCAACGAGATCATCAGGTTGGTTGGCTTGAACTTGTACCCTTCGATCGCCTCACGCGCCCAATGCAGAATGCCCGAGCCCAGAAACTTGCCGCGTTTCAAGACCAGGTCGCTGAACTGGGTACGCGTAGGCAGCTGGTGGGCGAAGCGGTTCTCGCCCCCTTCGGGCAAGGCCTCGTAGTCGATATCGACGGTCAAGCCCGTGACCTCTTGAAAGCGTACGTCGTTCGGGAACTGTGGAAACAGTTCGAACACCACCAAGAAATGGAAACCGGCTGCTGGGTAGTCGAACATGATCTAGCCGTTCTCCATGGCCAACCCTTCATGTGCCAGCACCAAGGTCTCGATTGCCGTTTCATTTCCGGTCGAGTTCAGGTCGGTCGACGTGACCTTGGTGGGGAAGGCGTTCTTGATCTTCCACACGACCACCGGCTCATGGTTTTCATTGAGCAGGCTGACTGTGATGTCGCGTCGCTCGATCGTGTTTAGCGAGACCGTATTCCACCAATCGTAGAATTCGTTGTCGCCGGCAAAGATCCCGCGCTTGAGTGTGAGGTCGCCGAAGCTTTGCATGCCCGGCATCTGCAGCTTGCTGTATTCGGAGCTGGCGCCGTCGCGGTATTCGATCTTCTCGGTCGTCACCTCGAGCCCAGTTACCTCGGTAAAGCCGATCTTGGTTCCGCCCCAGTCCACCTGGAAATGAAATTTGGGTAAAGGATATTCAGCCATGGTTAGAACTCTCGTGCTTGATGAGTGACTAGCAGACAGGATTCCTGGTCAGTGATCAGCCGTTAGGATTCCTGCATCTTGTGTGCGAACTTCAAGACAATGAATTCAGCGGGCCGCACCACCGCCATGCCGATCTCGATGATCATTCGACCTTCCAGAATATCTAGCGCGGTCATCGTCTCGCCGAGGCCGACCTTGACGTAGAAGGCGTGAGTCGCCTTTGCGCCCGCCAGCGCGCCGCCCCGCCATTGAATGGTCAAAAAGTTTTCGATCATGGCGCGCACGCGCATCCAGGTGTTGGCGTCATTCGGCTCGAAGGTATAGGGAACCGTCGCCTTCTTGATCGACTCTTCGGCCATGTTGAAAAAACGCCGCACTGGCACGTAGCGCCATTCGTTGCTGTTGCCGTCGAGCGTGCGTGAACCCCAGATCAAGGTTCCCTTGCCGGCAAAGGAGCGAATCGCGTTGATGCTCTTGCCGGTGGTGTGCACGTTCAGATCCCCCTGCATCTCGTCGTTGACCTTGACGGTTGGACCGACAACGCCTGAGAGCGAGACATTGGCCGGCGCCTTCCAAACGCCGCGGCCACGATCGACCGCTGCATAGACGCCCGCTACCGCACCGCTGCATGGAATGATTGACATCAACTGCTCGATCTGTTGGCGTGCGGCGGAAAATACCGGGTGCGTGGCGAACAATGCCTTTTCGCTTTCATTGGCCAGGAACAGTGCGGAGTCGAACAGCGACAGTACGCCGCCGGCAACACCGGCCATGATGTCGGCAAGGATCGCACCTGCGCCAACGGCACGCCGGTAGACCGTCGTACCGAAGGTGTCGGTGGTCGCTGCGATGCTGCCGAGTGTCACGGGCACCGCGGTGGTAGAGCCGACCCACACGGTCGAATCGAGGCTGGCATAGTCGGTTTCGACGTTGGCGACCGTGCGACCGGTGGCGACGGTGCTGCGTACCTGAGAGTTTTTCTCGAAGGCGATCAGGTCGGTGATATGGCCGATCAGTACCGAGTCGCTGCTCAAGCTGGCGAGCACCTGTTTCAGTTCGCTGCTGATGATCGGTGCCGGCAAGGCATCGTCGGCCTGGTAGGCCGTATCGATTGCCTGCAGTGCCAGCGCGATGGCACGCGGCAGTGCAACGAGGTTGCTGAACGCTGTGCGCACCCCCGCGGTATCGGTACTGTCGGTGTTGCGCACGGTGTCGTACAGGTTGCTGAAATGCGTATCGAGATCGGGCAGGTTCGCGCGGCTTAAGGTTAGCGGGTGACCGCCGGGCAAGGCCGCGGTGATCGCCGCGACGATATCATTGGCACTGGTATTGGCGCGTCGTGCGCTGACGGTCAGGCCGTCTATTTCGCTATCGCCGGTCAAGGTGTCGATCGTGCCGTCAGGAATCGCTGCCGGCGTGGTATCAAAAAAGGCCAGTTGACTGAAACTCACCGAGGGTAGGTAGATCGAATTCAGCCACGGGTAGTAAGCGGCGCCGTACTTCAGGTTGCCAGTGCCGACGTTGTTGCGGAAATCGGTGAACGGGTTGACCGTCAGCGAGGCCTCCTGGTCCCCGTTTCTGAGGTCGGTGATCAAGAAGCGATCGCCGAGGTCGGCGCATTGTGTGAGCGCCGACGCCTGTAGCGTGCCGAAATTGGCATTGTCGAGGCTGACACCGTCCGGGAACAGGATCAGGGTCGGCTCATCGACCGGCCGCAGGCGCGATAGTCCACCGAGCAGGCCGGCCGGCGTGGTCGTGTCGCCGATCGCTGGCGCGCTTGCATAGTCGCCGACCGACACGATGAAACAGGCGCCACCACCGTTTCGGTAAAAGCTGCGCAGCGCCGAGTACATGTAGTACCGACGGCTGGCGTCACTGGCATCGCGCGGATCAACCGCGGTGATGGCGTTGCCCGCCGCGATGTCCAGCGTGACGCGGTAGTTGGTAGGGACGAAATCGCCGCCAAAATAGGTTTCAAAGTCGAGCAGCGAGCTGATCTTTTTCGGTGCGAAGCGCAGCGAATTGCCGTTGCTGTCGATGGACTTTTCGGTATACCCAATGAAAGCAGGGATCGCTGTCTCGACCGGTACGACCGATGGAGGAAACGACGCGATCTCTTCGATGTAAACACCAGGGGTTTTGAAAGCCATGGTCGTGTGTCCTGAGCTGAATTGCGTTCGAAACTGTTCTTGTCAGACGACTCTCACCTGATCGACAAGTGGTGAGCGATCATCTGAGCGCCGGCAGAGCTGGCCCAATTGATGAAGTACTAGGAAGGCGTCCGCGCTAGCCATCACGATTCCTGCATCTTGTGTGAGAACTGCAGGACGATGAATTCGGCTGGTCTTACCACGGCCATGCCGATCTCGACGTTCATGCGACCTTCGAGGATATCGAGTGCAGTCATCGTCACGCCGAGCCCACAGCGCACATAAAACGCGTGCTCGGGTTTGGCGCCGGCCAGTGCACCGGCCCGCCATTGCAGTATCAAGAAGTTCTCGATCATCGATCGCACTTTGGTCCAGGTGTTTGCATCGTTGGGTTCGAACACCATGGGCTGGGTGGCCTTCTTGGTCGATTCTTCGACCATGTTGAAGAATCGCCGCACCGAAACGTAGCGCCATTCATTGCTATTGCCGACGAGCGTGCGGGCGCCCCACACCAGATGGCCACGTCCGCTGAAAAAGCGGATCGCGTTGACGGCCTTACCCGTTGTATCGACATTCATCATGTCGTTTAGCGCATTGTCGATATCGACGCTCAATGCACGTACGCCGCTGAGGCTTTCGTTGGCCGGCGCCTTCCAGACACCACGGGTCCGGTCGACGGTGCAGTAGACGCCGGCGACGCCAGCGGCCGGTGGCAGGATCACCGAGAACCGGTTCAACGCCTGTTGCACATTGGCGTAGATGGTGGGATTGGGTGTGGCGTTGGCCGGATCGTTTCTTAGCGCGCTGAGCGCCATGCCGTCGGCGGCACCGGGTTGCACCAGTTGTCCACTGTCATCGCGACTGGATGCCTGGGTAATGGTTATCGTGCTTTCATCCCAGCGCCACGGCAGCGTGGTGTGGATGAACGGATGATAGATCGCGCCAAACTTCAGGTTGCGTGTGCCGATCCCATCGCGAAATGCGCTAATTCCGGCCTCACCGGATTGGTCGCCATCCCACAGGTCGGCAATCAAGAAGCGGTCGCCAAGTAGCGCGCATTGATCGAGTGCGGCGACCAAAACGCCGTGATAGTTGGCGCGGTCGGCCGCTGCTGCTGCCGCAACTTCGGTGGCATTGGTGGGGTCGGCTGCCGCGGTGTGCATGCCACTCAAGTCAGGCATGACGATCAACGTCGGCTCGTCTTCCTTGGCCAAGGCGGCCAAGCCACCGCGATGCGCGGTCGCGATATCGGTGTTTAGCGCAGATGCACTGTAGTCACCGATCGATATCACATAGCAACGCCCGCCGCCGTTGCGAAAGTAATAGCTCATCGCGTGGGCGAAGCGGAAGCGCGCATTGGGCGCTGTGTTCGGGTCCGTGATCGCGCTGGTGACCCTGTTGTCGGCATCCACGGTGACACTGAAATTCTGCACCATCGGTGACGATCCATACATCGCTTCGAACTCGAGCAGCGACTTGATCTCGACCGCTCGATTGACGAGGTTCGTTCCCTTGTAGACCGTGCGCTCGGTATATCCGACGAAGGCCGGTACAGCGGTTTCCACGGCAACGACCGAAGGAGGAAATTTGGATACTTCCTCGATGTAGACACCTGGGGTTCTGTAGTTTGCGGCCATAATCTCTTACTTAAATAGTTAGGTTGGACATATGGGTCTCCGAGTACCATTGCGAAGACTGGTATCGAATGCTGAAGACCTCGGGTTGCGGCAACAGCACTTCTTCAGACACCGATGGCGTGGCGGCGGAGTCCGCTTGAAGGGCTACGCCAGAGCCGGCGATAGTCAGCGGCCTCGGGTCGTTGGTCACTAGGATGGTGCTTTCGGTATTCTCTGCCACGACCTGGGCGCCGCTACCGAGCGCCTGGGCCTGCGGGAAGATGTAACGCCAACGCGTCGCCCTGTTTAGAAAGCTCAAGCGGCACGCCGGGTTGAGTAACTGGTTGCTGGCGTTGATCAACGCAAAGCTGCCGCTGCCCAAGCCGATGTCGATGACGCCAAACCAACCCCGTTTTTGAGCCTCGCTACTGAGGTAGAAGTCTTGATCGAACTGGCTCAGAACCATGTGTGATGCATCGACCACCTGCAAGTGGTAGGCGCCTGGTGGTAGCGACGTCAATGCGACCTGGAGCAGGGCAAGGTTGCCGCTCGTGTTGGAAAAATCCTGCCGAGCAAGCACTGTCGACGAGCCCAGCGGAAGGATCTCGACACTCGCCTGGCCGATCGCTGCGCTGCTTACGTCTATTGCGACGGTTTCACCGTAGAGCGTTAGATAGTCCTGCGCCGTGACGTACTGATTGGGCAGCTCGGTAAGTTCCTGCCACTCGGTCGCATTGCTCAGGTCCGTTCCGGGGCTATCGACCAATGCCTGATAGACGACGTCATCCTGCAGCACGATGGTGCCGCTGGAATAGGTCTGCGCTGGGTCATAGGTATTGGGTGGAATTCGACGCCAGTCGGCCGGCGTGGCGGTGGCCGTCGGTCCGGTGTCGCGTATGGCCTGGAATAGGCCTGCCCCCGCACCGGATGGATGAAAATAGAGTTCGCCGGCCTCATAGGCCCGGGCACTATCGAAATCGGCAACCGTTCGGCTCAGAAAGTTGCCGGCTGCGGTGTTTGCCGACTCGTTGCTAAAGCGGTACAGGCCGCCGTTCAACGTAGGCAAGGATGAATAATTCATGAAGCGGCGATCCTTGAGACTGAGCGCGAAACTCAGACGCAAGTACCTTGCGGGCAACACCACCGGTGTGGTGCCGGTCGAATCGACCTCGATCGCAAGTACGAAGCCATCGACGCGGGGTTTGAACAACATGCGATGACCCGCCAGAACCCGGTGTGTCTCTGGGGTTGGTTCGATCGTAAAGATTCGATTGATATCGAAGCGGCGGGCGAGGAGGGCACGGGTGGTTGCATCGAGCGCTTCGTGCGGTGTCGCATCGAAGTTCAGGTGGTAGCCATGATCGACGTGCAGCGACAACAGTTGCGCGTAGCGTGTCATCACATCATCCCACGGCCATTGATGTCGATTTGCTGGACGATGCCACCGCTGTCGAGCAAACGTTGATCGCGTATCTCAAGCAGCCGGCCGTGGTAAAGCACGAAGGGCAACTGTTTGCCTCCGAGTGAACCCCACAGGTAGTTGACCTCTTCAAAGGTCAGGCTGAGTAAGTCGACATGTAGCGTCAATTCCGTCGCTGGCGAAACACCGGTTACAGCACCGGGTGAATTGGCGAGAGAAAAGGTTTTCTTGCCCTGAAAAAACGCAACCACTTGCGCAATGCGTCGCATCGCCGTCGTGTAGTTGTTGTAGTTGGCTGAAAACAACAGCGATAGATTCAGGAACACCGGCGGGTGTTGATAGGTCGTTTGATTTGCATCGAGTCGCGCCGCGCGTACGCTGTTTTTCAGACTCGACTCTTCGGCGACGTTGACCAACGTCAACACGACGTGGTTTTCGAGATCGGTAGATAGGGTTTGGTTCTCCAGTTGCGAGATGTTGCCGGCGATTGCAGGATCACTCGACCCAGGGGGCGTTCCATCGAGTAGATGCAGATACTGATTCAACTGTGCCAGCAGTAGCGCTAGGGCCTCGGAGATCATTGCAGAGACGCCAGCTTCCGCTCTTGCTGCTTCACGGTCGAGAACCGGTAACTTTTTGGGCTGACGCTGTTACCTATAAGTAAGGAAGTCACAGTCAACAGTCTCCTGTGGGGGAATAGGAATTCCTGCTTCTTCGGCTTGCGACTACGAATAGGTCTCCTTATGTTGTGGCCCATGAGACGGTTAATCCCGCAATCTGTGCAAGGAAATGGTGTGATAGGAAGTGTAATCCTAACGGCGATTTCTTCAAGCTTAGATTCGCTGCGCGCCATGGGGATCAAAGTGGCGGCGGGTAGTTCGCGGTAGGGATTAGTGTTCCAGCGGATCAACCGAGGGGTGGATGCTACCGCGGCGGCTTACCGCTTAAAATTTTTTTATCTGTTTTTCTGTTTTTCTGTTTTTCGCAGCAGTCTCCACGCGTAAGGCCAAGCTGAAGGCGTGGTTGAAGCTGAAAAATGGGGATGGCGAGGAAGCGCGATCACAAAGCAGACGCTCAGCAGCTTTTCCACATCACTGTCCCCTAACCGAAGGACTGACTGCGGTCATTGCCAGCACTGATGCCCAACGGCAGCTCCGGCCGAGGTGCTGCCTGTAAGTAGATCCTCTCGGCGGTCTGCTCCGCAACAGAGAGCCGACATCCGAACCGTGTTTCGGTAACCACTCAGAAATTCCGCCTCTTATCCGGTACTACAGGATCGTCGAGCAGCTTCTCAGTTCAGAACAGCGGATCAGGTTGGCCCGGCAATCTGTTTAATATATACTAAACACCATGATTCAGCGAGACCAATTGACTCCCACGCCTGGATCGCGGCGGCAGGTGGTTGTCTACGCGCGCGTCTCCTCGAAGGAGCAGGAGAAGGAAGGCTTCTCGATCCCGGCCCAGCTCAAGCTGCTGCGGGACTACGCGCTGGCCGAAGGCATCCACGTCGTCGAAGAGTACGTCGACGTGGAGACCGCCAAGCAGGCCGGCCGCTCCAGCTTCGGCGAGATGGTGGACTATCTCCGCCAGCACCCGGAGGCCCGCATCATCCTGGTCGAGAAGACCGACCGCCTGTACCGCAACCTCAAGGACTGGGTGACCCTCGACGAGCTGGACCTGGAGATCCACTTCGTCAAGGAGGGCGTCGTCCTCTCCGCCGATTCCCGCTCCTCCGAGAAGTTCATGCACGGCATCAAGGTGCTGATGGCGAAGAACTACATCGACAACCTCTCGGAGGAGACCCGCAAGGGCATGACCGAGAAGGCCGAGCAGGGGATCTGGCCGTCCTATGCGCCGTTCGGCTACCGCAACGTGCTCGGCGAGAACGGCAAGAAGACCATCGAGCCGGACCCGGAGCTGGCGCCGGTGGTCCGCCAGATGTTCGAGTGGTATGCGACGGGGCAGTATTCGGTCCGGGACATCACCCGCATGGCCCGCGAGCACGGGTCTGGCATTTCGCAACAGCGGCAACCCGATGCCCCAGAGCAGCGTGCACAAGATGCTGCGCAACCCGATCTACATGGGTGACTTCGACTGGAAAGGCAAGCGCTACCACGGCACGCACGAGCCGATCGTCAGCCGTGAGCTGTGGGACAAGGCGCAGGCCCTGCTCAGCGGCCGCTACGTGAACCGCAACAAGAAGACCGAAGCGCGATTTCGCCTTCACCGGCCTGATCCGCTGCGGGCACTGCGGCTGCTCGATGGTCGCGGAGATCAAGAAGAGCCGCTACGTCTACTACCACTGCAGCCGGGCCAAGGGGAAATGCCCGGAGCCGTACACCCGGGAGGAGGTGCTGGAGGAGCGGTTCGCCGAGCTGCTCGACCGGCTTCGCTTCGACGACGAGGTGCTCGCCTGGGTGTCACAGGCCCTGCGTGTCAGCCACGGCGACGAGAAGCAGCACCACGAGGATGCGATCCGCCGGATTCAGGCCGAGTACGACCGTCTGCAGAACCGCATCGACGCCATGTACGTCGACAAGCTCGACGGTCGCATCGACACCGACTTCTTCGACCGCAAGGCCGCGGAGTGGCGCGAGGAGCAACGGAAGTGCCTGGCGCTGATCCGCGAACACCAGGACGCCAACCAGACCTACCTCGACGAGGGCATCCGCCTGCTCGAACTCGCGCAGAAGGCCGGCGTGCTGTTCCGCAAGCAGTCCCCGGCCGAAAAACGCCGGCTGCTCGGCTTCGTACTATCGAACTGCACCTGGAAGGACGGCCAGCTCACGGCCGCATACCGCCAACCGTTTGACCTGCTTGCGAAAAACGTGATTGCGCTGGAAACAAAAATGCCGGCTGAGCGCGCTCGAACCGGCATTTCTGAAAATTGGCTCCCCCGGTTGGATTCGAACCAACGACCAACGGATTAACAGTCCGCTGCGCTACCGCTGCGCCACAGGGGAATATTCACGAGCGCGAAGTCTACTTTTGTCCGGAGATGTGGTCAAGACTCGGTCCAGCGCCGGCGGCATCTGGCCGCGCTCGTGGGCCTCGATGGCTTAACCTGCATGCCGCACAAAGGCCGATCGGTCTTGAAGTTGTCAAGTCTTTAAAAACGGCCATTTTCGGTCAATTTGCCCGCAAGTTTTATGGTTACACATCGTCCCGTTCGGTTTCAATCCGCGCTGGGCTTCGCATCCGGGCCGATCCCCCTGGATCCATCGCTACGGCTATGGACCCTCGGACGATCGCCCCAGCTGCTTTGCCCATTACAGCCTGGTTCCCGAAGCCTTCATGCAACTTGCGGGTTAACTGCAGCTCACCGGCTTGTTGCCGGGGGTTTGCCGGTCGACGCGTGCGCGGCCGGTGCCGAGCAGCACCACAGCGCGATTGTGCTGAGTCTCGTCGCCCAGGCAGACGCTGAAGGTCGTGTTGGTGCTCCAGGCCGCGCCGTCCGGGCGGAAGCGGATCGCCGGGCGCCCCGCCGTACTGTGCAGTCGGATGCGCGGCGGGAGGGGATCCTGGATCTGCAGCAGCTGCTCGCCGGTCGCACGCTTTCGATCGCCATCCCTGTCCTCGAACACGAGGTAGCCAAGCTGCCAACCGAAGGGGTCGCCGGAGCAGCTCTTGCCGTCGTCACTCGGACAAAGGCTGACCGCGCGCTTGCGGTTTACCGCCTCGTTGCGCGCGTAGCGCAGTGCCGTGAGCAGTTGATTGGCCGTGGTGGTCACCTGAGAGCGATCGACCAGTCCCGACCATGTCGGCACCAGCAGCGCCAGTGAAACGCCGGCCACAGCCAGCGTGGTGATCAGTTCAACCAGGGTGAGGCCGCGTACCTGCCGCGGCGGTTGGTTTTCGACTTCCATGTCGAACAGCCTCCTTGCTTGTCGGGGGCACCCGATCCTTGGGTGCGGTTTTCTTCAGACAGTGGGTCGGGCGTGTGCCTCCAAGACATTCAGCCAATCACCCGCTCGATCCTGTCGAGGGCATTTTCCAGGTTCTGCATGCTGGTTGCAATCGAGATCCGGGCGTGTCCCCCCAGCCCGAATGCGGTTCCGGGCACCAGCGCCACCCCGGCATTGACGATCAGGTGCTCCGCCAACTGCAGGTCGTCGCTCACGCCGTCGATCGCGTCGATCAGGCCCTTGACCGACGGAAAAACATAAAAGGTGCCGTCGGTCGGCAGGCACTCGACGCCGGCCATCCCATTCAGGCGCTCGACGACGTAGTCGTGGCGAAGCTTGAACTGCGTCAGCATCTCGGCGATGCAGTCCTGTGGTCCGTTCAGTGCGGCCTCGGCGGCATATTGCGAGATCGAGGTCGGATTCGAGGTGCTCTGCGACTGTATCTTCTTCATCGCCTTGATGACCTCGGCGGGGCCGCCCGCATAGCCGATGCGCCAACCCGTCATCGAATAGGCCTTGGAGACACCGTTCAGGACCAGCGTCCGATTGGCCAGATCAGGGCAGGCGTTCAGGATGTTCACGAACGGCTTTTCGGTATCCCAGCGGATATGCTCGTACATGTCGTCGGTCGCGATGACCACCTTGGGGTACTCGCGCAGCACCTCGCCCAGTTCGGCCAGCTCATTGGCGGTGTAGGCCATGCCAGTGGGGTTGGAGGGGCTGTTGATCACCACCAGGCGGCTTTTTTCAGTCAGTGCGCCGCGCAGTTGCGCCGGGGTCACTTTAAAATGCTGCTCGGCGCCCGCATGCACCAGTACCGGTACGCCACCGGCGAGGATCGACATGTCTGGGTAAGACACCCAGTACGGGGCGGGGATGATCACTTCATCGCCCGGGTCGAGGATGGCCTGGGCCAGGTTGTAAAAGCTCTGTTTACCGCCGCAGGAGACCAGAATCTGCTCCGGCGCATAGTCGAAACCGTTGTCGCGCCTGAATTTTTCGATCACGGCCTGCTTCAGGCTCGGAGTGCCGTCGACCGCGGTGTACTTGGTCTTGCCCTCGGCCAGCGCCTTGCGTGCGGCTTCTTTGATGTGTTCCGGGGTGTCAAAATCGGGTTCGCCGGCGCCAAGTCCGATCACATCCTTGCCGGCGGCACGCAACTCCGCGGCACGGGCGGTGACGGCAAGGGTGGGGGACGGTTTGACGGCCTGTACACGGCTGGACAGCTTGATGCTCATGGGAATTCGACAGATCTCCTCGGTCGGTGGGCATTGGCGCTCAATGGATTGATATCATAACGGATTGATTTGTCGTCGATCACTATCTTTATGGCAAAAAACAGTTTCCAGTTGGCCAGCCGGTTCGATCCGGCCGGCGATCAACCGCGGGCCATCGAGCGTCTGGTCGAGGGCCTGGGCGACGGCGAGGCCGGGATGACGCTGCTCGGGGTGACGGGCTCGGGCAAGACCTTCACGATTGCCAATGTGATCGACCGGGTACAGCGGCCGGCCATTATCCTGGCGCCGAACAAGACCCTGGCCGCCCAGTTGTATGGGGAATTCCGCGATTTCTTCCCAAACAACGCGGTCGAGTATTTTGTTTCCTACTACGACTACTATCAGCCCGAGGCGTACGTCCCCTCGTCGGACACCTTCATCGAAAAGGACGCCTCGGTGAACGAGCACGTGGAACAGATGCGCCTGTCGGCGACAAAGGCGTTACTCGAGCGGCGCGATGTCATCGTCGTCGCCACGGTATCCGCGATCTATGGCCTGGGAGATCCGCGCCAGTACCTGAGCATGATGCTGCACATATCGCGCGGCGAGCGCATAGACCAGCGTGCGGTGCTGCGGCGCCTAGCCGAACTGCAGTACAAGCGCAACGAGGTGGAACTGCACCGCGGCACCTATCGTGTGCGCGGCGAGGTGATCGACATCTACCCGGCCGAATCGGACGACGAGGCGGTCAGAATCGAGTTGTTCGACGACGAGATTGAGGGACTCTCCTTGTTCGACCCGTTGACTGGTGAGGTGCTGCGCAGGGTGCCGCGCTACACGGTCTATCCCAAGACTCACTATGTGACGCCGCGGGAAACCATCCTCGCCGCGGTCGATTCGATCAAGGTGGAACTCAAGGAGCGCCTAGAGCATCTCCACGAGGTCAACAAGCTGGTCGAGTATCAGCGTCTGCAACAGCGCACCCAGTTCGATCTGGAGATGATGGTCGAACTGGGCTATTGCTCGGGGATCGAGAACTATTCGCGCTACCTGTCCGGGCGTGCGCCGGGTGAAGGTCCGCCCACGCTGTTCGATTACCTGCCGGAGGACGCCTTGTTGGTGGTCGATGAATCGCACGTGACCATCCCGCAGCTGGGCGGCATGTACCGTGGCGACCGTTCGCGCAAAGAGACCCTGGTCGAATATGGCTTCCGCCTTCCATCGGCGCTGGACAACCGGCCGCTCCGCTTCGAGGAGTTCGAGACACGTTCGCCACAGACGATCTATGTCAGCGCTACGCCGCGCGACTACGAACGCGAGCACTCGGGAGCGATCATCGAACAGGTGGTACGCCCGACCGGGCTGATCGACCCGGAACTCGAGGTGCGCCCGGCCACCACGCAGGTCGACGATCTTTTGTCCGAAATCGAGAAGCGCACCGTGCTGGGCGATCGCGTGCTGGTCACCACGTTGACCAAAAGGATGGCCGAGGACCTGACCGATTACCTGATCGATCATGGCGTACGGGTGCGCTACCTGCATTCCGACATCGACACCGTAGAGCGGGTCGAGATCATTCGCGATCTGCGCCTCGGCGAGTTCGACGTGCTGGTCGGCATCAACCTGCTGCGTGAGGGGCTGGATATGCCCGAGGTATCCCTGGTCGCAATTCTGGATGCCGACAAGGAGGGCTTTCTGCGCTCGGAGGGCTCGCTGATCCAGACCATTGGCCGCGCGGCCCGCAATGTCCGGGGCAAGGCCATTCTCTACGGTGACAAAGTCACCGGTTCGATGCGGCGCGCCATCGATGAGACCGAGCGCCGCCGCCAGAAACAGATGGCGTTCAATGAGGCGCACGGGATTACGCCGCAAACAGTGCAGAAGAACGTAGCCGACATCATGGAGGCCGCCTACCCGGGAGCCCCGGCTTCGCCGAGGCGCTTTGCCAAAGTCGCCGAGGAGATGGCGGAATACGCCGCGCTGACCCCGGCGCAGATGAGCCGGCGGGTCAAAGAGTTGGAAAAGCAGATGCACCAGCATGCCAGGGACCTGGAATTCGAAGAGGCGGCCCGGATCCGCGATCAGTTGAAGGAACTTCAGGGCAGGGGCCTTGTGGCCTAGTGGGCCGCGCGGGAAGTTCGGTAACCCGCAGCCAGTCCACAAGCCAAGTTGGCAAGGCACACGAGCGCAGGGTCGCGTGGCGCGCTCCTCGGTTGCCGTTCGAGAGGGAGTACGCTTGACCCCGCCCGGGGTCGATGCGGTGCTCGCGGTCGGATTTTTTCGGTGCTTGCGAATAGCACGTCGCTACGGGTATAGTTCGCCTCCTGCTTTGCAGGCGCGTAGCTCAGCTGGTTAGAGCACCACCTTGACATGGTGGGGGTCGTTGGTTCGAGTCCAATCGCGCCTACCAATTAGAAAAAGCCACTTGGGTTTCCTAAGTGGCTTTTTCGTTGCGTGGTGAGCCGTCACGTGGAGAACTGGCGGCCGTGCTGGCACGCCAGCGAAGCCTCTGATCCGTGCGTTGCCTGATCCGGGCGGCACCAATCTCGATCGCATCCAGGTCATCAAGGGCTGGTTCGATTAAGAAGACGGCGAGACGCACGAGCGCATTCACGCTATCGTCGTATCCGACGACCGCATTATCGGACCGGATGGACGTGCGCATCGGCCGGTCGGTAGCACCGTCGATATCGAAAAGGCGGCCTACACGATAACCACTGGCGATGCCGTGCTTGCCGCGTATTGGGAAGACCCGGACTTCGATCCTGTGGAGACAGCGTTCTGTTACGCACGCGTGATCGAGTATCCCGACGCCATGCTGGACGACTTACGATGCCGTGTTCTACGGTATCAAGCGCGCCGACAAGGTGCCCGCGACGTTACAGGACCGTGTCTATACCTCACTGATCTGGTACACGCCGAAAGGCTGAGCATTTCGGTCCGAACGCCGGGCTGTGCTCGCCTGTGCGCTCAAGACTCCAGCTGGCTGCTTTGTTGTCGGAGCGTTCAGGATCCACTGTTGTATCGTATGCCGCAAAGTGGCGCTGTCGCGCTCGCGAGCAGCGTCCCCGCTAACACCCAGGTTACCGACAAGACCCATAAGAGCGCACTATGAGAACATTCACGCTGTACACCGCAATCATCATGTTGGCTTTCATCCCACTACTCCCTGCCGGGCAGTCGCATGCTGCGCAGCCGGTGGAAACCCTACAGGGCGAGGCCTCCTATTACGCGGATTCATTGGAGGGAAACAAGACCGCCAGCGGTGAACCATATGACAAGGAGGCCTACACGGGCGCGCATCGGACGTTGCCGTTCGGAACGAAAGTCAAGGTGACCTCCTTGAAGACGGGCAAATCCGTCGAGGTCGTAATCAACGACCGTGGTCCACACGCCAAGGGCCGGATAATCGACCTGTCACGAGCCGCGGCTGCAAAGCTCGGGATGATCGACGATGGTCACGGCGAGGTTAAACTGGAAATCGTGGAACCCTAAGCACTTTTCCGCATGCGCCACCCACCGCGTTGAGCGGCGGCAGCAGTTGCGTTGTGTCGACGGCGGCTTGGGCCGTTCGAATCGTGCTCGGCGATCTTCTGCTTTGCTTCAATGCAAGGCCTCGGAGTGATCTCATGCCTGGCTCGTTGCATGCGCTCTGTCGTGGTCGTCACCTAGGCCAAGCGACCCCGGTTGTGCAATGTCGTGGCACGCTGTCGTTGAGCCGACCGTCGGCCCCGACGCCGATTGCGTTGACAGCCCATCGACAGGATGCGCGCGGATTGGCGCTGAACCCGGGCAAAGGCCGGCTGCCATTGCTTCACAGTGCCACACAACGACAATGCGGTGCAGTACGATTCAATGGTTCCGGTCGGGACGAATACGGCTTAGCTCCTGGTGGCTGGGCGTATGAGGAGCCATGTGAGGAGCTTTCGCATCGCTTGCAGGCATTAAGAGATGCAACCCGAAACGCGGCCGCCGTTAGCGAGTTCATCAAGGTGCATGAGCACTGTAGCGGACCCGAGATTGATCGGCTTCCGGATCTGCTGGTAGTGTGGAACCGCGATGTCAATTTGAGCGCGTTTGGTTCGTACGACACAGGTTGATGATATCCCCATGCTGCGTTTTCTCGTCGGGATTTTGATGGTGCAGGCAGCCAGTATCGCACTGGTGCTGGTGGCCGGCATCGACGCAGGCGATTTGAGCGCGTGGCTGCCGATCGTGCTGGCGCTGGGCATCATCGGACTGGTGGCGGCGTTCTGGTTTGCGACTGTCGCGGCGCACCTGCGCCGTGATGAAACGGAGCGTATGCGTGCCGATTTCGCGCGTGAACGCGAAGACCTCAGGGTGAAGGCGGAACGCGAAAAGACACGCCTGGTCCGTAAGAGCAACAAGACCGTCGCCAGCGAGACCCGGCGCGCTGAGTCGCGTGCCAATCGCAAGGTCGCGGTTGCCGTCGGCGCGGCCAGCGCGGTGGGTTTGCTGATGATGTTAACCAGCTTTATGACGCTCGGCCTGTTGGTACTCACCGGGGCGGGCAGCGCCTTGGGCGGTTACCTGGCCGGACGGAAATGGCTGCCGGCGCGCCTGCTTCCGCGTAACCGTAATGTACCGTCCGGGGCATCGCGCCGCCGCTTGAAGGCCCCGTCCTCGCCGCGGCCCCCGGAATGACCGCTTGGGGTCTGTTGACACTAAGCGGATGCCCGGCGCTGGCTCTCCGATGAGGCCATTTGTCCCCATGACCGCGTTGCACTTTCGCCGATGTACGCCAGGTGCACAGCGCTCAGTGCGGCTTGTCCCGTGAAAAAATGGCCTCCATCGATGAGTATCCGCATGGTGTTCCCAGGCTCTGGTGGGCCGTGCGGGCCTGCCATTGGGTCTGGCGCTGCGACGCCAACGCCGCAGTGGGCTGGTAGAATCGCGTCGCCCGTGATAACGATCGCCATTTGGCGGTGGTTGGGTGCGCAGAAATCGGCGTGCTGCCCGATACGGCGCACGGATCTGAAACAAGGAGAAAGATAAGATGAAATGGTTGTGGTTTGTACTGGTATTCATCCTGGGTGGGCTGGTCGGAATGTTCCTCGGCGGGGCCGGCGGCATGATGGCCGGTAGCGTCACCGGCACCGAGTTCGGCGTCTGTGCGACGGTTGATGTCGCGGAGCAAAAGGGCATCCTCACCGCGGAACAGGCCGAGACCCTGCTCGGGGAAACAGCGGCCCACCTGCGGACCGAATTCAAGGAACTTGTCGAGAAGACCGGAATCTCGGAGAAGATGCCATTGAATGCCGAGACCTGTCAGAAGCTCCAGGCGGAAGTCCAGGCGCGCAAGTAACGCTTGGCGCGACTGCCGGACTATGCCCATTGGCGGCGCGGGTTCTACTCGCCCGCCTCTGATCGGACCTCCGAAGTGGGCTGGAACGCAAGCCAGGCAAATGCAAAGAAGACCCCGTCATCGACCTGGGTGAGTCGTTTGCCGGCCAGTGGTCCGTCGATTGCGTGCCCGAGCACGTTCCAGCGGGAACCGGTCTCGCGATCGACGACCGCGTCGCTGCGGCGCTCGAAGGTCAATTCGTAAGCACCGACGCGACGGTCGTAGGCCGCCGCGGTAGGCACGAAACGTGAGCCGCGGATCGTCTCCTTATCCAATGCCGAGAGGGCCCCTGCCTTGGCGAAGACCACGACCGGAGTCTCGTCGATTTCCTCATTGATCGGGGTGCGTTCCACCAGGCCCGGCAGCGGATAGGCAACGGATGTGCTGGCCAGGGAAATCCCCAGCACCCGCTGCATTGCCGGCAGGCGTGGGTCGGGCGTGCCGCGCAGCAGGAATGGGCGATCGCCGACGCGATCGTAGCCGCGGTAGGGATTGCGACCATAGTCGCGCCTGTAACCGGTATCGCGAGACAATACCCGGCCTTCCGGATAGGCCTCACGGAAATCCTCGTATGCAATGATCGATGCCGGAATGCGGCGGAGTGACTGGCCTGCATAGTGCCCGACGATGCCGGTCCCGGTGAATTGCTGCCACCAGCTCTCCGTCTGGCGGTCGTACATCACCAGGTCGCTGTGGCGCAGCTTGCCGGTTGTTCCAAAGTCCAGCAACCGGCCCTCCACGGTGCGTTCGAATACGATGGCCGCATTGCACAGCGGGCAGAAAGTCACCGCCACCGGGCTTGCGCCGAGCACGTCGTTGACGATCTCATGCCAGATGAGCACCTGGATTGGGTAGGCCCGGGCCTCGCCCCTCATTTCAAGTGCAATCACCGGCTCTCGCGGGTAGAGCCATTCGCTGGCGTCATCCATCGACACAAAGCGTGGGTGGTCGATGGCCGGAATGGCATCCCTGGGCAGTCCTCCATGGCCGATTTCGCCCAGGTCGATGATGCTTTGGCCGAAGTCGGTGCGCGGCCACTGCCGCTCGAAACCTTGCGCCTGGTCAGCGGCGAAAACGGAGCTGCCTGTCAGCCAGCTGCTCAACGCGATGGCCACGAGACCTGCAATGCTGGCGCGATCGGTCCGATACATATGCCGGGCTCCAAAGAAGGCGTTCGATATCAAAGGTGACCCGCCCCTCGGCGATATTCTTTCGTCTTGGTGAAAATCGCCGAATCAGACGGAGATGACCTGGGTCGGGGTCAGTCCATGCACCCGTTTGAACGCCTTTTGAAATGCAACCGAAGAACGGTAGCCGATGGCGTTTGCGACATGCTCGATATCCGTGTTGCCCGCCTGCAATTGCTCAAGGGCCACACGCATGCGCCAGCTCGTCAGGTATTTCATCGCCGGCACGCCGGCCAGTGCGGTGAAGCGGCGCGAGAAGGCAGAGCGGGACAGCCCGGTGGTCGTCGCGAGGCGTTCTAGTGACCAGTTCCTGCCGGGTGCCGCATGGATCGCGGCGATCGCGCGTCCGATCTCCGGATCATGCAGTGCGCGCAAGAATCCCTGGTCGGTTCCGGACGCACCATAGTAGCCCTCGATGGCGCGTGCCGCGACCAGTTCGGCGAGATGACCGATGATTGTAAGGTCCGGTTCCGGTTCGTCGCCAAGGATTTCATCGATGATCAGGCACGGATCGTGTGCGTTGACACCGCCGCTGGCTGTAGCCGTTTGAACCTTCAGGTAGTTGGGCAGTTCATCCAGTAATGGGTGTGTGATCTGCCCGGCCGATGCACCTGTGCCGGTGAAGGCAAAGGCCCTGAAGTTGCTGGCCCCGCCGGCAGCCGTTGTCTGCGTCCTGGGCCAGGTGTCGCTGTCGGAGCCAAGGTGGTCACACCCTGGATGATGCAGTGACAGGTTGCCGCCGCGCGGCGCGATGAGCAGATCGCCGGCTACGAGTTCACGCCGCGTACCTGCATCGTCGAGTCCCCAGCAACGCCCTTCGACGACGCATAACATGTGAAAGCCCGTTGCCTCGGCGAATATCGGGCGACAGAATGCCCGTGCATCGGCTCGATACACCACGCGTGGGGCAAGCCGGTGGTGCCACAGGACATCTCGAAGCGTATCCACGAAGCGCCTTCTCCTGTTCCTCCATTGTCGTAAGAAGACCGCCCGGTTGGCCCTTGTCTTTCAGACTCGTGGTGGGCGGCCCTGGACGAATGGACATCGATCAGCGACGAACGGGCATGGTCGCTGGGTGAGACCTGGCCAACACTTCCCGTTACCGGACCAGACCCGACAACCGTCTGTGGCTGGATTCGGCTCAATTGGAACCTTTTGAGGAGAATGAAATGAACAGGAACTATATCGACAGGAAACTCGGCCTGGCGGCGGGCGCATCCGTGCTGCTCGCGACCTTGCCTCAGGCGCATGCGGCAGGCAATCCCTTCGAGTTATCGGCCGCTGGCGATAGCGTCATCGTCGTTGCCGCTTCCGATGAGCAAAAGGGGATCAGCGTGCTTGAGGGCAAGTGCGGCTCGGGCAAATGCGGGGCACAGCGTGTTCGGGAGATGATGGACAAGAATGCCGACGGCAGCATCGATCGTGACGAATACGTCGCCTGGTCAACGGCGGCTGCCGAGCGCGAATTCGATAGTATCGCCAAAGGCTCGGCAGCGGTCGGTCCGGAAGACGTCTTCGACCACTACCGCTCACTCGAGTTTCACAATCAAGGCTGACGTCGAGTCGACGTCGCAACACGCCGCGCCGCGCCCTGTGCCGGCGCGGCGAATCGACCGTTTGCGCAGCTCAGGCCGGTTTTTCCCGGTACAGATGCAATCAACAGTGCTCGCGGTTCGTCTTTAGATCCGAGGGTCCGCTGTTCGATGGGGCTCTGAATAATTTTGATCTGTGGAGGATCTGAAACCATGAATTCATCAGCACGTACCAAGACTGCAATCGCCAGCATGTTGGCTGCAGGCGCCCTGTTGGCTGTAAACACTGCCTCGGCGGTGCCCGACAGCCCGAAGGCTTGGGAAAAGTGTGCCGGTATCGCGAAGACCGGCAAGAACGACTGTGGTTCGCTGGATGGTAAACACAACTGTGCCGGCCAGGCAAAGACGGACAATTCAGCGCAGGAATGGGTATATGTCCCGCAAGGGACCTGCGAGAAGATCACCGGGGGCGTCGTTGCGAAAGTGAAGCCGGCCAAATAGCCGCTATGAACACCGCGTTCTCCGCTGGGGGGCGCGGGCCCGTGTCCGGTGTCGGCATAGGCTTGCGCGATCCCCACTTTCAGCAGTTGATGGACCACGATCACGGCGTTCCCTGGCTGGAACTGCTGGCCGACAATTTCCTGGCCCGCGGGGGGGTGACGCCGCTGCAGCTCGATCGTATCAGCGAGCGATAACCGGTCACGCTGCACTGTGTCGGCATGAATCTTGGGGGCACGGATCCGCTTGATCTGGACTATCTGGAGGCTATTGTCGCGGTCGCCCGCAGGGCTCGGCCCGCATGGATATCCGACCATCTTTGCTTCACCGCCTGTCACGGCAGGCATTACCATGACCTGTTGCCGTTGCCTTACGACGACGAGGCAGTGCGGCACGTGGCAAGGCGTATCCAGCAGGTCCAGGAGTTCCTTGGTCGACGACTGGTGGTGGAAAATGTCTCTGCCTACGTTCGTGCGACGGCGCCACTGAGTGAGGCGGAGTTCGTCGCGGCTGTCTGCGAAGAGGCCGACTGCGATCTGTTGCTGGACATCAACAATCTCTACGTCAACCAGGTGAACCTCGGTCTCGATGCCTTGCGCGCACTTCAGGTGCTGCCTTTGACCCGGGTCCGCGGATCCACCTGGCGGGCTACGAAGACAAGGGGAATTTTCTGATCGATGCGCACAACCATCGCGTCAGCGAACCGGTCTGGCAGATTTTACGTCAGGTGGCAGAAAGGCTCCCCGACGTCCCTGTCTGCATCGAGTGGGACAATGACATCCCGGCACTCGGCGTGCTGCTTGCCGAGGCGCGCCGGGCTCGTACGCTGCGGCCCCGGAACACGAGCGAGGCGGCATGAGCCGCCTGGCGAAATGGCAGTCGGCGGTCGCGGCCGCCATCGATTCAGAGACGGCGACCTGTCCCTGTCCAGATCGGGCGGCCGTGGTGCCCGGCCCCAGCATCGAGCAGGCTTGTCGAGTCTACCGAAACAGCAGCCGGGGTGTCCGGGCGCGGGCGCTGGAGGATGCCTATCCGGTTTGCCGTCGGCTGCTCGGCGAGGCCTGCTTCGGCGCGCTGGCCAGCCGGTTCATCGGTGAATGCGCGTCCCTGAGCAGCGACCTGAACCGCTTCGGCGAAGGGTTTGCCACATCGCTTGGCGCCACAGTCCAGCACCAGCCGGCCTTCGATCGCTACCCCTGGCTCGGCGACCTGGTGCAGCTGGAATGGCTGTGCCACAGCATCTATTACCGGGACGACGATGTGCCTTTCGATCTCGGTCTGATCGAACGCACTGACCCGGACACACTCGTGGTTTGGCCGACCCATCGGGTCGCCTGGATGCACAGCCGCTGGCCCGTGCACGATATCTGGGCTGCGCATCTCGGGGGGCGGGAACCGCCCGCGATGCAGGTCGAACCGGGCGACTGGTTCCTGGTCATCGAGCGAGAGGCCTTTCGCGCTCGCGTGTCCGTCGTCGATGTTGCGTTATGGCAGATCTTGCGAGCCTGCCAGCCGCGGCCATCCGTTAACGATCTCGCGATCCAGCCGAGCCTGGATCTGGACCGGCTCGGCGAGCTGGTGCAACGGCGTTGGGTCGGTGTCTCAGCGGAAGCCGGTCGTGCTGTTTGATCGTCCGGCACTGAACCGCATGTATCGCTATGCCTACACCTTGTGCGGTCACGAGGCGTCGGCCTACGATCTGGTTCAGGATACGGTCGAGCGATGTCTCAAGCGGCCGCCGGGGCCGCTGGCATCTCCGGAGGCCTACGCACGCCGGGAGATGCGCAATCGATTCATCGACCAGCGGCGCAGGCTGCAAAACAGCCCCGAGCAGGTGCATCCGAGCGCCGATGTGGAGCTGCTGGCGATCGATACACATTGTCTGGAGGAAGTGCAAATAACACGCGATCAGCTGGAAAAGGCGACCTGCCGGAAGTCGGCGATGGCGAAACGGCAAGGGTCGTGCAGGTCCGCGGCCTGAACGTAGACCTTTGAGTCGAGAAGGGGCTGTTGTTCGCCCGGGTGCGCGAGTAGCTGCATCGATGGCATTCACGGAAGTACCTGTGCCGGTGCGGGTGACGTTGGGAATCCGTCCATGCAGCCTCGACTGACGCTGCCTCGCTGTGGCTGTTGCCGACACACAGGACATGCCGGGGCATTGCGCGATGTCCGCCTGCTGATGCAGTCAAGCATCGTGTGTTGGTCAGGTACAGCTCGGGCCATACTGGCTGAGCGTGCCGCATCGCCGGAACATCCGTAGACTGTTGGGCGTCTGCGCAGACACCGCCTCCGACCATTCGAAGGCTTCTGCTAACCTTTGGCTGGCAGGTCACGCTTTTCGGATTGTTCTGGGCAGTATCTTTCCCGGGCATTCGATGCCATCTTCTGATGCCAGCGCGCCAGGCCGGGGCCCGGATCCAGGGCGCATTCTTCATCGACGGAATGGCTGAACATGTTCGATTTTTTGTTTACGACATACCCACAACCACGTTCGCCATCTACTGTACGGCGTTTTTCGTTGGCCTCACGTGGCTCGGCATCATCTTCGTCAAGCCGATTTTCCTCTTCATCATCGGCCGAGAGCCGGATATCAACAACCTGATCTCGCACACCACCTCGGGGTTTAGCCTGTTCTACGGCCTGTTGCTCGGGCTGCTGTCCGTTGCCGTCTACCAGAACTTCGAAAAGGTCAGTAGTGCGGCGTTCCAGGAGGCAACGGATCTCGCCTCGCTGTAAAGGAGTGCCTCGAACTACCCTGAGCCCGGCCGGTCCGAGGTTTTGGGCCTGCTGCGCGACTATACGCTGTACACGGTATACAAGGACTGGCCGGCCCACCGGGAGGGCAAGATCTATCTGGGTGGAGGAAGCCGACTCAGCGTGATTCTTCAGAAGCTGCTGCAGTTCGAGCCTAAGACCACCAGCGCCGAGATCCTGCAGAGTCAGATGCTGCAGAACTTCAACGCCCTGTTGGAGGCGCGCCAACGCCGACTGGCGGGTGTCAACACGCACATCCCCGGTATTCTCTGGTTCGTGGTCGCTATCGGCGCGGCGGCCACGATCATCCTGATCTGGATGCTCAGGATGAGATTCATGACGCATATCGTACTGGGCGGCATGGTGGCATTCTTCCTTGGCGTGGTGATTTTCTTCGTGGCCGCGATGGACAATCCGATGCGCGGGGAAATCAGTGTCGGTTCGACCCCTTACATGACGGTCTACGAGGCATTGATGCAATGGGACGAAGACACCTGAGGCGCCGGACCATGGTCCGCTTGCGCTCAATTCGGTAACGGGGGTATATCGATGGCCGAATTCGAAGTCTGTCAACTCGAGGGAATGCGTTGGGTTCAGATCTCGATAAACGACGAGACCGTGCGTGCCGAGTCCGGCGCCTTGTCTTACATGATGGGAGAGATCCAGATGTCGGCGCGTCTGCCCTCGGTCGGCAGCGCGGTGAAATCGATGATGTCTCACCAGGCAATGGTCCGGCCGACCTATACCGGGACCGGTACGATCCACCTGGAGTCGTCGCTGCATGGCTACCATTTGTTCGACCTGGACGGCGAGTCCTGGATTCTCGAAAAGGGGGCCTACTGGGCCTCCGATGAAGGTGTCCATCTCGGCCTGCATCGCGAACGCGTTTGGACCTCGCTACGGACCGGCGAGGGTTTCATCGACTATCGGACGATGGTCAGCGGCAAGGGCAGGGTGGTGCTCAACGCGCCGGGGCCGGTCGAGGAGATCACCCTCGACGACGAGCGCCTGGTCGCCGAGGGCAGCTACGTGATCGCGCGCACCGAGGGCATCAATTACCGCTATCGCCTGCCAACCACCTTTCTGCAGTCGTTCCTCTCCGGGGAGCCCAGGGTGCGCGACTACCAGGGGACGGGTAGGGCGCTGGTCTGCTGGACGCCCTATTGGAATGAGTACATCATGCGGCGGATGGGTCCACAGACGTGAGCGGTTTCGCCTGACTGGTATCGATGCCCGATATGCGCGCCAGTGCCTCGGGCTAGCTCGAGCTATCTGGCGGACCGCCAAGGCTGCCATCGATCGCTTCACCCAAGCGCACTCACTTGACCAGCCGGCAGGCGATGATCGGCATTCCGGCGTGTTCGATCTGTGGGCACCCGGCGCGGCGGGCAGCGACAGCGGCAAGCGCCTCCACCCATGAGCCGACGGCCACCAGAGTAACGGCCACCAGAGTATAGGCGGCGTCGGCGCCAATGAGCCGTGTCGAGGGGAGCCGGCAGGCGCAAGTGCGGTGTCGCCGGGGCCAGATAGCGCGCGCGGTGCGCCGCCGCGACCTCGAGTCGCCAAATCCTGAACGAATGCGTAGGCTATGGGCGGATACCCTAGGCGTTGGTGGTTTCCGGAGATTGTGTTGAAGATTCGTAAGGGATTGTGGCTGCTGGCAGTGACCGGCGCGGCGCTCATCAGCGGCTGTAACTCGTCGCCGGAGCGGCCCGCCGATGTGGTGATCCCGGGCGCGCACAGCGGTGGCAGCGCGCTGACGACCAGCCCCGACTCGCGCCTGGTCGCGTCGGGTGGCTGGAGTGGCCGGATACGCCTGTGGCACCTGCCGGACGGGACCCCCGCGGGTGGCTGGCAGGCGCATGGCGACTCGGTCAATGGGATCGTTTTTCTCGGCGACGGCAGCCGCCTGCTGAGCGCCGGTTACGATGGCCGTATGGCGATCTGGAACCTTTCCGGGCGTCGCCTGCAGGCCTGGGATACCGGTTCCCCGGTGACCGTGCTCTCGGCACGGCGTGACCGCGAGCTGCTTGCCACCGGACATGCGGACGGCAGCGTCAGGCTGTGGGACAACGAAGGCAGACCGCTCGGCGCGTGGCCGGACGTGCACCGCAACCGGGTGAGAGAGGTCGCGTTGAGCGACCAGGGAGACGCCATCGCCTCGGCGGGCACGGACGGGCATGTCTACTGGTGGACCTACCAGGGTTTACCGCAGCGGCTGGACGATCCGCCGAGCGACGCGAGGGCCCTGCTGTTTTCGCAAGACGGCGCAACCCTGATCGGTGCGGGCTGGTTTCGACTTTTCCGTTGGGGACTCCCGGATGGCGGCCTGAGTAGCATGCCCACGGACCATGCCGGGATCATCAACGACCTGGAATTTCTGCCCGACGGGCGGCTCGCCAGCATCAGCCGCCAGACCGACAGCGCGGTGCTGCTGCTGGACGCGGCGACCGGGACGACCCTGCAGCGACTGCAGCGTCACGAGCTGTGCGGCGTCGCCGTGTCGCCGTCGCCGGATGGGCGCTTCCTCGCCACCACCAGCGATGACGCCAGTGTGCGCATCTGGCAACTCGACGATTCGCCGTCTAAAGCGGGGGCCCGCTGAGGCGTCCCTTTGCGGCACCTGGGAAGCCTGTGTCGCCTTGCGGAATAAGATGGACAACCCGGCGACGGGGTGTCACCATCGCGCCCCCAATCGCGCCGGCGCGGCCGGCACGCCTCGACAGCACCCCGCCAGGCCGGCGGTGCCTATCGTAACCCCTTCGTTGTCGACCTCGACAAACAACGCACATCGCATTCACCAACGGGAGTTTTCATCATGAACGTCAACAGACTTTTGCTCGCTGCATTGTTCAGCACCCAGGCATGCCTTTCCGCCGCAGTAGTGGCAGAGGACGCGGTAAAAAATTACGTCGATTCTTCCGCTGGTTCGGTGACCAATGCCTCGGGCGAGTGCTGGCGGACCCCCTACGAGGACACCAGCGAAAGGCGCGAGGAGTGCGGTTATGAACAGGAACAGAACCTGGAGGTCGAGGTGGTGGCGGCACCGACCGCCGGCACTGTCACCGCCATCGCGATGCAACAGGTGACGATCGCGGCCAACATGCTGTTCGGATTCGACAGTGCCCAACTGAGCGATGACGCGATGGCGGTCATCGACGAGCGGATCGATACGCTGCGCGGTGGCGCGAAACTGACCTCGTTGGTGAAGGTCGAGGGCTACACGGACAGCACTGGCCCGGAGACCTACAATATGGAGCTGTCGCAGCGCCGCGCACAGGCCGTGGCGGACTACATCGTGAGCCAGTCCTATACCGTAAAGAATGCTGACATCGAGGTGATCGGCAGGGGCGAGTCTGATCCGGTTGCCCCAAACAGCACTGCCGAAGGCCGCGCACAGAACCGTCGCGTGGTCGTTTTTGCCGAAGGCGAGATGAAGCCGACTGGCGATTAAGCTGCATGTGTCGCGTTTTTCGTTGCGGGGGCGTCAGAGCGGGGGGATTGGCGAGCGTAGTAGGAAATCGGTGAGACGTGCAGGTTGATCCTGCGACCAAAGCCCAGCCGTTCGGCTGGGCTTTGAACTGCACGGGATCTGGATGCGTTGAATGAGATTTGGCGCATCGTGGAGTGATCGTGAGTCGCCCTTGCGTCTACCGCGTCAGTCGTGGACCTCCCTGCCCCAATCGCTACGCCCAAGTAGCGATGCCTGGATCCAGAGGGGAACGTGGTTACTCAACCGTGTCAGTGAGTTTTACAGTTCGCGAATCGAGGCGAGTGTTCCGCCAGATTAAATTCATTGTTTACAGTGGCTTGCGTGCCACTCAATGTACGGCATGTTTTGTGCGTCTTCTAGGGCCATAAGCGAGCCATTGGCGTACCATCGACGACACCTGGTGAAACCGCGTGACGACGACGGCTCGAAACAAAAATCAGCTTTTTGAGGAGCGCGATTGTGAAAACTCTGAATAAACAGATGAAGACGCTGGGGCTGGCCGGATGTCTGGTCTGTTCTGCGCCTGCGTTCGCATTGTCTGCCACGATCGATTTCGAAGGTCCCTTCTACCCGTCCAATGCTGATGTCAGCCGATTTCAGGATGCAACAGGGACAGTGAGCGGTTCGATCTCTGTGACTAGCAGAACCAACCAAGCCTGGATCTACAATACCGCCTTGACGGGAGGCCGAGATCCGGATCTCGAGGGGCCGTTCTACAATGCGGCGAATCGGGCGGCCAACCCAACCGCGTCGGGCCTTGTTGGCAAGGCTTTCGGTAACGCGCTGATTATCCAGGAGCAGGGCGCAACGGCGCCGGACGACGAAGCCCGGGGTGGAAAAATCGCTTTCTCCTTCGATCGGGCAGTGACGCTTTCCAGTATCGACCTGCTCGACGCCTCCAAAGAGGGCGTCACCGTGACCCTGCTCGATTCTTCGAATAGCGTCCTCGGGACCTACAAAAACCAATTCGATGGTGACTCTAATAGACAGCCCAACTGGTATCAAACCATCTTGTTTGGCAGCGGGGTGTCAGGAGTCAGCGCGCTACATCTGGATATGACCAATGTGTCCGGTGCGGTGGATAACATCCAGGTTTCAGCGGTTCCGATTCCTGCCGCGGCTTGGTTGTTCGCATCTGCACTTGGCATGCTCGGTTACATCGGTAAACGAGCGAAGCAATCCTGAAGAACGGCTCCGGTTTGTGCAGAATGTGTGAAACGTTTGGACGGGTTTGGAGGTGTGGTTTTCGGGACTTGGCCTGACAGTCGCTGATTTCGATCGGGTGACTGTCGGGTCGACTTCAGGCTTCCACTTTTCCTGCCAGATTCATTGCCAGTCTATCGAGACTCGCCAATGGTTTGGGACTGCAGGACATATGTCTCTGTGATGCCAACCAATTTTTTGGTGCTGGGAGATTGTGCCAGTTTGGCAGCTGCCGGACGGGCGGCCTCGCGGGCGCTCAAGGTCTCGAACATCATGACCTTCGCTATCATTGTGCTTTACACGTTGACAGATCACTGCAAATCGATAATCGGGGCCAGCTACTGCAGCTCCAGGCACGTCATGTTTGGGCGCGAATTTGGAGCATAGTTGATCATGGCTTGGATTCCTCTTCGCCCAGAAAATATCAGGCCGGCAGTCGGCTTTGCGGTGGTGATCCTTTTGCTGTGCTTCGCAGGCAGCGGCTCGGTGATCGCGGATGTCAATGCGAAGCCGGCACGGTTGACGGAGCAGGGACTCCGTTACCTGCATGGCAATGGCGTGGCCCGTGACACCGATCGTGCAATCGTTTATCTGTGTGCAGCGGCGATCAGAAAGCACGCCGCAGCGGCATTCGAACTCGGTTGGCTCTATTATCACGGCCGCGGTGTAGCGCGTGATGATGGCCTTGCCGTCGCATGGATGACCGAGGCGGAGCGACTCGGAAAACCGCTACCCTCAGGCCTCAAGTCCAGGATTGCCAAAGTCGAGCGCAAACGGCTGCAATGCATCCTGGAAAACGGTCTAGAACTTCATTCGACTAACCGGCGGCGCGCCGATTTGCTGATCGCAATCTACGAGATGGCACCAGAGTTCGATCTCGATCCGGCGCTTGTTCGCGAGGTCGTGCGCGCCGAATCCAACTTCAATACCTCGGCGCGTTCCCCGAAGGGTGCCATCGGTCTGATGCAGTTGATTCCCTCAACGGCGAAGCGTTTCGGTGTCAAGAATCCGCTCGAGCCAATGGAGAACTTGCGCGGCGGCATGGCCTATCTGCGCTGGCTGTTGCGTCGCTTTGATGGCGATCTGACCCTTGCGCTGGCCGGATACAATGCTGGCGAGGCCGCCGTCGAGCGTTACGGTGGCGTCCCTCCCTATGCAGAGACTCAGGGGTATGTGAGACGCATCCTGCAACGCTACGGCGGCGCGGACGCCTGATTTCGTCGCGTCATCAGCGCGTTGTTCCCAACAGGTCTACGAGTCATCTGATTGCCACCAATGCCCGGACAAGGTGGCCAGCCCCATGCGGAATGAGTGGTGTTCGGAGCGCCGCATATGCCAAGTGTTCAATCATGGCAGGCAGATCAAAGCGACGGTTGAAACGGTATCGAGCTCACCAAGGCACTGTGGTAAATGTTTTGCGCGAACCGCATGGAGGCTACCCTCCACGTGTTGACATTGGAGGCACCGGGGTAACTGGAATTGTCATGACTACAGGTGACTATAGGTTACCCAGGAATTGCGATCATCCTGACGGCGCGGTCGCTGCGAGCGCCGGTCACTCGATTCCATCCGGAGACTGTGGCGGCGATCCTCGCCCGATCGTCGCTCCCTTTGCTTGCGCCGATCCGGCAGTCCCCGAAGGCAGCAATGGCAGGAGGCCTCTTTGCAGCCTTCAACTGGCAACATCGGCGGGGAATCAAAGGCAAACCGGCGGCCGGCCAGTGGTGAGGACGCACGACAGTGCGACTCTACACTGACGCCCCAGAATCGTCCGGAATGCTGCAGTTTGTGCAGTTGGGCCTGCGGCGACAGCAGGGGACCGGCTTCGGGTGATTCGGTCGATGCCTGCCTGTTGCGCCGCATCCAAAAGAAAGCCCCGAGCAGGACCATCAGCAGGCTGCCAAGTGCCAACGATAGATACATGGTCCACTTCCCCCGGCGTTCCGTGCGGTCCGGCGCTACAAGAACCGGATTCTCGGCATAAGTCAATAGGTGCAACAAGCACTGGCCTTCGGAAAGGCTACCGCCGTCACACAAATGCATCATGCCAAATGACAATTGTGCAAAGCCTTGCGTCCTGACGCATTGGGTGCGCCGTGACTCCGACGCTGGACGACCAACTCCGCACACCCCACGGCAGTCATCCTCGAAACCGATACCTGGGGCGCCGTGCGATGCCGGTTGGCTTCTTAATCTGCCGTCATCGAATTATGGCCGAATTTTCCCAAGGCGGCGATGTGCCGACGGGCTGGCGGAACATTATTGTTTAGCCCGCTGGGAGTCATGCCCCAGCAAGTTCTGCCTGTCGCGCGAGGGTCTGGAAACGGCGGCGTTGCCGTTGCTTGCCAATGCGGCTCGATGTTTCCGGAGGCAAGGTGTCTCGGTTGGTGGCTACACGCCGCCGCTGTGCACGATTTCGTAATAGAGTTTTTCCAGTTCTGCTTTGTGCTGTGTCTCTTCGTCGGCGAGAAACGCGAACAGGTCGCGGATCGGCCCCGCCTCCGTGGTCTCGGACAATTCCCGATACTGTTCCATCGCCGCGTGTTCCCGGCCAAGGGCGTACTGAAGCACTGCCTGATCGTCGGGTGCATCGCCGAGATCCGGCAGGTGAATGCAGTCCGAAAATTTGTGGTCGGCGGCTGGCGTGGCGATGCGCGCCTGGACCTGAGCGCCGATGTCGTCGCGCTGCATCAGTTCCGTGAACAGGTCGAAGTGACGCTGTTCCTCTTGCGCCAGTTCCTCGACCAGCCAGCGAATGCGCTTGCTGACCCGCGGTGCGAGATCCCGGTAGAAGTCGCGCGCGGTCTGCTCGAAGCTGACGGCGGTCTGCAGCACATCGCCCACCGTCGTGCTTTTCTGCAGCCGCTCGCGGCCGCTGACATGACCTTCGGCATGTTCGGTCAAGATAGCTTCTCCTGTCTGATATCGCTTAGCAGATAGTTGTCGATGCTGCGTGCGGCACGATGGCCGTCGGCGACCGCATGCACCACGTCAGGTCCGCGCACCATGTCACCCCCGGCCCACAGCCAGGGCTGGGAGGTGCGGCCGTCGGCGTCCACCAGCAGGCGCCCGCGCTGCCATTCCAGTGCCTCGGTGAGTTCTTCGCCGAGCAGGTCGTTGTCGGTCATCTGGCCGATCGCCTCGATGATCATTTCTCCTTCGTGCACCAGCCTGTCCGATTCGTCGTACTTGGGCGCGAAGCGCTGCTGTTCGTCGAAGATGGAGATTACCCTGAGCGTGCTCAGGCCGACCAGGCGTCCGTCCTGGACGATGCATGCCTGCGGGCCCCGGCTGTCGAGGATCCTGATGCCCTCTTCATTCGATTCCCGGACCTCTTCGGCATCGGCCAGGAAGTGGTCGAAGTCCTCGAGCGCACAGACGGTGACCTGGACCTCGCCGAAGGTCTGGCGTTGCAACCGCGCGAGGCTGCGCGCGGCGTCCATTGCGACGTTGCCGCCGCCGATCACTATGGCGCTGCGCGGCACCTCGAAAGATTCACCGTCGGTGATCCAGCGCAGCACATCGACCGCTTTGCGGACGTTGGGGTGATCGGCGCCGGGGATCCGGGTCGAGCGACCGAGTTGCAGGCCGAGCGAGAGCAGCACTGCATCGTGCTCGTCACGCAGCCGGGTCAGCTTGAGGTCGCGGCCGATCCAGGTGTTGCAGCGGATCTGTACGCCCATCGCCTCGATGACCGCGACGTCGGCATCCAGGCGATCGTAGGGCAGGCGGTATGCCGGGATGCCGTAGCGCGGCATGCCGCCGGCCTTGTCGAGCCCCTCGAACACGGTGACCTGGTGGCCGCGGCGCGCCAGGTCGTAGGCCGCGGTCAGACCGGCCGGTCCCGCGCCGACGACGGCGACGCTGCGACCGCTCGGCGGCGCCGACGGCATGCCGACGATGTTCTTTACCTGCTCCGGCGTGAAGGCATCCATCGCATAGCGTTTCAGCCAGCGGATCGCGATGGGCTCGCCGCGCTTGCCGATGGAGCAGGCCGTCTCGCAGCGATGGGTACAGACGCGACCACAGGTGTGCGCAAAGGGATTGGTGTTGTAGATCTGCCGCACCGCCTCCTCGAGGTCGTCCTGCCAGATCGCCCGGATGTACTCGGGCGCATCCATCTGCGTAGGGCAGGCATCGTGGCACATGCCGCACTGCACGCAGCGCGACGCCTCGAGAATTGCCTGCTGTTTGTCGTAGCCATGGACGATCTCGTCGAAGTTTTCGATGCGCGCCGCCGGTGCCCGTTCGCCCATAGGCTGACGGTTTGGGTCGACCAGGTCGTTCTCCGGCGTCTTGTCCCAGCCTTCGCCAAAGAACTTCTGGTGCATTCCCTTTGGGTCGGGGAGCACGAAGTAGCTGGAGAGCTGCTCATCGGTACAGGTGTGGACATACTCGCGCGACAGGCTGATCGAGCCGGTCGGGCACAGATCCACGCACAGCGCGCACCAGCAGCAGCGGCCATAGTCGATCGCAGGGCGCAGATTGCGCACCCCGTTCAGTGGATCCTCGGGCAGCGACGGCACCTTCACCATGCTGATCGCCGCATTGTCGCAGACCTTCTGACAGGTCGAGCAGCCGATACACGTGTCCCAGTCGTTGAGGTGAAAACCGCGATAGCGCATTGCTGCGAGCCGCGGCTCGAGCGGTTCGGTGACAGCCGGGCGGGTGAAGAACGAAAAGCTCTTCAACGGGTTCAGGATGCTCCCGGCGCTCTTGTATTCGATGTCTGCCATCAAAGCTCCTCGAAAACTTTGCTGTCCAGTGCGGGTTCGCAGGGCCAATCGCACCGGATTTGGACTTTGCGCAGTGGCGCCTTCGCGCCGCGCGCCGCCGTGAATCTGTCCGTGGGGGCGCGACTGCCGCCTGCTTGCGGCGGATGTCCGCGCATCGAACAGGCCGGAGCACTGTTCAAGACCCGCTGGCTGACGGAGTGGGTGCCATGTTCATCAGTGGGGCGGGCTGCGCCCGCCGCACACCGAGCCGGGCAGCTTGCGCCCGGCATGGCCTTGTCGCGTCGGGTCAGACCTGGCTTGTCGACATTGCTGCTGCGGGTTGAACTGCTCACCGGTCCACCTCCGGCGGACAGGCATCCAGCGAGAACATGATCTGCGCGACATCCTCGATACGGCAGCCGGTGACCAGGTGCTCGAGCACCTGCACCGCGTGCATCGCCGACGGGCCGCGCACATGCACCCGGTAGGGTTTTTCCCCGCCGTTCGAGACCACATACCAGCCCAGTTCGCCCTTCGATGACTCGATGCGGACGTAGGCCTCGCCCGCCGGAACCTTCCACGCCAGGGGGTTGGGTATCGGCGCGCGGATCGGACCGTCGATGCCCGGCAGTCGCTCGATCACCTGACGCAGTATGTGCACGCTCTGCTGCAACTCGGCGCGTCGTACCAGCGTGCGTGCCCAGGCGTCGCCGGCCCGCTCGGTCGGGATGTCGAACTCGAGCTGGTCGTACACCAGGTAGGGGTCGTCGCGCCGCACGTCGAAGGCCAGTCCGGTCGCGCGCAGGTTGGGACCGGTCACACTCCACTCGAGCGCCTGTTTCTGGCTGATCTTCCCGGTGTCTTTCGCGCGGGTCACGAACACCCGGTTGGTGAACAACAGGTTGTCGTAATCCGGCAGACGCGAGTCGAGGTAGTCGAGCGTATTCGACAGGCGTTCGAGAAAGCCGTCCGGGACGTCTCGGCGCACGCCGCCGGGGATGTTGTAGATGCTGTAGACCCGGCCGCCCGTGAACTCTTCGAACAGATCGAGCAACTGGTCACGGTCGGCCACGCCCCAGAACATCGGACTGTACATGCCGGTCGTTGCCGCATGGCCGCCGAAGGTGAACAGGTGGGCGGCCAGGCGCGAGAGTTCCAGCTGCAGCACGCGCAGCCACTGCGCGCGCTCAGGTACGTCCAGGCCACACAGCTGTTCGACCGCCATCGCATAGGCGACCTCCATCGGCGCCGGGTCGGGTACGCAGATGCGCGGCACCAGGGCGATGTTCTGGATCCACAGGCGCTGCTCCATCAGCTTTTCGAAGCCGCGGTGCAGGTAGCCGCCGTCGGCACGCGCGGCGACGATCTGGTCGCCATGCACCTTCACCTTGAGCGCGTAGTTGCCCTCGATGCCGGGGTGGTTCGGACCGAAGTTGATCTCGAACTCGTTGCTCGGCGGGTGGCTTCGCGCTTCGTAGTTTTCCGCTCGCATCTGTTCCGCTCAATCCAAAGGGCGGGTTGCACCCGCATAACCCATGCGTCGGGCGTCGCCCGACCTGCCGTCCAGGTCGAGAACTCGGAACCCAACGACCCGCTTCGCCCGCCAGGTGCGCGTGGTGGGCAGGGCGGGCCGTGCCCGCCGCAAAGACCCAATGAGCAGCAGCCGATCAGAGACGCTAGTCATCGTTTGCCTCCGTGACATCGCGCCGGCTGAAACGTTGCTCGTCCGGCGGCGTCACCACGCCGCCACCCTGCCGTTCGAGTTCGAGCAGCCAGTCCGGCCGATAATCCTGCCAGTCGAAGTGATCGTTGACCCAGGCCTCGCTGTCGAACTCCTTGCGCATCGGCGGCGGGCCGTCCCATTCGGTCAGGATGAACTTCTCCATGTCCGGCGCACCCTCGAAGAACACGCCATACATCTCGTGGATGTCGCGTTCGAAGAATCCGGCCGGGTGATAGATGTCGTAGACCGAGACATACACCCCGGGCTCGCGGGCAACGCGTGTGTGCGCGGAAACCAGCAGACCGAGTTCGTAAGACCACAGGTGATAGACCAGTTCGAACTGCGCGTCGTCCGGCCAGTCGACACAGCTGATCGCCGACAGGTGGACAAAGCCGGCGCGGCCCTTGAGCAGCTCGAGCAGGGCGGGCAGGGCATCGGCGGCGACATCGAGGCGCGTGCGGCGTGGTCCGGGCTGGCTGACCCGTACTTCCTTGACTTCGCCGAGGATGACGCTCAGGCGTTCGACCGGTAGCTGGGCATCGCTCACGATCCCACCTTCGTCTTTTCATCCAGACCGAGACTCATGGTCAGCGGTTCGAGTGGTTTCTGATGCTGCTCGAGCAGCGACGTGTGTCCGCCCAGCGTGTCCTTGCCGAAAAAACCATAGTGCCGTGACTCGGCGATGACGTCGGTTGGGGTCTGCCAGGTCGCGCCGAACAGGCGCTGCTGGTTCCCCAGATAGTAGTCGTAGCGGCGGTAATAATCCTGCCAGCCGTTCGCCTCGCCGTTGCGGATATGCTCCATCAGTTCACGCAGGCCGGTGATGACCGCCTCCGGCCGGGGCATGCAGCCGGCGATATACAGGTCGACCGGCATGTAGTCGTTGAGCTTCTTCGCGGTGGCATACGATTGCCAGTACATGCCGCCGTTGACCGTGCAGGAGCAGATGCCGATCACGTACTTCGGCGAGCCCATTTGTTCGTAGGTCAGGATCACGCGCTTCAGGGTCTTGACCGATACATAACCGGTGATCAGCAGGATATCGGCCTGACGTGGCGAGACCATGGGTGAAATGCCAAGCCGCTCCATGTCGAAGCGCGAGGTCATCGCCGGCGGCAGCTCGATCGCGCCACAGCCGGTGCAATAGTGCAGGATGAACAGCGAACGCGAACGGCAGAACGCGGTCAGCTCGTCGAATACGCGGCTAAAGATGTTACCGCCCTGTTGCGGCTGTTCGACCTGGACCGGAAACTGTTTCATCTCGAACCCCAATAGCGTTATTCGGGGCGGGCCTGGCCCGCCGGTTGTTGCATCGGGCGCAGCCCGACCTGCCAAGTCACGAGCCTACGAATATCAGCCCGATCAGCCCGAGCACCACGGGCCACTTCCACAGCATCGCGATCATGTCCTCGGTGCGGTATCGCGGAAACAGAAACGCAATCGACATCGGGATCACCAGCACTGCGAACGACTTGGCGAGGAAGGTGATCCAGTTTTCGCCACCGCCGAGGAACAGCGTCACATACAGCACCGCGGCGGTATAGAGCTGGAAGCACTGCATCACGAACAGGCCACCGAGAAACTTGCCGCCCATCTCGACCATCGGGCCGGTCGCGATCTCCGCCGGTGCCACGTAGATCTCGAATGGCTGTTTGCCCAGCATGCCCTGCAGTGCGAACAGGCCCGCCAGCGCCAGCAAGGGCATCTGGGTCACGCCCCAGCTGCCGATGCCGCCGGCCTGTTGCTGTGCGACCACATCGACCAGGTTGGTGGTGCCGAAATGCATCGCCACGCCGGCAATCACGATCACGAACGGGATGTCGTAGGCGAGCATCGCGGTCAGCGCGCGCGAGATGCCGATCGAGCCGTTCGGATTGGCGCACTGACCCACACCGAGCGCCATGCCCAGCGACGGGATCATCGTCAGGTAGAGCAGGGTGATCATGCCGCCCTTCTCGGCGATGCCGTTCATCCCCGGGACCGGCAGCAGGGTCTCGGCCGCGACATAGCCGCCGACCGCCATCACGATCCCGATCTCGTGCAGCAGGCCGTGCGAGGTCTGTGTCTGTTTGCCGTACAGCTTGACGATGTCGTACAGCGGTTGCAGCAGCGGCGGTCCGACGCGACGCTGCAGGCGTGCAGCGATCTTGCGCATCATCAGGACCATGAACAGGCCGACGACGAATGCCACCAGCGGCATCAGGGTCAGTTCGATTGCGAGCTCAGACCAGTGCATGCCACATCATCCAGGTCATAACCACAGTGGTGCCAACCAACGCCCAATGGGCCGGATTGGCTTGTTCGAAGAAGCCGCGCGCCAGCGTGCTCACCGCACCGAGGGCGGAAACCAGCGCTGACTCGGCCCAGGCGAAGCTGTCTCGATACCAGGGACGGATGCGGTGCATCAGGCCGGCATAGAAGTTGTCGCTGTACTGGTAACGCACGCCCGCGGTCAGGAAGTGGCCGCCGGCATAGTTGTCCAGCTGGTGCACGCGCTTGCTGCGCCCGCCCATCAGGTAGAACAGCAGCGCGCCGATGCCGAACCCGGCGAACAACACGCCGGTGATCCATCGCATGTCGAGCGTGCCGGCTGGCGATTCGATTCCGCCGAGGATGTAGGCGACCGCCGGCAGGCCGATCGCCTGCTGCACCGCGGCCACGTACTCGAGGACCAGGCCCGGGGCAACGCCGGTGACGAACACCACCATGCACAGCAGCAGCATCGGCAGGGTCATGCTCCAGGGCGCCTCACGGATCTGCTCGTGCTCGAGGCGCAACTGGCCGAGGAAGGTGTTGTGCAGCAGCTTGTAGACGCTGAGCACGGTGCCCAGGGTGCTGATCACCGTGGCCACGAACAGCAGCGGCATACCCTCGATGATCAGCGAGCGGTAGATCATCCACTTCGAGACGAAGCCGTTCATTGGCGGCAGACCCGCCAGGCCGATGATGCCGATCAGCATCGCCAGAAACGACAGCGGCATCCTGGCGACCAGACCGCCGAGGCGATTAAGGTCGGCGGTGCCGGTACGGTGGATCACCGCAAACACCGCCATCAGCAGGATCGCCTGGTAGGTCGCGTAGTTGAATACGTGCAGCAGGCCGCCGGCGCTGCCCAGGCTGTCGGCCATCACCAGGCCGAGCAGCATGTAGCCGCCCTGGCCGATACCGTGCCAGCCGAGCAGCAGGCGGGCGTCGTTCTGGCGCATCGCCACGAATGTCGGCAGGATCGCGGTGAATACCGCTGCCCAGGCCAGCAGGTCGCGCAGGTTCACCCAGTCGGGCACGACCACCAGACGGTCGAGCTGCGCGGCGCCGATCAGCTTGAACGCGACCAGGGCGACCGCGAACAGGCCCATGCGCGCCGAGATGGATCCGAGAAAGGCCGAGGCCGGGCCCGGGCTGTAGGCATAGGCCAGCGCCTGCCAGAGATGGAACGGCATGGTCGCCATCTTCACCGAGAAGCCGAGCACGAACAGCAGCACGATCGT
>CAWEET010000018.1:0-94131 GCA_963808165.1 uncultured Gammaproteobacteria bacterium | reverse complement strand
GGGATCAGCGAGAAGCCTTCTTCGTGACCACATTTCCTTTACTACTCCAACTACAGGTACTGCGAATGACGAACCAGATCCGTCGAAATAGCTTAAAGCATAGATAATGCCAATCAGTTGAAAAGATCACTAAAACAATACCTTATTCGCTCATTCTGCCCGGTCCGCTGAACTTCGCATTTCTGGTAATGCTACGTTGTAAAAAAATTGATGCTTCTATATGAAATAAAATCTTTAGACCCAGAAACATCGTTGGTCTGTGTATATGCAACTCAACGAAAGCGGGCCAAAAGGCGATACGCACCTATTATTAACGGGGAAGCACAGCGCCTTGTACAAGACTCTGTAAAATTTAAGGACATTTTGTGAGGTTTTTTCCCACAGCAATGCCGTCAGCGAGACATGCGCTCAAGGAGCATCGGACCAAATGAGGCCTGATCGGCCCGATTGAAGGTTCAGCTTTTCAGACTGCCTTCAAGGCTCACCCGACCGTTGCAGCACTGGAGGCGATGGGCTTGCTCAATACTGGCGCGCCCGCCCGATTGATTACGGGGGTCAACGAAGCGAGGGGGGGCTCTGATCCGAGCCCGCCCAGTTGCCACTTCTCGATGACAACATCGAACTCGAGATAACAGGCCGTCTACTCGCGCGCCAAAAGCAACTCGATGCGTCTGTTCTTGGCCTTGCCCTTCGGCGAGTCATTCGCGGCAACAGGGCGCGTCGAGCTGAAGGCCCGCCCTTCGAATCGTGACCCCGAAGAGCCGAGCGCGATGAGATAACGAATCACATTGATCGATCGTGCCGCCGACAGCTCCCAGTTCGTCGGATAGCGTTGCACCAGCTTTTCACCTATGCGATCAGTGTCGGTGTGGCCCTCTACAATCACACGCACCGCTTGATGCTCCTTCAGGGTTTTTGAGACACGGCCGAGCACGCCCTTCCCCTTCGCCGACAACTCGGCTACGCCTGAGGGATAGAGCAGTGTCGCCTCGATACTCACCCGAACCCCCTCGGCCCCCTCTGTGACCTCGATCTTGTCTTCGTCGCCAAACATCTGCTTCAGTTGCTCGTAGAGCTCGCTCAAGCGAGAGCGGTACGTTATCTTGAACTCGAGGTCATTCACGTCTTTTCCGTAATAGGTCACGGTGTTGAAGCGCTTAACCCATTGGCCGGGCTGATTGCTTTCATAAGAGACAGGTTCATACACCTTGGGAAAGACCCATGTGTAGGTCATCTGCCTGAAGCCGCCCGGACTATTCCAGATACCCCGATGGCCGCTGGAGACACCGACTGATGTTGCAGGTGTCGTGAAGGTATGCGTGCCGGCCTCATCGACCGTGAGCGTGCGGCCATGGTTGAGGCCAACTCTACGCAAGGTGGCAAAATCCCCTGTGGGAAGCTTGAGTATCTCTTGACCAGGCTGATCCATACGCATCCATTCGTGTTCTTCCGGGTAGATGTAGAGAAATCGCTCCTGCTTTTCATCGTAGGAATTGGATGCTGGCATCCGCAGCTCGTAGCCTGGGTTGTCAGAACGAACCGTTGTATAGACCAATGCGTTGCGCCCGTTGTCTTCCAGGAGATAGATAAGCTCCGCCACCGCCCCTTCGTCAGCTGCAACACTCAGCGGCAAAAAGACCAGCATCGTCCAGGACAGACTTCGCCATTTACGCATAACCTATTCTCCTTACATCTTATGTACGGGGTAAGAGTTAAATACCTAACACGCCCCATTTGATCCACAATAATTATCAGGTTATCAATATACCAGCATATTGGCCATGAAAACCAAGACGTTCCCGCTTTACCGGGTCTGCCGTTTTACTATCGCGGCAAAGTCAGTGTGCAACGTTTACTGACTTATCCTGAGCACCATATCTCGATATCCACACCCGTCAAAAGACTGCGATTCCTAGCCGGCAGTGGCCATCAGCGCGAACGACATTGACTACACTTATGAGTTATTAACTGAAGATGCCAACCGCAGCGCGCAGCCTGGAAATGAATTCGGTCTTTATATGAGAATTTCGTTCCGGGTACCGCCTATCTGTACAACGCTTAACTCATTGATAAGGCCCGGGTCCTAGCCCTGATCGAAATCAATAAACCCGTTGACTCCAGCAATGTTCACCATGCGCCATGTATGGCGCCAGATCGGTTCCCCTCCGGTGACGATCGTGATGCTGCCAGGCATCCCGGCCGACAACTCCGAAGCGGGGTGGTTAGCGTGCAGTGGCACATCGATTTCGATCCGCACCCGGTGCAGTCCGCCACCCGGTCCGCCGTCGCTTGCATCACTGACCAGTGACACCACGCGTCCATGCAAACGCAAGCGGGTATCCTGCTTGAGGTGCTGCAGCGTGACGCGAACCGGCTGCCCGACGCGGATCGCTTCCGATTCTTGCGCTGACACCTGGCTCTCGACGATCCCCTGATCGCTCGGAACCAGCACCGCGCCGATCGCGTCGCCGCGGTCCACATGCCCGCCGAGCTGTAACGCAGGGTTCGGTTTGAACAGGCCAGTCGCCATCGCGTTCAGTTTCACCACGGCGACCTGCGCCTCCAGCTCCTCGAGCTGCGCCAGTACCGCGTCGGTCGCGCTTCGGTGCTTCTCGAGCTGCTGGCGCAAGCCCGCCTGGTATTGTTGCTGTCGTTCGGTCAACTCGTTGTTCAGTTCGCGCAGGCGCTCATCGATCCGTTCCTCGTCCTGGCCCAGGGCGGTCAGTTCCTGCTGGATATCGCTGCGGGTCCGCTTCAGCGTCCGCAGCAACTGCTCGGTATACACCCCGTCTTCATAGATCACGTTCTGTTTCTTCAGCGAAGCCGCAGCGCCCACTTGGCGCCTGATCTTGTCCAGGCGACTTTCGATCGCCTTTTTTTCTGCCCGCACCTCGGCGCGTTCGGACATGGCGGCATCGATCGCGCGTTGCGTCGGTTGCAAGTGTTGCGCATCCTCGCGAATCCGGTCGACGAGGCGTTCGCGCTCGATTGCCAGCAATGGCGGAATATCCACCGTGGGGTACGCGTCCGCGAGATCCGATGGGTAGGTCAGGACCCGCTCACCCGCCAAGCGCGCCCGCAACCCCGCCTCGCGCAGCGCCAACGCGACCCGTTCGTGTTGCAGCTTTACCAGACCCGGGGGTATCTCGGGATCGATCTCAATTAACGGCTGGCCCTGCACAACCCTACGATCAGAGGGGATCGAGATCCTGCGAACGACCCCGTCAACCGGGCTGGTAACCGAAACCACGTCGCCATAGGCGGTCAGCACCGCGGCGAACGTCAACTCCTTACCGACAGGCAAGTTTGCCAGCCAACCGAGCACTGGCAGAACCAGGAGCACCAGCAGCCACCGGTAGCCTATGCGCCTCCTGACGCCTCCTGCGATATCCGAGACCTCGGCCGCAGCCTCGTAAGCGTGAACTGGCACCGCAGCCGGTGGCTCATATCTGGCCGGCGCATAGGCATGTCCCACGTGCCCGGCACCCTCATCTCGCACGCCCGTCCGACCCGAACGATCGATCAACCCCTGCGCCTGCGCGTCCGCCCGGTATCGGGCGAGCGCCTTCGTGACCTTATCGGGAAATCCCCGGTTTACGCCTGGCATTATCCAAGCCCCAAAATAGCGCACCGCAGCCGGCAGACGGCCCGCCACACGATCATTTCTTGCCTCTCGACATACCGAACAGTTGCCGAGCGATCTCGCGGTCGGCATCTTGTTGTTGCAGCATGACCCTTTCTTCAGGCGCCCGGACCAGCCTCGGTGGGGCGGCCGCGGCAAGCAAGGCATCGTTACCGGCACTCAGACCTCGGTCAAGCAGTACCTGCCCAATCAGCGCTTCATCGATCTCGGACAACTCTTCGGCGTATCCATAGAGCAACGCCGCGTCGCATATCAGGTTGATCACGCGGGGGACACCACTGGATCCCCTGTGAATAGCGGCGATTGCCGCGTCGGAAAAGATCGGCCTACTGGCGCCGGCTGCATACAGACGGTGGACGATGTAGGCTTGGGTCTCGCCTGCGCCCAGCGGGCCCAAATGAAATCGCGCGACGATGCGCTGCGTCAACTGTTTGAGCGCCGGGTCGTCCAGTGTCTGCTTTAGTTGCGGCTGACCGGCGAGCACGAGTTGCAGGACGCCATCACCATCGACCGCCGGGTTGGTCAGCATTCTGAGCTGTTCAAGCGTGGTTCGAGACAAATGCTGTGCTTCGTCGACAATCAGCATCACGGCCCGCCCGGACGCGAACTGCTCATGCAAAAAGGCCTGAAAACTGGCGTGCAGTTCGGCGTTGTGCGCGGCGCCGGGGTCGAGTCCGAACGCTAACATCACGCCGTGGATCGGACTGTTCTCCAGTAGGGAGGGATTCGTGACCATACCCAACGCGAGGAGTTCCGGCGCGCTGGCCAAAAAGCACCTGAGCATTGCGCTCTTGCCACAACCGACTTCGCCAGTGATCACGACAATGCCGTCACCGCGAAACACAGCGTAGTCGAGCATCGTGGTCGCCGTGGAATACTGTTGGCCGACGAAAAAAAATCCTGGATCCGGGTGCAGCGAGAAAGGCGGCCGATGCATCCCGTAGAAATATCCATACATGACTGCGCCTTCCCAATCGTTGCCGTACCGTGCCCGATGCTGAACCCGCTGGTAGCTGCCGCCCCACCAGGTTGACCCTCGTTAGTGGAATTCCCGGGCGAGCAATGCGACTGGCGTCGAGGCGGGCACCCGCAGGAGACGCGTGTCTAGCCTTCCAGCCGGCGACTCAGCCGGCAGCCCCCGTTTCATTGAATTCATCAAAGGCGGCCAGCAATCAAGGCGCAGGGTCTATGACGCCGCGACATCGCCCGGTGCACACGGGTTATCGGCCAGATGGTTGTTAGGTTTACCACCGGCGCAGGGATTGGCGTGACTACGCCTATTCATCCGTGGCCCTGGAGGGAAGTGAACGTCAATACCAATCAGAACGACTCTTCGAGCAACATACGATGGCATGGGTCGGTTCATGCCAGCATGCAGAACACGGTGTAGGCGGGCAATGAGGGTGAATGAAACCCTGGCCGCCAGAGTCCGCCTAACCACGACCCAACCGAGCATGAGTGGCCGGACGGGGTTTCTGCGTCAGTTCCGGCCTTCCCGCAGAGCCGCCGCGCCCAGGCCCTGCTGCGGATACAGGCGTCCGACGATCCACCAGACGGCGACCATCCCCGCGGCCATGGCCAGCAGCATCCGGGCCACCATGACCAGCGCAATCTCGCGCAGCCCCCCGAAGGCGCGAACTGCCAGAAACCGAGTGCGAGCATACCGATCAGCATACCCATGTTGCACAACGGCAGGAACGGCCAGAACGGCATGCCCCGGCGCACCGCGGGCGCATGGCTGCAGCCGCTGAGCAACATGCCCAGGTTACAGCCGAGCAGCATGCCGATATGCCCCCAGGGCGTCATGCGGATGCTGGCTCACAGCTCGTCCAGTCCAAAGTCGGTACGTGTGCTGCACCATGCCGCGAGCACCAGCAGCCCGGCCGGGCCGAGGCCCCAGGCGAGGCCCCAGGCGAGGCCCGAGAGCAGACCGAGAAGACCGAACAGAGTGAATAGCATCAGCAGCTTCAGCTGAGCAAGGTCACGCCAGGCGCTGGCCAGGCGCAGCGCATGCGCGGATACACCGAGCAGGCCAATCAGCGCGAGCAGACCCGGACCCGCGCCCGGCGGCCTGATGGCCAGGGCCTGCAGCCCCAGGGCCAGGATCATCGCCATCAGCGCCGTCAGGGCCCAGGCATGGCCCCCGGTCATCCCTGGTCGCTCAGACCGCGTCGAGGGCATCCGACAGGGCATCCCAGGAAAGCAGCACGCAGCGCCGGCGCGCGGGATACTCGCGCACCGCGGAAAGCGCCTGCAGATCGCTCGGCGGTGCCGCCAGGCCGTCACCGTCACCCTGCTGGAACCACTGCCGCATGTCCTCGCACAGGTGGCGGGCATCGGCGGCGGCCTGCCCGCTCACCGCATCGGTCATCATCGACGACGAGGCAATGCACACCGAACAGCCGCGGCCGCGAAACCGCACCTCGCGCAGCCGATCGCCGTCCAGGTAGAGCCCGACCTCGATCTCGTCGCCGCAGCGCGGATTGGCCCCACGCCGCACGATATCCGCATCCTTCAGTTCTCCGTCGCTCTTGTTATGCGGGTGGCGGTAGTGGCGCAGCAGGATGTCCTTATACAGACTGTGATCGGCCATCGGAAACCTCCTCAGCTAGGGCCTGTTAACGCTGTGCGGATACCCATCGACAGAGCCCCATTTTTTGCAGGACCAGGCGCAGTGAGCGCTGTGTACCTGCGGTACATGAGCGAAACTGCAACGCAGGCCATCCGCACAGTGTTAACAGGCCCCGAACAGGCGACGCGCACTGTCGATCGCCGCGACCAGTGCCTCCACATCGTCCAGATCGTTGTAGATACCGAAACTGGCGCGGGCGGTGGCGGCGAGTCCCAGGTGGCGCAGCAGCGGCTGCGCGCAGTGGTGCCCGGCCCGGATCGCGACGCCCTGTTCGCCGGCGAGCTGCGCCAGATCGTGTGGGTGCACGCCGTCCATCGTGAACGCCAGGATCGCCGACGACTCCGGTGGACCGAGCAGCCGCAGGCCGGGCACCGCGGCGAGTGAGGCAGCGGCGGCGCGGGTCAGGGCCGCGACGTGTCGGCGCACACGCTCGCGGTCGAGGCCGTCCAGGTAACGGGCCGCCGCGGCAAAGCCGGCCGCACCGGGAAGGTTGGGAGAGCCTGCCTCGAAACAGGCCGGCACCGCCGACCAGCGGCTCGCCGCCATGCCCTCGCCCACCTCGTCGACCATACCGCCGCCGAGCAACAGCGGTTCCATCTCGGCGAGACGGTCGGCACGGCCGTAGAGCAGACCGATACCGGCCGGGCCATACATCTTGTGCGCGGAACAGGCGAGGAAATCGCAGCCCAGATCGGCGACGTCGATCGGCAGATGGGAAACCGATTGAGCGGCGTCGACCAGGACCGGGATACCGTGGGCGTGCGCCTCGGCGCACAGCCGTTTGATGGGGTTCTTGAGGCCGAGCACGTTGGAGACCTGACACACCGCGATCAGCCGGGTGCGCGGCGTAAACAAGTCGGGCGTGTCCGCCAGATCCAGTCGGCCGTCGGCGTCCATCTCTATGATGCGCAACTCGGCACCACGCTGCTGGCAGATACGCTGCCAGGGCAGATAGTTGGCATGGTGTTCCATGCGGCTGACCCAGATCCGATCGCCCGCTCCCAGTCGCGGAAAGGCCCAGCCGAAGGCGACCAGATTGATTGCCTCGGTGGCCGAGCGCGTAAACACCAGCTGATCGGCCGACGCGGCCCCGAGGAACGCGGCCAGCGTCTGGCGCGACTGTTCGTAGCGCGCGGTCGCCGCCTCGCCCAGCGGATACAGCGCACGATGTATCGGCCCATACTCCTCGCTGTAGCACGCACCCACCGCATCGATCACCTGGCGCGGTTTCTGGGTCGTCGCGGCATTGTCCAGATAGTGCAGGCCACGGGCCAGGGTGGCTTCATGCAGCAGCGGGAAGTCGCGCCGGATCCGCTCGGTGTCCAGGCCGTCCGTGGCCATGGTCGTGTGCGCCGCTGCGGTCACGCCTCAGCCGCCGGCGGCGCGCAGCCGGCGCTGCTGCAGTTTGTCGCGCATCCGCATACCGCTGCCGCCACGGCGCAACAGCACGATCTCGCTGATCACGCACAGCGCGATCTCCTCGGGCGTGCGCGCGCCCAGATCGAGACCGGATGGCGCCATGACGCGCGCGATGTCCTGCTCGGAGAAGCCCTCCTCGCGCAGGTAGTCCAGCACCAGGCCGGAACGTTTGCGACTGGCGATCAGCGCGATATAACCGGCCGGCGAGGCGAGCGCCCGCTTGATCGACTCGTGGTCGCCCTTGTGCTGGGTGGCGATGACCACATAGTCCCCGACCAGCGGAGTCAATTGTTCGTAGTCGAGATCGTCGGTAATCAGGCGGCTCGCATCGGGGTACCTGTCCCAGTCGACGCCCGGGTCGTTGACGATGACACGCAGACCGAGCAGGTCGCCGAGGATGCACAGCGACTCAGCCACCCGGCCGTGGCCCATGACCCACAGGCTGGCGCGCGGCAGTACCGGTTCGACATAGACACGCATGCTGCCGCCGCAGGGCATGCCGGCGCCGAGCATTTCGTCATCGAGGTCGATATCCAGTACCGCGGTCTCACCACTGCGCATGCACTCCAACGCCTTGTCGCAGGTACCCGACTCGGCACAGCCGCCGCCCACCCAGCCGGCGACAATGCGGCCCTCGTGGTCGATTACCGCCTTCGACGCGGTCTTCGCCGAGACCGAACCGGCCGTCTCAACGACGGTCGCAATAGCGAATGGCTCACCGCGCTGCTGAAGATCGTGAACTACCTCGTAGATGTCTTTCGCCATGACGTGCCTCTCAGCCGCAATTCGAAACATTGGGCAAGGCGCCGGGGTCACCCAGCCGCCGCTGCAATTCTTGATAGGCCTCCGGCGTGTCGAGATCGAAAACCACATGATCGCTGTCCATCTCGAGCGCCGTCACCAGTTCCGGATGCCTTTCGACCAGGCGACGGCAGCCGAGGTTGCGGTCGCCGGCGAGGATCTGCTGCCGGTGCTCGTAGGCCAGCACGATCGGGTTGCCGCGCGCGCCCCGATAGGTGGGGACGAGTACCGAGGTCGGGCAATCGGCGAAGGCGCCGGTAAGCCGGCGCAGATCCGCCACCTCGAGCAGCGGCAGGTCGGCCAGGCAGACCAGGACCGCATCGCAGGCCTGCTGCATGGCCGCCAGGCCACGGTGCACCGAGGTCATCTGGCCTTGAAGGTAATCGTCGTTGTAGACGTTGCGCAGCGGCAGATCCCGCAGCAGAGGTTCAGCGATGTCGCGCTGATGACCGAGCACAACCACGATCTCCTGCAGGCGCGCCTGCAGCAAGGTTCGGGCGGTACGCCGCAGCAGCGGCTCACCGAAGACCGGTAATGTCAGCTTGTTGATCGCGCCCATGCGGCGCGACTCCCCCGCTGCCAGCAGGATCGCCGAGAAGCGCATCACGATCCCTCCTTGGCCTCGAGGTATTTCAGCGGATCCTTGTCGAACGCATGCCGGCAACCGGCGCAGCAGAAGTAGTAATCGCCCCCCTGGTAGCTGCTGACGTGCTCGGCGTCGGCGACCTGCACCGTCATGCCGCACACCGGGTCGACCCGGGCCTGCGCCTTGTCTCCGCCGCCGCAGCAAGCACCGTCGGACTCCATCTTGTCCGGTTCAGCCGCACCAGAACAACAGCCGGCCGATGCCTCGGACGCGCCGGCGTTCTTGGCCGGCAGGGCGCTGCGGCGCACGGCGATCAGCCCGGCGAGAACCGACACCGCGATCTCCTCGGGCGTGACGGCACCGATCTCGATGCCTGCCGGTGAGACGATCGCGTCGACCCGGGCAGGGTCATGACCGCGCTCATTGAGGTAGACCTTCAGTTTGTCGGCCTTACGCGCACTGGCGACGAAGGCGATGTAAGGCGCATCGATTTGCAGGGCCGCCTCGAGTCCGGCCTCGTCACGCTTGCCCTGGGTCGCCACCACCACCAGGGCGGGCGCGCCACCGCCGAACGCTGAGAGATCCATGCCGTCGATGATCTCCTGCGCCTCCGGGAACAGCTCGGCATTCGCGCCGGGAGACGCGACCTTGACCGCGAAGCCGGCATGGTGGGCCAGCACGCACAGGGTCTGGGCGACCGGCGAGGCACCGAGGATCAGCAGCGCCGGCCGGGCAATGACGGGGTCGATGAAGATGTCCAGGGTGCCTCCGCTGTGACAGGTCATGCCGAAGTCGATGACCCCCTCCTCTGCCGTCCCGCCCTTGTTCGGGCTGACCCGGATCAGCCGTGACTGGCCGTCCCTGAGCGCCTTTTTTGCCGTATCCAGCACCGCGGGCTGGGCGCAGCCCCCGCCCACCCAACCGATCAGTTCGCCGTCGCCGGTCACCAGCGCCTTCGCTCCGGGCTTGGCCGAGGTCGGTGACTCGGCCCGCACGACTGTCGCCAGGACGAACGGCGTGCCCCGTGTCTTGAGTTCCTGGGCCTTGTCGAGCACCGCATCGCTATGCAATATCATCGTTGTCTCCGATCCTGATTCAAAGCCCGATCAACATCGGCTCGAGGGCCTGCAGACTCTGCAAATTGTGCGCCGGCGCGAACAGGTCGATGTGCGGCAGCGCCGCCTGCATGCCGCGCGTCTTCGGCTCGTAACCGGGGCGCCCAAGCAGCGGGTTCAACCAGATCAGCGTGCGGCAGCGCTGTTTGATTCGACCCAGCTCGTCCGCCAGCCGCGCCGGCTCGCCGGTGTCCAGGCCATCGCTGACGATGATCACCACACTGCGGCTGTTGAGCAAGCGGCCGTAGTCATCGTTGAAATGTCCCAGGCATTCCCCGATCCGGGTACCACCGGACCAACCTTGTGATATCAGGGCCAGACTGGCGCGCATCCGCGGCATGTCGGTCTGGCGCAGCGCGTCGGTGATCGGAACCAGCCGGGTGTGATAGGCGAACGCCGAGGCATCGCGAAACGCATTGACCAATCCGCGCGCGAAGCGCAAAAAAACATGACTGTAGAGCGACATGGAACGACTCACGTCTACGATCATCAGCAGGCGCGGCTGACGCCGGCAACGCCGTCGATAGACCAGTTGCATGGGCATACCGCCGTAACGCAGGCAACTACGCAGCGTCCCGCGCAGGTGGATGCGCCGTCCCTGCCGCTGCAGCCTCTGGCGTCGCACCAGGCGCCGGCGCATGTTGCGGGCGAGCCGCTCAACCAGACGTTCCATCGCGCGCATCTGACCGGCATCGGCAAGCGACTGAAAATCCGCCCCGGCGAGCTGTGCGGCGGCGCTCGCCCCCTCGCGCGTGCCACCCGCAGCGGCGTCGCTGGCGTCGCCATCGCCGGCACTGTCCACCTCGGCCGGTGCCCCCTGCCCCTTGCGCTCGCCGCCGCTGCCGGACAACTCACGCTCGACCGGCGCACCCGGCCGTGGCTGGTAACGGCTGTGCAGATTGGCCGGCAGCCAGTAGGCGTCGAACAGCTCATCGTACTGCTCCCACTCATCCTGATCCGAGCACAGCAGCGCCCGCATGCCCCAGCGCAAGCGCTGGGCGTCGGTCAGGTCACAGCTCAACGCGACGCGCTGTGCATCGATTTCCTCGGCCACACCGACATGAAAGTCATTCGCGCGCAACAGGCGCACGAAGCCGATCAGGCGGCGCTGCAGCGCGTCCCCGATCTTTGCATCCTGCTGCAGTGCAGGCGTGCTCATACCGCCCGCGCCACCAGCCGCTCGACCTCGACGACGTCGAACTGCGCGCTGTCCTCGCGGGTCTTCAACAGGCAGACCAGCGAATCCATCACCGTCCGGGTTTCGGCATCCAGTGTTTCGACGTCCAGGCGCAACAGCGCCGCGGCCCAGTCCAGCGTCTCGGCGATGCCCGGCTTCTTGCGCAGATCCAGCCGCCGCAGTTCCTGCACGAACGCCACCACCTGACGGGCCAACTGCGGACCGATCTCCGGCACCCGGGCATTGACGATACGCAGTTCCCTGTCGAAGGAGGGGTACTCGACATAGTGATACAGGCAACGCCGGCGCAGTGCGTCGCTGAGCTCACGCGTGCCGTTTGACGTTAGCACCACGTGGGGCCGACTGACCGCCGCGATGGTCCCGAGTTCCGGCACGCTGACCTGAAAGTCGGAAAGCAGCTCGAGCAGATAGGCCTCGAACTCCTCATCGGCACGGTCGATCTCGTCGATCAGCAGCACCGGCGACCTGGCCTGGGTGATCGCCTGCAGCAGCGGCCGCTCGAGCAGGTATTTCTTGCTGAATATCTGCTGTTCTGCGCTGTCTGGATCGATCTTGCCCTGTTCGAGCAGCTTGATTGCCAGCAACTGGTGCTGATAGTTCCACTCGTAGACTGCCGAATTGACGTCCAGCCCCTCATAGCATTGCAGGCGAATCAGCGGGCACGCGAACACCTGCGACAGCACCCGGGCGATCTCGGTCTTGCCGACACCGGCGTCACCCTCGAGCAACAGCGGCCGCTGCAACTCCGTAAACAGCAACAGCGTGGCGCTCAATGCCCGCTCGGCGATGTAGCCGGCGCCGGCCAGACGACCCTGCAGGTCTGCAATACGATTCTCGCCCGCCATGCCTGTTGCCCCCGCCCGGCCGCCGGCTCAGTTGGAGCCGGCCTTCTTGAGGCCGAACAGACTGCGGAAAAAGCCAACGATCGCGGCCCACGCAAACGCCAGGCCGTTGACCTCCTTGGGCTGCTCCGAAAGTTCCTCGCGCGCCTCCTCGGCCTGATCGCCCTCACCCAAGGCCATCACATTGTTCGCGAAATTCTTGCCGAACTGATTGAGTATCTGGTCCGCGACCTGGGTCATCATCCGGCCCCCCAGGCTGGCCGCCTTGCCGGTCACCGCGACCTGGGCCTCGCCCTCAAGGATACAGTCGCCATCGGCACCGTCCAGGATCCTGGCCGTCAGATCCATGGTCGCCGACGAGGTCCCCTTGGTGTCCTGGCCGCGCCCGATCAAGTGCACTTCGCGCTTTTCACTGTCGATGGCCTGGATCTCGATGTCGCCATTGAACGCCATCGTCGCCGGGCCGATCTTGGCCTTGACCCGGCCCTTGAAGTGCGAGTCGTCGATCGCCTCGGTAATCTCGGCGCCAGGCATGCAGCCGGCGACGCCCGGAATATCCTGCAGAAACTTCCAGCCGCTGCTGGCCGGCGCGGCGATCGGGAAACTTTTGTCCAGTTTGACTTGCATCTCTTTTCTCCCGTGCACCCGGCCGGCTGTTGCCGACCGGGGCGTAAGCTGTGGTTCAGTCGCGCTTGTCCAAACCCAGTTCGTGGATCTGCTGCCACACCCGATAGGCGCTGTGTGGCATGTTCATGTGGGTCACCCCAAGTTGGGCAAAGGCATCGACCACGGCCGAGGTGAAACAGGGGATGCTGCCGACGTGCGGCGATTCAGCCACGCCCTTGGCACCCAGCGGGTGATGCGGCGACGGGGTCACCGTGTAGTCGGTCTCCCAGTGCGGGGTCTCGACAAAGGTCGGGATGAAGTAATCCATGAAGGTGTTGCCGAGCGAATTGCCCTCTTCGTCGTACGGTAGCTCCTGGCCCATCGCCACCGCATAGCCTTCGTTCAGTCCACCGTGGATCTGGCCTTCGATGATCATGGGGTTGATTCGGGTGCCACAGTCGTCCAGCGCGTAAAAGCGCCGAATGTGGGTCTGGCCGGTATGTTTGTCGATATCCACGACGCACAGGTAGGCACCGAAGGGGTAGGTGAAATTCGGTGGGTCGTAATAGTCCACCGCCTCCAGCCCGGGTTCCATGCCCTCAGGCAGGTTGTTGTACGCGGCCCAGGCGACCTCCTTCATGGTCTTCTCCTGACCCGGCACCCCCTTGACCTTGAAGCGGTCGATGTCCCACTCCAGGTCGTTCTCATCGACCTCCAGCAGGTGCGCCGCAATCTTCTGCGCCTTGGCGCGGATCTTTCGCGCGGCGACTGCGGTCGCCGCCCCGCCCACCGGGGTCGAACGCGAGCCATAGGTGCCCAGTCCGTAGGGCGCGGTGTCAGTGTCGCCCTCCTCGATCTGGATGTGATCGGAGGGCAGGCCAAGCTCGCTGGCGATGATCTGCGCATAGGTCGTCTGATGACCCTGACCCTGCGTGATGGTACCCATGCGGGCGATCACGCTGCCGGTCGGGTGCACCCGAATCTCCGCGCTGTCGAACATGCCGACACCGAGGATGTCGCAGGTGCGGGTAGGCCCGGCGCCGACGATCTCGGTGAAGGTCACCAGCCCGATGCCCATCAGTTCGCCCCTGGCGCGTTTTTCCTCCTGTTCTTTGCGCAGGCCGTCGTAATCGACCGCCGCCAGGACCTTGTCGAGCGCCGTATGATAGTCGCCGCTATCCAGTTCCCAGCCCAATGCTGTCTTGTAGGGAAACTGCTCCGGTTTGACGAAGTTACGCCGGCGGATCTCCGCCTTGTCGATACCGAGCTTCTGTGCCAGCACATCCAGCGTCCGCTCGATCACATAGACCGCCTCGGTGACGCGGAACGAGCAACGGTAGGCGACGCCGCCGGGCGCCTTGTTGGTGTACACACCATCGACCTGAACGTGTGCGACCGGAACATCGTAGGAGCCGGTACAGATGTGGAACAGACCGGCGGGAAACTTGGAGGGATCGGCACAGGCATCGAAGGCGCCATGGTCTGCCAGCACATGCACGCGCAGGGCCTTGATATGGCCATCCTTATCGGCGGCCAACTCACCGGTCATGTGATAGTCACGCGCAAACGCGGTGGTCGACAGGTGTTCCATGCGGTCTTCGACCCATTTGACCGGCCGCCCGAGCACAATCGAGGCGACGATGGCGTTCACGTAGCCCGGGTAGATGCCGACCTTGTTGCCGAAGCCACCGCCGATGTCCGGCGAGACGATCCGTACCTTGCTCTCGGGGATCCCGGACAGCATCGACACCACGGTACGCACCACGTGCGGTGCCTGCGAGGTGATGTAAACCGTCAGCTGCTCGTTGACTTTGTCGAAGGAGGCGACGCAGCCGCAGGTCTCGAGCGGGCTCGGGTGCACCCGGTGGTAGTACATCTCCTGCTTGACGGTGACCTCGGCCTGTTCGAACACCCTGTCTGTCGGATCGCGGTCGCCGGCCTCCCAGGAAAAGATATGGTTGTGGTGGCGGCGCTGCCCGTGCGCACCCTCGTTCTTGCCCGCCAGATCCTCACGCAACACCGGCGCATCCGGGTCCATCGCCTTGTGCGCGTCGACCAGCACCGGCAAGGGCTCGTACTCGACCTCAACCAGGTCGATCGCGTCGGCGGCGATGTAGCGGTCGTCGGCGACAACCACCGCGACCTCCTGGTATTGAAAGTGCACCTTCTCGTCGGCCAGTACCGCCTGGACGTCGCCGGCCAGCGTCGGCATCCAGTGCAAATTCAGGGGCTTGAGGTCGTCGGCCGTCAGCACCGCGTGCACCCCCGGCAGGGCGAGTGCCCTCTCCTTGTTGATGCCCTTGATGCGCGCATGCGCATAGGGGCTGCGCACCATGTCGGCGAACAGCATGCCGGGCATTTTGATGTCGTCCACATAATTGCCCTTGCCCTGGACGAAGCGTGGATCTTCCTTGCGCTTGCGCGAACAGCCGATGCCCTGCAGGGCGTCTTCACGGCTGATGTCTTCTGCTGTTGCTGCCATCGGTTTGCCCCCTTATGCCTGTTGCAGTTTCTGTGCAGCCGAGTGCACTGCCTTGATGATGTTCTGATACCCGGTGCAGCGGCACAGATTGCCGGACATGCCCCAACGGATCTCTTCGTCTGTCGGGTTCGGGTTGTCCTGCAGGAACCGGTAGGCACGGACCAGCATCCCCGGGGTGCAGAAGCCGCACTGCAGGCCGTGCTCCTCGATGAAGGCCTGCTGTACCGCATGCAGCCCCTCGGCCCCGGCCAGACCCTCGACCGTGGTGATCTCCGAACCATTGGCCTGTATCGCGAGCAGGGTGCAGGCCTTGACCGACACCCCATCGAGGTCGACCGTGCAGACGCCGCAATGCGACGTCTCGCAGCCGATGTGCGTGCCCGTCTGATTCAGCGTCTCGCGGATGGTATGAACCAGCAGTTCACGCGGCTCGACCAGCGCATCGACCTGCTGGCCGTTCAGGTTGAAGGTGATGTGTTGCTTGGCCATCGCTGTCAGCTCCTCGCCCGTGCCAGGGCATCTCGGATGGAGCGGCGCGCCATCTCCGCCGCCATGTGGGTCTTGTACTCGATGTCGCCGCGCAGGTCCTCGGCCGGGTCACACGCGGCCATCACCTGTTCGGCGGCCTGCTCGATCAGCGCCTCGGTGATCACCTGGCCACGCAACAGGTCTTCGGCCGATTCCGCCCGGATCGCCATCGGCGCGACATTGGTCAGGCCGATGCGGATCTCGCGACAACGCTCACCATCCAGGCTCAACACCACCGGCGAGCCCGCGGTCGCGTAGTCGCCCGTCTTACGTTTCAGTTTGTTGTAGCCGAAGCCGGTACCCGGTTTGAGCACGGGTACGCGGATCGCGGTCAGCAACTCACCCTCTTCCAGTCCGGTCCAGTAGGTGCCGAGGTAAAAGCCGTTTGCCGGTGCGCTGCGTTCACCGTCGGGCCCCTCGATCAGGAACTCCGCATCCAGCGCCAGCATGACCGCCGGGTGATCGTTGCCGGGGTCGCCGTGAGCGACGTCGCCGCCGAGCGTCCCGCGATTGCGCACCTGGGGATCTGCCACCAGCCGCGCGGCCTCGACCAGCAGCGGGCAGTGTTGCTGCAGAATTTCCGAGTCGATCAGCTCACTCTCGGTGGTCATCGCACCGATGCGCAGGGTGTCGCCCTCGAGTTGGATGCCTTTGAGTTCGCCGAGGCCGTTGATATCCACCAGGTGCGCGGGTTCGGCGAAGCGCAGCTTCATCATCGGCAGCAGGCTATGGCCGCCGGCCAGCACCTTGGCATCCTCGTGTTCGGCCAACAACCTGATGGCATCCTGGACGCTGGTGGCCGCGTGATATTCGAATCCTGCTGGGATCATTTCTCTCCTCCCGATTTTTTCGTGTTGAGTTAGAAACGGCGTCGGGTCGATATTTTGTCACGATTTAACATGGTCAGTTTGTCGGCATTACGCAAGCGAACCGGGATGAAATACAGATCCTTCGCACGAACTGCAGGAATCCTGTCATCAACAGCAGAATGGAAGGCCGGCGGAATGGCCCTGTGATGAAGGGTTTTTCCGAAGGGCCGGTTGATGGGTTGATAAGACGCGCGGTGAGGCCGTAAAAAATTCGACATAACATGGTCGCCGCAAGGCCGACCGGCCGCAGGACGGACGTGCGGCACGCCGGCTGTGCCCATGCTGATGGAACTGGCGTCCCGGCACATCCGACCCACCGGACGCCGCCGGTCAGGCCCGTTGGCTTATGGCGTCGAAATCGTTCTAGGCCAGACCCAGCACGTCTTTGAGGTTGTTCACCTTGTTGCGGCTGATCGGGACCTTGATGCCTTCCTTGTGGTCCATCACGATGAAACACTGGTCATCGCTCTTCTCGAAGGACTTGGCGAAGCGCAGGTTCACGATGTGGCTGCGGTGGACACGGAAAAACATTTGCTCGTCCAGTCGATTGTTCAACTCGGAAATGGACAGGTTGCAGAAAAAGTCCTCGCTGTCGGTGTAAAGCTTCGAATAGCGGCCATCGGCCTTGATGCAGCAAACCGACTCGAGATCGACCAGCAGCACCCGTTTATTCTTATACACCGGCAGTTTACATAGCTGTCGCTGCGGAGTTTCCGGGGCCGCGCCGTCGGCCACACGCCCATTCGGCCGTGTGGCCAGGTCGGTAAGGTCGTAGAAGATCATGCAGGTGCCCGCCGAACCGTCCTTGCCAAACATCTTGGAGACCTTGATCAGAAGCACCCGCTCCGGGATGTTGATCATCATGGTCATCGGCGGCGGCGACTTGGCGGGACAGGACGACTGCTCCAGAAGCCACCGTACCTTCTCGCGGCTCGCCTCCGGGTGGATGGACAGGATCTCCTCCCCGATCATCTCGCCAGGGCGTGCGTTGAGCGTCTCGATGGCGACACCGTTCATCGCCAGGATCCGGTTGTCCTTGTCCAGCCAGACCATACCGGGATCGAATTGCTGCAGTTTGTGTTGGATCGTTTCCAAGAGCATGCCCTATCGTTCCGGCATCCGACATCGCCGCAGGGGCCGGAAATAATTTTCTTACGGTTCTTCCTTCGGCAAGCGCCACCTTCGCCGCGCAATCACTCATCGCACCAAGCCTCGTCAGACTACTGCCAATTGCGCCTTGGGCTCAACTCGCGGGACAAGCCACCCCGGTGGGCGGCGGTCGATCGCCGACCCGCGCAACCATCCTGCGGCAGACCCAAGCGCTGGACAGGGAAATCAGGTAGGCAGGCAATGGCACTTACTTGAGCTGATTCCGGTCGTTTCTGGAGATAACGTCGGCGGTGTGGACGCGGCCGTCGAGCTTACAGGGACGTACTCACAGCGTTTTGCGGAAGAAATGATCGGAATCATCAGGCCAACTTGTCGCTTGCGCTCCTTCAAGCAAGAGCCATTCAGGTAAGAAGGGTTTTCGCCTGGGCTCGACGGATGTTCGGCGGGCCATACTGAAGCCAGCTGTCCCTCAGGCGACACCGGGTTCGACCGCCAGGTCATAAATCACCCTGGAACCGTCCGGCGCGAACACGATCGCCAGAGACCGTGGCTGGTTCGCTGAGGCCGTGACCGGGACAGGCAGCAAGCCCCGTTGATGCGCTGCAATATCCGGATTGCCAACCGTCCGATACAAGACGGACACCCTGTCTCCGGTGACCAGTTCCAACGATCCCAACAGCGCGCGACCTGCCAGGTCCCTGGTGGGCCAGGCGGGCATGCCGGCGGCGGGCGAGGTCACAAAGATGGCGGTCTCGACGGCCTTTTCCGGCGGCGCCTTGGGAATCCAGGAGGTATGTCGGTGTTTACCCTCAACGCACGGTGGGACGACCGAGGTGGCGGGGGTCAGAATCCTGAACAGCAGCACGCAACCCCTGCTGATCTCGGACGGCCGAGGCCAGTCGCAGGCCACACGACCCGCTGCCGGGGTCAGGCCAGCCGGCCCACGATCGGTCGCCGGCGCAAAGGTCACGGTCCAGCGCCCCGACTCGCAAGGGGCTGCCTGCAAGCGTCCACCGAGATACCGGCTGGCCAGATAGACCTCGGGTCGGCCGACACTGGACCCGGTCCAGAGCTTCCAGGTCGCCGACCAGAGTGACTGGCCATCACTCACACCGAACCGAAGCCATTTCTCAGTCATAGGGTCACCGGCAACGCGGCAATCGCGGGATAACGGTTGCCGTCCGATCATACCGTTGCCGGGCCGTCCCTCGCAGCCGTTGTCCGCCGCTATCGGTGAGAACCGCTACCGGGGGTGGCCGGACCCGGGCCGATCAATGCCCATCGTCTGCATCCCGGCTGTCCTTGAACATCCGCCAACCGCTGATCATGGTGCTGATCAACGACTGGCGCGACATGATGTCCTCGCGGAACGGCACGTAGATATGAATGATGACGAAACAGACGATGGCCCACATCACCAGGTGATGCCAGGTGTGTACATCCTGGCTCTGTCCCATCAGCGGGATCACCCAGGAACTGAACCATTCGTACTGCCAGGACCCTATGCCCGTGCCCTCGCCGTACAGCGCAAACCCGGTGACGATCTTGAAGACCAGCATCCAGAGGAACAGGAAATGCATCACCAGTACGGCCAGCGGGTTGTGGCCAATGTACTTGCGCGGCTCCTTGACCATCAATGCGTACCACTTCACCTCATGCCAGACGCCGTCCCAGAAATCCCGACTGAAAAGCGGCGGCATGAACAGCTGGCGCGCGTGATGGTTGCCCATGAACGCCCAATAGATCCTGAACAGAAACCCGATCGCCAGGATATAGCCAGCCGAGAAATGGCCGAAACGGATGTAGCCCATCAGGAAATGATCGGATGCCTCGCCCGGCACGCTCGGTAGCGGGCTGGCAATGAAGTAGCCGGTGATTGCCAGCAGCGTTATCGAGAGCGCGTTGATCCAATGCCACCGGCGCAGCGGGGCCTCGTAGACATAGACCGCGGGCTCGGCATGCGGCTTGGTTGCCATGGTCGTCATTGGACTGACCCCTTGTCCCGCCGATCATCACCGGCCCCCAGACGACGGCGCAGCAGCAGCGCCGCCAGCCCGATCGCGGCCAGCAGCATTGCATGGCCACCATCGAGGAGCGGATGCAGCAATGCGCCGGCATGCCCGTCGAGCGCCCCGTGACCGGGGTGCGCGATCACGCACTGGCTGGCGGCACCCAGCAGTCCCATCAAAGCAAAGGCTGTGTGTTTCATCGATTGTCTCCTCCTCGCATCAGCGAATCTTGACCCGGGTGAGCTCTTCACCGTCTTCGGACATCACATGGGTGGAACAGGCCAGGCAGGGATCGAAGCTGTGCAGGCTGCGCAGGATCTCGACCGGCTCGTCCGGACGCTCCATCGGGGTGTTCATCAGGCTGGCCTCGAAGGCGCCGATGTTGCCGGCCGGGTCGCGCGGCGAACCGTTCCAGGTGGTCGGCACCACGCACTGATAGTTCTCGATGCGCCCGTCCTTGATCCGAATCCAGTGACCCAGCCCGCCGCGTGGTGCAGCCACGGGACCCACGCCCTTGGCCTCCTTCGGCCAGGTCGACGGGTCCCATTTGTCCATGTTCGCAGTCGCAGTATCACCGGCCTTGATGTTCGCAATCAGCTGGTTCCAGTCGTCGACCATCATGTCGGCGCAATACTGCGCCTCCAGCGACCGCGCCAGCATGCGGCCGATGGTCGACTGCAGTACGGTCTTGGCGTCCACGTCGGTGCCCGCGAGCTTATTGAAGGTGGCCACGCTACGATGTACCTGTTCCTTCACGTACTCGACATCCTGTGCATAGGCCAGGGTGTAGCGCGACAGCGGACCGACCTCCACCGCATGACCACGCCAACGCGGCGCCTTGATCCAGGAGTACTTGGCACTCTCGTCCAGCTCCTCGATATTGGTGCGGCTGCCCTTGGTCGCCTGACCGAGCTCGAAGTTGGGCTCGGTGACGCCGTCCCATGGATGCAACCCCTTCTGCTCGTCGGGATAGCTGTACCAGGAATGGGCAACGAACTCCTGCACCTGCTTGGGATCACGCGGATCGACCGGGAACACCTCGTTCCAGTTGTCGTTGAGTATCACCCCACCGGGCAGCTGGTCGGTCGACTTGTCGTAGTTGACCTTCGGATAGGCCCCGTAGTCCATGACGTTCTTGGCACCAAGACCGCCACCGTACAGCCAGGTCTTGTAGAAGCTGGCGATCCCCAGCACATCCGGGATATAGACGTTGTCGCAGAAGGTCTTCATCTCGTGGATGCGCGCCTTGACGAAGTTCAGCCGCTCCATGTTCAGTGGCGCACCGGCCGACAACGCGCCGTCCATGTTGATTGCATAGGGCACGCCCCCAACAAGGTAGTTCGGGTGCGGATTCTTGCCACCGAACACCGTATGGACCTTGACGAAGTCTTTACTGGATATCGAGCGCCTCGAGGTAGTGCGCTACCGCCATCAGGTCGACCTCGGGCGGCAGCTTGTAGGCCGGATTTTCCCAGTAGCCATTCTTGAACGGGCCAAGCTGGCCGGACTCGATGAACTTGCGGATGCGCGTCTGGATGTCGCGGAAGTAGCCGGGGCTCGACAGCGGGTGATGTGGGGAGACCAACTGCTGGATCCTGGACGTCTCCTTCGGATCCGCCTTCAGCGCATTCACCGGATTGACCCAGTCCAGCGCGTGCAGATGATAAAAGTGCACCACATGGTCGTGCACCTGCAGGGTCTTGGCCATCATCTCGCGGATCAGATGGGCATTCTTCGGGATCTGGATGCCCAGTGCATCCTCTACCGCTCGCACCGAGGTCAGCGCGTGAAAACCGGTGCATACGCCACAGATACCTTCGACGAAGGCCCAGGCATCACGCGGATCGCGGCCCTTGAGGATCACCTCGAGTCCGCGCCACATGGTGCCGGAAGAGACCGCGTTGCGGATCATGTTGTTCTCGTCGACGTTGACCTCGCAACGCATATGGCCTTCGATGCGGGTCACCGGATCGACGACGACGCGCCGCCCGGCGGTGTTCAGATCGTAGCCGTTCGGGGTCTGCTTCACGCTCATTCCTGGTCTCCTTTCTGTTGGGCACGTTTCACCGCGCTGACACCGAGGTGGACTGCGGTCGCGGTGCCCACTACCGCGGCGGCTGCGCCCCCGATGCTGTCGGCATTACTCTCGACGCCGAACTGCTTGATGTCGGTGAGGCGGGCGTACCAGGAGCCCTTGTCCCAGAAAGCATCCTCCGAGCAGCCGATACAGCCATGCCCGGCCTGGATCGGGAACGATGTCCCTTCGTTCCAGCGGATGGTGGAGCAGGCGTTGTAGGTGGTCGGGCCCTTGCAGCCCATCTTGTACAGGCAGTAACCCTTGCGTGCGCCCTCGTCGTCCCAACGCTCGACGAACTGGCCAGCGTCGAAGTGCGGGCGTCGGTAACACTTGTCGTGGATGCGCTGGCTGTAGAACATCTTCGGCCGACCCTGGCGATCGAGTTCGGGGATCTGGTCGAAGGTGAGCATGTAGGTGATGACAGCGGTCATCACCTGCGCGATCGGCGGGCAGCCTGGCACCTTGATGATCGGCTTGTCGTGGATCACCTTGTGGATGGGTACCGCCTGGGTGGGGTTCGGTTTCGCGGCCTGCACGCAGCCGTAAGACGCGCAGGAACCCCGGGAGATGATCGCCTTGCAGTGCGCGGCGGCATGCCGGGCGGTGCCAAATTTCATGGGCGCCAAGAAGATGAGCCTGCACCAGACCGGCTTCCAGGAAGTCCTGGCGATGGCCGAACTGCTCGGCGACTACCCGGAGCACATCCTGCTGGTGGGGGTGCAGCCGGAGGAGCTGGAGGACTACGGCGGCAGCCTGCGCCCCAGCGTTCGTGCGCAGATAGCGCCGGCGATCGATGCCGCGTTTGGCTGGCTGCGCGAAAAGGGTGTGACCGTCCAGCAACGCAACACACCCCTGTCGGTCAACCAGGGTCTGCACCCGGAACAACTCGACCTCGAGTCCTACGAGACCCAACGGCCGGCCGCACAGGACGCATGTCGCCAGGGTGACGAACGCATCCTGGGTGACACCCGCATGACCTTCGACCCGAAACCGCTGGACCTCGGCGAGCGCCCGATCAGCGTCAACGTCGACAGTCGGAGAAAGGACTGATGTGCATCGGCATACCGATGCAGGTCATCGAGACCCACGAGTTTCACGCGACCTGCCGCGACGGCACACGGCAGGTCCTGGTCGACACCAGCCTGACCGGCCGCCCCGCCGTGGGCAGCTGGCTACTGGTCTTCCTCGGCGCCGCATGCGAAGTACTCGAGGAGCAGTCCGCATTGGCGATGCGCGATGCGGTGCATGCCGTCAGTCAGATCATGTCCGGCAACCACCAGGTCGAACACCTGTTCGACGATCTGATAGGCCGCACACCCCGGGTGCCCGACCACCTGAAACACCTCATATGGCGGGTCCAGCACTTCGATGCCCATGGCCGCGTGATCCGCGCTACCATCGAGGTCGGAGAGGTCCCGGACCTGGTGCGCAGCGCCACCTTTCAGGCGGCGGATGCACGCATCGACACCTGCTGCGACGAACAGGATGCGGCCATTCAGAATGCCCCGGCGCTGCTGGTCGAACTGGCGGACCGGCTCGCCAGCTACCGCCCCGGCGATCCTGTACACATGATCAACCTCTCGCTGTTGCCGCTGACCGAGCTGGACCTGATGCTGCTCGGCGAGCGCATGGGCGTCGGCCCGGTGACGATCCTGTCACGTGGCTATGGCAACTGCCGCATCGGCAGCACCGCGAAACGCAAGGGCTGGTGGATCAAGTGCTTTAACTCACAGGACGTGCTGATCCTCAACACCATCGAGGTGGTCGACGTGCCGTCGGTAGCACTTGCCGCGGCCGAGGACATCGCAGACAGCGCCGAACGCCTCAGCGAAATCCTGGAGTTGTACCGGTGAAGACCTTCGAGGGATCCTATGGCGGTGACAATTCCCGGCTGGACGATACCGCACGACTGGAGTGCAAGGTCTGCTGGCACGTCTAAGACCCGCAGGCGGGAGACGACTATTGGCAAATCGGGGCCGGCATGCCGTTCACCCGGCTACCGGACGAATGGCGATGCCCGGAGTGCGACGGCGCCAAAGAACAATTCATGGTGATACTCGATGACCAGTGATCTGCAGCTCGATGCACTCAGCGCTAGCCTGGTGCGGCACTTTCGCCAGGTCGCGCAGACCCGGATGGTTGGTGTGCCGATCGTCAATCCGGCGATCGAGGTCGAGGCAGTGGGTTTCGAGCGCAGCGCCGAGGGCTGTCTCGGCGTCTTGATCACACCCTGGTTCATCAACCTGATCCTGCTGCCCTGCGAGGGCGGCGACTGGCGCGACCGCCCCGTTGGCAGCGTCCAGCAGCATGTGTTCGCCTCTGGCAGCTACGCATTCCGGCTGGCCAGCGACCAGCCGATCGGACGCTACCAGGCCTGCTCCCTGCTGTCGCCGCTGCTCGAGATCCCGGACCATCAGACGGCGGTCCAGATCGCCAAGGCCGCATTGGCCGCACTGCATGATCCGCAGCACAAGGACACGACCAGCGGCACCCACGCCGCAGAGATCGAGCGCCGCTGGCTGGACGCCGCAGAACCGGGAAAGGCGCCCGAGCCCGAGGAACAGGCACTCGCGCCCGATGTCGAGCTGGCGCTGCTCAGTCGCCGGGCGTTCCTCGGCGGTCGCCTGTTGGACGAGACCGGGGAACGGCAGTGAGCGCATCGGACACCGGTGTCGAGGGGCGACTGGATATCCATCTCGCCCCCGCCCGTCGCCAGGTGACGATCCGCTCGTCGCGCCCGCTCGCCGCCTCGCGACTGTTCGAGGGCAAGACCATCGACGAAACACTCGGCCTGGTGCCGCTGCTGTTCAACGTCTGCGGCCAGGCCCAGCGCACCGCAGCGATCCGGGCGATCGAATCGGCGCAGGGCAACGCCGCCGGGGCGGCGGTGGAACGTGCCCGAGACCTGCTCGTGCAGCTGGAAACGCTGCGCGAACACCTGTGGCGCGTGCTGCTCGAGTGGCCCGCATTCTACGGCGCCGCCCCCGCGTCGGCGTCCATGTCCCTGCTGATGGCGCGGATCGAGGCCGCGAAGCGGGCGATCGACGGCCAGAACATGCTCTGCACCCGGCCGGGACTGCAGCGGCCAGAGGGCGTCGCGGACGCAGTGACGCGGGAGCTGCGATCGTTGCGCGGGATGGTCGCCGAACATGTGCTGGGGATGGAACCGGCGCAATGGATGGACGCCGGGACAGCCGGCCTGTCCCGATGGATGGACCAAACCGACACGCCGGCGGCGCGGCTGCTGCGCTTCGTCTACGGCCAGGGCTGGGAGGCGATCGGCCAGACCAGTACCCATGCGATGCCGGACCTTGCCCCCGACGTGCTGCTGGCGCTACTCGACGGCCCCGATGCTGCGGCGTTCATCGCCAAGCCGATGCTCGGTGACGGTGCGATCGAGACCGGCCCCGGCGCACGCCGGCAACGCCACCCGCTGGTCGTCGACTTGCGCCAGCGACACGGTCAGGGCCTGATCACCCGCCTGGCCGCTCGCCTGGTCGAAATCGCGGAGATCACGCTGGACCTGCCGGTCGTCGGCGACGACAGGCCGGCCGCGACGGCACCCGGGCTGTCACAACTCGAGGCGGCTCGCGGACGCCTGTGCCACCGTGTTGTCCTGGACGGCGAACGCATCCAGCGCTATCGCATTCTCGCCCCTACCGAGTGGAACTTCGGTCCGCACGGCCCGGCCGTGCAGGCGCTGCGCGGGGTCGCCGAGGGTGGTGACAGCAGGGTGCGTGCACAGGCCGAGCTGCTGATCCATGCGATCGACCCCTGCGTCGGCTATAAACTCGAGGTGGAGACGGCCTGACGCATGCAATATGCGGACAGGGTCGAAATTCGGCAACACCGGCAACCCTCCGCGCGGTGCAGCAGTTACAGTCATCCAGCACAGGTCAGCGCCAGTGACCCGATGCGAATCAGAAAATCGGAGGTAGTGTGATGTGCACAGTGTGCGGCTGCGGTGAAGGCGAGACCCGAATCGAGGGACACACCCATGACCAGCGGGACGGGGAGTTTCACGTTGACCACCATCACCGCGAGGATCAGGCGCATCACCATCCCGAAACTGACCCACAGGGCGGCGAGCACCACTATGGTCGGGGGCCGGCACGCGCACATGCCCCGGGCATGAGCCAGGCGCGCATGGTGCAGATCGAGCAGGATATTCTCGGCAAGAACGACCGCTACGCGGCCGCCAACCGCAGCCGGCTCGCCCGCCAGGGCGTGCTCGCACTCAATCTCGTGTCCAGCCCGGGTTCGGGCAAGACGACGCTGCTGACGCGCAGCCTCGAGGATCTCAAAGCCGAGCTGTCGCTGGCGGTGATCGAGGGTGATCAGGAAACCAGCAACGACGCAGAGCGCATCCGCGCCACCGGCGCGCGTGCCATCCAGATCAACACCGGCAAGGGCTGTCACCTCGACGCGCATCAGATCGGCCACGCCCTCGACAGCCTCGGGCCCGAGGACGCCTCGGTACTGTTCATCGAAAACGTCGGCAACCTGGTCTGCCCGGCCGCGTTCGACCTGGGCGAGGCACATAAGGTCGCGATCCTGTCGATCACCGAGGGCGAGGACAAGCCGATCAAGTACCCGGATATGTTTCACGCCGCAGACCTGATGCTGCTGAACAAGATCGATCTCCTGCCATATCTGGATTTCGACCTCGAGCGATGCATCGGGTACGCCCAGCGGGTCAAGCCGGGACTCCAGGTCCTGGCCGTATCGGCAACTACCGGGGAAGGCATGGCGGACTGGTATGACTGGATTCGCTCGACCCGCCGGACGCGCCTGATCGGGCATCCGCTGGCACAGCAGCACGACGCTGCGCGCACGGCGATCGCATGACCGCCAACCTGCCGACCGTCCTGGTGGTCGACGACGAGCCGCGTTCGCTCGAGACGCTGCGCCGCACGCTCGAAGAGGAGTTCGCAGTGCTCACCGCCGAGAGCGCGGCCGATGCCGAAGCGCTGCTCGAGTCCGAGTGGGTGCATGCGATCCTTTGCGATCAGCGCATGCCGGGCGAGACCGGGGTCGACTTCCTCAGTCGCGTACGCGACCGCTGGCCCGATGTGGGCGTCGACGGCAAGGACACGGTTGCCATCCAACACATTGTCCGATCATTCGATCCGTGCATGGTTTGTACGGTACATTGACCGGTATGTGAGCCAGACAAGCAGACCAGATAGCGGAGGACTTAGCGCATGTGTTTGGGAATTCCAGGCCAGATCGTCGAATTGACCGACGCTGAAAACCTGATCGCCAAGGTCGACGTGGCCGGCGTACAGCGGCCGGTCAACATCGCCTGTGTGGTCGACACGGAGCATCCGGCCGAGTCCTGTGTCGGCAGCTGGGTGTTGGTCCATGTCGGCTTTGCAATGAGCCGCATCGACGAGGAGGAGGCGCACAAGACCCTGGCCCTGCTGAGCGAACTCGGCGAGGCGCAGGATGAAATCGCCGCGATGCGGGTTAGCGAGAACTGACCGCGTGGCCGGCGATGAACTGCGATCGCTCTATCCGTTTCTGCATGGCGGCGAAAAGGACCAGGCCAGCGAGCAGGCAGCGCTGCTGGACTCGGTGAGACAGAAGGCGGCACACAGCCTGCAGGAGAAGGAACGCTTCTTCGCCACGAACGCCGAGGCGCTGATCGGCGCGGCGCGCGCCGTCGCCGGCGTGTATCGCGCTGGCGGACGCATGTTCAGCATGGGCAATGGCGGATCGAGCTGCGATGCCGCGCATTTCGCGGTCGAGTTCCAGCACCCGGTCACGGCCGGCCGCCCTGCCCTGCCGGCGATGAATCTGTGCATGGATAGCGCAATGATGACCGCAGTCGGCAACGATGTCGGGATGGCCCACATCTTCCTACGTCAGATCGAGGCGCACGGGCGCGCCGGCGACGGCCTCATGGGCTTCTCGACCAGCGGTAATTCCGACAACCTAGTGAATGCCTATCGCAAGGCCAGGGCACGCGGCCTGATCACCCTGGGCCTAGCCGGTGGCAACGGCGGCGAAATGCTCGACTCGGGCCTGGTAGACCACTGCATGGTGGTCGACACCGATTCAATCCACCGCGTCCAGGAGGTGCATGTGGCCTGCTATCACATCCTCTGGGACCTGGTGCACACACTGCTTGCCGACCATCGCGGCAAGCTGGGGGAGAAAACATGAAGTACGTCGACGAGTTCCGCGACCCGGCGAAGGCGCGCTCGCTGGTCAAAGAGATCGAGGGCCTGCTCGAACGCATCCCGCAAGCCGACGGCCGTCCACTGCAGCTCATGGAGTTCTGCGGCGGGCACACGCATACGATATTCCGTTACGGCATCGAGCAGATGCTGCCCGGCCGCATCGAGCTGGTGCACGGCCCCGGCTGCCCGGTTTGCGTGTTGCCGATGGGTAGGGTCGACGACTGCGTCGCATTGGCCGAACGGCCGGACGTGATCTTCACCACCTTCGGCGACGCGATGCGCGTACCCGGTTCGAAGAAGAGCCTGCTGCAGGCCAAGGCGGACGGCGCGGACATCCGCATGGTCTACTCGCCGCTCGACGCACTCGGGATCGCTCGCAAGAACCCGGATCGGCAGGTGATCTTTTTCGGGCTCGGCTTCGAAACGACCATGCCGAGCACCGCGATGACGGTGCTGCAGGCCGAGCGCGAGGGCATTGGCAACTTCTCGCTGTTCTGCAATCACATCACCACCGTGCCAACCATCAAGGCGATCCTCGATTCGCCGGACATGCAGCTCGACGGCTTCGTGGCGCCGGGGCATGTCAGCATGGTGGTCGGAGAAGAACCCTTCCGTTTCGTCGCCGAAACCTACCACAAGCCGATTGTCATCACCGGCTTCGAGCCACTGGATATCCTGCAATCACTGTGGATGGTGATCAGGCAGCTTGCGGAACATCGCTGCGAAGTCGAAAACCAGTACTCCCGTGTGGTGACGGCGGCCGGCAATCCCGCCGGTCTCGATGCGATTCACAAGGTGTTCGAGCCGCGCGAGTTCTTCGAGTGGCGCGGACTGGGGTCGATCGACCACTCCGGGGTGAAGATGCGCGACAGCTATGCCCGATTCGACGCGGAGCGCCGCTTCTCGGTACCCAACCTGAAAATCGCCGACCCGAAGTCCTGCCAGTGCGGCGAGGTACTGAAAGGCGTCATCCGCCCCTGGGAGTGCAAGGTGTTCGGCCGCGCGTGCACCCCGGAGACCCCGCTCGGTGCACTGATGGTCTCTTCCGAAGGTGCATGCGCCGCTTACTACAACTTCGGCAACCTGCCCGAGTTGCTTGCCAAACGTGACCGAAACGGCGACGAGGGGGCCGCGGCATGAGCACTCCCGCCAGGAAACCCGGTCGTTCACTGCGGGCCGAGACGATCACACTGGCCCACGGCGCCGGCGGCAAGGCGATGCGCGACCTGATCGACGATATGTTCGTCAGTGGCTTCGACAACGACATACTCTCGCAGCTCGAAGACCAGGCCAGGATCGATGCCGCCGCGCTGCTCGGAGAGGGCGGAAAGCTGGCGATGACCACCGATTCCTATGTCGTCGCACCGCTGTTCTTCCCCGGCGGCGACATCGGCAAGCTTGCGGTGACCGGTACCGTGAATGATCTGGCGGTCGGCGGCGCGACCCCGAAATACCTGAGCTGCGGCATGATCATCGAGGAAGGGATGTCGGTCGCCGAGCTGCGACGCATCGTCGCCTCGATGAAGGCGACCGCGGATGCCGCCGGCGTGCAGATCGTGACCGGCGATACCAAGGTGGTACCGAGGGGGGCGGCGGACCGGCTCTTCATCAATACCGCCGGCATCGGCGTGATACCCGAGGGCGTCGATATTGCGACCCACCGCGCCCGGCCGGGTGACGCCATCCTGCTCAACGGCTTCATCGGCGACCATGGCGCAGCGATCGCGGATGCGCGCGGAGAGCTGTCACTCGAGAGCAATATCGAAACCGACTGCCAACCGCTCAACGGCCTGATCCAGCTCATGCTCGAGGCATGCCCGGATATCCACTGCATGCGCGACGCCACGCGCGGCGGCGTCGCTACGGTGCTCAACGAGTTCGCCGGGGCGAGCCGGACCTGCATACGCATCGAGGAAGGACAGATCCCGGTGCGTCCCGAGGTCCGCGGTTTGAGCGAGATCCTCGGGCTAGATCCGCTGTATCTGGCCAATGAGGGCAAGCTGGTCGCAATCGTGCCGGCCGCATCGGTCGAGGCCCTGCTGGAGGTCATGCGCGGGCACCCCGCCGGACGGCACAGCGCCTGTATCGGCCGGGTCACAGAGGCGCCGGCCAACACCGTGATACTCGAAACCGGGTTCGGCGGCGAGCGTATCGTCGACATGCTGGTCGGGGAGCAACTGCCCAGGATCTGCTGACGACCAGCGGCCAAATCTGCAGCATGCGGCTGCAACGCGCCCCCGACCGGGCAGCGTCCCTGTCTGTTAGCATCAGGTAAGCCTTACCATCGTGCGGACCGTCGGAGCAGGAACAACAACGATGCGGAAAAAGAGACCCAGCTGCGGGACAGGCCTGCCTCAGCTGCTTGTGTTAATCGGCCTGATCAGCGCGACGCCGATGCTGCCGGCCGCGGATGCTACCCCGGAGGGACCTACCACCGAGGAGCTGCAGCAGCAGATTCGCGAACTGCAGGCACGCGTCGACACGCTCGAGGCGACCATCCAGCAGGGCGTGCCGGTCAATCCTGCACAAACGGTGCAGCCGGTTCCAGGCGGCTGGAAGAAGGAGGCAAACTGGAACCTGCTGACCGAAGGCATGACCACCCACGAAGTCACCGAAATACTTGCTGAGCCGCAGCGGCGGCGATCGGTCAACAAGTTCGAGTTCTGGGAGTACGGCGATGGGCTCGCGCGGTTCTATCTGCGTCGTCTGAAGAGCTGGGAGATCCCGACCGGTATCGATACCCAGCCGAAGCCAGGCGAATAGCCCAACCGCCTTGTCCCGACGTCATCTGTTCGCCAGCAACTGACTAAGGCGCTGTGCGCGGGTGAGGTGCTCTGGTCTGACCCTGTCGATCCGCTAAGCTGCACTGCACAAACCGAACACCGGGTTCCCCGAGCGCGCGCCGAGATCACGACGTCACGCCAGTTCAACGCCTCGATGGCGGAGCACAAGATGTCGCTCGCCTTTACCACTTACCAGGCAGGAAAGGATTTCCTGTTGGGCTTGAAGCCGGACGGCCGTCTGGATATCTTCAATCGCACCTTCGAACGCTGCATGGGTCTGTGTCTCGCTGATCAGACCTTCTGGCTCAGCAGCCTGGACTTTACAAGGGCACCCTGATGGAAGCCATCATCGGCGCGGAACATGTCAAATACTATGACGTCATCGGAGACACGGTGAATACCGCGAAAGGAATCAAGGAGGCCGCGAGGGCCAACGAAATACTGATCTCACAGGCGGCGGCATCCAACTTGTTCTCGCGCTTGAGGATTACCGGCCGGCATGCATGCATTGTCCATCAAGGGTAAGTCCGAGCCCGTCACAGTGTTCCGGGTACTATCGCGGCGCACCAAATCAGGCGATGCCAACCTCACGGCGGGGTGAAGTGACCCCCTCCAAAGCCGCACAGACTATAGTGCGGCCAGGAGGAAGAGATGAGTGAGTTAGAATCCGAGATCAAGCACTGGACTGGAGTTGCCCCGTTTCGGTGGACGGTTCATGGCTTGGGATTCAAGCAGCCTGTTGATACCTCCTTTCGAAGTTGACGGGTGTCGTCTGTCCCAGGCCCTTGTGACGGCGATGTGGGAATAAAGCGCTGATCGAAGCGCTTGAGTCTTTTCCATGGTGTACGACCGACAAGAAGGGCCGGGATCAGGGCAATCTGCTCATTCTGGTAGTCATCGGCGGGATCGACGATGTTTACTATGCCTTCGTGCGCGCCGGTTGGGACGAAACCGAGACTATCTATGCCAGTTCACTCACGAAGACGCTCGCATCCTTCATTGCGGGCGGTGAAAATCGGTACTAGCCGGTCAGCGGGCTGTACGTTTTTGAGCGGCCGCAGGATGTAGCATTTCAAAAGGCTCAGGATAACATTCACGAACGCAATCACCTTCGTCTGTGGTTGAGTCCGACGCGCTACCGGGGGGTTCCGGTCTATATTGGGCAGATCAGCCGCGACATTGGCGTGCGCTTTTCGAAACGAACGGTCACGACCCACGAGATCGATCCAGATGTCGACGAAACCAGCGAGTTTCTGCTGGTAAATCTGGCTTACTCGCAGAGCCTGGCCACAATCACCTACGTCGGTGGAGTAGGAAAAGCGCCCATCGAAGAGCCCCGAACGAACCTGACGGGGAGTCCGTACTTCACAGATGGTCAGCGAGTCGTGCTCTGAGTCACCGCAACACCCACAAGCATCGCTGACATCAAAGTGCTGGAGTGGTCGGAACCCGTCGCGAACTGACGCGATTTTCTATTGCCAAAGGGGCCAGATCTATATTCGAAAACTATTCCGATTCGCAGCATTAATCTGTCCCCTTTGGCTCCTCCAGAGCCAGTCGCTTCAGGGTCAGCCCACTCAGGGCCTGGACACGTCCTTGGTTGCTCGTTTCAGCGATCGCAACGATGTTCGATTCGGTAACCGGCGGAAGAGTGTAAGCCTGCGCAGGTTGAAAAGTGTCAATTTTCCGCAAGACATCCACTACGCAGGTTTCATCCAGGGGCACCGCGGGAATGAAACGCGGTTGCCGGTCATCAGTTTCAGCCAGGATCCCGAGTTCGACCAGCATTACGAGAGGGCCTTTTAAAGCGTGGCTCGGAACTCCGTATGCCTCTGACAATTCACCGAGCGTATAGGGTTCTGCCTTATTGTAGAAACGCCTGCCGATCCGCGCGAGCATCGACAATGCGTACTCTATCGTGAGCGCAGGGCTGAAATGGACCTTCCTCAATCCGGTAGCAATGATCTCCGGATGTTGTTGATAAAATGCAATGCTGGCGCCAATGAGTAATATCAGCCAGTTGAGATAAAGCCAGATCATGAAAAATATTGCGGTCGCAAAGGTCGCATAAATCAGCTGATAACCGGATGTTTCCGACGCATACGCCGCGAAAGCGAAACTCAACGACTCCCACAGAAACCCGGCAACGATCCCGCCGGTCAACGCCGCGCGGAAGCGTACGTGGGTATTCGGTATGAAAGCATAAAGGAATGTGAACGCCGCGATCACCAGCGCGAAAGGCAAAAGATGCAGTATCAAATCTATAAGGCCGCCAATGATCGAATTCGAATAAAGGTAGTCCACAACCGACGCACTCGTCATCGAGCCGGTAATCGCGATGGCCGCGAAGATGAGTAGCGGACCGACTGTAATCGCAGACAAAAATGTCGTAAATCTCTCGATAAAGTTTCGGGAAATCTGTATTCGCCATACGTGATTGAAGGAACCCTCAATCTTCTGCATAAGCGAGACAACAGTGAAAATCAAAAAAGCCAGACCAACGCCGCCGAGCACGCCGACGTTCATGTTGTTAACGAATTCGATGAGATTCTCTGTGAGTTCCGCCGCCTTCTGTTGACCTAGCGGCTCGAAAATCGTACGCAAAGGCCCGTCGAGTTGATTTTGAACACCAAACCCCTTTAGCACAGAGAAGCTGAGTGCCAGCAGTGGCACGATCGACAACAGAGTCGTGTAGACCAAACTCATGGCGCGCATGCTCAGATCGCCATCAATAAGGTCCCGCGCCAGCAGGATCAACGTTCGCACCGTTTTCACGGCAAAACGCTGCCAGCTAGATGCGCCCCTGTAGTCGCGATCCCAGACGTAATGCTTTTCCAGTTTACGAATCCGTTCAACAATCATCGAAGTCTTTCACGCGATCTCAGCCCCGGGTTCCTCCGTTAGTAGCAGCCCCGACCTGATCTGTAAACGTACCCAAAAGATCAAACAGCCACACCCATCTGATTCTATCTGCCCCACGTCCTATTCCACATCATCTTCAATCGTCGTGAAATCGATGCGACTCGAAATGTGCGCTTAACGGCAAGAAACTCCTACTTTTGCCGAAACTTTGTCTTCACAGTGCAACTCCAGGTGCTCTAACACGGGAACGGCGGCCGCACGTAGGCTCCATGGGCTTCGTGCGGCCGCTTTCGGTTTCGCAGCTGGATGCATGCAACCGGCCATGACCTGCCGGTCGCTGGGTGCCTGCCTACCGACCGCATCATGCGCGTCGCGGACCAAAGTCCGGCGGAATGGACTGTTCGAGATCAACACTGAACTGACTAATGCCCTCGCTGACGGGGGCATTGGCTATGGCGCTGAGCTGCTCTTGGATGCTGGAGCTCAGCTGCCCCCTTACCTCGCCGCACCGACCAAGCGGCGTCCTCCAATTCTAATTGATTAGGTGTTTCAACGCCCATCGTAACTTCGCATTTGCCAGCCTGTGGCCTGGTGATTTCGCTTCCGAACGAGGCCAAAACAGCTGTCCTGCCCCGCCTGATTTCGATCGGCTGAAAGAAAAACCCAAGGCCTCGGGTCTCTTGAGCGAATCAGGAGATCGAATGCAGGCAATCCCAGGCCCTCGGACTCCAAGTCAATTACTTGAGAGGTGACAAATGAACGAAAAAACCAAACGTATTCTGCTGGTCGCGGGCGCCATCGTCTTGGCAGTCGTGTTCGTGATGTTCGGCGCGGGCAAGTTTATGGACCCTGCGAAATGGATCGATAAGTTCACAGCTTGGGGGATACCGGCTTGGTTTGTTCCCGTTTCTGGAGCCCTGGAAATAGCTGGTGCCGTCGGGCTGCTGATTCCGGTTCTTCGAGGTCCGGCCGGTCTGGGCTTGGCGTTGTTCATGATTGGCGCGGTTGCAACCCACGTGGCACACGCTGAGATCGGCATGATTTTTGTTGCGGGCGCCATTCTGGCCGGCAGCGCGGCGGTGGGGTGGCTGCGTCTTCCAGAAACCATGGCTTTTTTTAATCGCGGTATTGCGGGGCAGCAAAAGACTATTTCTGGGTCGGACTACGTAAGGGCTGTTACTGGCCCAAAGCGCCAGTAACCAGAACGACGAAGGCCACCTCGACGGGTGGCCTCTTCATTTGCGCGGTGCGTCAGGCTGCTGATAAGCCATTGAACGAACCACTGCACCGCACCATCCGAGCGTCAGCTTTCTCTAGACCGGCCATTCGTATCCGTGTGGGCCACCGCCGCAGTCGGCCATGAACGGCCATTCCCCGGCTGGGTATTTCGACTGTGTGCGAGCCGTACACCAGCATCAAAGCGAATGGGCGCAACCCTTAACAACTGCGGTCAGTAGAACCGCTGCATTCCGCATTTTAACACTAGTCAATAGCGGACATCCGGATACGACGCGCCGCGATGACCTGGGCGCAACGCCTCAAGCGGGTATTCGAGATCGATATCGAGACCTGTCCGGCCTGCGGTGGGGCGGTGCGAATCATCGCGTGCATTGAGGACCCCGATATCATCGAGAAGATCCTCACCCACCTGGACGCGAAAGCTGTTGAATCCGAAGCATCGAGGCGGCTGGCCTGGTGGTCGGCGAACGAAGAAAAACGTGCCCGCGAACGACTCGCCGGGTTGGATTCGCGCACCAACATGGAGGCCTGATGGTATTCGACAGTCAGAGCGACGGTCGGGCGCAGGTGCCGATGGCCGCGATCGGGCGATTCAGTTGGCGGAAGGGCCTTTAATACTGCCTCATATAGACGCCCCATTTGCCAAGCTGAATAGTCGATGGATCCGAAGTGGGATGACCTTGGACTAGCATCCTCATATTCGCGTGCTGGGTAACGCAGTAAGATCTATCCGTTTCGGGGTGACCACAAGCTATACGCAGGTGCTCTGCACTGCTCGCAGTGCAGTCGCAGTCCTCTAAGGTAGGATGCGTGGACTTCCCGATTTCCGTCTTGCCCTCCAGATCGACCTCGGCATTCAGATCAACAAAACGATTGCAACGTTTTTGGGCTGCGCTTTCAGGCTGCCACGCGGTTCAGCGACTCCCAGACAAATCCCACCATCTCCCGAGCGCAAGCCACCTTTACCTTGTTCGGGTGTTTGCCGGCCAGCAGCAAGCGATTGCCCTTTTAGTTCAGCCACCGTAAGCAGCGGTCAGCAATCGCGACGTATTCTGGTGCGCTGTTCGCGCGCCGGGCTTTTACATCTTTGCCGAGCCGCGCAGAACGATAGCCACGCTGATTCGCCTCGATGAAGGCCGTGCGCAGATAGTGATTGCCTTGCCGTGTGATGCCAAAACGGTGTGATTTGCCACCCGAGGCGTATTCCCATATGTCCATGCCGACCCAGGAAACCAACTGTCGTGGATGTGCAAAACGCTTTACATCACCGATCTCGGTGATCATGGTCAAGGCAAACAGATGCTTGATGCCTTTGTAACAGGTTAGTGCCTTGACCGGCTCTCGATACCTGGGCGCTACCGCCAGCGCCTCAACCTCCTCGCCATACGCTGCAAAACGTCGTCCAGATTCTTGAGTTGGCGCACTAACAAAGACAGATTGACCTTCAGGCTCCCTGAGCACGCCTCAATGGTTCTGTTCAACCAGCCGTAGTGATGGGCTTGCCAGTGGGTCTTGCGCTGCGTCTCGGCCTTGTAGTGCAAGCCGTTGCGCCGCAGCAGCGATTGGATATGACGACGTAGGTCCCCTTGCTGTTGCATCAACTGTTGCCTTGATCTCAGCAGATCCCGATCCTGCTCGAACTGCGCATCCGGTGCTGATACCAGCGTCAACAAGTCGTTCGCATAGAATTCGGCCAGTTCAGTCGCATCAATACGATCCGTCTTCACGGATTTGTCAGGGCGCCGCGGGATGCTCGACGGGGCTACCACCGCACAGTCCTAGCCTCGGTCGTTCAGGTCGCGCTGCAGTGAGAAGCCAACGTATGAAGCTTCGTAGCAGAGCTTCATCTGCACCGCGCCAAACCCCCACGCACCCTCTCGAGTTGCCCGACCAGGCCCTTCAATGTCGGTCGACAGTCAAAATCCAGCATCTCTCCGGTGCTCGGATTCAACGCGCTACCGTGGTAGCGGACGTCATCGACATCAATTCCGACGTAAATTGTGTTCTGATTCATAGACGCCTCCCATTTGCTCTGATGGTCTCGACCCCGTGAGATAGACACCAACAATGGTAAGCCTAAGGGCACGAGGGGGCGTCTATATCTTCTATACTCCTTGCCTTTGTTCCAGGGTTCGTGAGATTGATTGGTGTCCATGTCAGGCTCCCTCATGGTTGATAGGGCCTGATTGTGTTGACGAGTCGCGAATGGCGGCGACAACACCCTGGCCGATGCCATCCTTGACCGCCTGATGCACAACGCCCACCGCCTTCAGCTCAAAGGCGAGTCGATGCGAAAACAGATGGGGATGTTGACTGATGATGGACAGCTGCGCACATAATCGAGGCTCGTGATCCGTTGAGAAATCAGCTGTTCACGTTCGGCCGGAATCGGTGTTCATCTTCGCCGGAATACGCATCGAGAACAATATAAGCTGCGAAGCATGCCACGGGCCCGGAAGAAAGCACGGAGCTCGTCCTGAAAAAGAAAAACTGATAGTGCCCAGATAGAGCGATGGAAAAGCAGTCGTTAAGACCTGAAGGCGTTGCCACAACAATCGCCAGAAGCATGCAAGAGCCATCCAAGCTTCGATTGACTATCCCATACGCCGGTCGATGTGCAACGTTGATAAGGTTGCTGCGGTTGAATTTCCTGGGCAAACGCCCCCAAGCTTATATTCGACTTCGGCCAAGTCATCAGAGTTGCATCCCTGAAAACCCATAGATTTTGGTAATCCACCATTGTGGGAAACTTAGTCTTCGTAAGTTATAACCGCCAGGATCAGCAGCTGGTCGAGCAACTGGTCGTCCGGCTAAAAGATCCCGAAGAAGGCGGCTTTAACGTGTGGCGGGATTCGGAACGCTTGACACCGGGTGCCCCGTGGCGAGACGAGATTGAAGATGCGCTCAGGAGTTCCAGTGCGGTAGTGATTGCCTGGGGCCCACACGGCTTGGGTCCTATCCAACGTCAGGAGCGCGATCTGGCTTACGCCCTGCGTGATGAAAACGACGGGTTGAAGGTAGTCTATGTGGTTCTACCCAAAACGAAGCCGCCAGGGGCAGGCTGGGCGAGGATAGACACTTGGGTTGACTTCGATGAAGACATCGGCGCTTCTGAACCCTTCGAACGGCTCGTATCCGCACTTCGCGGACAAGCGCCTCCATCGGTGGTCCTGGCGCTTCCGGACGAACCAGTACCATACCCGGGAATGGCGGCCTTCGAGGTCGAGGACCAGACTTTCTTTTTCGGGCGCTCTGAGTATGTGGAAACGCTCGGTCAGAAGCTCGATTACTACCCTTTTCTCGCAATTGTCGGACCTTCCGGAAGCGGTAAGACGTCTTTGGTTCAGGCCGGCTTTGTCCCTTCCCTGGGCCTCGAGCATCAGCCAATCATCGTCCAGCCCGGGCCGCGGCCTATCCAGGCGTTGGCGCGTGCCATCAGTGCTACAGTTGCCGAGTTGGATTCCGACTCACTCGCTGATGAGCTCACAAGAGATCCCGAGGTTCTTCCCGACCGACTGACGCAAACGGTGGCTGAAGGGCCGGCGCTACTGGTGATCGATCGACTCGAGGAGCTCTTTACGCTCTGCCAGGACGACGGGCAGAAAGACGCCTTCGTGAAGGCACTACTCGCGGTAGCTCATCACCCGCATCGGCGCAATCGAGTGATTGTCACCATGCGGGCCGACTTCTACGCTCATCTCACGCGGCATCCCCGTCTCGCCGCAGAGATCTCCGACCACCAAGTGTATGTGAATCCGGCTAGTGAGGCGGAGATCGCGGAGATCATTGAACAGCCGGCGGTGCAGGTGGGTGCAATTTTCGAAGTCGGTCTCTCCGCACAGCTACTCCGTGATTCGCTCGCCGCTGGCGAAATATCCCTGCCCCTCCTGCAATTGGCTCTCAATCTGCTCTGGCACAAACGCCAGGGGCGTTGGCTTACTTGGAAGGCTTACGAGGAGATGGGCCGCATTCAGGGAGCACTTCGCTATCACGCCGATGGCGTAATCAAGAACCTCGGCCGCGTGGAAAAAGAGACTGTTCGTCGACTGTTGGTTGGGCTTGTCTGGATCGAGGAGGACGAAGGCTACAGGATCGCGGGGCGACGCCGCTCCAAACAGGCCTTGCTGGAAGATGTGCGTAGCGCGGGCAAGGGCGGCGAGGTTCTGCTTCAGGGGTTGGCCGACGCTCGGCTTATCACCCTGCGGGGTGTCGAGGGCGATGAACCAACCGTTGAGCTGATTCATGACACACTTCCGCTACATTGGAAAGCGCTCCACAGTTGGGTAAAAGAAAACCAGGAGTTCTTGCTCTGGCGCCAGCGGCTTAGGCCCTATGAGCGGGCTTGGAGGGAGAGCGGGCGTAAGGATCGATCAGCACTGCTCGGGGGAGTTCGACTGGAAGCCGCCCTGCGCCAACTTCGGGCCCGGGGCAGAGATCTGAACAACGACGAGAGGGCTTTCATTAAGGCCAGCCGCAGGAGCCGGTCGAGGCGTCGCTTCCTGCAGCGCTTGGTGGTTGTTCCTGCTTCGATTGCGGCTCTGCTCCTTGTGGGGTGGTGGCTCTGGGCCCAGACCGATTCCTACCAAGTGTTCCGGGTACTCAATCAAGGTCCCTATCCTCGGATTCAACAGCGTGAGGTGTCGGAGCGCTTCGTATCCGCGCTGGGTCTTCTGGGACGCACCGAAATTGCCTACGAGATGGAAGAGCCCTGGGAGTGGTGGTCGGAGTGGACGGGTCCCGAGTTTCCTGATGAGATTTTCTCGTTTTTTTATCGGTACCATCTGAAACGGGAGCGAGATTTTACGCTTCATAATATCAGCGATTCACTGCTCGAATCGCTGGTGGCCGGTGGTTTCATCCACGAAGCCCGACGGTTGGCTGCAGCGGACCCATGCAAACTGGGAGTGGTGGCCGGGGCGGCCACACGTCTGGATCGCCCTGAGGCGGAGGCACTGATTTCGAATGCGACCGCTCGGCTCATCCAGCGCACGGAGAAGGTTGCTGGTGAAGATAAGCCGCCTTATAGGTACGACTGCGATCATCCTGAAGAGCAGCTAATCCTGTTGAGTGTCTGGGCGGGTGACAGGGAAGGTGCGGCCAACTGGTTTATAGGTTTGGGTGACAAGCATAAATGGGGAGCGGAGCCCTCATACCGGCTGCCGATCCTGAAGTTGGGCACGATGGTAGATGGGTACCTAAACCGCGGCTGGATTGCCGATTTGGCTGACTTGACTCACATCCTGGTGGCAAGCTACGGCTATCGTGACGAGAGTGACTCTAGCCTATTTCAGCGGATCGCCATCGAATTCTATCGGATAGGCCGATCCGAAGAGGCCGACCGACTCATCAATGCCATCGTAGACCACGGATATATCTCCGGACGAGGTTTAGTTGCGACATTGGGCCGGGCGGGAAACATTGAATCTGTAGAAAACGGACTGCGGAACAGACTCCGCCAGCTTATAGAACGCAGTTACGATCGGTTCGAGCAGACACCTTGGGTGGCATCGCTGTTTTTGACAGCGGGGGAGCCATCGGTGGCACGTGAGGTCATCGAAGGCACATCAGCAGTTTTGCCGTCGGACTCCGAAACCGAGCTATGGGTCCGTTCATGGCTCCTCGCTGGCGATATCGAGAGGGCACGTCAGCACCAGGATCACCAGAACTGGGACAGCTTTGTCGTCAAGGCTATGCTCGATCAACTTGCTCATTCACGGGTGCCGGAGGCCATCGAGTTGGGTGAGCTGTTCGACCTGTCAGAGGATAAGCGGGTTCGGGGCCTTGACAGGCTGTTTGGAGAATTGACCACTGCTTGGATCGAAGCCGGTGAGCTGAAACAGGCGGAACTCGCTTCAATGACGGTTCAAGACACATGGATAAGGCGCAGAAGCCTGTTAAAGGTGGCGTTTGCTTATCTTGCGGCGGGTAAGTTGGACGAAGTCAGGCGTCTTGCAGATCTCGCCGGCACCGACCGGCAAAACTCTTCTGAAAAGCTGGTTATGGTCCTGCGGAACAATTTCGAGTATTTGGTGGAGGCTCGATTGATCGAAATGCTGCCAGATCTTTTGGAGTTTGGACTTATGGAGCCGTTTCTCGCACTAGTCGAGGAAGAAAGCCTAGCTGCCGGCGAGTTAGAAGGATCTCAGATCAAGAGAGCTGTCGCCGTTGCTTACGCCGCTCATGGCAATCTACTTGCGGCGCGCGAGTGGGCGGAACGCTGCGATCGGACGCAAGACAAACGCCTTGCCTATAGCGCCATCCTTGCCGAGTACGCAAAAAATAAGAATCCATCTCTTTCCCGCGACCTCGCCCATCTTGGGATGAACTTTCTGACTCCACCAGCAGAGGAAAGCAATCGCCGCGAATAGATTGCGCCGGCACCTGGATCGTCACATCTTCTGAACTGGCCCGGTCGGCGCCATAACGGGTTGCGTTACAGTTTCAGCATGCAACTGACTTTCGCGCATGAAGCTCTCAACAGCGTGAATGCAGCTGTTCTCTCTGATTTACCTGTGTACGATTGTTGATCTTCTTGATGAAGCATTGTCTGTCAGTATTGTGCTGATCACGCTGACGATCTTCTCCCCGCCAAGATGGGAGGGTTCTATCGGTGACAGTTCGGAGAAATCTGATGCCTCAGTACAAATCGGTCGGAAATCAATTACCGGCACTCGAACTGCGAACGCTTCACGCAGTATGATCTGGTTGAATATGGACAGCACGGCATGTGCCGGTGGTTCGAGATCTGGGACACTGTCGTACACGGTGCATACAGTTACATTGCATTCGGATTGCAGTACGCGTTCGAGCATGCCGCGATAGGCTTTACGAAACTCCTCTCTGATCAGAGCGAACTCATCTAAGACTTGCGAATACGACTGCGCCGATTCAGACAGCATCGGCCAGTAGCTCAAGGCCTCGGAGGAGCAGGCGGTGCACACGGGTGCCGAACTCGACACCCTTAGTGACAAGCAGCTCGAGGACATCGTGGGACATGCGGCGGTCTTTGCCCGCGTGACACCGGAGCACAAATTGTGCCGCGGACATCGGGGTGGCTATGGGCATCGCCGGCACGTCGGTCGCCAAGGACAGCGCCTCGCTGCCAACGCTGGCCCTCTCGGCGCTGAAAGAGGTATTCGGGTTCGACTTCTTGTGAACCTCCTGGCATTTTCCGCCATAAGAGCTCGTTCCTTGTGTAGGAATGCTCAACTCGTGCAGTTCCGCCGTTTTTGGCTAACGGTAGAACTGAAATTCAGGGCGCGAGGTCCGGCCTCTGTATTGGGTTGATGCCTCTCGAGGCGATATTCGACCGTTCTTGTAGGTAGATCCAGAGACAGCAAGTGGCGAAGGCCTGGACCGCGTCGATCGCGTCAAATGAGTATCGACCCAGCCATTCGCAGTGCATCACCGTGGTTTGAGTCCGGGCGGAGATTTTTCCCAACGATAGCCGTCGGCTGCCCCGAGGTTGGGGGGAGTGCTGGGCATCGTCTACCGCTGCATCGCCACGCACCTGATCAAGAAAGCGGGTTTCTCCCGGAAGATGGCTCAGACCGGCGCGGTCACCCTGATTCAGCGCTTCGGCAGTGCGCTGAACGTCCACTTTCACATGCTGTTCCTCGATGGCGAGTATGTCGAGCGTCGCGATGGCTCGCTCCGTTTCCGTTGGGTGAGGGCGCCAACGAGTGCTGAGCTCACCCAACTGACTCAGACCCTGGCGGGGCGCATCGGCCGGTATCTCGAGCGACAGGGGCTGCTAGAGCGCGATGCGGAAAACAGCTATCTGGCTGGCGACGCGCTTGAAGCCGGCCCGATGGAACAACTCCTTGGTTCGTCGATGATGTGCACGGATGCACGAATGTCGCGAGCGCAGGATGCGCAAGAGCGACCCACCTACCGTATCGCCGTTGGGCCGCAACAGGGCCGCAAGGTGTTCACATTGCAGACGCTGCCGGCGTGCGACGAGCCCTTTGATGACGGGGTCGGTAAGGTCGCCGGATTCTCCCTGCCCGCTGGCGTTGCGGCGCGAGCGGATCAACGCCAGAAGCTCGAACGGCTGTGCCGCTATATCAAACGGCCAGCGATTGCGGAAAAGCGCCTGTCGCTGATGGTCAACGGTGAGGTCCGCTATCAAATAACCAAATGTCTCTTGGGCCCATGCTTGAAACTGGCAGCAGTGGGTCGACTACGGCCTGTTGCACCGCACAACCGGAGGGTCAGCTTTCTCCAGACCGGCCCGTCGCGTGACGGTAGGCTACCGCCCGAACCGGCCATCACAGGTCGGTCACCAGGTGCTCAATCCACGGCAGCAACATGCGCATTGCGGAAGTTCAGCGGCACAGTGGCCGGGGCATCAGATCGGATCGCACTCGGTCAGGGGAGAACGGCAGGTACTGTTAAGGGTTGTCCCACAACACACACCGGACCTTCAGGCAAAAAATGCCGCCGGCCACTTTCGACCGGAGCTGACACTCAGGTGCCCCTTAGAAAGCCAACTCTAGCGGCAAAGAGCCGAAATCCGGAGGGATGCGTTGGCCAGGCGGTGATTGAATCCGAAAATGCTGATCGAGTTGTTGCTTGAGCAGGTGAAAAATTGGGATATTTGGTCGCTATTCGTAATCGTGAGGTTTGGATTTCAGTTGTTTTTGCGCTGACCCCGACAATTGCTAACCGTGCGCGAGCTCGCTGCTAAACAAGTATTTGCCTATGTATTTTCAACCCGCCAGACTGTTCTTTGCTCTTTTTGCCATCCTCATCGGCCCGATATTTGCCGAGCCAGTTTCGGCCACGGATAAGTCTTACGACGTCTCTTACGTCTGGAACAAAGACGCTGAAGCTGCGCAGGAGTACCACCAGCAAGTAGCGCGGATTCTGGGCCCCGCGGTGGCCAAGGACCTGCATGTCGTGGCCGATAATGGTTTGCATGGGGTCGTTTACCTACGCCATGATGACCTTGCCGGAGCGGTACGGGTGGCCCGTGTGCACAGTCGATTGCTGAGTAACAAGGGATTCGATACCGCTGCTCCGGTGTTGTCGAAGGACTGGATCATGATGGCCGTTGATCAGCAGACAAAGAAGACCAGGCTACAACTGGCGCTCGCACAATCCTCGGAACAACCAGAGGCCGACCCTTCGGAGCCAAGGCCTCTGACCAGAAAATCCCCTAGGGTTCGCGATCTGGAAGCCCCTGTGGAGGCCTATATCAAAGACCTTCGGCGCAAGGGGCGGATCAGCAAGGACGAGCGTACCGGCTGGTCCGTATACGACTTCACCACCGGCGAAAAGCTGGTCACCATCAACGAGGAGGTCCAATTCCAGGCGGCCAGTCTGATCAAACCCTTTATCGCAGCGGCCTTTTTCCACCGGGTTGAGAGGAAAGAGCTCATCTACGGGCCCAAGAGCCGCCGCCACATGGAACGCATGATCCACTACTCCAACAACCCCTCCACCAACTGGGTCATGCGCCAAGTGGGCGGTCCCCGGGCAGTACAGCGGATACTCGAGCAAAACTATCCCGGCATATTCCGCGCCACTAGCATCGTCGAGTACATTCCGGCAGGCGGTAAAACCTACCGCAACAAAGCCTCCGCCCGCGACTACAGTCGCTTCCTGTATGCCCTATGGAAAGGCAATATCGCCGGTGCACGGGAGATCAAACGTCTGATGTCCTTGCCGGGTCCCGACCGGATCTACACCGGCGCAGAATCGGTCCCGATTGGGACCCAAGTGCTGAATAAGACCGGCAGTACCGCCCGGCTATGTGCTGACATGGGGATACTGAGTGTGCAAGGGCCGGATGGAAAGCGCTACCCCTACACCTTGATTGGGATCATCGAAAAGCAGGACAGAGCAAGCAACTACAGCGCCTGGATCCGTTCCCGCGCCGAGGTGATAAGGGACGTATCCGACATCGTTTATCAGGGCATCGCCCGGCGCCATGGTTTTGCGAATGTGCTTTGATCGGGTTCTGCCCCATTAACACAGACACCGCTCCAAAATTCGCAACATGCATAAGATGGGAAGCTGGTAACAGGTTTATTGACCGATCGAATCGACTGCAACTGAATCCGGTTGCGCCCGTCCCTGGTTATCCCCCGAACTTCCGCTAATGGCCGGAGCTCCATTTAGCCGACCCGGCAGTTTCAAGCATTCTGACAGCGCGATTGCCCAGCCCGGCAATGACCGCAGTTGCTACGGAGCTGCCGGTTACCAGGCGCCACCTGACCGGTAGCAATGGGTCCAGGGTGTGTGAAAACTCCGCAGGGGCATGATCCCTAGAGTGCCAGTCGATCTATGCTCCCTCAGGATACGTGCTGGCAACAATGCCTCCCGCAGGCAATGAGCGATAAGCTGGCGTTGATGCAAATTGCCTTAAGCGGAGGAACGATTTCAGACGCCCGGTTTAGAGTTTTCACACACCCTGGGTCGACTCCGGTCTATTGCACTGCACAATGCAATGGTCCGCTCTCGTAAGCTGACCTTTCTTCAAGCATCGGCAACAGCCGGAACCGGCCAATCGCGGCCGGTCGCCAACCCTTGGGCGCAGTCATCCGGACGACTGCTGTACTTCGGAAGCTGCCGGAAGGCCAATTCACACTACTCGGCCAAAGCGGCCCCTGGAGGTCCGATCCCACCGCTGCCGCTATGGATCGGTTACCGGACATCCTCTTGATCTCATCGTTCATTGGCCGTGGCCTCCGTCGGGTCGCAAACAATTATCCGATGCATGACAACGCGGCACGCGTGATCGAGTAACGCCGACCCGGCACAGAGCTCCCGGGCAGGGGGAGCTGACGCCCGAGCCGGGCCCACGATCGGATGCGCAGGATCACGGCGCGGTATCGGTGCGGGGAGGATGCGGCGGCTAGTAGGCAGGTGGTGCAGCGGATGCCGGGATGCGCCGCGCGGCAGAAAAAACTTGGAGTTGAGTTTACACTGTATATACAGAATCAACATTCAACTCGATTCAGCGTGGTGCAACCATCCCGGGAGTGGGAAGATAATGGTCGAAAGCCTATATGCCATTACCACCGAATTGCTCATTCGGGTCGAGATCCTCAGGGCGCATTACAAGATTGACAAGGAAAGTGCCGAGATTGTGGTGTCTCTCGCCGAGCTCATCCGACTTGGCCTGAAGTCGAACAGCCCGAATTATCACGAGATTTCGGAGTTAGCAGGCGATATCAATCAGGCACTTAGAGAGGCGGTAACGTCTACCACTGGGGGCATCTTTTCGTGAACAAATCCGAGCTCCAGAGCGAGCTTTCAGATGTGGACGACCTGCTGCAGAAGGAGATCAAGAAAAAGGATAGGAAGCAGATCATCCAACGTTTGGAAAAGTTGATGGCCCGCGTGAAGAAATATGCCGACCGTGGGGATATCCCGAAGGAGGCGGCGCTCAGAATGCGGGTTGACTTATGCCAACTGGCCAAGCAGGTAAAGAAGAAGAATCAGGACAAGGAATCATCGAGGAAGCGATTCCACGAGCTGGTAGAGCACATCATCTCGATGTATCAGTCGCGGCCCGAATCAAAGTGCGGCGTTGGCTCGGAAGAAAAGCTGATGACCATGTTGTTCCGGTCGTTCAAATAGCGATCATCGACGCCTCGTTTCGATGGCTACTTCGTTTCGGCATCTACCTGCGACATCCTCGCGGCGATACCCTGAATCGTGATGATGCCTTTGTACTCTCCATCGTCGACGACGGGGTCGCTAAAGCAGCCGGGGTCTCGCTGCCAGCCGACGTGGCGGCGCAGGCGAATCAATGAGAGAAGCTCGAGCGGTTGTGAAGGCACACTCAGCCGCCCGACGATCGCGGAAAATCGCCTGTCGCTGACCGCGCACGGGAATGTCCGCCATCAATGAACCAACAGTCTTTGGGGACCATCCCGGCAACCGGCAGCAATAAGTCGATCACGGCCTATTGCGCTGCACAATCGAGCGGCAGTTTGCTCCGAATCGGCCATTCGCGATGACCCCGGCTACCTGTGCAAGCGGCCAGTAGGCGCCGGTACAGTAGAGCGCGAACACCTTTTCGATCGATCAGCGTCCGGTCTTGGCATAAGTGCCCACCAGTTCGGTCTCGGCAATGACATGGCCGCGCATCGCGGCTTCGACTTGCGCCTTGGTAGGCTGGTCAAGTCCCTCCAGCAATGTGTCCAGCGCATAAAGCTTATGGAAATAGCGGTGCCTGCCGATCGGAGGGCATGGGCCACCATAGCCCGTGCGGCACCAGTCGTTGATGCCTTCGCCGGTCCCGGCGGGAAGGTCCGAACTGGCAATGCCTTCCGCGACTCCAGTTGCGGTCGGTGGCAGGTTGTAAAGCACCCAGTGCACCCAAGTCATACGGGGCGCCGCCGGATCGGGTGCATCCGGGTCTTCGACGATCAGCACCAGACTGCGCGTACCAGGTGGAACCCCCCGCCACTGCAGGTCCGGTGAGGTGTCTGCACCTTCACATGTGAAATGCCTGGGGATCTCGCCCCCCAGAATGAAGGCGCTGGATGAAATGGTGAGCGTCATATTGGTCTCCTCGTCGTGCGCCGCCAGGGAGTCGATCGGGTGATGCGACAACAAAGCCGCCGCAAACAAAGCCAGTGCGAGGCGTGACGGTCCGGCTTTCAGGCATGCGATGACCGAATTTGCAGAACTCGGCATGTCTCCACCTAATTCTTTCATTATGACCGTCGCGACCTTTTCACACACCTTGCAGCCGTTAGCCGGACGGACATTCAGGCCCGCAAGGCGAGCACTTCTGAGCCAACCAGTTCCTGGGACGGTGGCTCAAACGGGGCGCACAGCCTTGAGCATAGAATACGCTGGGCAATAACGATCATTCTGCGCGCCATGGCGGACGTTGCCGCCTCTTGGTGACTCAATGGCAGTAGCGGGTCGATCACGGCCTGCTGCGCCGCAACATTGCACGGTCCGCTATCGATCATGTGTGCGGAACGACGCGAGACGCGGCGGCCGCCACACCTGCGCGATGTTTAGGCCCGCCGCGCGACACTTCTGTTTCCACCCCTATCGGAGGAAACAGGTCATGAATACGCCGCGAGAAACCACCACAGGCGCTATGCCCCCCGCGCCCTGGAACAAGGGCAGATTGGTCGGGCAGAAACCGTCACTCAAGCTGCAGGAGGTCTGGGCGACCCGGATTTGACTGCAGATCCTGAATCGGACCAGGGACATCGCACCCTTCAATCTGGCGATCGACAGCAAACTGCGCTCGTGCGATCTGGTACGACTGCGGGTGGCCGACGTCGCCCATGCGGGGCGGGTGCTGTCACGGGCCACTGTGTTGCAGCGCAAAACCCACTCGCCGGTCCGCTTCGAGCTAACTGAAAACACACGAGACGCAGTGCAGGCGTGGATCGCCACCAAGGGTCTGGGTGCGGGTGACTATCTGTTCCCCAGCCGGCAACAGCGATCTCGACATATCTCGATCCTGCAGTATGCGCGGATCGTGAACTCCTGGGTGTCGCTGATCGGGCTTGACCACCATGATTACGGCACGCATTCACTGCGCCGCACGAAAGCGACATTGATCTACCGGCCCACCAAGAATCTGCGAGCCGTGCAGCTACTGCTCGGCCACACCAAGCTGGAGAGCATCATCCGCTACCTCGGTATCGAGGTCGATGATGCCCTGGAGATTGCCGAGCAAAACGACGTCTGATCGGCGGTCCGGCCGGATAGCGGACCTTGGTCTAGGGTCTCTATCCGGCCATGACCTGTCGTTCACCAAGCACTCGGCGACGGGCAGCTTCATGCGCATTGCAGACCCTTTCGATTCGAGTCTGGCCGGCGCCAAATCGGTTCACGCGCCTATGAGTGCAAGCGGCAGGAGTCAACACCAAGCGGTCGTTTCGGCCAAAAGGCGCGCATGGTCGGCCTAGTTTCCAAATTTCAAGATTTTTCTGCAAATCTCATCCATCTTTTGGCGTCAATTGATGAGGGCCGGTCAGCACCTTACCCCTCCACCGTAACGACCCGGATCAGGTCCGTGCCGCCGGTTGTCTGCTGGTATCCGGAGGTGACCACAACCGTGTCGCCTGTCGAGACAAAACCCATACGACGCGCCTCCTGTAGCGCATGGACCAGCTTGGCCTCATCGTCGTCACCGTCATCGTAGCGGATCGGGGTTACCCCCCAGTTCATGGCCAGCCGGCGCGCCACAAGCTTGGAGTGGGTAATGGCCAGGATGGGGCAGTCCGGGCGGTGCTTGGAGACCAACCGCGAGGTGAAACCAGTGTCGGTGATACTGAAGATGGCAGCTGCTTCCAGACTGTCGGCCATCTGCACCGCGTAGCGAGCGATGGCCTCGGTGACCCGGTTGGAGGGATTGGGCACGATCTTCTGCAGATAGCCGTACTCGCGCAGGAAGCCCTCAGCGCGGATGGCCAGGGTGGCCATTGTCCGCACTGACTCGACAGGGTATTTTCCCATGGCCGTCTCGCCTGACAGCATCACAGCCGAACTGCCGTCCAAGATGGCGTTGGCCACGTCGCTGGCTTCGGCCCGGGTGGGCTTGGGGTTACGTTCCATGGATGCCAGCATTTCGGTCGCAGTGATGACCGGCTTGCCGCTGCTGACTGTGGTGCGGATGATCTTTTTTTGGAATCCCGGCACGTCCGCCAGAGGCAACTCCACCCCCAAGTCACCGCGGGCGACCATGACGCCGTCGGCCGCCTCGACGATTTCCTCCAGGTTCCCCAGCCCGGCACGGTTTTCGATCTTGGCGATGATGGGTATCTTTCGCTCGTAACCGAGCAGTATCTCGCGCATGCGGCGGATGTCTGCCGCATTCTGCACGAAGGAGGCGGCCAGGTAGTCGACGTCGTTCTCCGCCGCGAAGGTCAATTCTCTGACCACGTCTTCGCGGTACTCGGGGCTCACGGAGGAGAGGGCCAATTCGGTTTCCGGCAGGTTGACGCTCTTGTTCTCGCGCAGCAGGCCGCCGTGAATCACCTTGCAATGAATGCACTCTGCTTCCACGCTGGTCACCTCCAATTCCATGGCGCCGTCGTCCAGCAGGATGGGAGTGCCCGGTTGTACCTCCTCGGGAAGGCTGCGGTTGGATACGGATACCCCTGTATGGTCACCGGTGTGGCCATCGGTGTAGAGGATGAAAGGTCCCCCGGCGGTGAGCTCCGCCTTGCTGCCTTCCAGTTTCCCGGTACGGATTTCGATGCCACGGGTATCCACCATGACGGCAACCTGCGCGCCCATGCGGGATGCCACTGATCGGATGCGCTCCATACGCTCTTCGTGGTCTGCAAAGCTGCCGTGAGAGAGATTCAGGCGGGCCACGTTCATACCGGCCCGGATCATGGCCTCCAGGATCGCCAACGAATCGCTCGCTGGTCCGATCGTGGCAATAATCTTGGTCTTGCGGATTCTGGATACTGCAGGCACGAGAGGCTCCGATCGTCGTTTGGCTAGCCGGTATTCTAACGCCGGGCAACAGAATTTCCTGTCGGGGCGGATTCTGAGAACGATCAGTTGAGCCCAATGTCACGAAACCATGCGCCGCACGATTCCATCCGCTAAATGTTGTTGTTGCAATCTATAGCTGGACGTCCGTTTGTGGCCGACAGCACGATTTAGCCGACCTGGTAGTGCCAAGCATCCCAACGGCGGGATTGCCAAGCCGGGGAATGGCTGTTCCTGTTTAGATTCTGTTGAAACACTCGGTACTTCTGAAACGGTCCGAAACAAGATCCGATTTTCGTGTGCGAGAGCGTTGTTAGACGGAACTTGATGCGGAATTTTTCATTTAACGACACTGTCGTGAAGGTTTGTTTTTGTCATCGTCGGCGGTTTGAAGTTTTTCAACAGAATCGTTTACGGACCTGCCGTTCACCGGGCGCCATCGTACTGGCCGCAGTGGGTCAACTCCGGCCTGTTGCGGCGCACAATGCGATGGTCCGCTCTCGTAAGCTGACCTTTCGGCCATAATCGGCCATAGCGGTAACCGTGTCCCGACTGTCAGACTTCTTTACAGTTCTGGATTCGGGAAAGGGCGCTTCCAGCCATAAGCGGTCGGTATCCGTAATATGGCTGTGGTGTGTTTGTCGGACTTTGTATCGCGAAAATCCCATCGCCGCTGTGTTTTCGCGCTTCCGAACCAACGAAAAATCACCGCGGGCTGAGCTACGATGCGAAGCGAGTGAGTAGATATTGCCGGCATCGAGGCCCTAGCAATTCGAGAGCGCACAGTCCGCACATGCGTGATCCGTTAAAGTGGATTTGCAGACGTGGCGAGCAGTTACCGATTGAATCGGACCAGCAATCGTAAACAAGCGTTGGGGTGACTTGGCTTTGCCCCTTGGCCGTGCCGGGGCTTCAGAGGAGACATGAAAGTCGCATGATTCAAGTTTCTTATATCAGTTCAACTACATCGCCGATGTCGACGGTAGACCTGTCGCGACTGCTCGAAGAATGTCGTGAATACAATGCAGCACAAGGCGTTACCGGTATGCTGTTGTACAGCAACGAGACGTTCCTTCAGGTGCTTGAGGGAGAAGACCGCGTCATCGACGAACTCCTCGATCGCATCGAGGGAGATACCCGGCATACCAATATCAATTTGCTGTCACGCCGGCGGATTGAGAAGCGGGAGTACGCTGGATGGAACATGAGCTTCAAACGGCTCGCCGACAGCGACCTGCGCGGCATCACGGAATTGCCCGAGTTCAACGCAGGCGACTTCAATCTTGACTACCTAAGCGGTCATGCCGGTGTAGTGCAATCGCTGATGGCTCATTTCCGCAAAGAAAACAGAAGAAAGATGGGGCAGGAAGAGTTGTCCCTCGAAGAATCCGACCCACTCATCCAGCTGTCCAATCGCGTCATTCGTACCGCAGTGCGCGTGCTGGCGGTATTGATGGTCTTCACAATCCTTTGGGGCGTCATAGACGTTGCCTATGTCATCTACACGGAGGTCCTCCAGCCCAGCTTGGAGGACTACCGAGCGCGCGACATTATTGTAACGTTCGGCGCGTTTCTCACGGTACTGATCGCGATCGAGATCTTTATGAATATCACGCTATACCTCCGCGATGATGTGATTCACATACGGCTGGTGATATCGACGGCCCTGATGGCCATTGCGCGGAAAGTCATCATCCTGGACTTCGAAAAGGTCGAGCCTGAATACATGGTCGGCACGGCGGCCGTTGTGATCGCGTTGGGCATCACTTACTGGCTCATTGGCGAGAAGACCCTATTCGGCAAAGCCAAGGTCGGTTTGACGTCGAGGTCGGCCTGAACACACGCTGGCGGCGATGCAATCGAAGGGGGCAGTTTGGATCGACCTGCCCCAAATGCTTCCCTAGTCGACTTTGAAAACCGCTCTGCCTCGGAAATCGGCGATGCTGCTGGGGTGTTGAAAAGCACCCTGGCACTCTTTTCAGCAATCCCTGTAGGACGGCCCTGTGTTGCCTGCGGACTCATGCCCGAGTGCTACGCTCGGGCTTTCACGCAGGGGCGGCTTCTTTGTCTCTTCCCGGCCATGTGCAGCCGCTGTTGTTTCCCGGGCCGAGGTCCGCAGTCGAGCAAACGGCCAACACTCGCCCGATTTGGGTATACTACTCGAACACTATTTGGCGTGAACGCCGCACTACTGGTCTCCTATTCCCGATCAGCCCCAAACCACGGGTCCGCGCGAGCGACGGCAACTCGCCGCGTCATCGCGATCCGAAAGAAACCACCGACGATGCGCGATCAATCAAACCCGACGGGTAGATCCAGCGAAACGTTTACGCGGCAGACCGACGCCGACGATGCAAAGGCGAAGGTCCACTTTCACGACATGCATCCGACGCCAGCGGACATGCGCGCGGATGTACTCAATGGCCTGGCGCTCCCGCAGAAGCGTCTGTCGCCGAAATATTTCTACGACGCCCATGGGTCGCACTTGTTCGATGCTATCTGCGAGCTACCCGAGTACTACCCCACCCGCACCGAGATCGGCATCTTGCGCCGCCATGGGGCGGCCATGGCGGAGTACCTAGGGCGTGACGCGCTGCTGGTCGAGTTGGGCAGCGGCAGCAGTCTGAAGATTCGCGTCCTGCTGGAGGCGCTCCGGCCCGCGGTCTACATGCCGGTTGATATCTCCAAGGACCATCTTCTGCAATCCGCCGAGGCCCTGGCCGCGACCTTCCCGTCGCTGCAAGTGCATGCCGTGTGCGCAGATTACTCGGTGCCGTTCCGGCTGCCGGTGGACGACCATGAGCATCCATGCGCGGCCTTTTTTCCGGGGTCGTCCGTCGGCAACTTCGAGCCGCCGGAGGCCGAGCGCTTCCTTCGCCGAATCGGCGATCTGTTGGGTTCGGACGGACGTCTGCTGGTTGGAGTCGACCTGGTCAAGGAGCATCAGGTCCTGGAGGCCGCCTACAACGATGCAGACGGCGTCACCGCAGACTTCAACCTGAATCTGCTTGCCCGCATCAATCGCGAGTTGGACGCCGACTTTGACCTAACCGGCTTCCGCCACAGCGCTTGGTTCAACCCCGAGCTGAGCCGCATCGAGATGCACTTGATCAGCACTCGGGAGCAGCACGTTTCCGTCGCCGGTCGCAGCTTCGCATTTCGCGAAGGGGAATCGATGCATACCGAATGCTCCTACAAGTACAGCATCGAAGGTTTTCATCGCCTGGCCCGTCGCGCCGGCTTCGTGCCGGAGCAGGTCTGGACCGACATCGATGCCGACAGTGATCAGGCCCCGCTATTCAGCGTGCACTGTCTGGTCTGGCGCGGATGACCCCACCCCGCGAGAATGCTCAACCCAGCCCCAGGCTGGTCGGCGAGAACGCGCGGCGCAGCGATGTCGACCAACCCTGGGAGCAGGACAATCAGGCTTGGTGGGATTGGTATCTTACGCTTGCCGACAATGGCGGTGATCCGGTGGGTAGGTTGCACGACGCCGACCCACTGCCGTTGGTTCCAGACATCGACGAGAATGCCGTCGCCGAAGAGTTGCGCACATTGTTTCCGGTGTCGGTCGCCGAGCGGGCGTTCTTTCGCGACAATGGCTTCATCAAGCTGCGCGGCGTGCTCTCGCCGGCGGCGACCCTGCGCCTTCGGCAAGAACTCGTCGAACTGCTCAGCACCACTTTCGACACCGTCCTCGACGGCGGCACCAGGGAGCGCTTTCTCAGTGTGGAGTTGGCGTGGCTGCAAAATCGAGTGCTGCGCGACTACGTGCTCAGCCCTCGGATTGCGAAGATCGCCGCCGATCTGCTCGATGTGCCGCGCATGCGCCTCTACCACGACAACGCTATGTCCAAGGAGCCCGGCTGCGGGCGCACCCCGTGGCACTATGACGACCATCACTTTCCGCTGGCCACCCAGGACGTGGTGACGGCTTGGATCCCCGCGCAGCCCATTTCCCCGGCGATGGGGCCACTGGCCTTCGCCCGGCCGATCGACGTCTACAAACTCGTGGAAGACATCGCCTTCAACAAGTTCAACACCAGCTACGACCGCCATGTGGCCGAGGTCTTCCGCGACCATGCTGTCGCTGTCGACGACGAGCCCTTTGAGATTGGCGAGGTCAGCTTCCACCATAATCTCTGCTTCCACACGGCCGCTGCGAATCGCACTCGACAAAGCCGCATCGTCCTGGCCAACACCTACTATGCCGACGGCGCGCGCGTCGTCGACGCACCAACCATGGTGTCCGGGGATTGGCGGAAGTTCATACCCGATACGGAACCCGGCGACATCGCCGCCAGCGCGCTGAATCCGGTCTGCTGGCCGGCGGAGTTACCACCCTATGTCTGACACCTTTGAGCGCAGCTGCGAGCATTGGAGCGAGGCCGGCCGGGCTGAGATGGAGGCATTCTATGCCCTTGCGACGGTCGACTATCGCCACCTTGCCGAGGCCATGGACTGGAAGGCTTGGCTGAAAGGGCGGCAGCAACAGGCGGGTGATCGCCCATTACGTCTGCTGGACGTCGCCTGTGGCTCGGGCAAGTTCCCCAGCGCCTTGGTTCGGCACGCCAACGTCGCCGCGGCCGCGATCCAACCCATCGACTACGCGCTGCTCGACCCCGCAGAGTTCTCCGTCGCCGAGGCGCGGCGCGCCTTGGCTCCGCCTTTTGTCCCAGGCCGGGAATATGTCTCGACGCTGCAGGCACTCGATTGCCAGTGTGGTGCCTTCGATATCGTATGGGCCACGCATGCCCTTTATGCACTGCCGGCCGACGAGTTGCAGGCGGGCCTGGAGCGCTTCTTACAGGCCGCCGGCGACGTCGGCTTCATCGCCCATGCCAGTGCCGATGCGCATTATCTTCGCTTCTATCGCCACTATCTCGACGCCTTTCGTGACGGCCAAGGCACGCCCTACACCACTGCCGAGCAGATCATCGCGGCGCTGCGGCAAATCGGTGCGAATGTCGAGACGCTGGAGATCAACTACGAGAACGGTGCCTCCTCGGCACAGTGGGAACAGGTGGAAGGCTACTTGCAGCGCTGCATTTTCGATGATTCCATCAGCTTGCAACAGATGTTGGATCACCCCATCACCGGCGACTACCTGGCGACTTGCCGGCGCGATGACGAGTGGCGATTCGCACAGCGGGTCCAGCTGATCTTTATTCAAGCAGATCGGTAATGAAACGACAGCAGTGTCCCGGTGCAGCAGTTCATCCTTCTTGCCAAGCGTACCTGCAGTCTTGTTCGCTTAAGGATTCGCTGTGTGCCGATGCTCCCCCAACCATTTCGTCAATCAGCAGGGCGAGCGAGGGCAACACACGCGCTCGGTTTCGGCCTGCTGCTGACGTTCAGCTCCAGCGTCGGCCAAACCTACTTCATCGCGCTGTTCGCCGGTGCGCTGCGGGCGGATCTCGACCTGAGTCACGGCGCTTTCGGCGGGTTGTACACGCTCGCCACGCTGGCGAGCGCACTGACACTGGTGTGGCTCGGAAAAACAGCGGATCGGGTCGAGCCAGCCATGCTCGCTGCCCTAACCCTGGCGGCGCTGGCAGGCTCCGCGCTTTTGCTGGCGGGGGCCGAGTCGGTGCTTTGGCTAGGTATCGGGCTGTTCGGTCTGCGCCTATTCGGGCAAGGCATGTCGAGTCATCTGGCGATGACCTTTGTGGGCCGGTGGTTTGTCCGCGAGCGGGGTCGGGCACTGGGTCTTGTCTCCCTCGGCTATCCGGCTGGCGAAGCCGTCTTTCCGATGTTGATGGCCCTCCTGCTCGGACAGTTCACGTGGCGCTGGATCTGGGTCGACATAGGCATCGCCGTTGTCCTGATCTTGATGCCGGTCGTGTTGTGGATGGGGCGTGGGATGCGCAGCCACGGCTTGATCAGGCCGCCAGCTCAGCGGCCGTCGGCACAACACCCCCAGGAACGCTCTTGGACACGCGCGCAGGTATTGCGCGACGCCCGGTTCTACGGATTGCTGCCAGGACTTTTGGCAGCCCCGTTTGTGATCACCGGGGTGTTTTTTCATCAGGTGCATCTGGTCGAGATCAAGGCCTGGACGCTGCCTGGCTTTGCAGCCTGCTATCCGCTTTACGCCGCGAGTGCAACGGCAGTCGCGCTCCTCTGCGGTTGGCTCATCGATCGTTACGGCGCAATACGACTCCTGCCTTTCTACCTGCTGCCGCTGGCGGCTGGGCTGGCGTTGCTGAGCATCGGTGATTCCATCGTTACGGCCGCCGGGTTTATGGCCTTGATGGGTGCAACCGCGGGCGGTGCTGCGATCTTGTTCGGGGCCGTCTGGGCGGAGCTGTATGGAACGGCACACTTAGGCGCGATTCGTGCCATAGCGGTGGCCTTGCAGGTCTTGGCAACAGCACTCGCGCCGGCCACCTTGGGTTGGCTCATCGACCAGGGTATCGGCTTGGATCGACAGGCACTGCTGCTGTCGCTGTTGGTTTGTGCCAGCGCGTTGGGCCTTGCGCTGCTGCTGCCGAGCCTGCTGCGCGATCATGCGCCACCAGCGCCGCGACTGACCTAATCCCGTCGGGCTTCGTAACTTTTTTGGAAGGACTCCACACCATGCGGCAAGTCATCAATGTCGATACGCCTTGGTCGAAGCGCCTTCGGCGGGGTGAGCGGCCCAGCCGTGCCGAGCTGCGCGAGCATCTGCTCGAGGTACACCGGCAGCACCCGGGTTTCACGGAGGCCTGTGCCGCGCGCTGTCGCGATGCAAGCGGTCGCAACAGTTATGAATGGCTGGCCGAGGTCGTGGATCCCACCAAACATCGAACCCTGCTGGACTTGGCCTGCGGCAGCGGCGCGCTGACTGCACTGTGTCATGAGCGCTTCGCTGGGCGTGTCACCCTGATCGGTGTCGACATGAGTGCCGACGAGTTGGCGTTGGCGCGCAAGCGTGTGCCGGACCCGGCCGTGGTGCTGCATTGCGGCATGGCGCAGGAGATGAGGTTCATCGCCGACCACAGCATCGATGTCGTGATCTGCCACTGGGCTTTGACGTTGATGGACCCGATCGAGCCTGTCATGGCCGAGCTCCGGCGTGTGCTACGCCCCAACGGCATGCTTGCCGCAATCGTCGATGGCGAGTTGTCCACGGCATCGGGTTACGACGAACTGCACCACCTAATCTACGGCTGGGTACAGCGTGAGTATCCCGACTACGGCGAGGTCGATCTGGGTGATCAACGCGTGCGCACGACGGCAGCGCTTACGGAGTTGGTAGCGAACAGCTTCCCCGGCGCCGACATACGCATCGAAGCGGCGGTGGTGAAGCAACTCGGTGCCCCGTATGCGCTGGCGCAGGAGGCTGCGGGGTTCTTTTATGCGGCCTTCTTGCTGTCGCCGCCGTCGCGCACCCGGATGCTGCGCGAGATCGCATCTCTGTTCGCGCGTGAAGGACGCGATGGCCTAGGGCGCTTTTCGATGCCGATCAATCGCCTTGTTGTGCGGTTGCCGCGGGCATGACCCATGAGTTCCGCCGCCGCCAGCAGCAAACACCCTGAGCGTCGCGTCGGACGCATCGATCCGACATCAGCGTTTCATTGCGCGCGGCCTCGATGATGAAGTAGACGACGCTCGAAACGTCCGCTACGGATTGCCTGGCCGCCGTCGTTGTTCGCAGAGCCGATGTCTCACTGGGCCGATCACGGCCTGTTGCGCCGCAACATTCCAGGGTCCGCTATCGATCACGTTCCCTGAATGAGCCGAGACTCGGCGGCGGCCGCCTCCCCTGCGGGATGTTGAGGCCGTCCGCACCACACTTCTGTTTCCACCCACATCGGAGGAAACAGGCCATGAATACGCCGCAAGGAACCACCACAGGGCCTATGCGCCCCGCGCCTTGGAACAAGGGCAGATTGGTCGGGCAGAAGCCGCCACTCAAGCTGCAGGAGGTCTGGGCGATCCGGATTCGCCTGCAGATCCTGAACCGGACCAGGGACATTGCGCTGTTTAATCTCGCCATCGACAGCAAACTGCGCTCGTGCGATCTGGTACGACTCCGGGTGGCGGATGTCGCCCATGCGGGGCGGGTGCTGTCACGGGCCACTGTGCTGCAGCGCAGAACTCACTCGCCGGTCCGCTTCGAGTTGACCGAACACACACGCGAGGCGGTGCAGGCGTGGATCGCCGCCAAGGGACTGAGCGCGGGTGACTATCTGTTCCCCAGCCGGCAACAGCGATCTCGACCTATCTCGACCCGGCAGTGCGCGCGGATCGTAAATTCCTGGGTGTCGCTGATCGGGCTTGACCACCATGATTACGGCACGCATTCACTGCGCCGAACGAAAGCGACATTGATCTACCGGCGCACCAAGAATCTTCGGGCCGTCCAGCTACTACTCGGCCACACCAAGCTGGAGAGCACGATTCGGTATCTCGGTATCGAGGTCGATGACGCACTGGAGATCGCCGAGCAGACCGACGTCTGATAGGCATCCTGGCCGGATAGCGGACCTTGGTCTAGGGTTTCTATCCGGCCATCACCTGACGGTCGCTGGGCGCCTGCCGACCGGCAGCAATATGCGCATTGCGGAAGCTAGGCGCCACGTTGGCCGGGGCATCAGATCGGCTCGCACTCGGGCAGGGGCGAGCGGCAGGTAGCAACATTGACTATAGCCTTCGCTGACGGGGCATCGGCTATGCTACTGAGCTGCTACCTTGCCTCCCCCGAAACGACCAAACGGCGTAGTCCGATTCTACCGGTGAGGTGTTTTAAGACCCATCGTAGCTTCGCGCTTGAGCGCCCGGGGCCTCTGATTTTCCTTCCGAACGAGGCCAAGACAGCTGTTCTGCGCCGCCTGATTTCGATTGGCTGAAAGAAAAACCCAAGGCCTTGGGTCTCTTGAAGGAATCAGGAGATCGAACGCAGGCAATCCCAAGCCCCCCCGACTCCAAGTCAATTACTTTGAGAGGTGACAAATGAACGAAAAAACCAAAGGTATTCTGCTGGTCGCGGGCGCCATAGTCTTGGCAGTCGTGTTCGTGATGTTCGGCGCGGGCAAGTTTATGGACCCTGCGAAATGGGCCGATAAGTTCACAGCTTGGGGCATACCGGCTTGGTTTGTTCCGGTTTCTGGTGCCCTGGAAATAGCTGGTGCCGTCGGGCTGCTGATTCCGGTTCTTCGAGGTCCGGCCGGTCTAGGCTTGGCGTCGTTCATGATTGGGGCGGTTACAGTCCACGTGGCACACGCTGAAATCGGTATGATTTTTGTTGCGGGTGCCATTCTGGCCGGCAGCGCGGCGGTAGGGTGGCTGCGTCTTCCAGAAACCATGGCTTTTTTTAATCGCGGTGTTGCGGGGCAGCAAAAGACTGTTCTGGATCGGACTACGTAAAAAGCTGGTGCTGGCCCGAAGCGCCAGTAACTAGAACGACCAAGGCCACCTCGACGGGTGGCCTCTTCGTTTGTGCGGTGCGTCAGGCGGCTGACAAGCCCACGACCAGACTTTCGTAGCAGTGAGCCCAACGGCGATTTCAGGCCGAGAGCCCTCCCCCGCGTCATCTCACCGAAAAGGATGCTGACAGTCCTCGACCGTGCTGACGTTTAGACCGATATTGGCTCGGCGCACGATTTGGCCCACTGGGCATTGGCAGGCACGCTGACAGCGGGATTGCCTGGCTGGGGAATGACCGTTCCTGTTACTGACCTGCCGATTACCGGACGCCCTCTGACCGGCGACAGCAGGTCGACTCCGATCTATTGCGCCGCACAACGTGATGGTACGCTTTGTTCGAGCCGGCCCTTCCGGTCACGACGAGCTACCGCACCCAACTGGCCATGGCCTGCCGCTCAGCAGTTGTCTGCCGACCGGCTGCGGCTGCGGCTGCGGCTGCGCACAGGAGGCACTCGTGATTCGGGTCGGGTCGACGACCGAGAAGTTCACGCGAGGATGACCGCAAACGGCACAAGACGACTGCCGATTCAACTGATCAAGCAGGCACTGGATTGCCCAGTCTCGCAAGCGTAGCCTTGCTGAACGGGCCGATGACGCGGTTGCGTCCGCCCGGAGGCCGAGAACAGCGAGAAAGATAGAGATCGAAAAAGGAGGAAAACATGCTAAACGCATTCGTTAGGGCCGCGCTGGCGGTCGCTCTACTTTCGCCGATGGCCGTGTCGGCGGCCACCGACGTCGGTGAAGGTCACGATCACCGCACCTTCCATGCGGATGGCGGCATTGACTACGGAAAAATCGGCGACTCTTACACCGCCGACTTGGTGATGTACCTGGCCGGCAACCAGTTCATGGTCATGGAGGAACTGATTCAGGACTTCCAGTCAAAGCATCCTCAGGTCAAGACCGTCTTCTGCGAGACAATACCGCCGGGGCAGATTTTCAAGGGGCAGATCCTCAAGCAGGGCGAGATCGCCGGCCAGAAAATCGCACAGAATCCCGATATCTTCGCAAGCGTTAATATAAATCATCTGATCAACCTCAAAGGCAAGGGATTGATGGAAGATCACATGATTTATACGCACAACAAATTAGAGTTGATGGTTGCCGAAGGAAATCCGAAGGGCATCAAAAGGGTAGACGATCTCGGGAGAGATGACCTCGTTCAATCGCACCCGAACCCACTCACGGAAGGTATTTTCAAGTTTTACGGCTCAGAGATGCTCAAAGATGTGGGACTCTATGAAACGGTCACCGGTGGAAAACAATGCAAGAGTTGCTGGGCTGTCCCGGGCAAGACCTGGTTCACGTCGCGCCACCACCGCGAGACGCCCGACCGCATCGAGAAAGGAGAGGCGGACGTCGGCATCGTCTGGACGACAGAGGTCGTGCACGCGAAGGCCACGGGCCGCAAGGTCGACGGCGTTTCTATCCCCGCGCCTTTGAACAAGGAGTCGAAGGTCGGCTATGTGATCGGCAAGCTCAAGCCCGGCCGCAACCAGGCGAACGCAGACACGTTCCTCGCCTACCTGGCCACCGACGATGCGCAGAGCATCTATGCGAAGTACGGGTTCGGCAAGGCGAGCGAGGCCGAACTGGCCATCAAGCCGATACCCGATCCCAGCAGGTAGCCGCCCATGCGCTTTCCCCGCTGGTTTCCAGCGGGGTCTTGCGTGTCCCGTACATCATGACGCCTACTGGCCGGAAGCGCCATTTAACCGAACCGGCAGTATGAACCGTCCTGACGGCGGGATTGCCCAGTCGGGGAATGGCCTTTCCTGTTACAGACCTGCCGGTCACCGGACGCCAACTGACTGGGGCGAGTGGGTCGGCCATGTTCTAGTGTGCCGCACAATCCCAGCGTCAGCTTTCTCCGAAGCGGCCGTTCGCCTCCGTGATGGCTACCACCGGAACGGGCCAGTGGACTGCCGTTCGCCCCGCACTCGGCGACGGGCAGCTACATGCGCACAGGAGACATTCGCGAATCAAGCCGGGTTGATGTCGTTTCGGCTCACGTGAGGATGACCGCAAACAGCAGGAGTCAGCTGCTGAGCCGACCTAACGTCCCTGTTCGCTATGACAGCGACCAACCAAACTGAGACAACAATGCCGGCCAGTCCAGGCGGAACTTTGGTGCGCTTTCCCGCGGGCTCGCCGGGCGCTGTTCGAATCTTGACCGCCACCGTAACCTTGACTAGTTTTGAGCGTTGCGGCGGCGCTTGACTCATAGCGCCGCTGGGATTCCTTTAGTTTCCGGGGCGTTGTTGCAATTGCACGGACTTAGCGCCCTGCGTCCCGCTGTTTTGGAGCCACTGATGAATAGTACCGCCCTGTCGGGCCTGGCTCTTGCCGGGGCGATGTGCATAGGAAACACCCCGCAGGCTCCCCCATAACGCCTGGACGCCGTCTGTTGCCGGGTGGGCAAGGGAGCCGCAAAATTTTAATTTTGACACGTGTCGTATTATTTGTTCTCCGGCCTCTCGATTTCATGGGTGAACTTTCGTGAACGCAGATTCCGCTTTGTCAATTGGCGTCCTGCTTCTTTCTAATATGCTGCTCATGGGTTGTTCTCCGATGAACCCAAACACTCTGGTCACTATCGCCGATGCCAGAGTCCACAAAGCTGAGTTTGTTGATATCGGTGCCTCGGGTGATTCTCCTGGTGATATGTACATCTTTGATCAACCCCTGCTCGACAGCGACAGCAAAAGAATCGGCAACAATAGCGGGATGTGCGTCCGAACGCTGGTGGGACATAGTCTTCAGTGCCAGTGGACGCTCACGCTTGATAACGGCACCATCCAGGTGGCCGGACGAGAGTTCGACAAAGGAACATCATCGATTGCAATAGTCGGTGGCACAGGTGCGTACACAGGGATCAGTGGTGAGATGGAATCTACCAACAACGAAGACGGCACCTTTTCGCAAGTGCTGCGCTACCAGCTGCCGTAGAGTTATGGCTCTCAGTCCTCCAGCCGCGATCCGTCCTTCTCGACGTACGAATGGAAGGTCCACTCCTGACGGATGCGGACGTTGCCCGCCACATGACCAGTGCGCAATACCGGCTAGGTGAACGGAAGTTCGCCCGCCAACGCCAAGGCGCCTAAGCGGTACTCTCTACCACTGATCGAGCAAATTGATTTATCGCCCCAAAAATCCTGTCAAGTCTTTTCCGCACTCTTCTTCGGCATAGGGGGTGAGTAGTTACCTCGGCTTTGCCATAGAACGTCCTCTCTTTACGGTGCATGTCTCTTGCAGGGATCACACTAATCAATCTGCCACCATCACGCAGTTTGAACGTCATATGAAGCAGACGGTTGGCCTACACTTGAATGCCGCGAGTTTCGGCCTATTCACGCTGTGGGCTATCAGTCTCTTTGTGCGGATACGCTCCTCCTGAAACGGCCGCGAAGTCAGTGGCCTGCCCTGGCGACAACTTCCGCAGGGGTATCCGCACGTCATAGTCCTGCTAAGCACCTAATGCATCACCATCACTTGTGGGTCTGATCCTGGGTCTGATCCTGGGTCTGATCCTGGGTCTGATCCTGGGTCTGCGACGCGGTACCTGGGCCTGGGCCTGGACCTGGGCCAGCACCCGGACCTGGACCGGCACCCGGACCTGGACCCGCCCCAGCAGCGCCGCTGCTGCCAGCACCACTGCCGGAGCCACCACCACCGCCGCCACCGCCGCCACCGCCACCACCGCCACCACCGGCGGCTAAGGCGATGCCGGTGAACACCGCCAACAGTGTCACTAACACCAATTTTTTGAAGCGTTGAATTGCCATTTCAAGACCTCCTGTAAGAAGCAATCGAAATACAGCGAACAGGCTCCCTGTTCATTTACATTTTAGCGCCAAAACCAGAATCCTGTCGCCACAAGAAATGTATGCAAGATGTATAAACATTGTTGCCTCGTCTAACCTTGAATCGTGCGGAGGCCTCGCGAAACGCACCTGCGCAACGTCGACCTAATGGTTCTTGAAAGGCCGGTCAATTGCATTTATCGCAGTGCCGTGCTGACACGAGAGAGTGGCAGCCTCCTCTTTATCACAGCAGCAATGCTTTCATCGGCGCCGACCAGAACCTCATAGCGTCGCATATGGAACATGGGCAGTACACTAAGATATCCGCCACCCCGAGAGGAGAGGTCAGCGATGTCGCCTATGAGGATGGCAACCCCTCCAGCGGACTGGTCCCCTCACGCAGGACCTCGGTCGCGACCTGGCAAGGTGCCGTCATCCAGCGGCCGATTGACTCCAGTCGACCCTGAGTTCCTCTTCAGATTTCTCGGGCGGCTACGGCTGGTTCGTCAACAAGGGAAGTGGCCTCAGCGCCCATTACCGTCCGCTTTGTGGATCACCGGAAGACTGGGCCTTGGGATGCCGCGTATGTCAGCCGGCAATCTGGTTCTGAATTTTGGCGGGAAATTTGAAAGTCGCCGCGCGCCTAGACCGCTGGCAGAACACAAAGCGAACGTTAGAAGAAGGCACCAACGGCCTGGGTACGCGCGACGTATAAGCCTATCGGCGCCCAGGCGGTTGTCTTGAACAGGTGGTCACAGGTGCGGCTCAGCATGGGTGATTTCGGTAGTCTTCGACCCGCATCACCGCGAAAGGAAAAGGCCCTTTGGTGGGATCACGGCCATGGGCCTGTGCGGCTAGCTCTCAACGAATCTGGATATCTGTCGTTGTGTCTAGCGATCCATCCTTTTCGAGAATGGCATGTCGTTTACCAGATGGGTCGAACAGGACGACGGTGTGATCCTGAAAAAGCGGTCTACGCACAAATCTGATTGACCAGCCGAACCCCTCCAGTCTGGCAACAGTCAGCAGCTGCTCAGTGGTTAGCAGGGCCTTGATGTCATCCGGTACGGCCTTCTGGTCTATCCGACGTTCTCTTGGAGATTCGCTACCGTTCATTGGCATCCCTCAGCGCTGACCTACGGGTTTTCCCATTTGTGGCCTATCGGCAATGGGATGATTCGCTGAAGGTGCCGGCTTTGGCGTGGTACTCAGGGGGAAGTGAACTCCCACGCATCAGGGCGAGCGAAGAGTGGCTCCCGCCGAGTCTCGATTAATTCAGCGCACGTGATCGTTAGCGGACCCTGGAATGTTGCGGTGCAACAGGCCGTGATCGACCCCAAAGAGACATTCGCCAGCACGGTAGTTGGATTGTCAGATCGCATCAGATCCGATCCCGCTTGAGTGGCCGGAGACGGCGAAGCGGTCATTCGCCAAAGTCACCCCATCGCAGGCATCAACCAACAAGGAGCGGTCACACAAACGCGAAGCCAATCAGGCGTGCTCCTGAGTCCAGAGTCAGTCACATCGGCATGATCAGCGTAATGGGTTGCGATCCATGTGATTGCAGCCAGCCAATGCCAAATTCCAAAGGGCACTGCGACCAGGAAGGCCCGTCAGGACAAATAGTGAGGGCATTCACACTTCCATCAATACACCTACCATCGAGAAGGTTTCTTAACCTATATCGGTTATCGTTACCGACTTCAGTTGAAGCTTCTCCACCCGGTGCCTTGGAAGGAAAATATAATGCCATCAGATAGCAGAAATTCGGTCTCTCACGCTTGGCGCTTCAAGTGGAGCGTCTTTGTCTGCACTATGTTGATCGGGGCTACCGCTTGGGCCGCTGACCCGGTGATACAGAAGAGCGAATACGAAACCGGCGACCGCAAAATAGTACTCGCGGTGGTGAAGGCTGGTCGTAGAGCATCCGTGTCGGTTGTCGGCTTGGAAACGGGTCAGGCGCTAGGTACCTTTCGGGCCAACAAAGAGGGGAAGCTAGAGACCAAAATCTATCTGCGCGCCGACCACATCGTTCCATGCAACATCCAGGTTGAAACTGCCGGTGGCAGCGCCATCCGTTCAGTTGCGAAAGCACCGGCTGACTGCGGCGGGAGCAATGACGACAGTGACAGAGGTGGCGAGGTCACGCCCGGGCACGTGGGCCTCGTCTATGAAGGCGCCGGCACCTGCCTGGAGTGTCACACCGATCACGCCTTGGATGTCTTCCACTCTACGCATTATCAGTGGAAGGGAATCGCCCCTGACATGATCAATCAAAATAGTCGAAACGACGGGCTACAGGGCAAGCACGCAGGGGCCGTGAACACTTATTGTGGGAATATTACCGGAAACTGGGACGGTTGCAGCAGCTGTCACGTTGGCCGGGGGGCGGAGCCCGAAGCAGTAGCTACCGTGACGCAGCTGGAGAATATCGATTGCCTGATCTGCCACCAGGAAGCTTACAAGCGCAAGAAAGTTGACGGTGTTATGCAGCCGGACACGGCTAGCATGGGCATCAGCATGGATGAGGCAGTACAAACTGTGCACAAGCCCACCCGCGTGACCTGTCTTCAGTGCCATGCGAAAGCGGGTGGCGGTGATGCGGTGAAGCGCGGTGACCTAGCTTTAGCCACCGGACAGACAACAGATGCACACTATGACGTGCACATGGCTACCACAGGTGCCAACCTGGACTGCCAGGCTTGCCACGTACCAGAGAATCACCGTTTTCCCGGCAAGGGCTCTGATATTCGTCCAACCGACCTTGACGTGGATCTTGATTGTGCGAACTCCAGTTGCCATAGCTCAGCACCACATGAGAATTCGGATATCAATCGCCACACCGCAAAGGTCGCCTGTCAGACCTGCCATATTCCGGTTTATGGCAAGAATGCCAGTGACTCTGAAGCGACCGAAGCCACTGAAATACATCGCAGTTGGCAAGCTGGCTCCGATCACACTAGCTCGCCATTGCACCCGGTCACGACCAAAGCTAACGATCTAGTCCCTGTGTACCGCCACTGGAATCGTGCCAGCGACAACTATCTACTGTTCGATGAGGTGCAAGAAGACTGGGAAACTGGCACCCATCACACAAGCGTGCCCAATGGCGGGGTGGACGATACGAACAGCAAGCTATACCCGTTCAAGTACAAGACCTCCGATTACCCCATCCGGACCGACAGCGATCAGCTGATTGCTTTGGACACCAGCGTGTTCTTTGCCACCGCAGACGCAGAAGCCGCTACCCGGGCCGGCCTGCAAAACATGGGATTCGATTGGAGTGACGATTACGACTGGGTGACTACCGATACCTACCAACTGCTGAACCACCAGGTCAGCCCGGACGATCACGCCCTGAACTGTACCGCATGCCACATGGACACGGTGCGCATGGACCTGCAGGAGGATCTGGGTTTTGCCCCGATCAACGCCAATCGCGTTAGCTGTGCATTAGGCTGCCACTCGGCGGAAAAGGCCTTCGAATGGTCTTATGGCAGTTACGAGGAATTCAAGGCGCACCACAAGAAGCACCGTGAAAAGGGGGCAGAATGTCAGGACTGTCATGGATTCAGCCGCTGATTTTTGGTGGCTTTGTGGCGGAGAGCAAGCATGGCTTCAGCGCATGCGACTTCTCGGCTGTTTGCGGTTGGTAGCGCCGTCGGTTTCGCAAGATAAGAGATGCGCAAAAAAAGCCCCGCACAAGGATGCGGGGCAAGAAAGGAGGAGATGCAAATCATGGCAAGCCCGGAACCGGTCTCACGCTGAATGCACTCTGGCAGATTGCCGAATCTGGTCGCTGTCTTGCATTGATGAATCGCAACCCAAAGCCGAGGCTACCGCAGGTTGCGCTGCCCAGCGTGTCGACTGTGCACTGAAAGAGCCCGTTCGCTGATCTCATTTGGCCGGCCGCTTCTGGCGGCACCCAGGATTGCTAGTCCATAGGCTTGGAAGACCGCTTCTGGCCGGGAGCGCCAGTTAGGCGAACCCGCATGTCAAGCATCCTGGCAGCTGGATTGCCCTGCCGGCGAATGTCCGTTCCTGTTACGAACCCGCTGTTCACCGGGCGCCGCCTGACCGGCGACAGCAGGTCGACTCCGTTCTGTTGCGCCGCACAATTCAACGTCAGCTTTCTCCGAAGCTGACATTTGCTGCGGCCGAAACAACCCACGGAACCGGCCTTGCGCCGCCGCCCGCCAGGTGCTTGATCAACGGCCGCATCATGCGCATTGCGGCGCTTTTCGATTCGAGTCGGGCCGGCACCAAGTCGGTTCATGCGAAGATGACCGCGAATGGCAACCCGAAGCGGTCCCTCTACTGGGTGTCCGCAGGTGACTGCTCCTGTCGAGCGGAGTAGACATCGCTTCCAAACTCTAGCTACTACGCTAGACTTGGCCAGGTGCCTCAGCGAACCCTGACGACGGGAGAAAGCATCAATTGCCCGCTGAACACAGTTGTTTGACTGCCGTAATGCGAAAGGAGAAACGTCCTTGACTGCCATTGTCGACTTTCTGAACTCTATCCTATGGGGTTACGTCCTTATCTATGGCTTACTGGCAGTAGGTCTTTTCTTCACATGGCGTACGGGTGCCCTTCAATTCCGCCACTTCGCCGAGTTCTTCCGGGTCATCCGCGCCTCACGCGAGACCGATGCGAGCGGCATCACGCCCTTCCAGGCGCTAACGATCAGCCTGGCCAGTCGGGTTGGCACCGGCAACCTCGCCGGCGTCGCTGTGGCGATCTACCTCGGTGGTCCGGGTGCGATTTTCTGGATGTGGATGGTGGCACTCGTCGGCATGGCCACGGCATATGCGGAATCGACGCTCGCCCAACTGTACAAGGTCCGAAACGCGGAAGGTCAGTATCGCGGGGGGCCGGCGTTCTATATGCACAAAGGGATCGGCAGCCGGGCGATGGGCATGGTTTTTTCCATCTGCCTGATCTTGTCCTTTGGCCTGATCTTTTCGGCTGTTCAGGCCAACTCGATCTCGACTTCGATGGAGTCGGCGTTCGGTGTGCCGCCCATCGCGACCGGCTTGGTGATCGCGGCCGCCGCGGGGATCGTGATCTTCGGCGGTATCCGTTCGATTGCGGCGGTTGCCGAAAAAGTCGTCCCGCTCATGGCGAGCGCCTACATCCTCGTGGCCCTCTACGTAGTGATCACCCACCTGAACGAGGTGCCGGGAATGCTTATGCTGATCGTCGAGTCGGCCTTTGGCTTCGAACAGGCCGCGGGCGGGTTCACCGGCGGCGTTATGGCCGCGTTGCTGAACGGAGTGAAGCGCGGGCTCTTCTCGAACGAGGCGGGTATGGGCTCGGCGCCGAACATAGCAGCGGTGGCCGTGCCGCATCCTCACCATCCGTCCAGCCAAGGCATGGTGCAGGGCCTTGGCGTCTTCATAGACACGCTCGTGCTCTGCACAGCCACGGCGCTGATGATTCTACTGTCCGGCGCGGTGGACTATGGGCCCGACGGAGCCACCGGCATGGTGCTCACGCAGAATGCGCTGTACGAGCACATCGGCGGAGCAGGACCTGCGTTTGTCGCGATTGCTATCCTGCTTTTTGCCTTTACCTCGATCATCGGCAACTATTCTTACGCCGAGAACGCGATGGAGTTTCTCGGTCTAGGTGGCCACATCCCGCTTCTGCTACTCAAAGCCGGAGCAGTAGCGATGGTCGTCTGGGGATCGCTGCAGGCGGTGGGCACGGTGTTTAACTTCGCGGATGCCTCGATGGCACTGATGGCGACCGTAAACCTGGTCGCAATCCTGATGCTTTCCGGGACCGTCACTAAGCTCACACGGGACTACTTCGCGCAGCGCAAGAGCGGCAAGGAAGCGGTGTTTCACATCGCCGATTACCCGGAAATCAGCGACGGCGTGGATCACACGATCTGGGACCGCGATGCCGTGCCGTCCGCACGTGCCGATTGACCCCTTGGTGGAGCTTTATCTGCGCACTTATCCCTGATTCAGGGCGGTAGCCATGGCTCAGCGGTCGTTCCGTGCAGTAGCTGGACGTTCCCCTCCGTTGAACCGGCCAACTGACCGGATTGCTCATCTGTGGCGGCAGAGTGGCACCGCCGTAGACCGCTTCTGTTGGCCGAACTCGGAAGAAGCGAATCCGCTGGCTAGGTCCGCAGCTGTTACTGACCTGTCGCTCACCGGGCACCAACTGACCGGCGGCAGTGGGTCGACTACGGACTGCTGCACCGCACAATCCCACCGTCAGCTTTCTCGTAACCGGCCGTTCGCCTCGGTGCGGGCCACCGCCGCAGTCGGCCAACTCCGGTCAGTCGCCAGTGGAGCAACGACCGGCAGCAACATGCGCAGAAGAGACATTCCCCCGCAGGATCGCCTGCGTGTCATATTGCTTTACACTTGATTCGGATTGAATGACTACCAGGCCATTGAGGCAACCGGTGGGGTGAACGCGTACATGCAGCGCTACGAACACAAACCGCCGCGCCGGTTGGTTGTGATTTCAATCGATGCGTCTACGGACCCTGAGCCGAAGATGGACCGGTCCGCCAATCGGCCAGGGATGAAAGAGATCGTCGATGCCATGTCATCCGCGCAGCTGCACCGATACAATTCAGCCACACTCGAAGTCATGGGCCGGGCTGTAAAGAGGTGGGCACAGGAGCTTTCCAGCCCGCAGCACCTGGTCGAGCCCTATTTCATCAAGATCGGGTTCCACGACATCAAGCAAGCCGAGAGGCGGATATATTTCAATGACATCCCGACCAGTTTCAGACTTACCGACGAGCAGGTGGAAAGCCTGATAACAGCTGGTCGTGAGTTACTGAGAAACAATCCCGAGTTTCAACGGCTGCTGGCCAGTACCAGCGACGACACGATCGCGGTTAGGTAGTGCGGCTTAAGATTTCAATTGTCAGGAGCGGTTGGCGGGGTTGGCCCTTCCGGCCTGGCCTCAGGAACTTCTGCATGTCCACACTTTGCGTCCCCGGCGTTCCGGCGGTTGCTGAAGACAGTCGCGGCGAAGGTCATCCGCGCACCTTCGTCCGAGGGATCGGTGATGTTGCCGACGCAGCGCATGGTTCCAGTGACAGCACCCGCCGCGAAATGATGGCGCCAGAATTGCCCGGCAGTTCCGAGCGAGGACGTCGCACAATACAGCGAGTGTTTCTCGCAGGGGCTTTGCTGACGCGCTCGACCTGCCCGCGCGGGGTCATGGACCGGGTGAAAACAGTATCCGTCAACCCCGGCCAAGAAAAGGCCAACACGCACAACTGAGTAGCCAATGAAAAAATCCACGATTGTTGCCGCGCTTTTGGCGATGCTCCTCTTCGTCTGGTATCTGTTCGCAGACCGCATGACGCCTTACACCTCGAATGCACGAATCAAGGCAGTCGTCATCGAGGTGGTGCCCGAGGTCTCGGGCTACGTCGCCGCGCTCGCCGTGAGCAATGCGCAGCTGGTGGAGGCCGGCGACCTGCTCGCCCGTATCGACCAACGGCCCTTTATCCTGGAGATGGAGAAGGCGCGGGCCGCCCTGCAATCGGCAACCGAGGTGGTTGGGGCCAGTTCATCCCAGGTGGAGATCGCCCGGGCCAACCTGACGCAGGCCGAGATCGGCCTTGAGAATGCCAAGCTCCAGAGTGAGCGCATCTTCGAACTCGAGCAGAAGAAAGTGGTGTCCAAGGCGAAGGCCGATGAGATGCGGGCCGAACTGGCGGCCGCCAAGAGCAAGCTGGTGGCAGCTCAGGCGGATCTCGAAAAGTCGCAGCAGCAGCTTGGCGGGGCGGGTGCGGACAACGCCCAGATCCGCACCGCCGTTGCCCAGCTTGGCCAAGCCGAACTCAATCTGGAGTGGACGGAGCTGCGCGCACCGGCGCGGGGCGTAATTGTAGATCCAACCATCGGTGAAGGCACCTTTGCGAAGGCGGGCCAGGGCTTGATGAACCTCATCTCCTTCGACGAGATATGGGTCGAGGCCTACCTGACCGAGAACAACCTCGCGCGGGTGGCCATCGGCGATCCGGTCGAGATGACCCTGGACCTCTATCCAGGCCGGATCTTCGAAGGAGCGGTCAGCAGCATCACCATCGGCGCGTCCGCCGGCCCTGAGTCGTCCGCGAGCTTGCCGACGCCGCCGAAAGAACAGGCGTGGATGCGTGACCCGCAGCGCTTTCCGGTGCGTATTCGCATGCTGGGCTACGATATCGGCAGCGAGCAGGCGGACATCCGGCGTAATCTCAATGGCCAGGCCGACGTGATCGTCTACACCGGCGACAGTTGGATCCTGAACACCCTGGGGGCGGCCTGGATCCGGCTGAACGCCTGGATCTCCTATGCCTACTGAGTCGGTATCCGACCAGTCGGCAGGCGGGGGCGAGCAACCTGCCGCCCTGCCTGACGAGGTGCTGGCCCAGCGCGCACGCGACCGTCGTGTGCTGCGAATCGGGGTCGGCGTCACCCTCACCTTCGTGATCGCCCTGCTTTACGACTGGACGCTCGCCTATCTGGCACCGATATTTGTTGCCCCGATGTTGCAAGGGCGTGCAGCGCCATCGCTGCGCTCAGTGCTGGGCGTCATCCTGGTAACATCCCTGATTATGCTGGTCTGCCTGTTCGCGGCAGGGGTGTCACAAAACTTCCCGGCGTTCTTCCTGATCGCACTCTTTCCCGCGCTGTTCTCGACCTTTCGCCATGGTCTGCGCGGCGGCTCCCCGCTGGTCCTGGTGCTGCTGCTGGTCGGTTTGATGCTGGTGCCAATGGTCGCAAGCACCACGGTGGAGGTCACGCGCGATGTCGCCGGCTCTTTCATCGGCAACATTGGGCTGTCCCTGGTGGTGACGATCCTGATGTTCGCCCTGTTTCCGCCTCTGACGCTGGAACCCGAGCCGGTGCCCAAGCCGGTCTTATCCAGCGCAGAGGTCAATCGGCGCGCCTGGATCCTGACGGCAATCACGGGCTCCTACGCGGTTGTCTACTTCAGTTTCGGGTGGACCAATGTCCACACGCCCATCTACATCGCCATCTATGCCTACAGCGCGAACCTGGCGCGCGGCCTCACCGTCAGCAAGGGGATACTCGTGGCCAATGTCGCGGCGGGGCTAGCGACCCTGGTTATGTATGAGCTGACCGTGATGACGCCCCACTTGCCGTTCGTGGCGGCACTGGTGCTGACGGTCGTGTTGATCCTCGCTCGAATGATCACTTCCAACGCGTCCTGGGCGCCGCTGGCCGGATTTGCATTGAGCGTAGTGATGATCCTGTACGGCGAATCAATCATCCCCTTCAGCGACGAAGGGGGCGCCAACTTCGCTGACCGGCTGGGTGAGCTCGGCATGGCGGCAATCTACGCCATCGGGGCACTCTATGTCCTCGAGGGGCTTTTTCCTCCGGGACAGGAGGTCCCTGAAAACCGCATTCCGGACACCTGATCAGGGCTGGGTGCCGGTTTTTCGGAACCGGCCGTTCATCCATGTGTAGGCCAGCGCGGCTGGCCAGCCACAACCACTCTGGCACCGCATAAGGTACAGTCCCGCCGGATTGAGGCAGGTCTCATGCGCATTATGCCATTTAGTGTTGTGGTGGCTTCGACGCTCGCTCGTAGGCCTCAAAGCCGCCCTTTGCCCGCCACTCACTTATCCCGCCCTGAAGGATCCTCAAGTTGTCATAGCCGGCGACACGAAGCGCAAAACCCGCCTGGGCCGACAGGGTTCCGGTGTTGCAGTAAATCAGGATTGGTTTGTCTCTAGGCAACTCGGACCGCCGCGCGAGTGCCTGGCGCCATTCGATATTGACTGCGCCGGGTATGTGTTCCTTGTTGAACTGTGCAGCATTACGGGCGTCCACGATGAAGAAATTATTCCAGTCTCCGGCCGGAATTTGTTCCGGGAAGATTGTCGCCCCACCGTAGTCAACGAAATCGAGATACTCTTCCATAGCTTCGATAGCCTCGACATTTTCTTGAGCCCAGACAGGAAAGGCCATGACGAACAAGTTGGCAAGCAGGACCACGCGAATATTGGACATTTATTGATCTCTTTTTAGCAATGGGACGGACAACGTCTGCCGATGCTATCAAAAACCGTTTCGTGCAGAGGAGTGCTTGGGCATTTTCGTTGTGGGATCGCGGCCTGTTGCTCCACAACAATCCAACGTCCGCTATCTCGTTGTCGAGGTCGATGAGGCACCGGAGACTGCCGAGTACACCGATGGCCGTCATGGCCGGTTCACGAACATTGGTTCCGGGTCTCTATCCCGCCAAAAATCACCGTTGGTGCGCGCAGCAAAATCGTAGCGCAGTTGGAAGCACCTTAATCTCGCCGAGTTTACTGGCGAGTTCCCGACCAATTCTGCCAGAGTCGGCCTCAAGATCGAGCAAATCCGTCCAATCATCACGATCCCGTCGTGCAACCAGCGCCACATCGTCCATCTCGGCGCTGGCCTTGGCCGCGTAGCAATGCCCCGCTCATAACCCCCAACCGACGCCAAAGCACACGGTCAACTGTGCCCGTAGGTCTTCGGAAAATCATGTTTGTCCGAGTCGCTACAGGAGCAGAACCTGTTGAACCAAGGAACATTGAGCGCTGCCAACACCACAATACCGACGATGACCAACACCAACAGCACGGGAATACCGAATGCCTGCAAAAGTCCCATGCCAGCGGCCAGATTGCCAATTCCCCAGATGAACGCGATCACGATTCCAACCAGCCCCCAGCCCGAGGCTCGGGCGCAGCAACCTTTTGTCCCAGCATCCATTTCGACCTCCTTCTCGGCCAGTCTCGCATACAGCCTGTGGATCGCGGCATCGTGACTCATTGATTGATCGGACGGCTCGATGCACGGCTCATACAGAAGAAAAATAGAACAGCGGCTGGCCGCCTCCCAATAGAAATGTCTGATGGAATCCGCCGGCTCCGTCCGACCCTGCCGAGCATGCCGGTGGCCCATGCCACCCATGCAGTGCCTTTTGCCGGTCTCGACAGCGTGGAACTCCCCGATGTTGCGCACAACTCAGCCGAATCCCGCGGAAAACGATGATCTGCCGCGTATCAGGCAATATACCTCCGCGAGCCGATCCCTGTAGCCGGGGACTGTCCCAGCGCCTGCTTCGGGGTGTCCTTGCCGCCGACATTCACGACGCGGCCTTCGGTCAGACCACGCGGTCTCAGGGAGGCCCTGTATCATCGCCACCAACATTGCGATCTTGGAGGCAACCATGCTCTTTTATCTGACGTTGATCTTCTGCTGCCAACTGATTGGGGAGTTGTTGATTGCCGCATCGGGGCTACCGGTGCCGGGCCCGGTCGTCGGCATGGCGCTGTTGTTCATCGGACTGCTGGCACGCGGTTCGATTCCTGATGACCTGGATGCGGTGGCGGATACCCTGCTCACTCATCTCTCTCTGCTGTTCGTACCGGCAGGTGTCGGCGTGATGCTGCACGCCCGCTTGATCGGCAGCGAACTCGTACCCATCTCGGTATCCCTCGTCGCCAGCACGATCCTCACTATAGCGGTGACCGGCATCGCGATGGCCTGGCTTGGGCGGCGCTCGGTACCAGAGCAAGACAACGAATCCAGGGGAGAATCGTGATGCGAGACCTTCAACAGGTTTGGGTCTATCTGAGTGCCAGTCCGTTGCTGCACCTCACCATGACCCTGGTCGCCTACCAGTTCAGCTCATTTGTATACCGATGGGGCAGACTCAGTCCACTGCTCAACCCGGTGCTGCTCTCGCTGGTGTTGATCGTCGTGATCCTGTCGGTGACGGACACCAGCTATGACACCTACTTCGACGGCGCCCAGTTCGTTCATTTCCTTCTGGGACCGGCGACCGTGGCGCTCGCGATCCCGCTGTTTCGGCAGTTCGATCGGGTACGGCGATCCGCGGTGGCGGTCATCGCCAGCATCGCCGCAGGGTCGGTCACAGCGGCGTCATCCGCAGTGGTGATCGCATGGCTGCTTGATGGATCGAGACAGACGCTGATGTCGCTCGCACCGAAATCGGTTACCGCGCCAGTTGCGATGGGCATCGCGGAACAACTTGGCGGCCTTCCATCGCTGACGGCGGTCCTGGTCATCAGCACGGGGATACTCGGAGCAATCATCGGGCCATACGTTCTCAATCTCTTCAGTATCAAGGACCAGGCCGCCAGGGGCCTGGCGATGGGCACGGCCAGTCATGGCATCGGCACGGCACGGGCCATGCAAGTCAGCGAGGTGGCGGGCGCGTTCGCCGGGTTGGCGATGGGCCTCAATGCCCTGGCCACTGCGGTATTGCTCCCGCTGATCTGGAAAATGTTTGGATAAGCGCAGCCGGCGTTCTGTTGCATCGACAGACCCGTGCGCAACAAGCGGGGTGCGGGCCGCATGCAATCATTGTCAGTCGGCGGCCGGTCTTTCGCGCTGTTCTCGGCGTCATGGAAGATCGCATGGGGAAAGCCAGGCCATATCGACCAGCGGGTTTTCAGGCCGCGTGGGTCGACTCCGAGCTATTGCAGCGCGCAATCGGACGGTTACTGTCCCCGCCCGCCGTTTTCCCGCTCATCTAATAAAACACCATCGCAACCCAGGCCATGAAGAACATCAGCCCGAAGTATGCTGCAGGGAACGCCCAACGACAGCGATAGTCGACGCGATCGGCCAGCGCTATCTCTCCCCGCTGATCCAATGCGGCCACCACAAGGTTGATTACGACTGTTGCACACATGGTGAAAAAGCTCAGGTTGAGAAAGCCATGCATCAACGTGAAGTACGCAATTTTTGGCAGGTGATCATTCACAACGATCTGATAAGTGACGCCCGTCAGGATACCGATGAACGAGACACTAATCCGATCACCGAGCGACGACTTATCCATCCAGAACACCGCGAAAGAGAGCAGTACGATCACAATCAGAGGAATGATGACCAGTCGGCTCGAATAGAAGGGCTTTCGGCGCATGTCAACGCTGACGACAAAGGTCGCGAAAACCCCCGAATCCCCGGCGTAGTAAGCGGGACGATCCCGCACAGACATCGCGACTCTTGCGATGGTCCATTCGGGTATCTGAGCGCCGCTTGTGACCGAACCGGCTACGGCTGGTTCTACCCGCAGCAAGACCTCATCGCGACCGAACCCAAGGACCTCGAAGATCGCTTCCAGGCGATGTGTATCGAACGGATAACGGCGCATGTCGAATGCCGTCTTGGCACTGGCGATCAACGTCTGGATCAGAGTCGAAGTTCCGTCCGGCTGCACGCGCAACACGACGCCGCCCGTCTCGTAAGAGTCAGATGCATTGACCAGGACTAGTTGCGGATACCAACCCGGCGAAAGCTCATTAAACTGATAGTCGCCCTGAAAGACCTTTTCGTCCACTCCGACAGCAACCGGATCGAAGGCCTGGCGTGGATCATTCCACTGCAGTGTGAGTACGCCTGTGAACACAAAAGTCTCATTTTCTTCGTCGACTTGATCGATGTCATACAAATCGAAACCCGCCGAAATCACCACAGGCGCTGTTTCCTTGGGGGGACCGAGGATAAACGGCTCGTACGATAGTGGTGAAGACGAGTTGCCCGAAGCGGCGGCAATCACTAGCATGCAACACAAGAATGCCAACGCCAGAGCCATGGCCTTTGTCGTGAAGCTACACATTTTTGGCGACCTCTAGCCGGGCAACAACCTGAGGTGGACGCATCCAGTTGCGGCGACGCAGGATGCAAGCATTTTGCCACCTGCGACGAAAGCGATCCGAAAGTTCGGGTCTTGGGACTGTGCCACACTGAACCCGGCCCCTTCAATGTGGCTCTGCGCGAAGTGTCCAGACCCAACATAACCCGCGTGCGTTGAGGCTGCACAGGTCAAGACATCATGCCTGGAGAATGCAGGACCCTCTGCACGACAACCAAGGGATCAACCCGGACGCGGAGGTAGCTGGCGACAGATGGCGCGCCTCCAAAGAACAGGATGGCGGCCGTTTCTGCAACAGTCGCGTTTTTTGGTGCTGTCGTAAATTGTCTGTTCATTGACCGCAAATGACAATGGCCGAAGAAAACCCACGTGGTCTAATCGACGCTATCAGGAAACGTCCCGCATCTGACGGCGTGCGGCAAGACAGAGACCGGAACGCGACCCGAGAGCGAAGCCGGATTGGCGTCGGCAGTAAAGAAGGAACGGGTATGCCCACCAACCTGGCCGCCGACCGTCATACATGCCATGTCAACACTATCGATTACCTGGGACAGCAACGGAACTCGATGGCGTCTTTGATGCTGACATTGGAGACAGACCGATAAACGACACGGTGAGCAATCGGTTCCGGAAGCAATGGCCGCTGGCGTGTTGCTCGCCACGCGACCTTCTGCATTGTATGTGCATGCCCCCCGGGTTCAGACAGCTGGCGCACTCGAAAGTATATTGGCCTGTTGAGGTTCGTAACCAAAACCCGGCACTGTTCGGGACTTAGCCATAAGGAGCGTCCAAATGAGATACGCGGGAAAGACAGTTCAAAGATTTACGGCACTGACGGTCATTTTAGGCAGCATTCTTTTCCTCGCAAACCCCGTTTTGGGAGGAAATGCGGAAAAGGATGGAGCGCAGTCTGAAGTGACCGCAATAGCGATCGAAAGCGCAATGACCCCTGGTGAAGGGCAGAAGAGACTCGAACCCATGGTTGGCACCTTCGACGTGAAGATCAGGACCTGGGCTGACCCTTCCAGCCCGCCGGTGGAGTCGCAGGCGACCAGCGTGAGTGCCTGGGTCCTTGGCGGCCGCTACATCCAGTCGATGCTATCGGGCTACCTGCACGATGAACCCTTCGATGGTATCGGCTACATCGCGTATGACAATGCCAGCGAGACCTACCAGGCGGCCTGGATGGATACGGGAAGCACCGGTATTACCTGGTACACCGGCAGCATGGGTGCTTCCGGCAAGTCGGCGGTCATGAAGGCAACCGTAACCAACCCGCTGACGTCCGAGCCCGCCCCCATTGAGTTGCGACTTTCGATCGCACAGAACGGTGACCACATGTCGGAAATATGGGGTCAAGGCTATGGCACGGAGACGTTCAAAATGATGGAACTCCGCTATACCAAAACCAGCCAATGAACACGCTTTGAAACCGGAGATCGGAAATGAGCAAAAAGAATCTGCATAACAGCCTGCCGACAAAAGCCTTGCTGGGCGTGATCGTGCTGCTGATGGTAACCGAACCCGTCTGGGCGGTTTTGGGGGTTTGGCGCCGTGCCGCAGTGCGGACTACGGTGGTTGCGACCTCGGTCTCAGCTGCCAACGCCAATGCCGCGGCCGCCAATGAGGCCGCCTCGGCGGCAGCAGCACAACAGTCGGCCGCCGCGTCCGCCGCCGCAGCCCAGCAGGCCGCTGCCGCCGCCGCGCATCCACAAAAATCACCGCAACAGCAGCTTCAGGAATTAAAGTCGCTGTACGATCAGGAGTTGATCAGCGCGAGTGATTATCAGGCAGCAAAGCAGAAAGTCCTCAATCAGATGACGCAGTGAGACAGTCAATCCAGGAGTTGCGCGGCGCCCAAACAGCCTGATACTGATTCAGCTTCAGGTGAGACGGAATTGACAAGAAACCAAGGCAAATGCTCGAGACCAGGGCCCTGCCGATTGCAGCAACTGCATCATCGAGTAGTTTGCCCGCGACTGCTACCGAGGCGGAGACCAAACTCAGCACATCGATTATGAGCACAAGTTGCTGGAGGGCAAGAACCGCACTATCGGCGGCGCGACCGCGTTGTTTATTGACTGGATCGGCTTGGGCGACGTCGGTCGCAGGTTCGTTGGCATGGGGACTGGTTGTCGCGGTGTCCGCGTTCGGTAAGCGGCCGGGACCAAGACGCATACACGCAACTGCATGATTCAAGGCCGTCGTCAGGGGAAAACATCAGTAAACCGTTAGTTAGCGCAGGTCGCGCAACACCGTTTTGAACTCGCTGAGTATCATCGCGGTTGCACCCCATACCATGTGGCCTTCCACTTCGAAGTAAGGCGTCTGTACCCAGGTGCCACCGCTCAGCCGGACGGTGCCCCGCTTTACCGTCTGGTCGTTCATCAAATCGGAAATCGACAGCTCGATGATTTCCTCGACCTCTACCGGGTCGGGTTCAAACCGGGGCCGTTGACTGGCATGCGCGATGAAGGGTCTGACCAGGAAGTTGCTAGGTGGTATGAAAAGTTCGCTGAGGTTACCCAGCAGCTGGCTGCTGTTTACGCTTATCCCGGTCTCTTCCCCAAACTCACGCAGCGCCGCCTGCGTGTGGCTTTCGCCAGGCTCAAGCTGGCCACCCGGGATGCTCACCTGGCCGCTGTGCACTCCGCCACAGTCGGTGCGTTTCATCAGCACGGTTCGCCAATCTCCCTGCTGCGGAAACAAGTAAAGCAGTACGGCGCTCTGGCGCTGTTGCACAGCAGCCGACAACGCCTCGTCCATGCGAGGTCGGGCCGCGGGCGCCATTCGGTACTGGGCCTCCTCGCCCGGAAGGCTCCCGACCAGGCGACTCCTCAGTCTTTCGATAAAACCCGGCATAGTGCCTCGAGATATCACCATGTGAAGCCATTCCTACATAGTCGCGTTACCGCCTGCGGAAACCTGGGTTTTAACGGGGTGCCAGCCAAGCAGCTGCGGTTTACGACGTCATTACGGTGGAATGACGTCCGGACATTATCACCGCCTGTGTGCCAGTTATGTGACACGGCCGCTGGAGTGGCTATAGCACTATTCGATCAATCGACCACATCAGGGACCGGGTGATGCTGCCGCCAAACGGCGAACAGCTCGGTGCGACGCCAACCCGCCCCGACATGCTGAGACCCAAACCGGTCAATTACAGATGTCCACGCTTTTTCATCAGCGCCGAGATACGCTTGCTGAGGATCATCTCGAGTGCGTAGGTCATCTTGGTGCCGGGAATCACGATGGTGTTGAAACCCTCGATCGTCGTGCCTTCGATGAGGCCCCTAAGCTGCAGCTTGTACTCGTCCGAAACCCCGGGACTGAGAAAATGGATCACCACCAGACTTTGCTCCGGGGTAGGGATCTCGCGCCTGATGAACGGGTCTGAGGTGTCGACCAGTGGGATACGCTGGAAATTGATGTTCGTTCTGGAGAACTGCGGGACGATGAAGTGCATGTAGTCGTAGATGCGCCGATAGATCGTATCCATCACGTTCTCGCGCTCATGCCCACGCTCATGGGTATCCCGTTTGATCTTCTGGATCCATTCCAGATTGATGGTCGGCGCAACCCCGATCAGCAAGTCCACCTGTTCGCGGATGTTGTACTCATCGGTAACGACACCGCCATGCAGGCCTTCGTAGAAAAGCAGGTCAGTGTCGGATGGCAGCGGCTTCCAATCGGTGAAGGTCCCGGGCGGCGAACCGCGAAGCTCCGCCTCTTCTTCGTTGTGGATATAGTATCGGCGCATTCCGGTGCCCGTTTCGCCGTAGGACTGGAACAGCTCGTGCTGCTTGTCGAACAGATTCCCCTCAGGACCGAAATGACTGAGGTTGCGGTTTTCTTTCTTGGCGCTCTTGAGTTGCTTGCGCATCTCCTTGCGATCGAAGCGATGGAAGCTGTCGCCCTCAATTACCGCGGCAGAGATGCCCAGGCGGTGGAAAACGTTTTCCAGAGCGAACTTGACCGTCGAGGTGCCGGCCCCGGATGAACCGGTAACGGCGATTATCGGATGGCGTTGAGACATATCGTACCTCCCTGCATCGAAGCGATCCGACTGGTGTCGCGATTGGCGGCGCGGATCGCTGTGGTGGCCGAGTACCGGCCTTCAGTCCCCATGAACGGCAGCCTGCGATACCCCGCCAGAGCAGGGTCAAGACCGCCGATACCGACTACAGGATGACACTTGCAGCGCAGACTGAGAAGTGTGCGAATGCTGACCCGCTGCAAAAGCTGCATGAGACCCGGTTGCCAGCGCCACCGCGAGGGCGGCAGTGGCCGAAGGGCGGCAACACTGCCACTGACAGTGGAGTGGCCCCTGGCCGGCCTTCAGGAGCGGCTAGTGGGCCACCTCGTCACGCAGGTGCGCCACGACCAATGCCAACTCGCGCGCCAGCTGCTCCGGGCCGTGTTCGGCGAAGATCCGGGCCAACTCAGCGTAATACCAGAGGACATCCTCACTCCCGGCGTTGAAACGCTCCCAGAGCGCGTCGCCATACTGGCGATAGTCGGCCAGAATCGACCTTGCGTTGTGCAGCTTGTCGGCACAGGAGACGAGCTTCGCGGACCGCGAAGCCCCCGGCAGATGCGCGAGATAGGCCCGCTTGCGCTGCTGCCAGGGTGGTTTGTTCTCGGCGAAGGTGTCAGAACAGGCGGCGACAATCTCGCCCACCGCTGCGCCGAAACGGTCGCGGATATCCTCCAGGGTGGCAAGGCCACCCTGATCCTCGGGGCCATCGTGCAGCAATGCTGCGATCGCCTCGTCCTCGCTGCCCCCGGCCTCCATCACCAGGCTGGCGACGGCCAGAAGGTGAGAGACATAGGGGATCGCGGTGCCGTTGCGTTTCTGCTGCCCATGCAGCCGGTTTGCGTAGATCAGGGCATTTTCAAACCGCTCAGACAATGCCGCACTCATGCCTCTCCTCCTCGGTCACTGTGACTCCCACCACGATCGCAGCTTATTCAACCCGACCTTGCGAAGAAGGGAAACACTTTCTGCTGATGCGGAGGCCAGTCTCGGGTAGATTGTGTTGACCAAGCACCGGGAAACCGTCTTTCGGGCCCGGACTTTCCCAACCGCATGAACGGAGGCAGACGTGAAATTCTTGATCAGTTTCCTGCCGGGCTTGTTGCTATCGGCGACCGCTATTGCACAAGGGGGCGTGGACGACTCCGAGAGCTTCTTTCCGCAGCGGCTGACCGCGCAAGAGCTGCTGACGCATTGCGCGTCGAGTTCCATGACCGATCGCGGACGGCAGCAACAACGCTACTGTCTTGGCTTTGTCAGTGGCGTCGAGGAGGCACTGCGCCTCTCGGTATCCAGTGGTTCACCCACATCTGCGGCCGTGCGAATCTGTGTACCCGAGGGAGAACCCGCGCGCGGTATCGCGTACGCCTATATTCGCTATGCGGGACGCCACACCACCGACCTTGCGAAGCCAGCCGCCCTGGTCGTGGTCGAGGCGCTCGGGAGTGCTTACCCCTGCGCAAAGTGACCTGGACCGGGGCTTGGCGGCAGATTTGGTGATAGCTGCTCCTTCCGGACGGAGTCGCGGCATGCGTAGGCTCGTGACTGTTTTCGCCATCGCGCTCGCGACGGTATTGCTCGACGGCTGCCTCTACTACCGTCTGACCCAGACCTACCTGCAGCTGTGCGACGAAAATCCGCGCATCGCCATCCTCGAGCTGGACGCCGGTGGCAGGGTCGTGGCCTTCGGCGAACCGACGCTGTTCGATACGGACATTGCCTGCTTGATGGGTGCAGGCCCTTCAGCTTCCGAAGCTACGCGTCATGGCAGACAGTGGCGTTACGTTGCCACGCCAATGGATACTGAGGGATCGGCGGACCGGGCCATTACCGTCGACCTCACCTTTGTGCCAGACGAGGGCAGGTACAGACTTTCCCGGGCGACGCTACCTCCCCAACTGGAGCGGATACTGTCGCCTCACCTGATCGATCAGTCGATCAGCGCGGCCTGCCATGGTGAGTTGGACCTCATCCGGCGCACCGCCCGCGTCGACCTGTCGGGCATCGACCGCGCTTCCCTCCCCGACCGAGCCTCGGTCATCGATCTGTTCGGTCCGCCGAATGATCCGGCACGCGCGGATGGTACCTTGTCGTGGAGCTACTGCCTCGGGAGTTGCACGGATCGCGATCATCCAGAGGTCATGTCCAAGGTTGACGTCGTGTTCGACCGATCCGGTCGCATCGAGCAGGTTGCCGCCTACTATCTGCAATACTCCGCCCATGCAAATTTCACCGAGGAACGGGCACTGGTGAGCTTCCGTGGGTCGATCGCGCAGATCTCCCTGGACTGCGGTCTGTGATAACCGGAGTCAGCCTGACACATGGCAGAGGTTCCGATCATCACCTTATTTGCCGTACGGCCCACCAGGGATGAAATCCCGGCTTCGCCAGGGACATACTGCAGAAACTCAGGTCTTTTCCGTCATCGCGACTGGGAGACATCTTGTGCATCGTTCTGCGACCTGAGGATCGAATCGATGCGGTGCTCAACCCTTTTTTCGAAGGCTTCATACTCATCATGACTCATGAAGCGGCTGGCGGTGTGCATCGCACCATTCGCCAGTCCGATGTGCAATCTGGCGCCGCTCTTGTTCCCTTCTTTCGCCAGAATCAAGGCAATATTGATGTGCTCCGTTGTGTTTCTTTGCAGCTGCTTGTGCATGCGCGGCTGACGCTGGAGTATCGCCTTTCGCTTGTTGTACTCACCCAGGCCGTTGGGGTCATGCTCAACCAGAGGTGGTGCAGGTGCGTTCTTGCGTCGACCTGGGGCAGCAGCCCCTGTGTTCCTGATCACGCGCAGCTTCTCAAGGGGAGGTTCTTCCACGGGAATCTGCTCGACATGGCTCCCAAGCCTAGCCCAGATGTCGATCTCGCCTTTTGCATCACCCATCGGCGAATGATGCATTTGCGTATGACGCAATCGGGAGGAAATCACCATGATCAGATGGTGCAGGTAGTCGATCAGGCCATGAAGCAGGCCATGGGAACCGACAGGAGTTGACCAAAGCCCTTCAGAATCGTGTATTTTCGCCATGGCCTTCCTCAGTGTGCCCGATCAGGTGTATGGCATAAGCAGCATTCTGCGTTGAACGAAATCCCCTTGTGCCACATGTGCCTGGTCGGCCGAGTCGCAGCAGACTTGAAAAGATGAGCAACGGCACAGGCCGTCGCTGCTCATTTGATCTGCAACCCGCTACCGGGCCGGCGCCGCTTCGCGCAGTGCGGCCAGACGCATGGCGGTCAGCGCCGCCCACTTGTCCAAAGCGTTCTTCGCATATGACCAGCTTTGGAACGAATTCACGTACCCGTTCGCCCAGGTCTGCGCCGCGCCGACAGCACCCGAGTCGAGTTCAGCCGCATACTTGCGGCCGACCTCCGTGTCACGACATTCGGCGACGATCTTCTCGGAAGCACCGTCGATGAACTGCATCTCCATACCCGTCTCGCCAAGATAAGGCGTCGAGCCGGCGGGCCGACCGGTCGCCGCCCCGGCACCGGCTTCGGCGACAAAGCCGTAGGGCACCAGCGAGCCGGTCACGCTCTTGGACACACTGGTGGGCACGAGATCGGTAAGCGCGACGCGCACGGCGAGCACGCCGGGCCCGGCCTCATCGACCACCGCAATCTGCGGTTTGAGCGACGTCGCCATCGCATCGTGGAAATAATCCGTCAGCATCTTGAGGTCCGTCGGATCGATACCCTGCTGCTGATTTGGCTTTAGCGTGACGGTCATGCGCGGGATCATCACCTTGTCGTATTTGTTGACATCGACGTCGGTGTCACGCCAGCACTGGATGCCTTCGCCTCCTTTCCAGGACACCGTCGCCAGGCGCGAATAATCCGACAGGAACCCGCTGTTGGTCTGGCGAGTCGGGTCACTGACGGTCACCGACTCACCACTGCCAAACGAGTTGGAGTCGGTGGCGCAGCCGCCGGTGAGCATCACCGCAGCCACCGCAAAACCATAAATAAGAGGCCGGGTACTGTAACTGTTCACAATCATGCTTTTACCTATATCAATAGTGGCCAAAGGGCCTCGGTTATCGGGTTTTCTGTTTGCTCGCGCCTCGGTCAGGCGCAGGTCACCCAGGCTGGTGGATCTGATGCGGGAACCATGCACGGATCTGTTCGACTCCCCGGCTCGAATAGGCCGGGAGACAAGCGCCCGCTTTCCGGGCCAATGACTGTTTCTCGGACCGCCGGCCCGCGCCGGAGTCGTCGCAGATTGCTCGGACGAAGATTGGTGAACGATCGTCACCCCCACAGGTAACGGCAGTTGCCGGCGCTCGGGGCACGCCATGATGCCGCCGCCCGCGTTGGCACGCAAGGAATTCACCGCTTCACCGGGCCGCGCGATGGCGCACAAAACTGCGATCAGTCGCAACTTCGCCATTGATTGACATCAAATCCTTGCGATTTTCCGGTCGTCGAAGTGGCGACGCACACCTGTCTATGGGTGGACAATATCCTTCCCTTGCCCTTCACCTGACAGGGCACCAGGGGTGCCGTTTGACTGACCTCGGGAGCCCGATGCCAGGCCGTGCAGGGCAACCGATCCGACAGAGGAAGGATCACGTGGCCGCCAACAAAGCCGCTTCGGTCGACCACCGTCACATGCCTGTGATGGATCAAGGGCTGCGCAGGCTGCTGGGCCTGGTCTTTCTGCTGGTCTTTCTGCTGGTCGCCAACTCGACCTATCTCGCGGCCATCACACTGCTCGAGCATTTCAGCGGAGAGCCGCAGCAGGGTTTCTTCTATCTCAGCATGTTTCTGCTGCACCTGGCGCTCGGCCTCCTCCTGATGGTGCCGTTTCTGGTCTTCGGCGTGCTTCACCTGCGGCGCGCCATGCACAGGGCCAACCGTTACGCGATCCGCGCTGGCGTCGCACTGTTCGTTAGCGGGAGTCTGGTCCTGCTGTCGGGCGTGCTGCTGACGCGCTTCGGATTCTTCGAGGTCAACGAACCGGGACTGCGCCGGGCTGCGTACTGGCTACACGTGCTGGCCCCGTTCGTAGCCGTCTGGCTGTTCGTGCTGCACCGTCTTGCCGGGCACCGAGTTCGTTGGTCGCTCGGACTCCGGTGGGGCGCCGCGGCAGCTGGCTTTGCGGCCGGCATGGTGGGCTGGAACCTGTTGGCCACGCCGACGGCGGGTCCTGGTGCAGCGCCGGCCTTCGCAACGACGCTGATTCGCACCCCCGGCGGGGAAAGGCTTGCGGCCGCGGCGTTCATGACCGACGACTTCTGCGCCGAATGCCATGCGGATATCGCCGCGGGGTGGCGCATGAGCTCGCACCGTTTGAGTTCGTTCAACAACCCCTTCTACAGCTTCAGCGCACAGGAGACCCGCGAGGTCTCGATGGACACCACGGGGACGGTCGAGAAGGCGCAGTTGTGCGCTGGCTGCCACGACATCGTGCCCTTGCTCAGCGGCCGCTTCGATGATCCCGGGTTCGATATCGTCGGCGACCCGACCGCCCATGCCGGCCTCGGCTGCACCAGCTGTCATGCGATAACCGCGGTCAACAGCGTACTGGGTAACGCCGACTTCACGCTCTCCGAGCCGGTGCCTTATCCCTTCGAGCGGAGTGACAACGCGTTCCTGAAGGCGGTCAACAGGCAGCTCATCAAGGCCAAACCGTCCTACCACAAGAAGGGCCTCCTCAAGCCCATGCACTCCAGCCCCGAGTTTTGCGGCAGCTGCCACAAGGTGCACCTGCCAGAGGCGGTCAACGACTACAAATGGCTGAGGGGCCAGGACCACTACGACAGCTTCATGCAAAGCGGGGTGTCCGGGCACCGTGTCGACAGCTTCTACTACCCGCCCCATGCGACCAGGACCTGCGCCGACTGCCACATGCCACTCGAGGCGTCCGACGATCCGGCGGCGCGCGACTTCGATGGCAGCGGCACGCGCAAGATCCACAGCCACTTTTTCCCGGCTGCAAATACCGGACTGGCGCACATGCTGGGCCTGCCCGGCAGTGCAATCGCCGCACATCGGCGGATGCTCGAGGGCGCCGCGCGCATCGACATTTTCGGCCTGCGCGAGGCGGGGGAGATCGACGGTGCACTGCACGCTCCGCTCGATCGGTCGGACCTGGTACTGCAACCGGGCCGCCGCTACCTGGTGGAGACGGTGCTGCGCAACCTGCGTGTCGGGCACCACCTGACCCAGGGCACGGCCGATTCGAACGAGCTCTGGGTCGACATCAGCGTGAGCGGCGGCGGCCGCCTGATCGGACGCAGCGGCGCCGTCGAGCCCGATGGCACAGTCGATCCCTGGTCGTACTTTGTCAACGCCTATGTATTGACCAGAGAGGGTGAACGGCTCGACCGACGCAACGGCCAGGACACCTTCGTCGCGCTCTACGACCACCAGATTCCACCCGGCGCGGCGGCCGTCGTGCACTACCTGTTGGAGGTGCCGGCAGATGTCAATGGCCCGGTCACCATCGAGGCGGCACTGCGCTACCGCAAGTTCGACACGACCTATCTCAGGTACGTGCAGGGCGAGCGCTTTCGGCGCAACGATCTGCCGGTCGTCACAATCGCCTCGGACCGGGTCAGCCTGCCGATCGATGCCGGCGATGCCAAGGCGGCGGTTCGCGGCGGCGACAGACCCGAGCCTTGGGAGCGCTGGAACGACTACGGCATCGGTCTGCTGCTTGCCGGTGAGGCGCGGCAGAGCATGCTTCGTCAGGCCGAGCATGCGTTCCGACAGGTCGAGGCGCTGGGCCGCCCGGATGGTCTGCTGAACCTGGCGCGGGTGTACCTCAAGGAGGGCCGTACCGACGACGCCGCTACGGCCTTGCAGCGCGCCGCCGAACGCCATCCCAGGTTCCGGCCGTGGACACGCGCCTGGCTGACTGCGCTGGTCGAGCGCGAGAACGGCCACCTGGACCGGGCCGTTACTACGCTGAAGGCGCTGCTGGAGACCCGCTTCGCCGAGGCGAGGGCACGGGGCTTCGACTTCGCCAAGGACTTCCGGGCCCGCAATCTGCTCGGCCGCACACTCTACGAGCAGGCCCGACGGGAGCGCGGCGCCGCCCGCGCCGAGCGGCGGCTCGCGCTGCTGGAGGAGGCTCGCAGCGAATTTGCGGAGGTCCTGATCCAGGACCCGGAGAACCTCGCCGCCCATTTCAATCTCGCCCTGGTCTACGCCGACCTCGGCGACGCTGAACGCGCCGAGGAGCATCGCGTACTGGTCGACAAGTACCGGCCCGACGACCATGCGGTGGAGCGTGCGGTGACCATGCACCGTCGCCGAAACCCCGCCGCGGACCATGCCGCCGAGCCGGTCGCGCTCTATGATTTGCGGCACCCGCGCGCGAACCGGCTGGATGCCTCCGCGCTTGATATCCACAGCGATGGCGGCGCGACGGATATGGCAGGAGTGAACAATGCCCCGGGCACCTGAACGGCACCCCGGCGAGGCGCGCATCGGCCGTGCGTTCAGGCGGTCACTGGCGGTGACCGGCGGCGCCGCCGTGATCGCCGCCCTGCTCTGGTGGTTCAGTCGCGGCGGGGAGTCGACAGTCGCCATCGAGGAGGCCGTGATCCAGGCACCGCTGCGCGACGCGACCATGACGGCCGCGCAGGCCGCCCCGCCCGCGATTCCCTTCACCGACATCACCGCCGAGGCAGGGATCGATTTCGTTCACATAAACGGCGCCTATGGCGACAAGCTGATCCCCGAGACCATGGGCAGCGGTCTCGCCTTTTTCGACTATGACAACGACGGCGACCCCGACCTGTACCTGGTCAATTCGAGCTTTTGGCCGAACAGGGCCGAGGGCCGCAGCAGTAGCGGCCGCCTGTATCGCAACGATGACGGCAGGCACTTTACCGACGTCACACGCGAGGCCGGTCTCGAGCGGGAACTCTACGGCTTCGGTGTCGCCGTGGGCGACTACGACAACGACGGCTGGAAGGATCTCTACCTGTCCAACCTCGGTGTGAATCTGCTGTTGCGCAACGACCACGGGCGTTTCGTCGACGTCAGCGCGGCCGCGGGCGTCACCGGCAACCCCGAGGATTGGAGCACCGGCAGCAGCTTCATCGATGTCGACAACGACGGCGATCTGGACCTGTTCGTGGGCAACTACATCGGCTGGACGCGCGAGATCGATCTGGAGATCGACTTCGGCCTCGCCGGCCTGGGTCGTGCGTACGGGGGGCCCGAGCACCACCTCGGCGCACTGAACCGGCTCTACCGCAACGATGGCGATGGCCGTTTCACCGAGGTCAGTCAGGCAGTCGGCATCGCGGTGACCGAGGGTGTCGATCAGCGTCCGGCCGGCAAGGCCCTGGCGGTCAGCGTGGCGGATATCGACGGCAACGGCTGGGCCGACATCGTGGTTGCCAACGACACCACCCGGAATTTTCTCTACCAAAACCTTGGCGATGGGCATTTCGACGAGGTCGGCCTGCTGGAAGGTATCGCCTACGACCGTGAAGGCCGGGCAACCTCGGGGATGGGACTCGATATCGCACGTTTCCGCAACGATGCCGACATCGGGATCGCGATCGGCAACTTCGCCAACGAGATGAGTTCACTGTTCGTCACGCTGGACGGCAAGGGACCTTTCGTCGACGAGGCCGTACTCGAGGGTTTTGGGCCGGATTCACGCCAGGCCTTGACCTTCGCGGTACTGTTTTTCGACGCGGATCTCGACGGCCGGCTGGATCTCTTTCAGGCCAACGGCCACCTGGAGAACGAGATCAACCGGGTCCACCCCAGCCAGACCTACGCCCAGCCGGCGCAGCTGTTCTGGAACTGCGGTGAGTCCTGTGCACAGCGTTTCCGGCTACTCGACAGCACAGCCGATCTGCGCAACCCGATGGTCGCGCGCGGCGCGGCCTACGCGGATATCGACGGCGACGGCGATCTCGATCTAGCGATCGTGCAGAACGGCCGGCGCGCGGTCCTGCTGCGCAACGATCAGCAGACCGGTCATCATTGGTTGCGGCTCAAGCTGGTGGGTACCGCTGCGAACCCTGATGCGCTCGGCGCCGAGGTCATGCTGCGCAGCGCCGGCGCAATCCAGTATCGGCATGTGCACCCCAGCCGCGGTTACCTGAGCCAGGTCGAGCTGCCGCTGACTATTGGCCTGGGGGCCGCGACGACGGTGGATGAACTCAGGGTGACCTGGCCCGGCGGACAGGTCCAGCAGGTAGCAGTGCCGGGGGTCGATCGCGTGCTCAGGGTGGTGCAGGTGGCAGGGCCATGAGGCGCAGACTCGTTGCAGCCCTGTTGCTGGGCCTGTGCACCCTGGCGGTTGCCGCCCCCTTGTCAGAGGTCCCCGAGCCCTGGGCCGACCGGATAGTGCCGATCCCCGAGCAACGCCTCGCGGAGTTGGAGGCCGCCAGTGCCGCCCGGATACGCGAGACACGCAGCCGACTCAACACGATGCTGGCAGCGGCCGACACCAAGGTGGCTGAACTCGCGGCCGTCTACGGTCGTCTCGGGGCCCTGTATGCAGCGTACCGCCTGTATGCGGGCGCAGAGTTGGCGTTTGGCAATGCGCGCGCCCTCGATCCGCAGGACTTCCGGTGGACCTACTACGCCGCGCATCTCGCGCTCGAGCAAGGCGAGGCGCAGCAGGCGCTCGGGTACCTGGCCGAGGCGACGCAGATCGATCCAGGCTACCCGACCCTTGCGCTGCGCCGCGGCGAGGCCTTGTTGGGGCTGAACCGGCTGGGGGAGGCCCGCACAGCCTATGCGCAGGCGGCAGGCGTCGCCGATCTGCGTGCAGCCGGCCTCTATGGTCTGGCACAGATCGATCTGCTCGAGCGCGACTGGGCGGGGGCGGCCGCGAAGTATCGCGAGGTGTTGAGCCTGCAGCCGGGTGCCGATGCCGCGCAGTACCCGCTCGGGCAGGCGCTGGTCCGGCTTGGACAGCGTGACCAGGCGCGCGGGCATCTGGCCCGGCGCGGCGTGAGCAAGCCGGATTACCCGGATGCCCTGGTCGACGAACTGCGGTCGCTGCAGGCCGGCGCCAGCTTTCACTTCGAAGAGGCCCTGGGCGCCGTCAAGCGCCTGGACTACGCGGCGGCCGCCACGGCCTTTGCCGAGGGCCTGAGTGCGGACCCGGCCAACGCCCGTGCCCGCACCTCCTATGCACGCGCACTCTGGCTCTCGGGCCGGCAGGAAGAGGCGGAGGCCGAGCTGCGACGCGCCGTGGCCGATGGGCCCGAAGAGATTCTGCCAAGGTTCCTCCTGGCCGTCGTGCACGATGCCGCGGAAGACGCCGCATCCGCCTACGCCGGCTACCGCCAGGTCCTCGCGATCGACCCCGAACACGAGGGCGCGCTGAGCTACTCGGCCAATCTCAGCCTGCGCCAGGGAGACTATGCGAGTGCGGCGGCCGGTTTCGAGCGCGCAATCGCCGCGGGGGTGACCCAGATGCCGGTGTTTGTGCATTACTGGGGCGGCCTGCTTCACGCCGGCACCGACGATAGCGTGCTGCGCGACAAACTACTCACCTTCGACCAGCGGTTCCCTGAACCCCCGGTTTTCCGCTATCTGCTGGCCAGGTTGCTCGCGACCTCAACCGACCCCGGGGTCGCCGATGACGCCCGGGCGCTCGAGATCGCGACGAAGTTGCACGCCTCCCAGCCAAGCCCGCCCAACACAGAGCTGCTGGCACTCGCCCTCGCCGCCTCGGGTGAATTTACGCAGGCACAGGGGCTACAGCAGGGCCTGGTCAATATGGCCTGGTCAGCCGGGGCCTTCGCTCACGCCGTCAACCTGGAACAAACGCTGGCGAGCTACCGCGCCGGGCGTTTACCCGAGCCGCTCTGGCCACGTCAGGATCCGATGTTCATGCCGCCGCCGGCAGACCCGGAGTTGGTCATGCGCAACTACCCGGCCGGACAGCCGTACTGACGGCCGGCTCAGCATCCGCCACCGTTTGACCCTGGTGGGCCATGCGGTAAGTTCTGTCATTCTCAGAGTCCCGCTATTGGGTGAAGGCAAAGCGGACTCCGCCGGGAATGGCATACCCCTTCAAGGGAGGGCAACGCAGCATTGGGCCAGCCTGCATATCTCACCGATTTCCTACTGCGGTCGCCGATACCCTCGCCGTGAAGGGGCGTACTCGTTGCAGCCGGTTTGACGTAGTGTACTAGCCGCCGGGCAAGCGACCTGGTTGCAGAGGAATGGAGAGAAGAAGCGCGCCAGAAGGCGCGCTTCGGGGCGGACCGGTTTATTTCTTTTCGGCCTTCTGGCTGCTGGACTTGCTGGTGGTCGTCGTACGCGGATAGCTGTACCCACCGTAGTAGGCGGGATAGCCGCCGCCCCAGCCGCCATATCCGGGATAGCCGCCACCCCAGCCGCCATATCCGGGATAGCCTCCACCCCAACCGCCATATCCGGGATAGCCTCCACCCCAACCGCCATAACCGGGATAGCCTCCACCCCAACCACCATAACCGGGATAGCCTCCACCCCAACCACCATATCCGGGGTAGCCGCCATAGCCCCAGGGGCCACCACCGTACCAGGGGCCTCCACCGCCCCATGGACCGCCGCCCCAATCGTTCCAGAATGCGCTGGCGGAACCGGCCACAAGAGCCGAAGCGACCACCGTGCCTGCGATCAATGTCTTCGTGATTCTGCGCATGTATAGCCCTCCATACTAGGATCTTGGATGTCAGAAACCGTGCGAATGTCTGCCCTTGTGCCGATCACCGCACTCGATATGATTTTGCCGCCAGCACGCCTGAAGAAAATGATCGAAATCAAGAAACTTAAAGGTGGCGGACAGCATGCTCCACGGTCTTGGGCTGCTTATCGATAGCGAGCCCGCGCTTGGGTGCGTACTGGCTGATGGACCGCTACGCTCGGCGCAAGGCCAATTGATCTGCCGGCCCGGTTACGCCTCCGCCGGCCGCGATTGCCGGGACGGAGGCGAGTTCGGGGACCGAACCCTGTCGATCAGTGCGACGGCCGTTTTTGCGCGAGCAGCATGCGTATGATGACGATCGGGGCCACTGCGGCGGCCAGGTGTTTCAGTGTATGGCCGCTGACGGTGTGACCGAGCAGTTCGAAGATTTCGCCATCGAAATGCTCCAGCACCTTCGCCAACCCATACCAAAGGATCATCCAGGCAAGGTACCTTCCGGCCGTGTACCGAAAGCGCGGAAACAAGCCGATGATCAACGGCAGGGCGGCCATCGGGTAGAACTGCACCAGCGCGTAGAAGCGAAGATCTCCCCGGCCTATGGACTCGGTCCAGTCCCAGTAGACCAGGCTTGCAGCGCCTGCCGCCAACATCAGCAACAGCAGCCAGCCGTTTCCCGCCCTGGAATCGATGCGATCGGCCACAACGGCCGAGCTGATCGCCATGAAGGCCGCAGCCATCGGCAGCCGATCCCAGAACAGGCGTTCATTGGAAGGCGCCCAGTGGTAATACGCAGAACCGATGCTCACCAGCGTGATGGCCACAAAAAAAATCGCATACGGACGGGTGTCCGACGGACAGCCAAAGATGGTATGTCGCGCCCCGACCACCAACAGGAGTCCAACGATCCCGGCCATCGCGAAACCGAGATTCGAGGTCACATCGTTGAAGTTGGGAATGCTGAAGAATGCACGGTTGTCGGCAAACAGATGGTACTCGGGGTCCTGCGGCCTCGGTTCCAGCATGCCGATCAGGAACAGCACGACGCCGAACAGCCCCAGCAGGAGCATGATGCGTTGCCGGAAAGAAAAATCCTTGATCGCCCGCACTGCCCTGATCGATTTCAACTTCAACGCGTCCGTACTGCGAGACATCCGCCCAGCAGTGAATAGCCCAAGTATACT
>CAWEET010000017.1:0-70967 GCA_963808165.1 uncultured Gammaproteobacteria bacterium | reverse complement strand
CGAGCCTACAGCGTTGACTATCCCTATCGTTATCGGCCAGCACCGATACGGGCCGCTTTTGTGCTTTGCCGTCGAGACGCGCATTTTTGCGTGCGATGCGGGCGAGAAATCTGGCCTGTCCGGTATGCTGCTGACTCTCTGCGCGATGGCTTCGCCTGGATGACCGACCTTATCGACACCTCAGGCCACCGAGCGACGATTCAAATCCCCATAGCCATGTGGTCTACCCTGACCACCGTGAAGCATCCCGCGGTTTCCTCCCTCGGGGCTTATCCGACGCCTGCCCACTGAACCCCAATGAGTACCCGTAGACCTCCAGCTGAGGGCAGGCATCCGATGAACCCTTAACAGTTAGCACGCATGCCATGCCGAGGCAGAGAAGGTCCGCTTACGGATATCTGGATGGCGGAAGTCTCGACAGTTTCTAGCACCGCCTGTCGGTTCGGATCGGAGCCACCACACCCAAGCCGAGAGGGCCGGGCTCGAGCGATCTGCAGCCTGGAGGAGGCTCTAGTCATTGCCAGGCAGTGCCAGCTGGATGCCGACGGTGGGCGACAGCATTTTCGCTTTGAAGTTGTCTACATAGTGCCTACACGACCCCACCCAGGGGGCAAAAAGAAGCCCGCACATGGCGGGCTCCTTTCCTTGTAACTCTTTGTTTGTATTGGCGGAGAGGGAGGGATTCGAACCCTCGGAGGGGTATTAGCCCTCACACGATTTCGAATCGTGCGCTTTCAACCACTCAGCCACCTCTCCAAATGCTGCGCAAATCCGCAGACGCGAACTGGCTCGGTATTTTGCTGCAAGGTAGCCTTGCCACGCCGGCCGAACCGCGCCGTATTCTACCTCAAGCTTCCACCCTGAGGGTATCGCTGTCCCGGTCACAATAGATCTTCGTGTCGAACTCCACCTGGCAGTCGGCCGGAAAGTCCTGGGCCACGATCCACACCTGGCTGACATCGTCACCGATGTTGGCGAGGGCCTGTAAGGCGCGGCGCGTGCGCTCCTGGTCGAAGAATGCGAACGGCTCGTCCAGGAAGGCGAACTGCTTGCCCCTGATCGTGCGACTCAGCAGCTTCTTCGACAGGGCAAGGCGCAGGGCGAGCATGATCTGCCGCTGCGTACCGCTGGAGACTTCGTCGAGATCCATGAAGGCGCGCTTGTCGGCGGAGTAGACGCGCACCCTGAGATCCTGGTCGATCTGCAGGTGCTCATAGCGCCCGTCGGTGAACAGCGGCAACATGCGCACGACCAGGTCCTTGATCTCCCGGTTGAATGCACTGGAAGCATGCCCGGTCGCGCCGTCGAGCAACTCGAGCGCGCGCCGCCGGTCGGCGATCCGCTCCTCGACCTCATCGCGCTTGTCGGTCAAACCGTTCAGCACATCTGACAGATCCAGTGCCTCCTGCAGCCGCGCCTGCTCTTCGTCGATCACCTCGTCCAGTTCCGCGATTTGCCCATTTAGGTTGTCGGCGACATACCCGAACCACTCCAGCTCACGATCACCGTAGTCCTGAGCCATGCGCACCGGGGCCTCATCCCTGTCCAGCAGCTTGCGTAACGCATCATATTCCGCCTGATCCGGCCGTATCGGGGGACCCTCGGACGCTTCTTCTTCGGTCAGCTCTGCATCCTCGCCTTCAGCAGCCTCGCTCTCGACCGGAACGTCTTCGAAATCAATTTCTCTTGCGTGGCCCAGCACCACGCCGAGCTGGCGGGTCTCCTCGCGAAGCATCGCGATCTGACGTCTGAGCTTGGCGACCCGCATCCACAACAGCAGGAACAGCACGCCGAGACCGATGGCCAGGTAGCCGATCCAGGGAATCTTCTGCTCACTCCAGTCCGGCACAAACCGGGCCAACAGTTCGCGCGCGGTGTCGGCCTGTGGCAGATGCGGACCAAACTGCAACAGGACCCAGAGCGCCGCCGCCGCGAGCGCCAACAGCAGCACCAAGAAACGCAGGAAGCCGGTGCGCCCCTTCGAGCCTTCGAGGCGGTGAACCTCGCCGGTATTCCTGGCGCAGGTTTCCAGGCCTGCGCCGACATCGGCAGTCAGCTTGTTCACCTGTTCGAGCTGTGTGCTGGACTCTTGGCGTTCGTCCTCCAATCTCTGCATGTGGCCGGGCTGGATGCCCAGCGCCTGCACATCCGCGTCCACGGAGTCCCACTCGGCCGACAGCTCGCCAAGCAATTCCTCACGTTCGCTGATCTCACTGTTGAGAGCGCCCATCACACGCTCGAGTGGTGCGATGCCGGCCATGATCTTCACTGCCTGGCTATGCGGATGCGGCGTGGTGATCTCGCGCTGTGCCAGATAGAAAGACTCGACGAATTCCTCGTACTCGAACCCCAGGATCCTGAACAGCGCATCGGAGACGTTCTTCACGCCCCGCGCAATGTGATTTTCCGGGTCATCGCTCGCCACGAGTTTGGCGCCATGATTGCCGTCGCTGTCGAGAAAACGTGACAGCAGATAGCGGCGGTCTTCGACCGAGAACTCGAGATCGACCGAGCATTCACTTTCGCCCCAACGGATGATCTTGTGCGTCTCATCGGGCGAAAAGGAAAAGGTGCGCCCGAACAGCGCGAAACACACCGTCTCGCCGATGCTGCTCTTGCCTGACTCGTTCCGGCCGCTGATCGCGATCAGCCCCTTCTCGGCCGGGTCGATAGACAACTCGGCATATCTAAGGACGTTTTGCGCACGAATCTTATTGATGATCATAGTTTGCCCTCGAGCGCGAGCCGGTCCAAACGGTCCAGAACCAGGTCCATCGCCTTGCGGTACGCGGTTTCATCGAAGGCCTTGCCGGAATTCAGACGTCGCTCGAATTCAAGCTCGCAATAGGCAGCGAATTCCTCCGAGGGGGTCTTGTTTTCCCGGTGTACCTTGAGATCGGGCCGTTCGCTGGCGGTCATTTTTATCTCCTGGAGTGACACGCGGATACAGAGACCCAAAGTATACGGACTTGGTGCAAATTCTCTAGCCAGTCGAAGGCGCACGTGCCTTGTTACGCCGAAAAAAGTTCGCCAGTCGGTTGGGCCCGGGGCGCGAGACGGCCGTAGGATCGGGCAACAATCCGCTGTAGCGCGCCAAGGATGTCCAGGGCCATCGATAGCCACCGGGGCGGTATGGGATCTTTCGGCCGGTCAGCCAGACCGCGGCGTCGATCTTGTCAGGCGCTATCTGGCGCCCAGCTCGAGAATGCCCAGGACAATCCGGCTCACTGGCCCAATACGCGGAAATACACCGACTGCGCCGGTACGTCGACCTCGCGCAGACCCAACCTGAGTGTCTGGCCCGCAACATGCCCGGGCGATGAACGGATACGCGTTTCCAGCGCCAGCTCGGGCACGATCAAAGCGGTCTTGCGCTCTTCGACCGCGACCGCGACCGCCTCGCCCTGCCAGCCGGGATTCCGGTTCAGGTGCACCAGCTTCCAGTGCAGGTTGGACAGTCGCTCGGCACGACGGATGGTTGCCGAGGCGGCATCGAGCGACGCGCTGCGCTCCAGCACCTGTTCACTAGATAGCGGGGCCTTGTCGAGAACGAATGCCCGAAGCTGCTGGTGCACGATCAAATCCGCATAACGCCGCAGCGGGCTGGTCGCGCGCGCGTAGACGTCGAGGCCAAGCCCGAAATGGGACGCCGGTTCGAGCGATGTCCGGCTCGGCTTGAACAAGCGCCGGTAGGCGTACATCTCCGCCATCCCCTGCGGCTGGCGGATCTCGTCCGGCACCGGCTGCATCGCGTAAGGAATCGCGACAGCGTTCGCCTCGGCGAATCGCGCCGCCGCCTCCCCCGCCATCAGCATGGCGTCGGTAACCATATCGCGGCTGGCCAGCTTGGGCAGCGGCCGGATCACGACCTCACCGCCGATCACACGCACCGAGACCTCCGGCAGATCGATGCGCGCCGCGCCGCGCTCCAGTCGACGCCGACGGTAGGCGTCGGTTATCCGACCGATGTCGATGAACGGCTGTTCGTGCATGCGCGCATCAATCTCATCGTAGCTCGCACGCGACACGCGGACCCAGGACGGAACGACCTCGATGTCGACGACCTTCTCGCCGTCGAACGCGAAACCAAACGATAGCGCCGGCGACTGTTCAGCGAGTCCGAGCCCCAGCCGGTGGGTAACCGGCGCCGGCAGCATGGTGTGGATGCGCTCCGGCAGGTACAGATTGGCGCCGCGCTCACGGGCCGCGAGATCCATGTGGCCACCCGGGCGCACCAATGCGGCCACATCGGCGACGTGGACCCACAGGCGATCGCCGTCGACACTGATGGCGTCATCCGGATCCTGGTTGCCGGCATCGTCGATCGCCCAGGCTTCCAGATGGGTCAGATCGCGGCGCGGCTCGTCGGGCAGGTCCGGCACACCGATCTCGGGCAGTTCCAGGCGGGCCCCGGCACGCATCGGCCAGGGGTTCTCATGTTCGTCCCAGTAACCGCAGCGAACCAGGAAACGGTGCGCGGATTCCGCCGTTTCGGGCACTTCGAAACTGCTCAGGATGCGGCTGTGCTCCGAGGACCCCAGTGCGACCCGCTCCACCTCCGCCAGGCGTTTACGGTCTTCGTCCTCGAGCCGCGCGGCATCCACGCGTTCGAGAAACTCCGCCCATTCGCGTTCCGCATGGGCCCTGCTCGCGCGCGCCTCGCGCTCCGCCCGCACCTCCTGCTCGCTGCGCCTACGGATCTTTTCCGGTCGGCCATCGAAGTGCAGACCGTCCTGCAGTATCTGCCAGGCGCCCCAGGCCGCAGCAGGCGAAAACTCGCCATACAGCAACTCAGCCAGATCAGCCAGCGCCACTTCCTCGCCCTCGAGCAGTTCCCAGGCCTCTTCGATCGCACCCTCACCGGCGTTCAATGCACCCAGACTGTTTAGCGGACCAGGGTGGAGCAGCATCACGTCCTTGTCGCGCACCCGCTTCGACTTGCCACCGGCGAGCTGGATCTCGATCTTGTCGGCAACGCTGCTGACGATCGCAGGGTGGATCTTGTACAGCACGAGGCTGCCTGGACGCAGAGAGGCTGGGGGCACTGAAAATCCTTAAGCGAAGCGCATCTTTCGGCGGGACAGATTGTTTATGATAACGCTATTGACCCGCCGATTCGGCACCCAAACCAACAGAGCAGCCCGAAACCATGAACAACTGGCAGGAAGTCGTCACCCGCAATACCCCGCTGCAGCCGGTATTCCCCGGGTGCTCGGTCACCGATCTCTCGCATTTCGGCCTGATCCGGGCAAGCGGACCGGACCTGCGCACCTTTCTGCAGGGGCAACTGACCAACGACATCAAGCAAGTCACGCCAGAGGTCGCCCAGCTCAGCAGTTATTGCAGTCCGAAGGGACGCATGTTGGGCAGCTTCTGGATCTTTCAGCGCGGCGAAGCACTGTATCTGCAGCTACCGGCAGATCGTCTCGAGGCGATTCTGAGACGCCTGCACATGTTCGTGCTGCGCTCGCAGGTCACGTTGGAAGATGCTGGCGACGAACTGGCGCGTCTCGGCCTCGCCGGGGACTGCGCGACGGGCCTGCTCCCATTCGTACCCGCCGACGAAAAGGGCTGTATGACGCGCGATGAGCTGACGGTGATCCGCCTGCCGGGTGACCGACCACGCTTCGAAGTGCTGGGGCCGCCAGCCAAGCTGGCCGGACTATGGACCAACGCGGCGGGCCGGGCCGAACCGACGGGCCCGGACTTCTGGGGCCTGATGGACATTCGGGCCGGCATCCCCAACGTCCGTGAAGACACGGTCGAGGCGTTCGTGCCGCAGATGGCCAATCTGCAGATCATCGGCGGCGTCAGCTTCACCAAGGGTTGTTACACCGGCCAGGAAGTGGTCGCGAGAATGCAATACCTGGGCAAGCTCAAACGCCGAATGTACCGCGCGCGCAGCGACGGCCCGGAGCTCCCGATGCCAGGCACCGAGGTCTATTCGGCGAGCAGCGAGTCCGGCCAGGGCGCGGGTCGGATCGTGGATGCGGCGCCGGCGCCGGAAGGCGGTTTCGAGGCGCTGGTGGTGCTGCAGATCAGCGTCGCCGAGGCGGGCGACATCCGCCTGCACGATAGCGAGGGGCCAGTGCTCGAACTGCTCGATCTACCGTACGAGTTCCCGGCGATCGAAGACTGACCTTCTGCTCAAGTTTTGCAGCCCGGATCCGCAGTAAGAGGGTATCGCCCACCCCTCACATGGAACCGATATGCTCAACGCCGTGACGAGCGCCGACCTGGCGCAGGAGATCCGGGACGAGATCGAGAACAACGAGATCCAGCTTCCCACCTTGCCGGAGGTCGCACTGCAAGTGCGTGACGAGGTGGAGAGTGAAAATGCCAATGCCGCCACCATCGCCCGTATGGTGGCAAACGACGCTGCCCTGTCGGCGCGTCTGCTGCAGGTCGCCAACAGTCCACTGTATCGCGGCCGGAACGAAATTGACTCGATTCAACAGGCGGTGACCCGGCTCGGACTCAAAATGGTGCGCAGCCTGGTGGTCAGCCTGGCGATGAAACAGATTTTCCAGGCAACCTCCGATGCGCTCGACAGGCAGTTTCGTTCGATCTGGGACGACAGCCTGCAGGTCGCGGCGATCAGCCGCGTGCTGGCCCACAATGTCCCGGAACTGGAAAAAGAGCAGGCCATGCTCGGCGGTCTGATACACAACATTGGCGCACTGCCGATCCTTACCAAGGTCGACGAGCACTGCGGCTTCAGTGCGAACGAGGGCACCATCGTCCGGTTGATCGACGAGCTCGCACCGACTATCGGTGCGCGCATCCTCAGGCACTGGAATTTCGCCGAGTCGCTGGCCAATATCCCTACCGCATGCCAGGACCCGAGCTACGATCCCGGCCCAGCGGCAACCTACGCCGATATCGTGTTGGTCGCACGGCTGCAGAACCTCTTTGCCAAGGGTGGTCCCGACGCCAGCGGCGACTGGGCAGAGGTGACGGCGTTTGCCAAGGTCGGCATGGACCCGGAAATGGTCATCGTCGACATGGAAGGACCGGCCGAAGAAATAGCCGAAGTCCGCAGCATGCTGGAGGGATAGCCCACCCCCCGGCACTTTCGCCGGTCTCGCACGCCTGCGATAATCGGCGTTCAGCGCCATCGTGCAGCACAGAGGTTACTGCCTTGCCGCCCGCCTCAGCCAGCGACGACCCCACTCCGCTGATCGTTCACGTCATCTACCGTCTGCAGGTCGGGGGGCTCGAGAATGGTGTCGTCAACCTGGTCAACCACATGCCATCGGATCGCTACCGTCATGCGATCGTCTGCCTGAGCGACGCCACGGACTTCCGGCAGCGCATCCAGCGCGATGACGTCGAAATCTTCGAGATGCATAAACGGCCCGGTCACGACTTCGCGAGTTGGCGACGCCTTTTTGACCTGTTCCGGAAACTGCATCCGGCTGTCGTTCACACGCGCAATATCGGTTGTCTCGAGGCTCAGATACCGGCCTGGCTGGCCGGCGTCCGCTGCCGCGTGCACGGTGAGCACGGTTGGGACGTCAGCGACCCGGACGGCAACAACCGCAAGTATCGATGGCTGCGCCGCCTGCACTCCCCGCTGGTGCATCGCTTCATTGCGCTGTCGCGCGAACTCGAGGAGTACCTGGTGCAGCGCGTCGGCATCGCCCGGGACAAGGTCAGCCGGATCTACAACGGCGTCGACAGCGTGCGCTTCCGTCCCGGCCAGAGCGACGCCCTGCCGGCCGGCTTCAGCGCCGGCGACAGCGTGGTATTCGGCACCGTCGGGCGCATGCACGGTGTCAAGGATCAGGGGAACCTGTGCCAGGCCTTCGTTCTGCTGTGCCGGCAGCACACCGAGATAGCGCATCGAATGCGCCTGGTCCTGGTCGGTGATGGCCCGCTACGCGCAATCTGCAGCGCGATGCTGGCCGAGGCGCGGCTCGAAGGCCAGGCCTGGCTCCCCGGCAACCAGACCGAAGTCCCCGATCTGATGCGTGCCTTTGACGTGTTCGTCCTGCCCTCGCAGGCCGAAGGCATCTCGAACACCGTACTCGAGGCCATGGCCAGCGGCCTCCCGGTGATCGCGACCGATGTCGGCGGCAACAGCGAGCTGGTCCAAGACGGCGCCAGTGGTTCACTGGTACCGGCCAACGATCCGCAGGCGCTGGCCGACCAGATGGCCCGCTATGCCGGCAGTCCCGCACTGCGCGACCAGCACGGCGAGACGGGTTGCCAGCGGATTGCGGCCGATTTCAGCATGACACGCATGTTGTCCGCCTACGGCAGCGTCTACGATCAACTCATGGAGAAGCGCGGCATCGCGCAGTAAAGCAGCATGTGTGGCATTGCCGGAATCTTCGATACACGCGGTGAGGAAACCCCGCCGGCGGAACTGATCCGCAGCATGACTGATGCGATATTACACCGCGGGCCGGACGAATCAGGCATCCACCGCGAACCTGGCGTGGCGCTCGGGCACCGCCGCCTGTCGATCATCGATATCGCGAGCGGACAACAGCCGCTGTTCAATGAACAACGCTCGGTCGCCATTGTGTTCAATGGCGAGGTCTATAATTTCGGCGAACTGAGACCCGAACTGGAGGCGCTGGGTTATCGCTTCCGGACTCATTCGGATACCGAGGTGATCCTGCGTGCATGGCAGGCCTGGGGACCTGACTGCGTGCAGCGGCTGCGCGGCATGTTTGCGTTCGTGATCTGGGATCAGAAGCGGCGCCACCTGTTCCTTGCGCGCGACCGACTCGGCATCAAGCCGCTCTATTACGCCCTGCTGCCCAACGGACACTTTGTGTTCGGCTCGGAGCTGAAGGCGCTCCTGCCACATCCAAAGTTGCCGCGCGCACGCGACCCGCTGGCGATCGAGGAGTACTTTGCCTACGGCTATATTCCGGAGCCCCGGACGATCTTCAGCGGCGTGCACAAACTGCCACCGGGCCACACGCTGTTGATCGAGAAGGGACAAACCCAGCTGCCACGCACGAGCCAGTATTGGGACATCCCGTTCGGCGACAACGGCATCACCTCCCAGGACATCGCCGAGCACGAACTGATCGAACGGCTGCGCGAAGCGGTCGATATTCGACTGGTGGCCGAGGTCCCGCTTGGTGCCTTTCTGTCCGGCGGTGTGGATTCGAGTGCCATCGTAGCGCTGATGGCCGACCTGATGGACCAGCCGGTCAAGACCTGCGCGATCGGCTTCGATGTCGCCGAATTCGACGAAACCGGCTACGCCCGGCAGGTCGCCGAGCGCTACCACACAGACCATCAGACCGACACCGTCGAGGCCAACGACTTCGGCCTGGTCGACAAGCTGGGCTGGTTGTACGACGAGCCCTTCGCCGACAGTTCGGCGATGCCGACTTATCGTGTCTGCGAAGCGGCACGGAAACGCGTCACGGTGGCGCTTTCCGGCGATGGTGGCGACGAGAACCTGGCCGGTTACCGACGCTACCGCATGCACCTGGCGGAGGAACGCCTGCGCCGTCGCCTGCCGCTCGCGCTGCGCAGGTCGCTGTTCGGACCGCTCGGCGCACTCTACCCCAAAGCAGATTGGGCACCGCGCGTGCTGCGCGCCAAGACGACCTTCCAGTCACTGGCACGCGATTCCGTGGGTGCCTGGTTTCACAGCGTGTCGCGTATGACGGACGCCCAGCGAGTGGCGTTATTCAGCCCCGCATTGCGCACAGATCTGGCCGGCTACAATGCCGTAGAGGTCCTGCGCGGACATGCCGCCAAGGCGCCGACCGATCATCCGCTGTCGCTCGTGCAATACCTGGACCTCAAGACATTTCTGGTCAGCATCCTGCACAAGGTCGACCGCGCCAGTATGGCGCATTCACTCGAGGTTCGCGTGCCGCTGCTCGATCACAAGTTGGTCGAGTGGATGTCTGGCCTGCGGCCCGAATGGAAGCTGGTCGGGGGCGACGGAAAGCACCTGTTCAAGCGTGCACTGAAACCCTATCTGCCCGACGACGTGATGTATCGACCGAAACAGGGATTTTCGATACCCCTGGCGGCGTGGTTCCGCGGCCCCCTGCGCGCAAAGTACCGTGACGAGGTGCTGAGCGATGCGATGACCGACAGCGGGCTGTTCAATGCCGATTATCTGCGCCTGCTGCAACAGCAGCACGACAGCGGGCGCCGCGACAACAGCGTCGCGATGTGGGCCGTGCTGATGTTCGCCTTGAGCAATCGGCACCTCGCCACGAATTGACGGTATCGTTCAGACGCGCATCAGCGACATGACTTCGTCGACACTGGCCGAAGGGAAGCTACTTGCCGTCGGACAGTACATTCAGGAAGCCCCAGCCCTTGGCGGTGACCGAAGACGGATAGGCCATCTCACCGCGCTCAGCCATCAGCGCAAGGCAAAGGCCGCATGCAGAGGCATCGCCTGCGACAGCACTACCGGCAATGACGGTCAGTCGGCCATCTTGCGCTCAATGTCCGGGAACACTCGGCCGAGCCGCTCCTTGAGTTGCTTCAGCGACCTGCGCATCCACCAGAAACTTTGCGGCATGGGCATCGTTCGATCCCGGACCCGACAGTCAATACGACCGGGGCTGCCATGTTGGGGCCCCGGGGGCCTTTTTTCAGGGTACCTTGGCGGAATGGCAAGCAGTCTGTTGATGTTGCCGCTGATGAACCTGTCGGGGTTTCGTCCGAGGTGAGGGTGTGCCTGGCTACCCTGGCAATTGTTTAGGCATTAAATCGAATGCATTGAGTATTTTGTCGACAATTCGACCCCGTTTCGATTGAAGCAAGCCAGGCGTCACCCTATATTGTCGACAAAAAGCATCGAGGGCACCGAATCCGGTCGCAAGCCTGCCTGCCCCGGGGTGCTGTTGCACATATGTCTGCCGACCCCCGCAAGGGCATGCTTTCGTCAGGCTCGAAGAATTTTCCAAGTCACCGTCAAGTGGAAAAGATTATGAACACGACAAACCGTAAGCCCCTGCCGGGTACACAGCTGGACTATTTCGATACCCGCGCGGCGATCGAAGCGATCCAGCCCGGTGCCTATGAGAAGCTGCCGTACACCTCGCGCGTCCTGGCCGAACAGCTGGTGCGTCGCTGTGATCCGAGCGCGCTGGAAGACTCGCTGAAGCAGATTATCGAACGCAAGCGTGACCTGGACTTTCCATGGTATCCGGCGCGCGTCGTCTGTCACGACATCCTGGGTCAGACCGCACTGGTCGACCTGGCCGGGCTGCGTGATGCCATTGCGGACCAGGGCGGCGACCCGGCCAAGGTAAACCCGGTGGTGCCCACGCAGCTGATCGTCGATCACTCGCTGGCGGTGGAGTTTGGCGGATTCGACCCGGATGCGTTCGAAAAGAACCGTGCCATCGAGGATCGGCGCAACGAAGACCGTTTCCACTTCATCGAGTGGACCAAGAGCGCCTTCGAGAACGTCGACGTGATCCCGGCCGGCAACGGCATCATGCACCAGATCAATCTGGAGAAGATGTCGCCGGTGATCCAGACGCGCGACGGCGTGGCCTTCCCGGACACCTGTGTCGGTACGGACAGCCATACCCCGCATATCGATGCCTTGGGCGTGATCGCCATCGGCGTCGGTGGTTTGGAGGCCGAGACAGTGATGCTCGGTCGCCCGTCCATGATGCGCCTGCCGGACATCATCGGCGTGCAGCTGACCGGCAGGCGCCAGCCGGGTATCACCGCCACCGACATCGTGCTGGCGATCACCGAGTTCCTGCGTAAAGAGCGCGTGGTTTCGGCTTATCTGGAGTTCTTTGGTGAGGGGGCGGCGGACCTGACCATCGGCGACCGCGCCACCATCTCCAATATGACCCCGGAATTCGGCGCTTCGGCAGGACTGTTCTATATCGACGAGCAGACCATCGACTATCTGAAGCTGACCGGTCGCGATGCCGAGCAGGTCGCGCTGGTCGAGAACTATGCCAGGACGACGGGCCTGTGGGCTGACAGCCTGAACGATGCCGAGTACGAGCGCGTGTTGGAGTTCGACCTGTCCAGTGTCTGCCGCAACATGGCCGGCCCTTCCAACCCGCACCGCCGTCTGCCGACCTCGGATCTGGTCGAGCGCGGTATCGCCGGCGAGTGGGTAGAGAAAGAAGGCGAGATGCCGGATGGCGCAGTGATCATCGCCGCCATTACCAGCTGCACCAACACCAGCAATCCACGCAACGTGGTGGCGGCCGGACTGATCGCGCGCAAGGCCAATGAGCTGGGCCTGGTGCGCAAGCCCTGGGTCAAGTCATCCTTTGCGCCGGGCTCCAAGGTGGCCCGCTTGTACCTGGAAGAGGCGGAGCTGCTGCCGGAACTGGAGAAGCTCGGCTTCGGCATCGTCGCCTACGCCTGCACCACCTGTAATGGCATGAGTGGCGCACTGGACCCCAAAATCCAGCAGGAGGTCATCGACCGGGACCTTTACGCTACTGCCGTATTGTCTGGTAATCGTAACTTCGATGGCCGCATCCATCCGTACGCCAAGCAGGCCTTCCTGGCCTCACCGCCGCTGGTCGTGGCCTACGCGATTGCCGGTACCGTGCGCTTCGATATCGAGAAAGATGCGCTGGGTACGGACAAAGACGGCAATCCGATCACGCTGAAAGATATCTGGCCGAGCGACGAAGAGATCGATGCCATCGTCGCCGAGCACGTGAAGCCCGAGCAATTCAACCAGGTCTATACGCCGATGTTCGACCTCGGCGCACGGCAACAGGCCGAGAGCCCGCTGTACGACTGGCGCCCGCAGAGCACCTATATCCGCCGTCCACCATATTGGGAAGGCGCGCTGGCAGGTGAGCGCACGCTTAAGGGCATGCGCCCGCTGGCCGTGCTGGGTGACAACATCACCACCGATCACCTGTCGCCATCCAATGCGATCCTGCTGGACAGTGCGGCCGGCGCCTACCTGCACAAGATGGGCCTGCCCGAAGAGGACTTCAACTCTTACGCGACCCATCGTGGTGACCATCTGACCGCGCAACGTGCGACCTTCGCCAATCCGAAACTGCTGAACGAAATGGTTCGTGATGAGAACGGCGGGGTGAAGCAGGGTTCACTGGCGCGGATCGAGCCGGACGGCAAAGAGTCCCGAATGTGGGAGGCGATCGAGACCTACATGGCACGCAAGCAGCCGCTGATCATCGTGGCCGGCGCTGACTATGGCCAGGGTTCCTCACGCGACTGGGCCGCCAAGGGCGTGCGCCTGGCCGGTGTCGAGGCGATTATCGCCGAGGGTTTCGAGCGTATCCACCGCACCAACCTGGTCGGCATGGGTGTCCTGCCGCTGGAGTTCAAGGCCGGCGAGACCCGAGAGACCTATGGTATCGACGGCACCGAGACCTTCGACGTGGTCGGCGAACCCACCCCGCGCGCCGATCTGACCGTGGTCATGCATCGCCGCAATGGCGAGCGTGTTGAGATCCCGGTTACCTGCCGTTTGGATACCGCGGAAGAGGTCTCCGTGTACGGGGCAGGTGGTGTGCTGCAGCGCTTTGCGCAGGACTTCCTCGCTTCCAACGCGGCTTAATGGAGAAACGCATGACCCATTTAGCGCAGATAAAGATTCCCGCCACCTACATGCGTGGCGGCACCAGCAAGGGTGTGTTTTTCAACCTGACCGACCTGCCGCAGGCCGCACAGGTCCCGGGCGAGGCGCGCGACAGGTTGTTGTTGCGCGTGATCGGCAGTCCCGATCCCTATGGCAAGCACACCGACGGCATGGGCGGCGCGACTTCCAGCACCAGCAAGACCGTCATCCTGGCCAGAAGCGACAAGGCCGATCACGATGTCGACTACCTGTTCGGTCAGGTCTCGATCGACAAGCCGTTCGTAGACTGGAGCGGTAACTGCGGCAATCTGACCGCAGCGGTTGGCTCATTTGCGATCAGCAGCGGCCTGGTGGATGCAGAGCGCATCCCCGAAAACGGGGTGGCCGTGGTGCGTATATGGCAGAAGAACATCGAGAAGACCATCGTTGCACATGTACCGATCACCCATGGTGAGGTTCAGGAGACCGGTGACTTCGAACTCGATGGAGTGACCTTCCCGGCGGCCGAGGTGCAGGTGGAGTTCATGCACCCGGTCGACGCCTCAGAGGCCATGTTTCCGACCGGCAACCTGGTGGATGAGCTTGAGGTGCCCGGTGTCGGTACCTTCAAGGCGACCATGATCAACGCCGGTATCCCGACGGTGTTTCTGAATGCCAAAGACATCAACTACAGTGGCACAGAATTGCAGGACGCCATCAACGGCGACGACAAGGCCCTGGGTATGTTCGAGACCATCCGTGCGTATGGCGCGGTGCGTATGGGCCTGATTCAGCATATCGAGGAAGCCGCGGGGCGGCAGCACACCCCGAAAGTCGCGTTCGTGGCCAGGCCGCAAGGCTATGTCTCATCCAGCGGCAAGCAGGTCAATGCGGCCGATATCGACCTCAATGTTCGAGCCCTGTCCATGGGTAAACTGCACCACGCGATGATGGGTACCGCCGCCGTGGCCATCGGTACGGCGGCCGCAATCCCCGGGACATTGGTGAACCTGGCAGCCGGCGGCGGCGAGCGCAATGCGGTGACCTTCGGCCATCCCTCCGGCACGCTGAAGGTGGGTGCCGAAGCCAGTCAGAATGATGCCGACTGGGCGGTCAAGAAGGTGGTTATGAGCCGCAGCGCGCGCGTGCTGATGGAGGGCTGGGTCCGTGTTCCGGGTGATGCGTTCTGAACTGAGGGCCAGAAAAACGGCGGCTCATGTCTTGCGCGGGCTGTCCTAATCTGCATGTCGGATAAAGGGTTCGGGAATCAGGGCGTGATGTCCGTGCCCTGTGACGCCAGATACGCCTTGAACGCCGGATAGTAGTCTCAAACGATTTGATAAAGGAGGGTGCGCTCCGGGCGATGGCGCACATACGGCGGTGCACCGACACCCGAACTGACTTCCCTGCCAACTGGCAACGGCAACATGATCGCATCCTTGCGAAGTCGTCCCCTATTTCAGACAATTCTGTTCTTCAAGTCCTGGTATCTCTTGGCCCGCGACGCGAACCGCGCCCCGGGCCATTTTCTGTCTGATAAGGTTGTCGCCCGAGTGACGGCGGCAGACCGATACACTGCCAACCGTCATTCACCATTTCGCGTGGCTCGCGAGTTCAACACACGATGCGACGGATCAGCGCTGGTCGATCGCTACGAACTCCCGGTGATCGGGCCCGGTGTAATTGGCGGACGGGCGGATGATCTTGCCGTCTTCACGCTGCTCGATCACATGCGCCCCCCAGCCGGTCACGCGTGCGATCACGAACAGCGGGGTGAACATATCTGTCGGCACATGCATCTGGTTGTACGACACAGCGGAGAACCAGTCGAGATTTGGGAACATCTTCTTGACCTCCCACATCACGGATTCCAGCCGCTCGGCGATCTCATACATTTTCGTATCGCTGTTTTCTTCCGCCAGGCTCTTGGCCACGCGCTTGATCACGTCATTGCGCGGGTCACCGATGGTGTAGACTGGATGACCGAAGCCGATCACGATCTCTTTGCGCTCGACCCGCTCGCGAATATTGGCCTCGGCCTCGTCCGCGGTGTGATATCGGCTCTGGATATGAAACGCCTCTTCGTTGGCACCGCCATGCTTGGGACCGCGCAGCGCACCAATCGCCCCCGTTATTGCCGAATATATGTCGGAGCCGGTACCGGCGATTACGCGTGCGGTGAAGGTGGAGGCGTTGAACTCGTGCTCCGCGTATAGGTTCAGCGAAGTGTGCATCGCACGCACCCAGGATTCAGGCGGCTTCTCGCCATGCAACAGGTGCAGGAAATGCCCACCAATGGAGTCGTCGTCTGTTTCGACATCGATGCGTTTGCCATTTACCGAGAAGTGATACCAGTAAAGCAGCATCGAACCGAAGCTCGCCATCAGGCGGTCGGTGATGTTGCGCGCCTCGGGCTCGGAATGGTCACCCTTCTCCGGCAGGCAGGTTCCCAGTACCGAGCAACCGGTGCGCATCACATCCATCGGATGAGTCGACGGCGGCAGTGCCTCGAGCGCCTGCTTGACCGCCACCGGAAGACCGCGCAAGGACTTGAGCCTGCGCTTGTAGTAATCGAGTTCGGAACGGTTGGGCAGTTTCCCATAGATCAGGAGGTAGGCGATCTCCTCAAACTCGCAAACTTCTGCGATATCGAGAATATTGTACCCTCGATAATGCAGATCGTTGCCGCTGCGACCGACTGTGCAGATTGCGGTATTGCCGGCCGGTGTCCCGGAAAGGGCCACTGATTTCTTTGCCTTTGGCAGGGTTTGGGCGCTCATAGAGAAAGCCTCGTGTCAGTTTGGATTGTCATTGGCCACCAGGGTGACAAAGTCCACAAGATGCATGATGACCAGCACTTACACACCTTGTGTCGTTCGCGTCCTTTGTGGTGGTGCGATTCTATTCGGCTTCCGAAGCAAACAGCCGATCAAGCTTTTGTTCGAATTCGTGATAACCGAGGTAGTCGTAAAGATCCATGCGGCTCTGCATGATGTCGATGACGTTTTGCTGCGTACCCTCGCCGCGAAGTGTCTGATAGACCTTCAAAGCCGCCGCATTGGCGGCACGGAATGCCGACAGCGGGTATAGCGCAATACTGACGCCGGCATCCCCGAGCTGCTCGGTGGTAAACAGCGGAGTCGCACCGAACTCGGTGATGTTCGCAAGCACCGGCACTCCGACAGCATCGACGAACTCGCGGTACTGTGCCAGCTCGTTGATCGCCTCCGGGAATATCATGTCTGCACCGGCCTCGACACAGGCACAGGCCCGATCGATCGCCGACTGCATCCCCTCGACAGCCAGTGAATCGGTGCGCGCCATGATAACGAAGTCGGAATCGGTTTTCGCATCGACCGCCGCCTTGATGCGATCGACCATCTCCGCCTGTGAGACGATCGCCTTGTTTGGGCGATGACCGCAGCGTTTCTGCTGCACCTGATCCTCGATGTGTATCGCTGCGGCACCGCATCTGATCATCGAGCGCACCGCGCGCGCGATGTTGAAGGCGCCACCCCAGCCAGTATCCACGTCGACCAGGACCGGGAGACTGGTGACGTCGGTGATCCGCTTCAGGTCGGTCAGCACGTCCTCCATCGTCGTGATGCCCAGATCCGGGATACCGCAGGAACCCGCCGCAACACCCCCACCCGAGATATACAGCGAGGCGAAGCCCGAGGCCTCGGCCAGACGCGCATGATAGGCGTTGATCGCACCCACACACTGCAGCGGCCGTTCCGCTGCGACCGCGTCCCTGAATTTCTTGCCTGCAGATTCAATCGTCATTCTTTTCACCTGATGTGATCCGGCCTCCAGAAGAGGCCCGCGAAAACACGCCGGACTACTGTGCCCGACACTATCCGGCAGGCCTGGCCTGCGCTGTCATGCATTGCGTGCCCGGCGTATCGATGTCGCCCGGCGGTATCCGCGAGGGACCGCAGGTCGGTCTGTCTCCTACGATACCCGGCGGCCTCAGTCGGTCCGGTCGATTCTTACCGACCTCGAGCACCTTTGCCCTCCTTGGCCGCACCGGGGGCATAGCTCATCGGCGTCCGACAAGCAGCCGCTCGACGTTCTGGCGCGACGCCCTGATGTGGGAACGCATCATCAGTTCAGCCATTTCCGGGTCGCGCCTTTCGATCGCATCGGCGATGTGGCCATGCTCGACGAAGGCCTGCGGACCCCGCTTGCTCGGCATGCCAAACTGGTAACGGTACAGGCGGACCAAGTGATAGAGATCGTTGCAGAGCAGCTCGATCATGCGGCTGTTATGGCTGCCCTTGACGATACGGTAGTGGAAATCCAGGTCTCCCTCGCGCTGAAAGTACGCATGCCCGGCATCCCGCTCGATCTGTTCGCCGTGTTGTCCAAGCAGGTGCCTCAGGTCGTTGATTTCCTCAAGCGTCATGTTGAGCGCCGCCAGGCGTGCCGCCATGCCTTCGAGCGCCTCACGAACATGGAAGATCTCCAGCAACTGCTTGCTGCTGAGCGTGACCACACGTGCGCCCACGTTCGGTCGCCTGACCACCAGGCCGCAGGCCTCCAGCCGGCCGATGGCCTCACGCAGCGGGCCACGGCTGATTCCATAGGCGCGTGCCAGTTCCGGCTCGCTGATCTTGCTGCCGGCCGCGATACCCCCTTCGACGATCGCCTCCGTGAGCAGAGAAAAGATCCGATCCGGGATCGTACCGCTCGCCATCGCGGCGGCACTCTCCGCAGCTGGCAATGCCCCCAGCTCAGGACTTCGCATAACCGAGCCCGCGCAAGGCTTCGGCAATCTCGTCGAGGATCGCAGGGTCGTCGATGGTCGCCGGCATCTTGTATTCCTCGTTGTCGGCGATCTTGACCATGGTGCCGCGCAGAATCTTGCCCGAACGTGTCTTCGGCAAACGCTTGACCACAGCGACCAGCTTGAATGCCGCAACCGGCCCGATTTGTTCACGCACCCGCCTGATCAGTTCGCCAACCATCTCCTGCTGTTCGCGGTCGACGCCCGCCTTCAATACGACCAGCCCCAGCGGCATCTGGCCCTTCAGCGCATCGGTCACGCCGATCACCGCGCATTCGGCCACGTCCTGGTGTCCAGACAGGACCTCTTCCATCCCACCAGTCGACAGCCGGTGTCCGGCTACGTTGATCACGTCGTCGGTGCGGCTCATGATCCAGAGGTAACCGTCCGCATCGCGGAACCCTGCATCACCGGTCAGGTAGTAACCTGGATACTTGCGCAGGTACGAGTCGATGAATCGTTGGTCTGCGCCCCACAAGGTCGGCAGGCATGCCGGGGGCATGGGTAGCTTGATGACGATGTTGCCCATCTCGCCATCGGGCATCTCATCACCATCCTCGGACAGCACGCGCACGTCGTAGCCCGGCATCGCCACGGTCGGTGAACCCGGCTTGATCTCCATCGCCTCGATACCCATCGGGTTGGCTGCGATCGCCCAACCCGTCTCGGTCTGCCACCAGTGGTCGATGACCGGCTTTTTCAGCTTGTCTCGGGCCCAAAACAATGTGTCCGGATCGCAACGTTCACCGGCGAGGAAGAGCGCCTGCATGCAGGACAGATCGTACTTCTTCAGATACTCGCCGTTCGGATCCTCTTTCTTGATCGCGCGGAACGCTGTCGGGGCGGTGAACAGCACCTTGACCCCATGCTCATTGATCACGCGCCAGAAAGCGCCAGGGTCCGGGGTACCGACCGGCTTGCCCTCATACATGATGGTCGTACAGCCGGCGAGCAGCGGCGCATAGACGATATAGCTGTGCCCTACCACCCAACCGACGTCCGAGGCGGCCCAGTAAACGTCACCAGCCTCGACATCGTAGATGTTCTTCATCGTCCAGTGCATTGCCACCGCATGGCCGCCGTTGTCGCGCACCACGCCCTTGGGCTGGCCGGTGGTCCCTGAGGTGTAGAGGATGTACAGCGGGTCAGTCGCCTCGACCGCAACGCAGGCGGCCGGCTCTGCCTCCGCTACGGCCCCGTCCCAGTCCTGGTCGCGTCCGGCGATCAGCGGGGCCTCAGCCTGCGGACGGGCCTTGATGATGCAGCCCGAAGGCTTGTGCGTCGACAGCTCGATCGCCTCGTCGAGCAGCGGCTTGTACACCACGACGCGGTTGGGTTCGATGCCGCAGGACGCACTGACGATGACTTTCGGCTTCGCGTCATTGATCCGGGTCGCCAGTTCATTGGCGGCAAACCCCCCGAACACGACCGAATGCACCGCGCCGAGGCGCGCCGTCGCCAGCATCGCAATCGCCGCCTCCGGAATCATCGGCATGTAAATGAGCACCCGATCACCCTGCTGTACGCCCTGGGCGCTCAAGGCGCCGGCGAAGCGCGACACCTGGTCGAGCAGATCGGCGTAGGTGTAGGTGAGCTTCTGGCCCGTCACCGGCGAATCGTAGATCAACGCCGCCTGCGCGCCGCGCCCTGCCTCCACGTGCCGGTCGATCGCGTTGTAGCAGGTGTTGATCCTGCCACCGACGAACCAGCGTGGAACCGGCTTGGCTTCCAGATCCAGGACCTTGTCCCAGGGTTTCTCCCACACCAGGCCTGCGGCGGCCTCGCCCCAGAAACCCGCCGGATCCTCCAGCGAGCGCTGGTAAAGCGTTTGGTATTTGCTCATCTCCCCCCCTCTTTCCGATCAGTGGCGGAACCCGCATAGCACGGGTACCCAAGCTGTCGCGAGGCTCTGACTGCAATGCGAAAACGCACAACCGGCCCGCTTATTGTCGACAATTCTAGCGGCGAATCTGCAGAAAACGACCTTTATTGGCCATTTTTACTATTGATTTTTCCAAACTGTCGACATTGAGAATGAATGGGATCAGCAGGGGGGCCGACCTTCCGTGGTCTGAGGAATCGCGCCAAAGGCAATGGCACCTATCGGGACCGGCATGTTGCGGAGTCACGCCCCCACGGACGGATTCATGCTGCGCCGCGGGTCGAACAAGGCGTTGCGCAGGTGTTGTCCGACTCGAAAAGAGGCACGGCTTGATGACCGCCCGCGCCGCGCTCAGTCCCTGCTTTGACCGGACAGGAACAGCCAGGTGTCGATCACCGTGTCGGGATTCAGCGAGATGCTGTCGATACCCCGCTCGAGCAACCATTTGGCCAGATCGGGATGATCGGAAGGCCCCTGGCCACAGATGCCGCAATACTTTCCCTGGTTGCGGCAGGCGCTGATGGCCATGTCGAGCATCTTCAACACCGCCGGATTGCGTTCGTCGAAGCTTTGTGCGACCAGGCCGGAGTCACGGTCCAGCCCGAGGGTGAGCTGGGTCATATCGTTGGAGCCGATCGAGAAACCGTCGAAGTACTCGAGAAACTCTTCCGCCAGGACCGCATTCGACGGTAACTCGCACATCATGATTACGCGCAGGCCGTCTTCGCCGCGCTTCAGGCCATTCTCTCCGAGCAGACGAATCACACCTTGCGCCTCGTCGAGCGTGCGCACGAAGGGGATCATGATCTCGAGGTTCTTCAGGCCCATGCCGTCGCGCACCCGCCGAATGGCCTCGCATTCCATGTCGAAGCAGGCGCGGAAACTCGGCGCGAGGTAGCGCGAAGCGCCGCGGAACCCGATCATCGGATTCTCCTCTTCGGGTTCGTAGAGGGTGCCAGCAATCAGGTTGGCGTACTCGTTGGATTTGAAATCAGACATCCGAAGGATCACGGGTTGCGGCGCGAAAGCGGCAACGATGCTGGCAATGCCTTCGACCACCCGCTTGATGAAGTACTCGCGCGGATCGCCATAGGCCGCGATGCGTGCCTCGATATCTGCACGCATGTCCGCGGGGACCCGGTCGAGCTGCAGCAGCGCCTGCGGATGAATACCGACCATGTTGTTGATGATGAACTCCAGGCGTGCCAGGCCGACGCCCGCATTCGGAATCTGCGCGAAGCTGAACGCACGCTCCGGGTTGCCGACGTTCATCATCACCTTGAGCGGGACCGCCGGCATGCTGTCGAGTTCGATGCGCTTGAGTTCGAAGTCGAGCTCTCCGTCATATACGAAACCGCTGTCACCCTCGGCGCAGGATACCGTCACCGGCTGGCCTTCCTCGACCCGTTCGGTCGCGTCGCCGCAGCCGACAACCGCCGGCACACCCAGCTCACGCGCGATGATGGCCGCGTGGCAGGTCCGTCCACCGCGGTTGGTAACGATCGCGGCTGCGCGCTTCATGATCGGCTCCCAATCCGGGTCGGTCATGTCGGTAATCAGCACATCGCCTTCGGCGATCCTGTCCATGTGATCCAGACTGGTGATGATGCGCGCCTTGCCTGCGCCGATCCGTGCACCGATCGAGCGACCTTCGACAAGCACCGTCGACTTGCCTTTCATCTCGTAGCGCTCGATCACGTTGCCGCTGCGGCTCTGTACCGTTTCGGGCCGCGCCTGCACCACGTAGAGCTGGCCGTCGACGCCGTCCAGCGCCCACTCGATATCCATCGGCCGGCCATAGTGCTGCTCTATGTTCACCGCCTGGCGGGCCAGTTCCTCGACCTGCTCGTCGGTGAGGCAGAACAGGCCGCGTTCGGCATCGTCCACCGGCACCGTGGTCACCGGGTGACTGCCACCTTCGTCATAGATCATCTTGATGGCCTTGCTACCGACATTGCGACGCAGGATCGCCGGACGGCCGGCGGCCAGTGTCGGCTTGTGCACGTAGAATTCGTCCGGGTTGACCGCTCCCTGCACCACCATCTCACCAAGTCCGTAGCTCGCCGTGATGAACACCGCGTCGCGAAAACCGCTTTCGGTATCCAGCGTGAATACCACCCCGCTGGCACCGATGTCGGAGCGGATCATCTTCTGGATCCCGGCTGACAAGGCGACCAGGGCATGGTCGAAGCCCTGGTGCACACGGTAGGAGATCGCGCGATCGTTGAACAGTGAGGCAAACACCTCGTGTATACGGCGCTTGATCTCGTCGATACCGGCGACGTTGAGTATCGTCTCCTGCTGCCCCGCGAACGATGCGTCCGGCAGATCTTCCGCAGTGGCCGACGAGCGCACCGCCCAGGTCACTTCGGTACCGTATTCCTTCTCGAGCGCAACGTAGGCCTCTTCGATAGCCTGATCCAACGTCGGCGGGAAGGGCGTCTCCATCACCCACTGGCGAATCTGCCGGCCGGTCGAGGCGAGCTTGCCCACATCGTCCACGTCGAGCGCATCGAGCGTCTGATTGATGCGGTCGGCGAGCCCGTCGTGTGCGAGGAACTCGCGATACGCATGGGCGGTCGTGGCAAAACCGCCAGGGACCTTCACACTACCGTCTGCCGTGAGATTGCGCAGCATCTCACCGAGAGACGCGTTCTTGCCACCGACCCGATCGACGTCGCTCATCTCGACTTCGTGCAGCCACAGGATGTATTCGCTCATTGGTATCCCTCTGCCTCGTTACAGGCTTTTCTTGATCAGTGACGCCAATTCTTCTATCGAGTGCGTCGTTGAATCCAAAACCATCATGCCATAGCGATGGAACATGTCCTGCGCCATCTGCACCTCCTTATAGCAACGACGCATGGAGGCATAGTCGCTGTTTGGGCGGCGCAGCTCGCGTATCGCCGCGAGGCGCTCTGGATCGATGGTCAGCGCAAAGATCTTTTTCCTGTGCGCCAGCAGTTCTTCCGGAAGATCTCCCCTCTCGAAGTCTTCCTCGGTAATCGGGTAGTTCGCCGCTCGCATCCCGAAATGCAGCGCCAGGTAAAGGCAGGTCGGTGTCTTGCCCGATCGCGATACCCCGATCAGGATGATGTCAGCCTGATCGAACTTGTTCAGCCGCATGCCGTCGTCGTTGTTCAGCGCGTAGTTGATCGTCTCGATACGCGCCTCGTAGTTCTCCGGATTGACCAGGCCGTGGCTGACGCCTGACTTTCGCGTCGGTTGCATGCCGGTCGCTTCGGCCAGATCCGCCATGAAACGATCGAACAGCTCGAAATAGTGGCACTCGCCGTACTTGAGGATCGCGTTGATCTCTTCGTCGGCCATGGTCGCGAACACGATCGGCTTTCTGCCCTCTGACTCTGCGCGATGGGCCAACTCGTTCACCAGCGCCTGGGCCTTCTCGCGCGTGTTGATGAATGGTGTATAGCGGATGATGAATCGTGCATCGCCGAACTGCGACAGCAGGGTATGCCCATAGGCCTCGGCGGTGATGCCGGTGCTCTCCGATACGAAGTAGACCGACCGACTCACGCCCTCAGTCATAGAGGTACTCCAGCCAGTGACCGTCGCGCACCAACGCGGACTTGGCCTCCTGCCAACGTCCGGCAAGGCGCAGATGCCTCGACATCGCCTGATCCATCGCCTCGGCGACTGCCCGGTAACCGGCCAGATAGACGAATACGCTGCCCTGCCCAAGCAGCCGCCACAGGGCCTCCACATGGGCGGTGGTACTCTCGCTACTGTCCACCGCCATTGCCGAATAGCGGGTCTTCAGCGCTTCGAAGGCACGGAAGGTGGCATTGTCGAAATACTGATCCTGGTTGATGCCCGGCTCATTCATGTACAGGTGTTCCAGGCCGGTTTCGGCGCCCTCGAGCATCAGCACCTTGCCCATCCAGTCGAGCCGCCTTGCCTGCACCTTATGCGCCAGCCAGCGGAAAGGGACCATACCGCAGCCAGCACCGATCAGCACCATGTTGCTGCGCGATCCCATCGGTGGATAGAAGGGATAGGGGAAAGGCCCATAAAGCGCGACGTCGTCGCCCTGCGACAGGCCGCTGAGGAAGTGCGCAACACCCGCGCCACGAGCGTGGTCGTGATCGCGGACGAAGAGAGTGATGTCGATCGAGTCCTCGAACGGAACCTCGCCGACTGACTCGATCGTGTAGCGGCGCAACCCGCGCTGAAGGCCGTCGCCGCCGAAGTCCGGCGCTGTGAATCCAATGTCGGAGCCGGGCGCAAACGGCCGGCCCTGCGACGCAAGGTTCAGCATCAGCTTGATGACCGGACGCTGGCCGGGCTCATCGAACAGTACCGATCTGTGTACCACTCGCGCGACAATCGGAGCTTCGATCGTTGCATCCGGCTTGTTCATCTCTCGGAACCCTCGCATTGCTGTGATCTGCGCCCCGGCGTCTTCGACCATACTGTCCGCGGGACAAGATGGATAGTGTATCGCTTCGATGCCGGGCGCACGCCACGGCCAATGATATGGCGCGACCCGATACGGCCTTACAACAGCGCAACGGCGCTGCAAATGATGCCATCCTCGTCTGCATAGAGGTATTCGCCCGGGACGAACCTCACACCGGCAAACCGCACGGTGATATCTCGCTCGCCAACGCCCTTCTTTACGCTCTTAAGCGGGTGCGTACCCAGCGCCTGCACCCCGAGATCCATCTGCGCAATGTCGACAGAATCCCGAATGAGGCCGTTCATCAGCACGCCGGACCAGCCATTGGCGACCGCTTTCGCAGCCAACAGGTCACCGAGCATCGCACAGCGCAGGGAACCGCTGGCATCGACCACGAGGACGTGTCCATCGCCCGCTTCGGCTACCGCCTCTCTGACCAGCGAATTGTCTTCGAAACACTTGATTGTCGATATCTGACCTGAAAAGCGGGCCCGTCCACCGAAACTTGAGAAGCCGGGCTCGCAGATTTGTACCTTTGCCTCATGCTCGTCGCACAGGTCCGCCGTCTTGAAAGTCATGGCCGTTCTCATTCCTCGCCATAGATATAACGAAACCGTTTGGTCACCGAATAGGGAAACACGTCACGCTGACGCCCTTCACGAATGTCCTGCTGAATACTTTTCCAATGATCGGCGTCCAGCAGATCCCGGTGATGCTGCATGAAGGGTTTGCGCAACTGTGGATCGATGAGCAGGAAGCTGGCGAATTCCTCGGGAAACACGTCGTTCGGCGCCACCGAGTACCAGGGCTCGGCCGCCATCTCATCTTCCGGCGTGCGCGGTTCCGGGATATGCCGGAAGTTCATTTCGGTCATGAACTCGATCTCGTCATAGTCGTAGAAGATGACCCGCCCATGCCGCGTGACACCGAAATTCTTGTACAGCAGATCACCGGCAAAGATGTTGGCCGCCGCCATCTCCTTCAGGGCGTTGCCAAATCCGATCACTGCATTCTCTTTCTGGTCCTCCGAAGCATGCTGGAAGTAAAGGTTGAGCGGATCGAGCCGTCGCTCGATGTACAGGTGGCGCACGATGACCTTGTCGCCCTCGATCGCCAGGCTGCTCCCGCACTTCGCTTTCAGCTCCGCCATCAATTCATCCGTGATGCGGCTGGTCGGAAACGCCGCATGCGAATACTCGAGCGTATCTGCCATACGCCCCACCCTGTCATGCATCTTGACGATCTGGTACTTGCGCTTGACCGTCGCGCGGTCCACTTCCTTGGGTGGCGGGAAATAATCATTGATGACCTTGAAGACATAAGGATAGGACGGCATCGTAAATACCGTCATCACCATGCCCTTGACCCCGGGGGCGATCTCCAGCTGGTCGGTGGAATGCGCCAGATGGTGCAGAAAATCGCGATAGAACTCGCTCTTGCCCTGCTTTTGCAGGCCGATCGACGTGTACAGATCGGATTTTATCTTCGTCGGCAGCATACGATTGAGGAAATGCACGACCGCTGCCGGCGTGTTCGTCTCGACCATGAAATAGGCGCGGGCGAAGCTGAACAGGTTGGCGATGTCATCGCCGTCCATCAGCAGCGTGTCGACGTACACGCCGCCCCGTTCATTGTTCAGCACCGGGATCACGAACGGCATCACTTCCGGTCCGTTGACCGCCCGACCGACGATATACGCGGCCTTGTTTCGGTAGAAGGGTGCACGCAACACCTGCAGGTGGAAGTGCCGCCGCAACTCCAGTTCCGGCATGCGCGTCATCTTGACGTGACGCACCAGACGCCGAACATCCCGCCGCAGATTCTCGAACGGCAGGCTGCTGGGAAACGCCTGCAGGATAGACCTTACCGTGTCGGTCAGGCCGGCGCTGGTGGGGTAGTAGCTGTCGTAGACCGGGTCGTCGTCGTCAAGGTACTCGGTCGACAGTCCCGGCCGGACGAAGATGTTGTCGTTGTTGTAATAACGACGATGGAACAGATAGGTGAAAACGGAATTGTAGAAGGTCTCCGCCAACTCCGGCTGCTTGTGCTCATAAAGCAGGCCAATGTAGCGCAACTTCACTTCACGCCACAGTTCCTCGTCGACCTCGTCTTTGAGACCGAACTCAGTGCTCAGACGGTCAGTCGCCTCGCTGACCCGCTGGGTGTAAAGATTGATCCGGTCACTGGCCGCCTGGCGCTGGGCCGGCCAGTCACAGGACTCGAAACGCTCGCGCGCTACCGCGGTGATCTCCAGGAATATCCGGTAGTGCCGGTTGAAACCGTCGAGGATGGTCTGAGCAATACGTCGTGCATTCAGTTCGGTCATGCGGTCAGATTCGACGGTCCGGGCTGCCAATGATGCCGCCTGTTGACGACGAAGGCCATCCCCGTCACCTGAACCGAGCTCTTTTTCCGATACGATCATCGACGTCGACACTGAAACCCACCGGGACTATGCGGCACAAACAGAGATGGGCCCGTTCCGGCCGGGGCCAGACAGCCCCGCACGCTAGACCGGGCCCGGGGTTAGGCTCAGCCGAACTGTTCTTCCTCGGTCGAACCGCTCAGCGCGGTTACCGAAGAGGTGCCGCCCTGGATGGTCGTGGTGACATCATCGAAATAGCCGGCACCGACTTCCTGCTGATGCGAGACGAAGGTATAGCCCCTGTCACGCGCCGCGAACTCGGGCTCCTGGACCTTTTCGACGTAGTGCTTCATTCCCTCTCCACGCGCATAGTCGTAGGCCAGATCGAACATGTTGAACCACATGTTGTGAATACCTGCGAGGGTGATGAACTGATACTTGTAGCCCATGGCCGAGAGCTCATCCTGGAACTTCGCGATGGTCACGTCATCCAGGTTCTTCTTCCAGTTGAACGACGGCGAACAGTTGTAGGCCAGCAGCTTGTTGGGATTCTCCGCCAGCATGGCCTCGGCGAACTCACGCGCAAAGCCCAGATCGGGAGTGCCGGTCTCGCACCAGACCAGATCGGCATAGGGCGCATAGGCCAGGCCGCGACTGATCGCCTGTTCCAGACCGTTTTTCACCTGGTAGAAGCCCTCCGCGGTGCGTTCGCCGGTCAGGAATGGCTTGTCATTCGGATCGAAATCGTTGGTCAGCAGGTTGGCTGCCTCCGAATCGGTACGCGCAAGTACCAGCGTCGGCACGCCCATCACGTCAGACGCCAGACGCGCAGCCACCAGCTTTTCGACGGCTTCCTGAGTGGGGACAAGCACCTTGCCACCCATGTGTCCACATTTCTTCACCGCAGCCAGCTGGTCTTCGAAATGCACACCGGAGGCGCCGTTGGTGATCATGTTCTTCATCAGCTCGAAGGCATTCAGCACCCCACCAAAGCCGGCCTCGGCGTCTGCGACGATCGGCAGGAAATAATCGGTATAGCCCTCATCACCGGGCTCGATCGCACGCGACCACTGGATCTCGTCGGAGCGCTTGAAGGCGTTGTTGATGCGCCGGACCATGGCCGGCACCGAGTCGTAGGCGTACAGGGACTGGTCCGGATACATGGTTTCCGAAGTGTTGCCATCGGCTGCGACCTGCCAACCCGACAGATAGATGGCCTCGATCCCGGCCTTTGCCTGCTGCACCGCCTGGCCGCCAGTCAACGCGCCCATGCTGTTGACGTAGCCCTTCTTGGCACCGCCCCGCACCAGCTGCCAGAGCTTTTCAGCGCCGCGCTTGGCCAAGGTGTGTTCTGGCTGGATGGAGCCGCGCAGGCGCACGACGTCGGCTGCGCTGTATCCGCGCGTAACGTCAAGCCAGCGCGGATTCTCGGCCCAATCTTTCTCGAGGGCCTTGATCTGTTCTTCTCGGGTCATGGTCTAACTCTCCCGTCTATGCCGTTTGTTGTGTCTGGTTGGCGGCGGTTGGGATGGCGAACCTGCCTCCACCACCGGCCGCATATGTTGCGTTGCAACAATTGTGTAAAACTAACCCCGACGGGGCATCCGATCAATCACAAGCTATGGCTGGTCCTGGATCCAAGAGCGCATGAAATGAAACTTTTTTATTCTTGAAAAACATCAACTTACATATTCCCGCGGAATATCGCGCAGCGCGTCACGCAGTCTCAATGCAGAACATTGATAAAGCCTATCCTGGCGGCCGCCACAGAAACCGCAGTCCGCGCGACACCTGGGCCTCAAGGGGAGTCCTCCGCCAGCCGGTATGGGAGGTAGGCGGGTTGCCACATGCGTGACCTGACGAACTCGACCAATGCCGACCTGTCGTCGGCAAGCAGATCGTCGCGCGTCGCTGAACCGTCCCGCAGCGCCACCTCCAGCACCCGACTGGCAACCTCGACGCTGACCTCCTTCAGGTCGTTGATCGGGGGAAAGATCCAATTCCGTGACAGATAGTGATGTTCGCTGTAGTAAGCCAGCGCAAACGCAGACTCGATGATCATCGCATCACTGATTCGCCAGCAGCGTCCCAGGATTGCGGCAAAACCGATGCCCGGAAACACAAAGGCGTTGTTGCCCTGCCCGATCGAATAGCGCTCACCGTCATGCACCACATCGTCGAACGGGCTGCCGGTGGCGACGATCGCCCTACCCTCGGTCCAGGCGATCAGGTCCTGGGGAATCGCCTCGCAATTCGCGGTTGGATTGGACAGCGGGAAGATGATCGGCCGTTCGGCATTGCGCTGCATTCGCCGCACGATGGGTTCATTGAACAATCCGCTGACGCCGGTCAGGCCCAGCAGGACCGTGGGCCGTGCCTGCTCGATCACCTCGAGCAGCGAAGGGGTCTCACCGGCGATGTCCCAACCGGCATAAGTTGCGGCAAACTGACTGACCGGTAACTGGTAGGGCATCGCAGAAACGCCTTCGACGACCAGGCCGGTGGCATCCATCACGAACATCTGGCGACGCGCCTGTTCGCGCGACAGGCCTTCGTGCACCAAGCCGTCCTGTATCGCCCTGGCGACGCCGACGCCGCCGGCGCCCGCCCCGACCACGCAGATCCTCTGCGCGGTCAAGTCTTCACCCTTGATCCTGCACGCCGAAATCAACCCGGCCAGCGTGACCGCACCGGTGCCCTGGATGTCATCGTTGAACGAGGCGATCCGATCCTTGTAGCGCTCCAGCACCATGAACGCGACGTCCTTGGCGAAGTCCTCCCACTGGATGATCGCCTTGGGCCAGCGCCGCTTCACCGCAGCAACGAACTTGTCGATCAGGGCCAGGTACTGGTCGCCCTTGAGCCGGGGCTCGTGCACCCCGAGGTACTCCGGGTCATCGAGCAATTCGCACCGGTCGGTACCGACGTCGAAGTTCACCGGCATGGTATGAAAGGGGCTGACCCCGGCGCCTGCGGTGTACAGCGCCAGCTTGCCGATGCAGATCGCCAGGCCACCGTGTCCCTGGTCGCCGATGCCCAGAATCGCCGATGCATCGGTCGCCACGATCATGCGTACATCATAAAGCGGGTAATCCGCCAGGATCTGATCGATGTGATCGATGTTCTTCGACGACAGCGTGATGCCACGTGGCGCCTGGTAGAGGTCGCTGTACAGCTGCACCGCCTTGCCCACTGTGGGCGTATAGACGATCGGCATCATCTCCTCGAGATGCTGCTCCAGCATCGCGAAATAGCGCACCTCGGAGCGCTCCTGCATAGCGCGCAGGTACTGATACTTGGCAATGTCATCGGGTTGACGACAAAAACCGCGGTACAGGCGCCCCACCTGCTGCTGCAGGGTGCAAACCTGTGGCGGCAGCATGCCTTCGAGTCCCAGATCGTGGCGCTCGCGTTCGGTGAAGGCGGTTCCCTTGTTGGTCGCTGCCATCCGCAACAGTGCGTTGCCGCGCAGAAAGACCTCGAGGTAGCCACGACCCTCGCCGTCGTGCCTGAACGCGAAGTAATGACTGAGTCTGGCCATGCCGTTCCGACGCCGGGTCAGGACACCTGCTGCATGAGGACCTTCAATTCGGCGCGCCGCGCATGCAACACCGGCTCGGTGTAACCGCTAGGCTGCTCACGCCCCTTCAATACCAGGTCGAGCGCCGCCTGGAAGGCAATCCCGTCATAGGCAGGCGCCATCGGCCGATAAGCCGGGTCGGCGCCGTTCTGTTCGTCGACCACCAGCGCCATACGTTTCAAAGTGTCGACCACCTGGGCCTCGTCGCATATCCCCTGGTGCAGCCAGTTCGCAATGTGCTGGCTGGAGATTCGCAGTGTCGCGCGGTCCTCCATCAGCCCGACATTGTGGATATCCGGCACCTTGGAGCACCCGACCCCCTGATCGATCCAGCGCACGACGTAGCCGAGAATGCCCTGCGCATTGTTGTCCAGTTCGCGTTGTACCTGCTCGGCGCTCAGGCGCGAGGGGTCCGGCATCAACGGCGGCGTGAGGATGTCATCCAGATTTGCCCGCTCGCGCGTCTTGAGCTCGGCCTGTCGCTGCGCGACGTCGACCTCGTGGTAGTGCATCGCGTGCAGCACAGCGGCAGTCGGCGAAGGCACCCAGGCGCAGTTGGCCCCGGCCTCGGGGTGGGCGATCTTCGTCTTGACCATGTTCGCCATCTGATCCGGGATCGCCCACATGCCCTTGCCGATCTGGGCGCGGCCCGCCAGACCGCAGGCGAGACCGACGTCGACGTTCCAGTCTTCGTAGGCCGCGATCCACGGCTGCTCCTTGATCTCGGCCTTCGGCAGGACCGGGCCAAGCTCCATGCTGGTGTGGATCTCGTCACCGGTGCGGTCGAGAAAGCCGGTGTTGATGAAGATCAAACGCTCACTCGCTGCCCGGATACACTCCATCAGATTGACCGTGGTGCGGCGCTCCTCGTCCATGATCCCGACCTTGAGCGTGTTGGGCGCCATCCCCAGCACCTCCTCGACCCGACCGAACAGCGTATTCGTGAAGGCGACCTCCTCCGGGCCATGCATCTTGGGCTTGACGATGTAGACGCTGCCGGCACGCGAGTTGCGGTACCTTCCCTTGCCCTGCAGATCATGCATCGCGATCAGGCCGGAGATCATCGCGTCGAGCATGCCTTCCGGGATCTCGGCACCGGCCTGGTCGAGGATCGCCTCGTTGGTCATCAGGTGGCCGACGTTGCGGACCAGCATCAGGCTGCGCCCGGATAGCGAAAGCTCTCCGCCGCGCGAGGACGTGTAGTCACGATCCGCGTGCAGCACGCGATCGACCGGCTTGCCCTGCTTGTAGAAGGTTTCGCTGAGGTCGCCGCGCATCAGGCCCAGCCAGTTGCGGTAGACCTGAACCTTGTCCTCGGTATCCACGGCGGCCACCGAATCCTCGCAGTCCATGATCGTGGTGATCGCCGCCTCCAGCTGGACATCTCTGATGCGAGCCGGGTGCAGCTTCGCCACTGGATCGTCGCGCCCGATCAGGATATCGATATGCAGTCCATGGTTGCACAGCAGGACACTGCTGAGGCGGCCGTCTTCTTCACGGTAGCCGACGAATTCGGCCGGATTGACCAGGCCAGTGGTCTGGCCATCGGCCAGCGTCGCAGAAAGCCCGCGGTGATCGTTGAAACTGGCCAGCGCGTATTCGGTGACATCGGCATGTGAACCGTCGGTCAGCGGCACGACCCGATCGAGGAACTCGCAGACTCGCGCCACCACAGCGGCCCCGCGCTTCTGATTGAATGTCAGCCCCTTCTGGAGCTCGCCCTCGTCGGGGATCACGTCGGTGCCGTAGAAGGAGTCATACAGGCTGCCCCAGCGGGCATTGGCCGCGTTGAGCGCATAGCGGGCATTGTTCACCGGGACCACGAGCTGCGGCCCGGCAATCTTCGCGATCTCGTCGTCGACCCGGTCGGTCGTGATACTGAACGGTTCACCCTCCGGCACGAGATAGCCGATCTCGGTCAGAAAGCCCTTGTAGGCAGGCATATCGAACGGCTGGCCGCGGTGGGCCTTGCACCACGCATCGATCTCGGCCTGAATCCGGTCGCGCGTCTCGAGCAAGGCACGGTTGACCGGGGCCAGGTCCGCGACGATCTGCCCGAAGCCGGCCCAGAACTCGGCTGAATCCACGCCGGTGCCGGGGATGGCTTCTGCTTCCAGGAATGTGAACAGCTGTTGTGCAACCTGCAGGCCGCCTGCGTTTGTACGCTCTGTCATGACAAGACTACTCTCGATCTTCAGTCCATTACTGGCCGTAAAGACTAAGAGCGCACCGTGCAAAATTCTTATAGTTAATCCAGCGACCTCATCATAGAGGGGCGCAATCATGATGCCCGACTGGGAGGAGATCGCCGCGGGAGCGCATTCTGGAGTTGCCGGGCCGATGTCCCCCAGTGCGGCGAGGCTGGTCGCCCCGGGGCAGCTGCGACCAAGAACCGGAAGACCCAGCCACCACGGCCCCGCCGAAAAGAGAGACAATCCGCCGCGAGGGGGGAACACGGTTCCCCGGGGGACGACCACAGGCCCGGCCGCCGGACAAACAAGAAACGGCCCGCCACCTCAAGGTGGCGGGCCGCCGGGGCCCACTGCTCAGCGCAGTATCACTACCGCTCGTTCAACCATTCGCCGATCGCCGGCGGGATGGTCTTTTGTGACTTGCCGCTGACGTAGATGCCGATATGGCCGCCCGGGAAGGCGAGTTCGGTGTAATCCCTGCTCGCGACAGCCTTCTTCATCGCCCGCGAGGCATCCGGCGGTACCAGATGATCCTGCTCGGCGTACACGTTCAGCACCGGCATCTTTATGTCACGCAGGTTGACCGTGTACTCGCCGATCTGCACCTCACCCTTCATCAGCTTGTTTTGCTGGAAGAAGTCCTTGGCGAACTGACGGAATGTCTCACCGGCCTGGTCGGGGCTGTCGAAGATCCATTTCTCCATGCGCATGAAATTCTTCAGCGCCTTGGGATCATCCAGCAGATCGACCACGCCCAGGTACTTCTGCGCCATCAACTGGTAGGGCTTGAGGTTAAGGAAGGTCCAGTTGAGCATCTCACCCGGGATGTTTCCCTGGGTGTCGACCAGCAGGTCGATGTCGATATTCTGTACCCAATGACTGAGCATATTGTCGGGGGTCTTGAAATCCACCGGGGTCACCATGGTGACCAGGTTCTTGACCTTTGCCGGATGCATGGCCGAGTAGCACAGACTGAACGAACCACCCTGGCAGATGCCCAGCAGATTCAGCTTGTCGATGCCGTGACGCGCACAGATCACATCGATGCAACGGTCCAGGTAGCCGTTGATGTAGTCGTCGAGGGTCAGATAGCGATCGGCCGCGTCAGGGTAGCCCCAGTCGATCAGGTAGACATCCTGCCCCGCCTCCAACAGACCCTGGATGGTCGAGCGGTTTTCCTGAAGATCGGTCATGTAAGGACGGTTGACCAATGCGTAGACGATCAGCAACGGTGTCTTATTGGTTGCGGGCTTCTTGCCCTTGAAGCGGTAAAGGACCAGCTTGTCTTCCTTGTACACCGGTTCTTTCGGCGTGACCCCACTGGGGATATCGCCGACTTCCATCAGGTTGCCGACGCCCTTGGCCAGCTTTTCATTGAATCCCCGAGCCTCGGCCAGGATCTCGTCGGGTCGCATTTGAAACGGAATCATCTTCTGTCAATCCTCCAGTGTCTTAACCAAGCAGTTTCTTGGCCTGCCCGATCCAATCGTCACGCAGGATCCGCCCCTGCGTATTGAGCGTTTCATCCAACTGCTCCGCGAACTTGGCGTTCATCTTGGCCAATTGGTTGAAGTTCTTGATGCCCTCGGCGTAGAGCTTCTCCATCATCTTCGGACCAATGCCCTTGATCTCCGTCAGATCATCCGCGGCATCGCCGATCGGCAGGCTATCCTGAGCCGGATCGCTGCTGCGCGCGCGAGTCCTTGCGGCTCCACTCGAGCCGGTGCCGCCCAGCTTCTCCAGCTGCGCGCGTAACAGCGCCAGTTCGTGCTTGAGCTGCCGGCTCTCACGCCTGTTTTCCTGTTGCCGACGCTGCATGGTGTCGATCTCCGAGCGGGTCGGGATGTTCATCAGCTCGTACTGGTGCTCGGTCAGCTCATTCATGTCCTTGCGCACCTGCATCAGCGCATTGACAAGATCACCGTAGACCACCTGATACTCGTCGCTCATCGCGAACTCGGCGTACACCTCCTCGCTGGCGTCGACCCACATGTCGTAGAGGCCACGCAACGAGTCGATTTTGTTGCCCTGTTTGTGCATTTCCTGCAGACGCTTCTGCACGGCGTCGAGCGTGGACAGCGCCGTCTTGGCGAACGCAAGCTTGTAGCCTCGGAAGGCATCGTGGTAGGTGAGCAGATGGCGCGCCAGGCGCTGCAATCGCTCCTGCTGCTCGCGTGTGTAGCCGAGACCCGGCACCGACAGCGCACGCAGGAACTGCTCCTGCGCAGCCCCGACACCCGGCATCTCGATGCCGCCCGGCAGGTGTCCCTCGGCGACCTCCTTGAGGAAATGCTGGGACATGTTCATCCAGGGCGCGACCGAATCGGCAAGCTGCGCCCAGGCGGTCAGGGTCGTACCGCTGACACCCGGCAGATCGGGGGTGATGATGTCCATGTTGTTCTGGATCTGGTTGATCCATTGCTCCAACACGGTGTGCATCGACGTCATCCACATATCCATCGCGGCATCGGGCTGTTCCTGGGCCGCCGCACCAAAGGTGCCCTCGGCCATCGACATGAAGTTCTTGCCCATGTCGTAGAAGCGCTGGGCAACGGTACCGACGTCGCCCGGCATATTCGGCCTCATCGCGGACCACCACTGCTCGACGGCCCCCTGGAACGGATTGGCGCTGGCGCCGAGCTGAGCGAAGGGGTTGTTGGTAAAGGGATTGGCCTGCTGCAGGAAGGGATTCTGGGTAAACGGGTTCTGGGTAAACGGGTTCTGGGTAAATGGGTTCTGGGTAAACGGGTTCAGCCCGAACGGGTTTGTCCCGAATTGGCCCATCGATGCAAACGGGTTGGCCGGGGATGTCTGGCCGTTGTTGCCACCGAGAACTGCGGCGCCCGCGTTCTTGGCGAAATCGCTCCAGGTCTCCCAGTACTGCTGCTGGGTCTTGGCCCAGTCCTTCATCAAAGATTCGTTCCAGCTGTTAGCGTTTTTGCTCATAATTTCAGAGGTCCAGGGTGGTTTGTGGCAATCACTTCTGTGTGTTCAGTGGATCGGCGTGTGCGCCAATTTTGTGCACTGCACCAAAATACGCTAGCACGCATTCTTGTGCGGTGCAACAAAGCTCATCGTGCCACCGGGCACGGCACGACGTCCCAAGGCAGCGCGCTGCTATTCTAGTTCTTTTTTCGTCCTACCCCGCATCGTCCCGCGGATCAGGCACGTGCTTGAGTTTGTCCGCCCCGCCCCTGGCGGAAGTGTCCCGGGAAGGTCGCCTGGTCATTACTCCAGTACCCTTCTCAACGAGGCGAACGGGGCCTGCGCTGCGCCGCCGATGTCCCTCGACAAGCACCTCGGCCTGGATAGACCAAGGTGGATGGCTTCGGACGAGCCATCTCCCTCGGCCACCCGGATCGGCGCCCGCGGCACGGATTCCGTGCGACGACGCCATCGCATGCAGCGTGAACACACTGCTGAAAGGATTGGCTACACTGTGTATTGGTGGCGGCCAGGGGGTCGCAATGGCATTGGAGAGCGTAGATTGAAATGACTGATCTGAACGGTAAGGTAGCACTGGTAACTGGGGGCACGGGCGGTATCGGCTCAGCGATTTGCGCGCGACTGGCGCAACATGGGGCCCGCATCGTGAGTACCTATCGCAACGAGGAAAAGGCCAAGGCCTGGGCAGCAGCACAATCCTTCGATCCTCTCATTCTGGCCTGCGACGTCGGTGACTATGACGACTGCGCGCGTATGAAGGAGGCCGTCGAGTCGCAGGTCGGCCGGGTCGACATCGTGGTCAATAACGCCGGCATCACGCGCGATGCCTCATTCAAAAAAATTACTGCCGAACATTGGCGACAGGTCATCAACGCAGACCTGGACAGCGTGTTCAACGTCAGCCACCAGTTCGTCGCGCCGATGATGGACGAGGGCTGGGGACGCGTGGTGAACATCTCATCGCTCAACGGCCAGAAAGGCTGTTTCGGCCAGACCAACTACTGTGCGGCTAAGGCCGGCATGCACGGCTTCACGATGGCCCTGGCCCAGGAGGTCGCGCGCAAAGGTGTCACGGTGAACACGGTGTCGCCGGGCTACATCGCCACCGAGATGGTGATGTCCGTGCGCGAGGACGTGCGCGATAAGATCATCGCGCAGATCCCGGTGGGACGACTGGGGCGACCGGAGGAGATCGCGGCCCTGGTCGCCTTCCTCGCGTCGGAAGATGGCGGTTTCATCACCGGCGCCAATCTGGCCGCCAACGGTGGACAGCACATGCACTGATCGGCATGGCGGACCCCGGTCCGCCGTGCCTTTCCGGTGCACCGTCACGTATACTGTTTTTTCAATTGTTGACAAGGCCTTAGGGCCAAGGGCGTCAGGGGTGCCCGCGCATGGCTGCTGAGCGACTGATCAAAAAGTACCCGAACCGTCGCCTTTACGACACCACCGAAAGCCGCTACATCACGCTCGACGAAGTCCGCGAGATGGTCTTGCAAGAGATTCTGTTCAAGGTGGTAGACAGGCAGAGCAACGAGGACATCACCCGCAACATCCTGCTGCAGATCATCATGGAGCAGGAGTCTGGCGGCGAGCCGCTGTTTTCGGCAGACATCCTCTCGCGCTTCATCAAGAACTACGGTGTCGCCGCGCACTCCGGTTTCTCCGAGTACCTCGATACCAGCCTGCGCTTTTTCAGCGAACAGCAGAAGACCATTCAGCAGCAGATGGGCAAGGCGCTCGAAGGTACCCCGATGGACTACTGGGTCAAGCTGGGCGAGCAGAACATGCAGCTCTGGCAGGACATGATCAATGCCTCGCAGGTGGGCAAAAAGGACGTCTGAAAGAGGGCCGGTACAGGCTGGCTGAATATCCAAACATTCAGTTGCCGGAGCAATAACCACCGCGCTGAGCGCCGCACATCGCATTCAACCTCATTTGATACGGTTGCGCCCGTACAGCGCCGCCACGCGATATGCCTCCGCCATCGTCGGGTAATTGAACGTGGTGTTGGCGAAATAGTCGATGGTATTCGCCTCGCCCGGTTGAGACATGATGGCCTGGCCGATATGCACGATCTCTGAGGCCTGTTCCCCGAAGCAGTGGATACCCAGCAGAGCCCGCGTCTCACGGTGAAACAATAACTTCAGCATGCCGACGCTGCGGCCCGCTATCTGGGCGCGCGCCAGGTTCTTGAAATCGGCGCGGCCAACTTCGTAGGGGACGCTCTGTTCAGTCAATTCCCTTTCCGTGCGTCCCACCGAACTGATCTCCGGACTGGTGTAGATGCCGGTCGGGACGTCGCCCAGCAGTTCCCAGTCACAACTGCCGTCTGCAATCCGGTTTCCGGCAAAACGTCCCTGATCGTAGCTGGCGCTTGCCAGGGCCGGTGGGCCGATGACATCACCGACCGCATAGATGTTCTCGACGCTGGTGCAGAAGGTCTCATCGACCTCGATCTGGCCTCGCTGATTGATGTTGACACCGACATGGTCGAGGCCCATGTCCTCGGTATTTCCGCTACGACCGTTGGCCCAGAACAGGATATCTGAACGCACCTCCTTGCCCGATTTACAGCGCAACACCACGCCTTTGTCGCTGCTCTCGACCTTGGCGATAGTCTCATTGTGCACAATCACCACGCCCTGGTCGCGCAAGTGGTAGCTGAGGGCATCGGTGATCTCATCGTCCAGGTAGGAGAGCAGCCGGTCGCGCGTATTGATCAGGTTAACCTTGACATCGAGATTGGCAAATATGGAGGCATATTCGCAGCCGATCACACCCGCACCATAGATAGTCACACGCCGCGGCGTGTCTCCCATCTGCAACACGGTGTCGCTGTCCACGATGCGTGGGTCGGTGAAGTCGAGCTCCGGCGGCCGGTATGGTCTGGAGCCGGTCGCCACCACGAAATGCCTGGCATTGATGCGCAGCGCATTGCCGCCCGGTCGCTCGATTTCGATGCTGTTGGCGTCCAGAAACCGCGCCCTGCCATGGATCACATCGACCCGGTTCCGGCCGTAGAACCGGTGGCGCATACTGACCTGGCGCGAGATGACCTCGTCGGCGGTCCGCAGCAGTTGCGGCCAGGATACGTCCATGAATCCCACGGTGTGTTCAAACAGGGGATGATGGCGATAATCGGCAAGCAACTGGATCGCATGGCGTAGCGCCTTGCTGGGAATCGTCCCCTTGTGGGTACAGTTTCCGCCGACCTGATCCTGCACCTCGACAACAGCGACCCGTTGGCCTTGTTTGGACAATCTCATGCTGGCGCCTTCGCCGGCCGGCCCGCTGCCAATCACCACTACATCGTATTCCTGCATACCGCTGGCTCCTGGTCCGATAGACCACACTATGCCGCAGCTGACCCCGAGTGTGCATGTTTTAACGCAATGCTCACCGTTGAACGTGCATGCGACTAGACATGATGTCTCAACGCCGTTGGCACAGCGCGGGTTCGCGAGAAAATTTCTACTACAGTTGGGAAATCAGCTGTCGACGCTGAGTCTTGCCCCCGATGGAGTTTGTGATGACATTGAGACGTTGCTTGAGCCAGGCCGTTTTGCCACGCTGGACCGAGGACTGCTGTCCTGACCATGAGCATCCGCATCGACGAAGGTTCACCGCCGTCTACCGCCGCAAACGGCGCATCGTCAAGAATGTCTGGATCGCAAGCGGTTTCGTGATGGCCGTGCTGGCCTCGCCGGCGATTATCATCGCAATGGCCCTCGGCACGACCTTCCTGTCGTTCGTGATCCTCGATGAAACCGGGTAAGCTACCGGCCGCCATGCCATTTTTCGAACAGAACCCGCTTAAGAAACTGCTGTTTCAGCCCGGTGATGCCGAGGCCGAACTTGATCTGCAGGGCATGCCGGCCGATCAGGCGATGCAGACTGTCGAGACGCTGCTGTCTTCGCCCGGCGGGGTGAACACCTGCATGCTCCGATTCGACGCCGCATCGAATGATGGCCGCGAGACCCTGTTCATCCCTCTAGGTCGCCGCCTGCTGCAGGCACGTCGCGAGGGCATCCTCAGCCGCTGCCTGCCACTCGCCGACGGCGCCGGCTACTTCATTGCGTTCCCCGACTGAGTGCGCCAGCCGTCGTCCAGAGCGGCAACTGGGGAGTCGCTGTGAGCTTGCCATGCAGGCGGCGCAGCCGGGAATCGCGTTCCGACTGATCGCAGTGTCCGGCAAAGTCGATCGCCCGACCGAAGTCACGCCGGCGGTGCTCGTAGTATTTGCTGAGTTCCGATGCCGCCTTGGTATTGCCCCTGGCGTGCAGTGAGAGCCACAGCGACTCCGCCCTCGACCAGTCGCCCCGGCGACGATACAGGGCCGCAAGTTCCAACTGTCCATCCGCATCGAGACGCTTGCCCGCGCCCTCCCAGATGCGCCGTGCGAGATCGGCCTGGCCGACGTCTCGCCAGGCGCGGCCGATGCTCGTGCGGTCGGCCGCCGGGTCTCCCCGTCCGGCATATTCCATGACGAGTTGTCGCTGCAGCAGGGCCAGCGAGACCACATCCTGATGGTTGTGCCGCAGCACGGCTGCCAGCATCCCCGTCTCACCGTTGCGCAACCAGCGCTGCCAGGCGACAGGCGCCTGCTCACCGGGCAGATCGCCCCGGCGATGCAGATTCAGTAAGCGACGCTCGGCGGTCTGCAGGCGACAGTCGGGCCAGCGTCGCCGAAATGCCCGGCGCACCGTGTACATCAAGTCGAGATGGCCGAGCCCCGCAAGACCGTCATCGATGCGCCGCAGCCGGCAGCGTGCGCCGAGCAGGGGAAGATCGAAGCACTTGCCATTGAAGCTGACCAGAACTGCATCACGCCCGATCCAGTCGACGAGGTCGTGCAGCATGCGCGTCTCGGCCGCAAAGCTGCCCAGCACATACTGGCGTACACACAGCAGGTCATCGCCGACATGGCGGGCCACACCGACCATGAAGGCCAGATTGCCGACACCGCTCGACAGCCCGGTGGTCTCCGTGTCGATGTAGACCCAGTCCGGCGTGTGCAGCTCGCAGACCTCAGGTAACTGCACGAGATCCGACACGCCGACCTCACCCGGCGGCAAGCGGACCTCACGTTCACGGATCAGCAGCTCACCGATCTGTCTGTCTGCCGCCATTGCCTGTCCGAGGACTGCCACGGCCGTATCGGCTTTTGTGGGCATGGACATGCCGACACGCGATCGCTTCAGCCTGCCGACCAGTGCAGCGTCTGGAGACTCGCCGGGCTGGGCACGCAAGCGGTCGAGCTTTGCCGCCAGATTCATTGGCGCGGTCCGACCGGTTCCGCCGCCTTCGCCAGCAGACCAAGCACGGTCAATGCGAGTGCGCGGGGTGAATAGCCACGCTCCTCGTCGCTGGCGAGTACCGGACCGACGCACGATGGACAGCCATAGCGGCACTCACAGCGTGCCACCAGCTCCAGAGCACCATTGACCACCTCGTCCTGGCGCTCGAAGAGCGGCTCGGACAGGCCGATCCCACCCGGGAAATTATCGTAAAGGAACACGGCCGGACGGAACGCACCCTGGTGATCCGGTGCCAGCTCGTCGCCGGACAGGTCGCGCATCTGGCCGCGGCCGTTCGCACCCCAGGTCGCGAACCAGCGGCCGTCGCCGTCACCCACCGCACGTCCCAGATCGCTGGCCTCACTCATCGACTGCAGCGCAGCAACATGGTGCATCGCATAGGCGGCGCCAAGGAACCCGTCCAGTGCCATCTGTCGGGACGGCAGCGCACGCTCAAGTTCGCCCGGTTTGATCTCCCACCAGACCGCCGTGGTATGCATTTCCTGGTCTGGCAGGTTGATGTTGCCGTAGCCGATGTTCTCGTGCGTGTAGTAACGGATCTTCTTGTAGCCGGCGAAGCGTCGCACCAGATGGACCTCGCCATGCGCCGTGCGCGCCTGGGCCAGCAGATGCTCGGCGAAGCGCTCGAGAATCTTGAGGCGGGTGTAGACCACCGCGTCCGTGTAGTAATCGGCCCGGGTTGGTCGCACGTAGGCCTTTCGCCCTTCCCAGTCCAGGGTCTCCACCTGATGGGGGGCCGCCTGCAGCATGTAGATGGCCCCTTCGTAAAGCGTCTCGGGCGCCGAACTGTAATCGACCTCGGCAATGATCCGGCGCCGATCCTGCTCCTGGTCGATAACCAGGAAGTTGCCCTCGGCGACCGAGCGCAGAGACACCGCATTCGCCGGGTAGGCATCGGTGATCCAGTGCCAGGTGTCGGCCTCACGATGGATCACACCCTCGTCGGCGAGATACTGCAGGAACTGGCCCAGCGGGTGCCGACTGCCAAACGACTCATCGGCCCGAAACGGCAGCTCGAAGGCAGCACAGCGCACGTGGTCGAGCAACACCAGCAGCTGATCGGGATCGATACGCGCATGCTCCGGCGAGGCACCGAGGAAGAAATCGGGGTTGCGCACGATGTACTGATCCAGCGGCTCGCTGCCTGCGACCAGCACACCGAGCGAGGTCCGGTTACGCCGACCGGCCCGGCCGAGCCGCTGCCAGGTCGCGGCGATACTGCCCGGGTAGCCGTTGAGCACGCAGACGTCCAGGCTGCCGATGTCGACACCGAGTTCCAGCGCCGAGGTGCTGATCACGCAATCGATGCTGCCGTCACGCAGCCGACGCTCGGTGTCGCGCCTTTGCGTCGGCAGGTAACCGCCACGATAGGCGAACACCCGCGGCGGGCGGCGTGGATCCTTGTCGAACACGTCTTTCAGATACTTGGTGAGGACCTCGACCATCAGGCGCGAGCGTGCGAAAACGATGCTCTTCAGGCCGGTGCGGGTCGCGAGACGGGCGATGCGGTTGGTCTGAGAACGGGCCGAGGCGCGGATGCCCAGGTCGGGGTTGATCACCGGGGGATTCCACAGCAGCAGACGGCGTTCGCCGCTTGGTGCGCCGTTGCGGCCTACCGCGACGACCTCCTCGCCGAGCAGCGCACTGGCAAGCTCGACCGGATTGGCAATCGTGGCAGAACAGAACACGAACTGTGGCGCGGCCCCGTAGAAGGCAAGGATGCGTTTCAGGCGTCGGATCAGATTGGCGACATGGCTGCCGAATACCCCGCGGTAGGTGTGCATCTCGTCGAGCACCACGTAGCGCAGGCCCTCGAAGAACTGCGCCCACTTGGTGTGATGCGGCAGGATCGCCTGGTGCAGCATATCGGGATTGCTGACCACGATATCACCGCGCGTGCGCACCGCCTTGCGGGCATCGCCCGGCGTGTCGCCGTCGAAGGTGTACGCTCGCACACCGAGCTCGCCGGCCCTGTTCAGCTCCAGCAGCTCGGCCACCTGGTCCTGGGCCAGCGCCTTGGTCGGAAACAAGTAGAGTGCCTTGCCCCGGCCGTCGCAAACGCTTTGCAGTACCGGCAGGTTGTAGCACAGCGTCTTGCCCGAGGCGGTCGGCGTCACCACGACGAAATGCCGCCCCTGCTGCGCCAGATGCCATGCCTCCGCCTGGTGGGTGTACAGCTGCCGGATGTTGCGCGCCGACAGCGCCGTGCGCAGGCGCCGGTCGAGTGCGCCAGGCAGGGCCTCGGTACGGGCAGGCTGGGCCGGCAGCGTGAGTTCGGCACAGATCCGGTCAGGGTATCGCTGCTTCAGACGGGCGGTGAGACGATCGACCGGATCTGGCGGTGTGCGATCCAGTGGCAGCGGGTGCGGCGACATGGCAAAGTTCTCGCGATGTTCTATAATCATGGCCAGTATAGAACATATAAAGAACTTTTCAGCAACACAGAGAGAACAATTATGGTCCCGCCTACGCTCACGCGGCGCCAGCAGGAGATCTATGACTACCTGCGCAGGCACCTGGACGACTTCCCTCATCCGCCGACGCTGGACGAGCTGTGCGACGCCCTGGGTCTGAGTTCACGTGGCTCCCTGCACAAACAGATCCAGGCCCTGGTCGAGGCCGGTCTGGTCGAACCCATGAACAATCTGCGTCGGGGGATCCGTCTGGCCGCCGACGAACCCGATGTGGCGGACCAGGGCGAGGCGCTGCCACTATATGGCTACATCGCGGCCGGACAGCCGATCGAGGCAATCCGCAACCCAGAGACGATCGAGGTACCGCCCCAACTGCGTACGCCCAACCCCTGCTATGTGCTCGAGGTACGTGGTGACTCCATGATCGACGAGGGCATCCTGGACGGCGACTGGGTGGTCATCGAGCACCGTGGGCAGGCACGCAACGGTGAGATCGTGGTGGCCCTGGTCGACGGCGAAGAGGCCACGCTGAAGCGTCTGGAGAAGCGAACCGGCGAGGTCGTGCTGCACCCCGCCAACGACAGCCTGTCGGCGATGCGCTACAGCCCCGAGCGGGTACAGATCCAAGGCGTGCTGGTGGGACAGATGCGCCGCTATCACTGAACGGCATGTTCGACTGTGGTGGCGCGAATTTGCGTGTGTACGCCGCAACCGATAAGCCTCTGTGGGCGGGGCTGGTTCCGCTGATCAAAGACCGCGCCGGCATCAGGGATTCACGACATGGCCGACAATATCGCATATGGTTGGATTGCGCCGTCTTGAGTGCTGGCCCGGAGAGCCCGGGGGTGGTCAAAAAAGTGCCGGATGAACAGCAGCCGGCTATGAGGGCGTCGAAGGGCACCGAAGAAAACGGGTATGCGCAGCAAAGGAAAAATATCGTCCTGGAACGACACGAAGGGATACGGGTTCATTACGCCTTTCGACGACCGCGGACGCATCTTCGTCCACATCAAGGCCTTCCGACATCGTAGCCGCCGGCCCGAGATTGGCCAGGTTGTGACCTATGCCATTGCTCGTGACCCTCAAGGGAGGACATGCGCGACCCAGGCCCTTTTGGCGGGCGACTCGCCACAGCGCCACACAAGCGCCAACAGAACGGCGCTTTCAACTATTGGTGCCTCGGTCTTTTTGCTCGTCCTCGGGTCTTCTGTCGCTCTGTCGAAGACACCGGCAGCGGTAATCGCGCTGTATCTGTTCGCCAGCGCCATCACCTTTATTGTCTATGCAATCGACAAGGCGGCGGCCAAAAAGGGCCGGCGGCGGACCCCGGAAAACACCCTCCATGTGCTTGCCCTTGTGGGTGGCTGGCCAGGCGCACTGCTCGCGCAACAAAAATTACGCCACAAATCTAAAAAACAACCGTTCCGGACGGTATTCTGGGCAACGGTCATCATCAACTGCGGAGCATTCGTTTGGTCGCTGACACCTTCCGGTGCAGCGGCATTGCGTTCATTGATGGACATCTTGGCATGAGACCCGCCGGTCGTATCGTATTGCCCCGGCTCGGCGGGAGGACGCCTGAGCTGTGACACCGATCTTTCGCCGTGTGGTCCGCAGGCATTGCAGAGACGTCGCATGACCAGGCCGCGGATTGCGCTGCCGAATCCCGGCCCGGCATGCACATGGAGCGCCGGGATCAGCCTCGTTTTGACGGTGGCTGACATCGCCGATGACCGAACCAACGACCCTGCACTGCCGGCATCTCAATGCAAGCGGCGCTGGTAGACCCCGTCCTTGTAGCCACTGAACTGGCTCGAAAGATCCGGATGCGATACCGGGGTTGTGTCGGGTGTCACCTCGAGGTGGCGCTCGGCGACGTAGGTCTCGTGCTCGCCACCGTCGACCAACACGCGATACCAGGGCTGATCCTTGGGTGGACGTGAGCGCGCCACCTGGTCATACCAGGCATCCGATCCCTGAAAGCTCGCGTCCACGTCAACCACGACGCCCCGATAATCGAAGCGGTTGTGATGAACGATCTGTCCGACAAAGTACTTAGGTCTCGATGTCACTCGGAATCCCCTCACCCGTTTGTTCAAGTTCCGGCTACCACCACCGCTCGCTGCGGCGCAGGATGGCCCTCGATCGTTAACCGCGTATCGGCGGGATCGAGAAAATCTGCAAGCGATTCGAACCTCATCCACTCGGTCGACCGCTGCTCCCCGACCGTGGTCGACGTGACATCCGCGGTCCGGATATCGCGGAATCCACAACGCCGGAGCCAGCTCTCCAGCATCGCAGCACTCGGAATGAACCAGACATTGCGCATCTTCGCGTAGCGCCCTTCGGGCACCAGCACCCGGTTGGCATCGCCGTCGACAACCAGTGTCTCCAGCACCAGTTGACCACCGGACCGCAGCGCCCCTCGCAGCTCGATCAGGTGATCGATCGGAGACCGACGGTGGTACAGCACCCCCATCGAGAACACCGTGTCGAAGCGACCCAGCGCGGGCGGCACCGCCTCGATGCCGAGCGGCAACATCCAAACCCGTTCGACAAGGCTGGCAGCCATTGGTTGCATCAGTTGCCGGACCGCCAGGAACTGTGCCAGGAACAACGCGGTCGGATCGATCCCGATAACCCGGCGGGCACCCTTCTCTGCGATGCGCCAGCAGTGATAGCCGTTACCACAGCCGACATCCAGTACCAGCCGTTCGTCCAGTGGGGCGATATGCGGCACCAGGCGCTCCCACTTCCAGTCGGAGCGCCATTCGGTATCGATGGCGATGTCCGCGATTCGATAGGGACCCTTGCGCCATGGGTGCAACGCCTTCAAGGCGTCGGATAATCTCTGGCGCTCGGCGGCTTCGGGCGCCCGGTCCGGAGCCAGATCCAGCGTACCCTCAACACAGCTGACACGGCCCGGGCCCAGTGTCGGCAACCGGTCCAAGGCGTGCCGCCAGCGTTGCCAGTCACCGTGCGGTGCGGCGCGCAAGACTTCGTCAATCTGTTGCCCAACCACTCGCGCCCAGCGCTCCAGTCCTTCGTCGAGCAGTACCTGGCGGATCTGCCGTGGGTCTATCATCGGCACCCGGCCGACAAGGCAAGGTCCAGGCAAGGTAGGCGCGGACCTGGACAGACGGATCCGGCAGCCCACCTTCGCGTGACGCCATCCTGCAGCATCTTGCGCACAGTGGATTCCCGCACGATCGCCCGTTCGCGGCCGCCGCCGGCCTTTTTGCAGCGCTGTTGCCTATCGATCAGGGCGCACCTCCATAGTCGATGGTGATCTCTTCGCCGGGCGCGATTGCGCGGCACGCATACAGATCGAAACCGTCGAACTCGGCGTTGCACGACGGGGCGTGATTCACAAAGCGCAGCATGTTGCGGCCGCTGCGCCCGACCGGCTCGGTGTCATCGGGTGAGGCGTACACCCAAAGCACATAGTTTCCGTCACGGCGCGCCTGTGGGCCGTGGAAAGTAGCGATGTACTCGCCAGGCGCGATTTCGCGTGCGGCAAACAGCCCTTTCCCGTGGATGCCCGATTCAGCGACATACACCACCCCGCGCAACTGGCGGTTGCTCAGCCGCAAGCCGATTGTCACGCCGGGACCTGCAAGCTCTGCATCGCAACGGGGACGGAACCGTCCCCGACCGCCCCCCAACCGACCTGGTGATAAGGCAGCGTCGCAACATCGATCTGCTGCAGCAGATCGCCGAGCGCACGCACCGAGCCTTCCTGGCCCTTCCACATCACCAGCATTTTCTCCATCAGCGGAAGTCGCCCGAGTCCCTCCCTTTCGGCACTGGCCGCGAACACGTGACCAGCCGGCAGCACCCGCTGACTCAGCGCATAAAGGTGCTCGTGGACATTGTTCATCGACACCCCGGACTGTTGCAGCAGCTCATCGACGGTAGGCAGCGTGGTTGGAATCTCGGGTATACGTGATCGAACGCCCAGCAGCACCGGGAAATATGGCAGCTTGCCACGGGTCAGCGTCGAATAACGATAACGCCCCGGGGTCAGTCGATCGAGCAGCTGCGGATTGATCTGCCAGTCGGGCGTCGCAAGGCTGGTCGGCGCGACACCCTGGGCGGCAACGAAGGCCTCCCACAGCCGGGTGCACTGCCGGTCTACCCAGGGCGCGTCGGCGTGGGCAAGGTCACGAGACCACGACCGTGGCGACAGCCCGAGCAATCCCACCTCATGGCCGTTCTCGCGTGCCAATGCCATCGCAGCAGCCGCCGCGCCGGCAAGTGAAGGAGCAGGCAAAAGCGTACCGTAGAGCATTGCCCGCGTCCCAAGGCTACCGCGGTCCTTCCAGGTAGTGACGGGGCTGCGGCCCGAAAGATCGCGCCCCAAAGGGAAGAAGAAACTTGCTCGCACCTGGTACTCGCTGAGCAGACGCACGAGGTTGGCTACGCCCTCTTGCAGACCCCGCAAGGTGCGAACCTCGACCCGAAGGGCTACGCGCATGGTCTAGTGGGCCATGCGGGATGTTCTGTAACGCTCAGAGCCCCGCTGTCGGGCCAAGGTAAGGCGCACGCCGAAGGGAATCGCAGACCCTTTCCAAGGGGGTGCAACACGGCACTGGCCCAACAGCGGGGCTCCCTGCGGGCCGGTCCAGCAGTCCCATCGCCGGCGTTACGATCGCTTGAATTAGCATTGGCTAGTCCTACGCTCACGTGCCTTGTCGATGAGACTCGTGAATCGACTGGGTGTTGCAGAACTTCCTGCATGGCCCGCTAGGTTGAAATCAGGCGCCGAGCTTGAATGTGTGCGGCGGGCGGATCACACAAGATTGCTTCGGTGGCACAGCGCCCTTCGTACACGGCCATTACAGATTTCAGCTCGTGCACCACAGCCTCGACCTCGGGATCAGAAAGCCCCTTGACCTCGGGGACGAAATGACCCGACTCCAGGCTGTCGATGTCGGACCAGACGGCCTTGCAGCCCTTTCGACAGAGTTTTTCCACACACTGCTCAACGAGTCCGTGATTCAAGACCGCGCCCCCCTGAAAAGTCGCTTATTAAGCATACCGTAATATAGCTACCTTTTCATCCGCCCCAAGGTTGGCAAGATCGCATTATGTTCTTGCCATGTTCTCTTTTTCGGCTATATTGAGGAGAACCAACAGGAAACACAGAACCGGAGACCAGCATGCAACAACAACGCTATTTCATGCGCGACCTGAACCGCGACAAGGTAGACAACATCATGAATTTCAACGTCGCCTCGCGCCGCGACAGACCTCGCTCGATGCTCGAGATCAGCGTGTTTTTTGCGGCGCTGGCAAGCTACCTTTGCGCCCTCGCCTTGAGCGCCTGAGGCCAGGCGCGACCCTGTTCGGCCGCGCGGCAGACCCGACACATGACAGGGGCGCTTAGCATCACCTCGGTTACCGCATGGCCCACTCGTATGGAACCCCCACCGGCAAGGGACTGCCACCTGTAACCGATGAACCCCTACTTCGTACTTTTGCCCGGGGGCATTCGACCCGCGGGGCGTCGTACATCCATCCCTGGCGGCTCGACTGACTGCAGCTTGCCTGCGGCATCCGCCCGCGCACCGAACGCGCCCCAGCCCTCTTCAATGCCAGCCGGCTCGTCAGCTGAGTCGCATCGCACCTGACCCCACGGAGACCGCGGGCCCAAAAGCGAAACCGGCCGGGGCCTGACCGGGGCGACTACGCAAACAGGTCTGCACGTCCACGACAGCTTTAACGAGGCGCGCCCGCGTTCCCGCGGTGCGGTTTGTTTATACTGCGGCCAACACCGCGAACCGTAACTCTCATCGCCATGAACCAGTGCGCCGGCGCCCATGCCGCCTTCTATAGATGGCTGATATTTCTAGGCATCGTCGTGTTCGGTGCCTTCGTCGCTTTTTCCAACGACCTCGTCGGCACCCTGTTGCGTACCGACGAGAGTCATCTATCCGCAGTGATCCTGCTGCTGTTTGTGCTCGCCAGTCTGGATGCCGGGCGGCGCGCACGGCAACTCGGAAAGGAGCTGTGCACGGCCATGCAGCTCTCCGCGCAGGTGCGTCGGGGTGGCATGCTGTTCAGCACCGACCCTGAACGGGGGATCGTTTTCGACAATGAGCAGAATGCCGACTCATTCGCCCATCACCACCTGCTGCTGCTTGCCAACAAGACCTTTCAACACGGCGCCCTGTGCAACCAGGATCTGCTGCTCGAACGGCTGGAAAATGCGCTCGGGCGTGGACACGAGACCGGTTGGTTTCTGGCTGACCTTATGATCCGGCTTGGCCTGCTGGGAACAGTCATCGGCTTCATTTTCATGCTCGGCTCGGTCGCCCAGGTCTCGAGTGTCGATATCCATGCCATGCAGCAACTCCTGACGAACATGAGCGCCGGCATGCGCATCGCGCTTTACACCACGCTGACCGGCTTGGCCGCCGGGATACTGCTGGGGTTCCAGTACCGACTGCTGGACGGTGCGGTCGACCGCCTGATGGCCGAAATCATCGAGCTGTCGGAGGTGCACGTCACCTCGCAACTGCGCCGCCTGACGACGCCCTGAGGCCGGCAATGCGGCGCCGCAACGCGAGACAGTACCGAGGCACCGATCCCTTCATCGACCTGTTGTTCAATGCGCTGCTCGGGTTCACCTTCCTGTTCCTGGTATCGGTGATGTTCATGAACCCCGAGGCACGCAAGGGACGGGTGAACCTGAAGGCGGAGTACATCATCTCCGTCACCTGGGCGGACCAACTCGCCGACGATATCGATCTCTGGGTTCAGGACCCGATCGGCGAAACCGTGTCGTACCTCCGCAAGGATGCGGGCTGGCTGCACCTGGACCGCGACGACCGAGGCGAAGTGAACGACACCGTCGTTATCGACGGCAGGGAGGTCATCTATCCGATCAACCAGGAGGTCGTGACCATCCGCGGCATCATCCCCGGCGAATACATCGTCAATCTGTACTACTACAAGGCCGCGCAACCACGCCCCGTCGAGGCCCTGATCAAAGTCGAAAAGGTCAATCCGACGCTGCAGACGGTTTACGTGCGCAAGGTGCAGATGGCGCAGCAGGACGATGAGCAGACGGTAGTGAGATTCACGCTCGACGGGATCGGCAAGATCACGGAGATCAACGAGTTGCCGAAGCGCCTGACGCCCTATGCCATGGAACCGGGGGCCTGAGGCATGCACGGCCTGCCTGCGTTCTCGCTGACCCTCGCCTACCTGATCCCGGTCGCACTGCTCGCACTGTCGTTCGGCACCCAACGGCGCCGGCCGCGCTGGCTGATCGCCGTCGTCCTGATAGCGCTACCCGTGTTCTATATCGCCCACTATGTTTCGGTCGTGGCGATCCAGGGTTGGCCGAGCAACGCGCCGCTGCCGGAACAGTTTCAGCTATTGGCATTTCGGATCGAGGAGCCCGATCCGGCTGATGACAGCGCCGGAGAGATTCTGCTCTGGGCACAGCAACACGATCTCGACGAACCTCGAGTCCATCGCCTCAGCTACAACAAAGAACTGCACCAGGACCTGGTGGCCGCGGGTCGCCGGCAGGCCAAGGGCACCCCGCAGGTCGGCACGCGTAGCAGTGACAAGGCCGCGCGCGCGACCGCTGATGAAAGGACAGCGATCAGATTCCATGATCAGCAACGCGCAGGGCTTCCAAGCAAGGATGCGGATCTTTGAGCCGTCCGGGCGCGGACCCGACGAATCGCCGTCCTGCGCGCAACAAAAAGCCGGCAAAAGCCGGCCTCGTTTACTGGGCAGTCCGCCACAAACCCGCTTATCCGACCTGTTCGTTCTGCTCCTGGGGCTGAGGATCGAACTTGAGGTTGACCCGCTCGCGCAGCTCCTTGCCCGGTTTGAAGTGTGGGACGTACTTGCCACTCAGTTCGACGGAGTCGCCCGTTTTGGGATTACGTCCCATCCGTGGCGGCCGGAAATGCAGCGAAAAGCTCCCGAATCCACGGATCTCTATACGCTCACCCGAGGCCAGGGCCTGGCTCATCTGTTCGATCATGCATTTGACGGCCAGTTCAACGTCGCGGTAGGCGAGATGGCTTTGTTCGCGAGCAATGACTTCGATCAGTTCCGATTTGGTCATTGGTAGTCGAGTCCAACAATATACGGTGAATGCGGCGGCCGAAGCCGCCGCCGTCATTATCGCGGTCGATGGACCGCTTATTCTTTATTCGCGTCCAGGTGGCCTTTCAGCAACTCACCGAACGCCGTGGTGCCGGCACTGGAGGCATCGCTGGAATAGGTGGCGATGGCCGCTTTTTCCTCGTCCATGTCTTTGGCCTTGACTGACAGGCTGATCGAACGGTTCTTCCGATCGATCCCCAGGAATTTGGCCTCGATGGCATCACCTTCCTTGAGCATCGAACGGGCGTCCTCGACGCGATCGCGTGAGAGCTCGGAGGCACGCAGGTAGCCCTCGACACCATCGGCCAGCGCGATCACCGCACCTTTGGCATCCACTTCCTGCACCGTACCGGTGACGGTGGAGCCCTTCTCGTGCATCGCGAGGAAGCTGGAGATCGGATCCTTGTCCAGCTGCTTGATGCCAAGCGAGATACGCTCACGCTCGGGATCGACCGCCAATACCACGGTTTCGAGTTCCTGACCCTTCTTGTAGTTGCGGATCATGGCCTCGCCAGTGTCATCCCAGGAGATGTCGGACAGATGCACCAGGCCGTCGATGCCACCGTCCAGACCGATGAAGATACCGAAGTCGGTGATTGACTTGATCACACCGCTGACATGATCGCCCTTGTTGAACTTCTGGGAGAAATCTTCCCAGGGGTTCGCCTGACACTGCTTCATGCCGAGTGAGATGCGGCGACGCTCCTCGTCGATGTCCAGTACGACGACCTCGACCTCATCACCCAGCGTGACGACCTTGCTCGGGTGGACGTTCTTGTTGGTCCAGTCCATCTCGGAGACGTGCACCAGCCCTTCGACACCGTCCTCGATCTCCACGAAGGCGCCGTAGTCAGCGATATTGGTGACCTTACCGAACAGGCGGGTGTGCTCCGGATAGCGGCGGGTGATGTTCTCCCACGGATCCTCGCCCATCTGCTTGAGGCCCAGCGACACACGCATTTTCTCGCGGTCGAACTTGAGCACCTTGATGGTGATCTCGTCACCGATCTCGACGACCTCGGACGGATGCTTCACACGCTTCCATGCCATGTCGGTGATGTGCAGCAGGCCGTCGATGCCGCCGAGGTCGACGAACGCACCGTAATCGGTGAGGTTCTTGACCACACCCTTGACTTCCTGGCCTTCCTGCAGATTCTCGAGCAGTTTGTCGCGCTCCTCGCTGTACTCCTGCTCAACCACCGCACGGCGCGAGACGACGACGTTGTTACGCTTCTGGTCGAGTTTGATGACCTTGAACTCGAGATCCTTGCCCTCGAGATACGAGGTGTCGCGGACGGGGCGCACATCGACCAGCGATCCTGGCAGAAAGGCACGGATCTGATCGAGTTCGACCGTGAAGCCGCCCTTGACCTTGCCGTTGATACGGCCGACGACGATCTCTTCCGCATCAAAAGCCTTTTCGAGCTTATTCCACGCGTGGTGGCGCTTGGCCTTTTCACGTGAAAGGCGGGTGGCGCCGAATCCGTCCTCGACGGCGTCGAGCGCGACTTCGATCTGGTCGCCGATCTCGCATTCGAGCTGGCCGTCCATATCCATGAACTGGCTCTTCGGGATAACGCCTTCGGACTTGAGTCCGGCATTGACGATCACGTGCTCGTTATCGATGGCGACGACCGTTCCGATGACGATGGCACCGGGCTGGAGATTGGTGTTGGTAAGGCTCTGTTCAAAGAGCTCGGCAAAGCTTTCAGACATGTATTGTTCCCGATCTGCTCAGTGGCAGACCATCCTACCGGTGGGCGTAACCAATCCGGATTTTTCCAGTTGAAGACAGCCCGGTATCCCGGGCACCAAATATATACTGCGGTCAAACGTCAAAGCGGCGTTGCGTAGACCCGGTGAGCCTCTTGCAACACCCTGCTGACCACGTCACCGATACCCAGCGCGGTCGAATCGATCTCGATTGCGTCCGGCGCCGCAAGCAGTGGCGAGGCTGTCCGACTGCGATCGCGCGCATCGCGCTCTTCTATCTCAGCCGTAAGGGCGGCGAGGTTAGCAGGCAATCCTTTTTCTATCAACTGCTTATGACGTCTCTGTGCGCGTTCAACGGCACTGGCGGTAAGAAAAATCTTTACCCCGGCCCTCGGGAAAACCGTGGTTCCCATATCGCGCCCATCCGCGACCAGGCCAGGCCATGTCGCGTAATCGCGCTGCCAGTCGAGCAGCGCGGCGCGCACCCCGGGCATCGCCGCCACTTTGGAGGCGTTGTTTCCGGCCTGTTCGGTGCGGATGAGATCAGTCACCTCGACGCCGGCCAGGAGAATCTCACCTTTGTCAAACTCAACATTAAGTTTTGAAGCTATCTGATTGATTTTACGTTCTTCGTCGAACCCTACGCCCGCCTGATCCACGGCGTAGCCGACGAGCCGATAGAGCGCACCCGAGTCGAGCACGCGCCAGCCGAGCCGGTCGGCGACCAAGCGCGCGATCGTGCCCTTGCCCGAGCCGCTGGGACCGTCGATCGTGATGACAGGTACTGGATCAGACATCGCGCACGACCACTTTCGAGCCGGCGCGGTTGGCCAGATCGGCGAATCCGGGAAACGAGGTGTTCACATTTGCGCAATCGTCAATGACGACCGGACCGGCCGCCCGAAGCCCGGCCATCGCGAACGCCATCGCGATCCGGTGATCGCCGTGACTGTTCACCGCCCCCCCCTGGAGCGCCCCGCCCTGAATCACGATACCGTCGGCCGTCGGCCGCACATCGATGCCGAGGGCCGCCAGGCCGTCGGCCATCACCTGGATCCTGTCCGATTCCTTGACCCGCAACTCCTCTGCCCCGGTCAGCACCGTCTCACCCTCGGCGCAGGCCGCGGCGACGAACAACGCCGGGAATTCGTCAATCGCCAGCGGCACCTGATCCTCCGGGATGCGGAGACCACGCAGCGCCGCCGAGCGAACCCGCAAGTCGGCCACTGGTTCACCACCCACCTCACGCGCGTTCAGCACCTCGATGTCGGCACCCATTCGACGCAGAATCGTTATCACGCCGTCGCGTGTCGGATTGATCCCGACATGCTCGAGTCGCAGGTCCGACCCCTCGGCGATGCTGGCCCCGACCAGGAAAAAGGCAGCGGACGAGATATCCGCCGGCACGTCGATGTCGCAGGCCCGCAGGCTCCCACCGCCACTCAGGCATGCCCGGCTGCCCTCGCGACGAACCTCGTAGCCGAAACCACGCAACATTCGCTCCGTATGGTCGCGGGTCGGCGCGGGTTCGCTGACACAGGTCTCGCCAGCTGCGTAGATCCCGGCAAGCAACAGACAGGATTTGACCTGCGCACTCGCCACCGGCATCGCGTAGTCGATAGCCGTCAAGCCGGACACCGCGCGGATGTGCAGCGGCGCGGTGCCACGTTCGGCGGTTTCGATCCGGGCACCCATGCGGCCGAGCGGTTCGGTCACCCGCTGCATCGGTCGCCGCGCCAACGAGGCGTCGCCGGTCAGCGTCACGTCCAGACCCTGGCCCGCCAGCAGGCCGGACATCAGCCGCATCGAGGTACCCGAGTTGCCCAGGTCCAACGCTGCGGCCGGCGCCTCCAGCCCATGCAGACCGACACCGTGGATGGTCACCTGGCCATCGACGGGGCCCTCGATGCGCACCCCCATGTCGCGAAACGCACGCAGCGTCGCCAGACTATCATCGCCCTCGAGGAAACCGCTGACCCGGGTCACGCCGTCGGCCAGCGCGCCGAGCATGATCGAGCGGTGCGAGATCGACTTGTCACCGGGAACGCGGAGTTGTCCTGTCAGCCGACCGCCGGGGTCAACGACAAACTGAACGCTGCCAGACACCAAAGCACTGTCCTTCGCCGGATTAAAGGTGCGCAAGGCTAGTCCCCGGCGCCGAAAAAGACAAGTAATCACTGCAAAAACATGGCGTTAAAAAGACCTTAATCAACTGGCTACAAGGTCTCATGGCACGACGGACCGATCCCGTGACAAGCACGCCGGCCGGGTTCCCCGGGGCGATGGTCTGCAGGTCATGTCTGTCGCGTTGAACCAACTCCGCCACCATGCGTGGGATATCCGCCGGATCGTTCTGCAGATCACCGTCAAGGGTCGCAATGAATTCTCCGCGCGCGGCATCAATGCCGGCCTGCATCGCTGCGGTCTGTCCGAAATTGCGGCTCAACAGGATCGGCTTCGCGTGCGGCCCGCTGCGCTGCACAGGACGCGCCAGGTCGAATCGCTGCTACCATCGCCGACGCAAATCAGTTCCCACGGCATTGCGCACTCGGCGAGGCCTTGATGTACATGGCTCAACAGCGCTTCGACATTGCCCTCTTCGTTGTAGAGCGGGACAACGATCGAAAGAGTTCGCGATTCGACCACGACAATATCCACATCGAGGACTTGTTGAACCCATTATCGCTCAGAACTCTCGCTGGCTTTTTGCCTCATTCGTGATAGAACTGCGTGAGCCACCGCTCAGCGCTTGAATTTGGTTTCGTCGGAACTGACAGCTCAGCGACGCATTAGGGAGAATACGAACATGCAAGGTTTCAGAAGGCTGCTGTTGGCCGTCTTGGCGCTCGCTTCAGGTCAGGGTATCGCAAGCGTGTTTTCGGACATGGTCGTGCTCGGTGACAGCCTGTCCGATACCGGCAACCTGTTTTTCCTGACGAGTGGAACGATTCCCGAGCCACAGTTTTATTTCGAAGGCCGATTCCAGAATGGGCCGGCCTACAGCGAGGTGCTGTACGACGAACTCGGTCTGCCCGGCACACTGACGCCTTCTCTGCTGGGCGGCAGCAACTATGCATTCGGGGGCGCCAGATCACGCTACCATGTGACAGACCTGGATCCAGTTACGGGACTGCCACCATTGCCCGGCAGCAATCCCACGCCATTGAGCCTCTTGGGTCAATTGGGCAGCTATCAGACGACGGTGAACGGCATCGCCGACCCCGATGCCTTGTATATCGTCTGGTCGGGCGCCAACGATATCGCCGATGCGCTGCTGCTCGGCGCAACCCAAGGACCCGCTGCCGCGCAGGCCCTGGTGAACCAAACGATCAACGACATGGCCACTGTGATCACCTCGCTGGTCGGGATGGGTGGCGAGCATTTCCTCATTCCGAATCTTCCGGATCTGGCGCTGACGCCCCAGATAGCGGAACTTGATGCACTGCTGCCTGGCACAGGCATGCTGGCCACCCAGGCAACCCAGCTGCTGAACGCCGGGGTCGATGCGGTGGTCGCCTCACTGCTCGATGTCAGCGTCCTCCGTTTCGACACCTATGCCCTGTTTGACGCCATCATCAGCGACCCGTCGGCGGTGGGCCTGAGCAACACGACGGACGCCTGCCTGCAAAACTTTTTCGTCGAACCGCCGGTGACCGGAGACGAGACGGTATGCGAGACGCCCGGCGAGTACCTGTTCTGGGACCAGATTCATCCTTCCGCGGCGGCCCACGAGATTATCGGACGCGCCACAGCCGATGCCCTTGTGCCGGTGCCCGGCACGCTGGCCTTGCTGATGCTGGGTCTTGCCGGCCTGGGCATGCGTCGCCGTCCGCTCACCTGAACCCCGTCGACCAGCGCCAGGAATAGCCCGGCAACCCGCATCCGGCCGCTTCTCCATACGAGGGTGCGAGGGAGGGGGTCGTCAATGCAAGCTGATGCCGAATTGAATCGATACCTTAACGGGCCAATTCCATGAACAAGCTCGAACTGATCCGAAACAGCAATCACCCGGATCCGGACAAACCGGATCTGCTGTTCCTGCATGGCATGAGCGCTGGTGCATGGATATGGGAAGAGCAGGCACTGCCGTTGTTCGGCGCGGCCGGTTACCGGGCCTGGGCGCTGAGCCTCTCGGGGCATGGCGCCAGTCCCGGCGCGGGCAACCTCCATCACTACGGCCTGGATCAGTATTCGACCGACCTGGACCAGGCGCTCGATCGGATCGAGCGCCCCTGTGTCGTCATTGCACACTCACTGGGCGGCGCCGTGGCGCAAAATCTGCTGCGCCGCGGGCGCCAGTTTGCCGGGACCATACTGCTGTGTTCCGTGCCTCCTTACGGCATGTGGCGCGCATCGTTGGAGGCATTCTGGCTCAACCCGATATTGTGGAAAGAACTCATCGTATTCAGCCTATTCGGTCTCGAAAGAACCGATATCGAAGTGCTGCGGAAAAACCTGTTCCCGGGCGGCGTGGACGATGCAGTTTTCCTTCGCCTGCTCGACCGAGCCGAAGATGAGTCGCTGATCGCGATGAATGGCGCGATCGGCTGGCCACCAATCGCACCGCCACCACTGTCACAGCCCAACATGCTGGTCATCGGCGGCATGAACGACATGCTGGTACCACCAGTGGATGTCACGCTGACAGCGGCGTATTACGGCGTCGAAGCACATTTACTTCAAGGCGCAGGGCACATGCTGATGTACGAGCCGGCCGGGCACGAAGCCGCAGAATTGGTGCTCGATTGGCTGGCGGGCTTGAGCCTCGATGGTCGAGGGGAATAAGACCGATTCATTGCGCCATCTCACCGCGCCTCAGGGACAATATCCTGGACAAGCGGCCACCAGCCGAAACACGGCAACAACACCGCGACATGCAGACGGACATTGGCCGTTGAAATCCGGCAGGCCGGTGAATTCGCGCCTCAAGCCATTGCCACATCGCAACGCGGAACTTGCATCATTATTCATCCTGCCTGATGCACCAGAGGTTCTTGGCCCGCCAAGGCCGCCGGTCGACGCGGCATTCGGAAACTTCTGTCGGACGCAACACGCCTCCGGATCACGCTCAGCGGGCCGGGCAGGTCCCCACGCGGAAGCCGCCGCCGTCTCGATAAAGGCCATTCTCGGTGAAGATGTTCCACCACCCCATCGAGTCGTTGGAGCCCTTCGCATAGGTGCGACCAAACAGCGCATAGGCCCTGCCTTGCAGGGTGTGCGTCAGGTTGTCGGCGAAATACGGATCACAAGGCGGTGCTGCAGGCCCGGTCACGGCGCGGACCGGGCCTGCCGGCAGGCTTTCGCCGGCGCCACCGATCGCGGTGACGGCGTAAAGGTACTCGGACTCCGGCAGCAGGCCGGTGTCGCCGTAGCTGGCACCGCTTACCGGCAGCGTGTTCAGCCGGTTGTACGCGCCATCGGCACCCGCCGTCCGGTAGACGTTGTAGCCGACGGCACCATTGACAGGCGCCCATGCCAGTGCCACTGCGTCGTCCGCGCTGTCGATTGCGGTCAGATCACCGGGAGGTCCCGGCACGTCGGCGACAGCCGCAGCCACCTCGACAGCACCGCCCCCACCGGCCAGGCGTTCCAACATTGCACGCACTACCGTGATCTGCTGCCCACGGCGCGTCGCATAGTCGCCATCCGTATACCCCCACCAGTCCCAGCAGGCATTCGGGTTGAACGGTGTCAGATGGGTCGAGGCGGTCTGTGGATACAGCACGATGATCCGGTTGCCGTCGGCCCATTCGTTATATCCTGCGAACCGGTAAAAGGCATCACCAATCCTTTCGGCGTCTTGCTGGCAGCCGTGAAAGGCGACGTGAACCCTGCAGCGGGTACCATTGGAACAGGCGGCCGGCACATAAGCGTAGCCGCTATCGGAAAGACCGATGTGCGATGGATCTCCGGCAACAAATTCCCGCTGATCGAAAGCGAACAGCGCTCCACCCAGTTGGTTGCTCGCCGTCGGTTGGAGCCTCCCGTAAATGTGTTGCAAGAGCGCGCCGGCAGCATCGTAATCGCAGTCGTTGATGAACAAGCCGCCGGTAGCCGAGCAGTGACCGCCGAAGTCAGGAGTGACCTGCGCATGCCCGGCATCGAGATTGTCGCGATAGTAGACATTTCCATTCCCGGTGAAGTGGCCATAGTACAGGTACAGGGCATCCATCGTTTGCTGTTTGACGACGCCGTCGTTGTAACCCGAGAACAGCCAGACCTTGTCGTCGGCAAGGTTGGCCGGATCGTCGATTGCCCCGCTGCGGAAGGCCCGGCGAGTCAGTTCGATTGACTCCGCGGCGTCTGCCCCGCCGGGCATACAAACCTCGAGTGCGCGCCTGGCACTGTCCCGGGCGCACGCGTATGGCCCGCCAGCCAATACACCGACCCCGCTGATCATCGCAGAATGGGCGATATGCAACTGCACGCTCATGAAGCCACCCGACGATATGCCCGAAACCGAGGTCTGATCGAGGTCCACGGAATACGAAGGCAAGCTGGCGGATTCGGCCTGGACACCGAGCAGCAGCATCGTTGCCGACATGGCAGCCCGAAATCCCTGCAGGCAAGTCGTCATGCGCGCCCTCCTGGTCACATCCCCGGCGCCAGAGCCAGGGGCCTGTAAAGACGATGCGGTGCCCAGCGTTGGCTCTCCAATGAGGCCAGGCATGGAGCATAGTAGACGTCACACCGCTCGCTACGAATTTGGAATCACGCCGTTGCCGGGGCCCCACCTATGGGCCGTGCGGGAAGTGCGGTTAATCACAGAGCGTCGCTGCTGGGACCAGTCCACTAGCGTAAGAGAAACCGCCGCGCCTGCATAAAATCCCGCATATGCTCGCGCTTCTTGCCCTGCATCGCCGTGGCGACAGCGTGCGTCCAATCACTCTGCTTGACGTTTGCGCCGCGCGCAGCGTAGTAAGCAGCCATCGTGGCGTCGTACTCAGCGATGGATTCGTCCGGCAGGTCTAGGTAGCTGTCCTGATGCAGCACAAAGCCGACCGGCATACGCGGCTTGACCTGGTTGTCCTCATCCGGCCAGCCAAGACACATACCGAACACCGGGACAACGAGGTCCGGCAACTCGAGCTGTTCGACCACGACCTGCGGCGCGTTGCGGATCCCGCCGATGAAAACGCCGCCAAGCCCCTGCGACTCTGCCGCCAGCAAGACGTTCTGCGCCATCAGCGCGACGTCGACCACCGCGGCCAGACCGTGCTCGGTGAAACCCTCCAAGGGGCCCTTGCCGGCCCGCTGGCAGGCCGCATCGATCCGACGCAGGTCGGCGCAGAACACCAGAAACTCCGGAGCTCGTTCGATCCATTCCTGCCCGCCAGCCGCTGTGGCGATCGCCGACCTCGCCTCGACCCGCGTGACACGCACCACCGAATAGGCCTGAATGAAACTCGATGTTGCGGCACCCTGACCACAGCGGATCAACGACTCTAGCAGATCCCGCTCGACTGGCCTTTCCAGGAACCGACGCACCGATCGGTGACGGAGTTGCAGTTGCTGCGTGGCTGTTTCTTGCATTTCGTATGACTCGTTAACTGGTGGTCCCGGCCTTGCGGGCCATCATATAGTCCCAGATGAAGAAAAGGGTAAAGGCCGCCAGCGCAAACCAATGCAGCAGCCGCTGCTCAGGGTACAGGAGGCAGATTGCGACAATGCCGAGAAAAACCCTCGCAACAACCCCGTGATCCCGCTCCAGGTACCCCTGAAATGCCGCAGCGAAACTGTAGAGTCCCAGCAGCGCGAAGAAGAATATCTCCAACGCCACTGCCCAGTCGCCATACAAGAAAGGAGTGTAGGCGAACAGGACGGGCATGATGTACAGGCCCTTGGCCAGCTTCCAGGCGGTGAAACCGGTCGGGATCTGACGGGTCCCTGCGATGGCCGCAGCCGCAAACGCGGTCAGACAGACCGGCGGCGTTACGTTGCTGTCCTGGCTCAGCCAGAAGATGATCATGTGCGCCGACAGCAGGATACCCAATGCCATGGTGGGATCGAGCGCCTGCTCGTACAGGCCGGTGACCAGCGACGGGTCGATCGATCGCAACGCATCGAGGATCCCCCTGGCCTCCTCGCCTGTCATGCTCTTGCCGAGCAACTCAAGCTTGTCGGGTGCCGCGAGCATCAGCATCGCGCCGGTCGCCTCTGGCAGTGCCTGCCCGGCGGCTATCATGTCGACCAGCTGTGCATCGGCGATCAGGCTGTAAAGCGCGGGCGCGGACAGTGTCGCCAGCACGATATAGGCAGCCGTCACAGGCAGACCCATCCCGAGTACCAGCGAGGCCAGCGCAACCAACACCAGTGCAAACACCAGGTTGCCGCCCGCCCACTGCTGGATCATCAGCGAGAGCGTGTTCCCGACCCCGGTCATCGCAATCACATTGACCACCAGACCGACCGCCACCAGCAATAGGCCGGTGGTGATCATATTGCGGCTGCCCAGCGCCAGTGCGTCGACGATTTCCCTGGGGCCCATCCGACGTGGCGTCAGCCAGCTGGCCGCAATCACCGTAAGTATCGCGACACCTGCAGCGTAGGTCGGGGTGAAACCGGATACCAGCATCAGAATCAGCACGGTGATCGGCAGGATGAAAACGATGCCACCTTCGCGCATCACGGTCATCAGATCGGTCGACTCCTCGCTGCTCTCGACCGAGAATCCGAGCCGCTTGGCCTCGATGCGCACGAAGAATGCCACCGACAGGAAGTAGAGCAGCGCAGGCAGAACCGATACGACCACAATGTGCGTGTAGGGAATCTGCGTATAACTCGCCATCACGAATGCCCCGGCACCCATGATCGGCGGCATCAGCTGACCGCCGGTGCTCGCCGCCGCTTCGACGCCGGCGGCGAACCGCGCCGGGAATCCCGCGCGTTTCATCAACGGGATCGTGATCACGCCGGTCGAGACCGTGTTGGCAATCGCCGACCCCGAGATGGTACCGGTCAGTCCGGAGGACACCACCGCCACCAGACCGGGGCCACCAACTATCCGGCCGGCGACAGCACGCGCCATCGCAATGACGAAATCGCCGGCGCCGGAACGCACCAGGAAGGCGCCGAACAGGATGAACATGAACACGAACGACACGGAAATCTGCGCGATGCTGCCGAACAGCGCATCGTCGCCGTAGATACTGCGGAACACCAGGGTCTCGTTACTCAGGCCGGCAAAGCGAAACACATTGTCAAGCCAGCCGCCCCATGCGACCACATAGGTCAGGGCCAACACGATCAGTATCGGTATCACCACCCCGGTGGTGCGCCGCGTGAGTTCGATCGCCGCGATGATGGTTATCAGCGCCAGCAGCTGCTCCCAGCCGGTCATATTGACCCCGCGGGCGTAGATCGCGTCTTCTGCCCACACGACCCACAGGGTCGCCACGACGAAAACGACGCCCAGCAGGATATCCAACCATAATACCCGGCTGGAGCGGGCGAGACGATCACTGCGCAACGGCGGATACAGCAGGATCGCCAGCACGCCGAGTCCGATGAAATGCAGCGTGCTTTGCCACTGGGTGGAAAAGATCGTGGTGAAGTTCATCACCAGGTGCAGCACGGCAATGGCCGCACCCAGCCAATACACGACACCGCGCACCCAAGCCTGCTTGCGCAGCCCGGTTTCGAGTGCGACGGTATCCGTGCCCGGTGTGCTGTCTGCCATGCAAGGACGACGGCCGCCCTCGGGCGGCCGTCAGCTCCTGCGTTCTAATCGACGATCAGGCGCTCGGGAATCTGCACTCCCGCTTCTTTATAGTAACGTGCGGCGCCGCGGTGCAGCGGCATCGGCAAGCCGGTGACGGCCTTTTCCAGCGACATCGCATTGGTTGCCTTGTGAATGGACTGCAGGAACCCGAGATTTTCGTAAATGGTCTTGGTGATCCTGTAGACGTCCTCTTCGGACACGTCAGCACGCACTGCGAGGAAGTTGGGCTGGGCGATTGTTTTGACTTCGGCATCCTGACCCGGGTAGGTGCCGGCCGGAATCAGATAGGGGGTCCACAACTCCATGCCGGCATCGGCTTTGACCGCCTGTTCGGGCGTAAAGGACAGCAGTTTGACCGCATCACCCTTGGCGGCCATCAGCTTGGTGATGGCACCGGCCGGCACGCCGGCTGGCGTCCCGATCAAATCGGCCTTGCCGTCCTGCATCGCGCTTGCAAGCGCACCATAGCCACCGTAAAAGAGGTCGTACTGCTTGTCGATATCAACCCCGAGACCGGCGAAGATCGTGCGACTCGAACCCAGGGACCCCGAGTTCTTCTTGCCGAATCCGGCAACCCCGCTGACTGCCAGCGCGTCACTGATGTTTCCGGTCTTGGCGTGCTCTGCAGTCACCACGAAGTGTTCGACGTTCTGCCACAGCATGGTCACCGCACGCAGCCCCTCCTGCCGCCCCTCTTTCTCGAGCGGGCCGGTGCCGTTCCATGCATAGGCGCCGTACAAACCTTGCAAGATGGCGAACTGGCTCTCATTGTCGCGCAGCAGCTTGATGTTCTCGGCCGAACCCGCGGAGTTGATCGCCGACATGTTGATCTTGTCTTTGGGCTGCAGCTTCACCTTGACCAGAGTCGACAAGGCCACTCCGACCGGGTAGTAGGTGCCACCCGTGCTGGCCGTCGCCAGGAGGTAGTCCCCCTCCGCCATCGCCTGGGTAGACGCACCGGCACCGAACATCGCCAGTGTCAGCGCCGCCAGGGCTTTCTTCAGGGTTGCTCGCATCTTGTCTCCTCCGGAATCTCGTTATTGTGATGGCGAACCCTCAGCGGGTCAGCCGAGTTACAGATTAGTCAACACCGCTTGTCAGGGATACACAGTATGTCTGGTGTTTCTGTGCCTGGCCGCTGCGGGACGCACCCGCTTCAGCCGCTCGTTTCCAGAAAAGGGCAGTTTTCCCGCATGCAGCGACCGTAGATGATCAGCGAGTGGTCGGTGATCTCGAAACCCTGCTTCGCCGCAATGTCGCGCTGACATTTCTCGATCGTTTCATCGACGAATTCCTCGACCCGACCGCACTGGGCGCAAACGATATGGTCATGATGGTGCCCACGATCGAGTTCGAATACTGCCTGGCCGCCTTCGAAATGATGCTTTTCGGCCAGCCCGGCATTCACGAACTGGGTCAGCACGCGGTAGACAGTCGCGAGGCCGATCTCCTCGCCGCGTTCCAACAGCGCCCTGTAGACGTCCTCGGCCGTCATGTGCCGGGAATCACTGGATTCGAGGATCTCCAGGATTTTCACCCTGGGCAAAGTGACCTTTAGGCCCGCCTTGCGAATATCCTGATTCTCCACCCTTGCCTCCGGACGCATGTGTAATTTATCTGGGGGATTCGCTATCATCTGGCGGCTTACACAACGCCGGTATGCTGACCACCTGAACATGCGCAAGCTTCTCATTTCCATTACTGTTTCCGCAACCTTGCTATCCGCCGGGTGCAGTTCCATCTCGAGTGTGACGGACGCGATTCCGAATGCCTTGGATCGCATGCCACTGATCTATCGCCCGGTCATTCAACAGGGTAATATCGTGACCCAGGATCAGGTCAACGAACTCCAGCCGGGAATGACGAAGCGCCAGGTGAGATACCTGCTGGGTTCGCCGATGCTCACCGACGTGTTCCATGCCGATCGGTGGGACTATGCCTACACCGTCGGGACCGGCAGCAGACCGGAAGAGATTCAGCGTGTGACGGTCATCTTCGAGAGGGATCGTTTGGTGCGTCTTGCAGGCGATCTTCGTCCACAACCGGAAGACCAGCGCACCGAGAAGGCAAAGGAGGTCGTGGTGACAGTCCCGGACTGGGAGCCGAAGGACAAGTCGCTTTGGGAGCGCACGCAGGAATTGGTTGGGCTGGAACCGGACTACGACTAAGCCGATGGCGCAAACGACTGCGAATCACACGCTCTGGCCTGCCTTTCGATGCCAGTGGGCCCGTTGCAGCCCGATCCATTGCGTTCAGGCCGACGGTGTTTCGGCCGCGCCGTCCCCCGCGCGTGCGCCCTTCTTCATTCCCTTGCCCTGCGCCGCGCGTTTTTTGCGCGCCTCCTTTGGATCAGCGATCAGCGGCCGGTAAATCTCGACCCGGTCACCTTCGGAAAGGGTCGCGGAGAGCGGCGTTGCCTTGCCGAAGACGCCGACCTTGTTGGACGCGAGATCGATTTCGGGAAACCGCTCGAGGAATCCTGATTGGCGTATGACCGATTCGACGGTGGCATCGGCAGGAACCTGCAGCAGCTCCAGGGCTTGCTCTCCCGGCCGGGCAAAGGCGATTTCAACGGAAATCTGAGTTTCAGGCACCATACACCTCGCGCGCGCGCTTCACGAACGACTCGACCAGCGAGTTCGCCACCTGATTGAAAACCTTGCCAAACGCCGCGTTTATGAGTTTACCCGAGAACTCAAATTCCATCGTCAGCATGACTTTGCAGGCATCTTCACGCAGTTCCACAAAGCGCCATTCGCCCTGCAGATGCTTGAAGGGCCCCTCGTGCAGAACCAGGCCCATTCGGCCCGGGGGATCCAGCGCATTACAGGTCGAAAACGACTGCCGAATGCCCATACGGGATACCTCGATCTTGCCGCACAATTCATTGTCGCCACGCGAGAGCAGCTGTGAATCGCTGCACCAGGGCAGGAATTCCTTGTAGTTTTCAACGTCCGCCACCAGATCGAACATGGCTTGCGCTGAGAACGGCACAAGGGCCGATTTTTCCACCCTGGCCAATCAAAAGGCCCCAATCGAGTTGAGAAACACGATGGCGATACCGACCGGCGACACGTAACGGATCACAAACCACCAGGCGTCAAACAGACGTTGTCGATTAATCGAAAGCTCATCGAGGGCCATGTGCCGACCCGCACCATAGGCGACGAACAGCGCGATCATCAGTCCGCCGAGCGGCAGCATGATGTTCGAGGCCAGGAAGTCTTTCAGATCGAACACGGTCTTGCCAAACAGCTGATACTCCTCGCCTGACCACAGATTGAACGAGAGCACCGAACCGATGCCGAGGAACCAGGCCAGCACACCGACCGTTGCCGCGGCCTTGCCACGACGCCAGTCGCGGCTTTCCACCAGCCAGGCGACTGCCGGCTCGACCAGCGAAATCGACGAAGACCAGGCGGCAAACACCAGCAGCACAAAAAACAGCGTACCGAACCACTGTCCGCCCGGCATGCTGCCGAACGCAATTGGCAGGGTCTGAAAGAGCAGCCCCGGACCAGCTGAGGGTTCCATTCCGCTGGCAAACACAATGGGAAAGATCGCAAGGCCCGCCAGCAATGCGACCAGCGTGTCGGCAACCGCGATCGTTATCGTCGCCCCGGTGATCGAAGCATGCTCCGGCACATAGGCGCCATACGCCATGATTGCGCCCATACCGAGGCTCAGCGTAAAGAATGCATGGCCCATCGCGACCAGCAAGGGCTCGCCGCTGAAGCGGCAGTCCAGCGCCTCGGCCGGCCCGGCACAAATCTCGAACACCTTGGCGAAGTCCACATCGAACATGAAATGGTAGGCGCGCCCGAAGTCGCCCTCGATATACGCATAAGCAACCATGATCAACAGCAACGCGAACAGTGCCGGCATCAGTATCGTCACCGCGCGCTCCAGTCCTGCCCGCACGCCACGCGCCACGACGGCGATCGTCATGACGATGAATACCGTGTGCCAGATCAGCAGTTGCCCCGGCGACCCGATCAGATCATTGAACAACTCGCCAGCCCGATTCGCCGAAACACCGTCGAGGCCACCGCTCGCGGCCTGGAACACATAGGCAAGGGCCCAGCCTGCGATCACGCTATAGAAAGACAGAATCAGAAAACCGGCCACGACCCCGAAGTAGCCGACCAGGCTCCACGCGGGCGAGGCGCCTTCCTCCCGCGCCAGGCGTTTCATGGTAGTGATCGGGCTGGCCCGGCCGCGCCGCCCGAGCAGGATCTCGGCCATCATGATCGGGATGCCGATCAGCGCGATACACAACAGGTAGACGATGACGAATGCGCCGCCGCCGTACTCGCCTGTGATGTAGGGGAACTTCCAGATGTTGCCGAGGCCGACCGCGGAGCCGATTGTCGCCATGATGAATACTGCCCTCGACGACCACATGCCGTGCACGGACATTCGCTCGTTACTCATTCCGCTCCTCTCGCCAGTGCGCCAGTTAGCGCCCTAATTGAGCATTTTCGCGGATCGATCCGCGACAGACAAGGCACCGTGCTACACTCGCGCGCCATGGCAAAGTCGGGAAAAAAATCGGCCGGCGCAGGGTCAACCATCGCGCTCAACAAGAAGGCGCGGCACGAGTACTTCATCGAGGAGCGCTATGAGGCCGGCATCTCGCTGGAAGGCTGGGAGGTGAAGAGCCTGCGGGCCGGCAGGATCAACCTGACCGAGGCCTACGTGACCGTCAGGGGCAGCAGCGAGGCCTTCCTGTTTGGCGCGACCATCTCGCCACTGCCGACCGCGTCCACCCACATCCACCCGGACCCGATGCGCACCCGCAAGCTGCTGCTGCACCGCGAGGAACTCAACAAGCTGATCGGCCTGACGGAACGCAAGGGCTATACCCTGGTGCCGCTGGCGATGTACTGGAAGCGCGGCCGCGCCAAGCTGGAGATCGGCCTGGCCAAGGGCAAGAAACTGCACGACAAACGGTCTGACGAAAAGGATCGCGACTGGCAGCGCGAAAAACAGCGGATCTTTAAACACGGTTAAGTGCTATGATTTCTGAACTTTCCGGCGTGGCGCCAGTCACATATGGAAGTTCTCAAGGGGGCGACACGGCATTCGACGTGGGTCGCAAAACCTGAGGTGCATGCCGAGGTGCGAATACCCTCGTAAATCCATTCGCAAACTTATAGTTGCCAACGACGACAACTACGCTCTCGCCGCTTAATAACCGGTAGAAAGCCGTCTGACTGGAGCCGTGCTTGTGCGTCCAGCGTCCTTCGGGGCACTTCAGGCGTCATATCTCGCAAGATCGCGATGACGCATGTCCGGGGCTGACTCGCTAAAATCCAAACCGGAATCGCTGTGCGGTATGCCCTGTCGGTCGGGCGGCAGTACGGTTAAAAAAAATCGACGCGACTAAGCATGTAGAGCCGAAGGCAGAGGGCTTGCGGACGCGGGTTCGACTCCCGCCGCCTCCACCAACACAACATCCAAAGCCGTCCTAGGACGGCTTTTTTATTGTCTATTTTCAATTGGTTACATGATTTTTCTGTCCAAGGGCGTCCAGTAGGGTCCGTTGACAGCCGGGGGCACCTGGGGGCAGCATTAGGGGCAATAGCCCTACCCCCACGAGAGTTGCCCCCATGCCCCTCACAGACACTGCCATCAAGAACGCTAAATCCGCCGCCAAGACCCAGCGGCTATTCGACGGCGGAGGACTGTATCTGGAAATCGCGCCCAGCGGGGGCAAGTGGTGGCGGCTGAAGTACCGGCTGGCTGGGAAGGAAAAGCGGATCTCACTTGGCGTCTACCCAGATGTATCGCTGAAAAAGGCCCGCGACCGGCGTGATGATGCCCGTAAGCTGCTGGCCGACGGCGTCGACCCCAGCGAGAACCGAAAAGCACAAAAAGCCACCGAGGCCGGACGAAGCAGCAAACAGTTTCGAGGTTGTTGCACGTGAATGGTTCTCAAAACACGCACCAAATTGGTCGACAAAACATGCTGACCGAATTATCAGTGGACTGAAGCGCGACATCTTCCCCTGGCTGGGATCGAAGCCTATCGCGAAGATCAAAACACCCGACCTGCTTGAGACAGTCCGCCGAATCGAGGCATCGGGGGGCGCTGGAGACAGCCCACCGGACACTCGCCAACTGTGGACAGGTATTCCGTTACGCGATTGCCACAGGCCGAGCCGAACGCGACCTGTCCGGCGATCTTCGCGGCGCCCTCCCCCCGTTTAGAGGCAAGCATCTCGCCGCCGTCACCGAACCGAAAAGGTGCCGGCGAACTACTTCGGATCATGGACAATTATGAAGGCACCCTCCCCGTCCGATGCGCCATCCGCCTGGCCCCACTGGTTTTTGTGCGGCCTGGGGAACTCCGCCACGCAGAATGGAAGGATGTCGACCTAGACAGCGCGGAATGGCGCTACACCGTGACTAAAACCAATACACAGCACATTGTACCGTTGTCCAGCCAAGCGGTCGAAATTCTGCGGGAGTTACACCCGTTAACCGGGCGTGGACGCTACGTTTTCCCAAGCGCACGAAACCCAAAAGGCGACCGGCCCATGAGCGACAACGCTATTCTTGCAGCGATGCGCCGCATGGGAATCCCGAAAGATGAAATGAGCGGCCACGGCTTCCGAGCGATGGCGAGAACCATTCTCGATGAGGTACTCGGCTTCCGGCCTGACTTCATTGAACATCAGCTTGCTCACGCCGTCCGGGACCCGAATGGCCGAGCATACAATCGCACCGCGCACTTAGTGGAAAGGAAGGCAATGATGCAAGATTGGGCCGACTATCTGGACCAACTAAAAATCAAGACTTTACCCCTAGAGGAAGAAAACCAATGAGCAAAACGGAATTCGCGGCCCTTTTCGACTTGCTGCAAGAAAAAAGACTACGCCCCCCAAGCAATGGCTATCGCGGATTACTAATTGAGTCTGAAAGCGACAAGGGAAGAGTCGTAAATTCTTCCGCCTTCCGTCGACTGCAACAAAAAGCTCAAGTTTTCCCCCTAGAGCCCAACGCAGCGGTACGCACAAGACTGACACACTCCATCGAAGTTTCGCAGGTTGGACGACACCTCGCCCAGAAAGTCATTGAGAAGGTCGGTAGCGATATTAAAGACTACGGCGTTCTTGCTGCACTCGTGAATTCAATAGAGACAGCGTGTCTTTTGCACGATATCGGCAACCCACCATTTGGGCATCTTGGTGAGTCCGCTATCAAGGAATGGTTCAAAGCGAACCAACCTCAGCACATTGATCTAGCCAATTTCGACGGAAATCCACAGGGATTTCGATTGATTTCATTCTTGGCAGGTACAGATGACTTTGGATTCAACCTGACCAGCACATTACTTCTTTCTACAGTTAAGTACCCTTGGGACATTGGTAGTCGCCCAAAGAAAGCGAAGATCGGAATATTCACGAGCGACTTGCAGAATTACACATCCGCCTGCACCGACCTGGACTGGAAGCCAGGCCAAAAATTCCCGTTTATGCAGCTAATGGACACTGCCGATGAAATCGCCTACTCGATGAGCGATTTAGAGGACGGGCTTGAGAAGCAGATCATTTCCATTTATGACTTAAAACGCGAATTCGGCGAAGAACGATTCAAAAAGCCTGAATCAATTTCGCCGTTCCTTCGTTTTAAGACAAGCATCATCAACGATGCCGTGAATCTTTCCGCCGACACATTCGCCAGCCACCTTGACGACATCATGAATGGAAAAGATACAAAACTCATTGACCCGCGGAGCGACATCGGCGACTTGCTCAAAAACATAAAGTCATTTGCGATAGAAAACATTTACTCCCATGAGTCCGCGGAGAAGGTGGAACTCGCAGGCCGCAGTGTCATTAAGGGCTTATTCAAGCATTTTGGAGAATTACTCCTGCTGCCAGAAGAAGACTTCTAAGCCTCGTCAAGAAGGACTTCAAAAACATCAAGGATCGGAACTTGGATTTTCAAGCTAGACTGTTTCGC
>CAWEET010000016.1:0-354939 GCA_963808165.1 uncultured Gammaproteobacteria bacterium | reverse complement strand
CTCCACGCAGCGTAGAGCTTGTCGCCGATCAATGGCCATTCGGCTACCGAGGAGCCCGGCGGTTCGATACTGACCTCACCGCCCTGGAAAGCGGCATAGGCACTGTGAATTTGGCCCGCAAAGGACAAGCCCAGGATCACGGTTGGCACACCGATCAGCACCAGTCCCACCACCACCATCAGCGTCGCCGCGCGGCCCTGCCGGCCACCGAGTCGCGTTGCGAGGCGCTGGTGCAGCGGATAAAGCGCGACAGCGAGGATCAGCGCCCAAGTCATCAGGCCCGCAAACGGGGCAAAGACGCGCACGCACAATACGATCACGAAGGCAATGAGGCCGACCCGGACCAGCACGTCGATGAGGTCTTTCGACAGCAGTCTTCTTAGTGACGTTGAATCGATTCATCTGGCAGTTGCTCCTTTGGCGCAATCATCTTAAGACCGCAGCTGCCAGTGAATACACATGCCGTTGCGACACGCATGGACGCTGCCAATCAGCCTGCACGGTCCGAGGGGGGCGAGGCCCCACCACGGGTCCTCGTCTGAATGGCGGAGAGAGAGGGATTCGAACCCTCGATGGAGCTATTAACCCCATACTCCCTTAGCAGGGGAGCGCCTTCAGCCACTCGGCCATCTCTCCAAAAACGTGCTCGGCGCTCCGATGGCCCTATGGGCCATGTCGGGGAGCGCGATTACTCGGGACTAAGTCCCTCGCCCCTACGGGGCCGCCGTCACTCCATGTCGGCGTTCTGCGACAGCCGCCGGCTGTCTGGTCAGCCACTCGGCCATCTCTCCAAAAACGTGCTCGGCGCTCCGATGGCCCGATGGGCTATGTCGGGGAGCGGATTATCGGGACTGCGTCCCTCGCCCCTACGGGGCCGCCGTCACTCCATGACGGCGATCCGCGACAGCCGCCGGCTGTCTGGTCAGCCACTCGGCCATCTCTCGCAACAACTTGCCCGGCGCCTGGTCAAGGCCAGCCGGACATCGGCCCACGATCTGCCGGGCCAATGACCGAACCACACCAGACCGTCAGCCCGTAGACTCACCGTTCTCGCGCTGGATGCGATCGTATATTTCCTCGCGATGTACAGAGACATCACGCGGGGCATTTACCCCAATTCGCACCTGGTTTCCCTACGCCCAAAACCGTGACGGTAACCTCATCTCCGATCATCAGGGTTTCGCCGACCCTACGAGTCAAAATCAACATGGAGCCACTCCTTTAGTGGCACACCGGCAAGACCTTATCCATCCCTCGGCCTCGCGCGATATGTCCGTTTGCCAACCTTATCCCCTCATCAATTGCATCGGGGCACAGGATTCTAGCAATATCGTCGCAGAAGAACAAGATGCGCCTCGCGATCAGGCCCCGGCATCGCCTGCGTCGATCTGCGAGTTCGAATGCCTGGTGCAGGGCGCGCACGCCCAACTCGAGATATTTTTCATCCACCACCACCGAGATCTTGATCTCCGAGGTGGAGATCATCAGGATGTTGATGCCCTCTTCCGACAATGCGGCGAACATCGTGCTCGCGATGCCGGCATGCGACCGCATGCCGACACCGACCAATGAGATCTTGACGATCTTGTCATCACCGACATCTTCGCGTGCCCCAAGTTCAGCCGCCTCTGTATTCAGGATCTTCAGCGCCTTCTGGTAATCCTTACGATTGACCGTGAAGGTGAAGTCGGTTGTACCGTCATTGGCGATGTTCTGCACGATCATGTCGACCTCGATATTCGCCTCACCGATCGGGCCGAGGATCTTGTAGGCCGCCCCCGGCTGGTCCGGTACGCCGCGGATGGTCAGTTTCGCTTCGTCGCGATTGAACGCGATCCCCGAAATTCTTGCCTCTTCCATGCCCTCTTCCTCCAGAGTAATCAGGGTGCCCTCGCCGCTGTCCTCGAAACTGGACAGAACCCGCAGGGGCACATTGTACTTCCCGGCAAACTCGACTGACCGGATCTGCAACACCTTCGAGCCGAGGCTCGCCATCTCCAGCATCTCCTCGAAGGTGATGCGGTCGAGTTTGCGGGCCTTGGGCTCCACCCGCGGGTCGGTCGTGTAAACGCCGTCGACGTCGGTAAAGATCTGGCACTCGTCGGCCTTCAACGCCGCAGCCATGGCGACCGCGGTCGTGTCCGACCCGCCGCGACCCAGCGTGGTGATGTCACCGTGCTCATCGACGCCCTGAAAGCCCGCCACGACAACGACGCGACCGTTCTTGATGTCGGCGCAGACGCGCGCATGATCGATATCCATGATGCGCGCCTTGGAATGGGCGCTGTCGGTGAGGATATGGACCTGGGCGCCGGTATAGGAGCGCGCCTCGCACCCGATCTTTTCCAGCGCCATGCAAAGCAGCGCGATCGTCACCTGCTCGCCGGTGGATACCAGCACGTCCATCTCGCGCGGATTCGGATCGTTGGTGATTTCGTTGGCGAGCGCGATAAGGCGGTTGGTTTCGCCCGACATTGCGGAAACGACCACGACCACGTCGTCACCCTGGTCGATGGCAACGCTTCACCTGCTCGGCGACATTCTGGATTCGTTCCACCGACCCCACCGAGGTCCCGCCATATTTCTGTACGATCAGCGCCATGTTGCTACTCGGTTCTCAACCCGACTTCGGCGACCAGACCGTGGCCGCTTCGGAAAAGGGCGCGATTTAACACCATTTGTCGGCCGACTTAAAGCCTTTCGGCGGCCCAAGCCTGCGCCAGTTCGAGCGCCTTGGGCACACCACCGGGTTTTGAGCCCCCGGCCTGCGCCATGTCCGGGCGGCCGCCACCCTTTCCGCCGACCTGCTCGGCCGCCAGCTTGACCAGCTCACCGGCACGGCAACGGTCGGTCAGGTCCTTGCTCACGCCGGCGATCAGGTTCACTTTGTCGCCGTTCACGGCCACCAGCAAGATCACCGAACTACCGAGCTTGTTTTTCAACTGATCGAGGGTGTCACGCAGCGATTTAGGGTCAGCACCGTCGAGACGTGCAGCCAGCACGCGGGCCCCATTGACCTCGACCGCCTGCGCGGCGAGATCGGAACCGGCCGCCGATGCCAGTTTCGCCTTGATCTGTTCGAGTTCCTTTTCGAGCTTTCTGTTGCGCTCGATGAGCTTGCCGAGCTTGTCCTCGACCTCGTCCCTGCCTGCATTGATCAGACCGCCGACACGCAACAGGCGCTCCTCGTCCGCCTCCACCCATTCCAGGGCGCGGGCACCCGTGAGTGCCTCTATACGCCTGACGCCCGAGGCGATGCCGGTCTCCACGGTGATCTTGAACAGGCCGATGTCACCCAGCGACTTCACATGCGTCCCGCCACACAACTCGGTGGAAAAATCACCCATGCGCAGTACCCGGACATAGTCGTCGTATTTCTCACCGAACAGCGCCATCGCTCCCGAGGCCTTGGCGTCATCAATCGCCATGATGCGGGTCTCCACCAAGGCATTCATACGGATCTGTTCGTTGACCAGTCGCTCTATCTCGATCAGCTGACTGCGGCTCAGCGGCTCGAAGTGCGAGAAATCGAAACGCAGGCGGTCTGAATCGACCAGGGAGCCCTTCTGGCCCACGTGGTCGCCCAACACCCGCCGCAACGCGGCATGCAGCAGATGGGTTGCGGAATGATTCAGTGCGGTGGCATGGCGTCGGTCCGTGGCGACCGCAGCGTCGACCAGATCTCCGACGCTGACCTCGCCGGACTGCAGCTCGCCAAGATGAGCGAATACGGTGCCGGACTGTTTGCGGGTGTCGGAAACCACGAAATCACCGCCGCCGGCCACACTCAGGTGGCCGACGTCACCGACCTGGCCACCGGATTCGGCATAGAAAGGCGTGCGATCGAGCACCACCATGCCTTTGTCGCCGGCAGCCAGTCGGTCGGCCGGCTCACCGTCGCGAAACAGCGCGACGACGGTGGCCGAGTCGTCCAGGCGGTCGTAACCGGTGAAGTCGGTTTCGCCATCGATGTCGATCTCGGCCGTCTGCACCGCACCGAAATGGCTCGCTGCCCGAGCCCGGCTACGCTGCGCCTCCATCTCCCGATCGAAACCCGCGCGGTCGATCTCCAGGCCCTTCTCGCGCGCAATGTCAGCGGTCAGGTCGGTGGGAAAACCGTAGGTGTCGTAGAGCTTGAAAACGACCTGGCCGGGAATGACCTTGTCGTGCATCCCCTGGATCGCCTCGTCGAGTATCTTCATGCCCTGCTCGATGGTCTCGGCGAAACGTTCCTCCTCGAGCCGGAGCACACGTGCGACCACCGCCCTCGACCGGCTCAGCTCCGGATAGGCTGCACCCATCTGGTCATCCAGGGCGTCAACCAGCTTGTAGAAGAAGGGTTCATGCTGACCTAACTGGTAACCATGCCGTATCGCACGTCGGATGATTCGGCGCAGGACGTAACCACGGCCCTCGTTACCTGGCGTCACGCCGTCGACGATCAGAAACGCACAGGAGCGGATGTGGTCGGCGATCACGCGCAGCGACTTGGCGCTCAGATCGGTGGTACCGGCGGCCTGCGCGGCCGCCTTGATCAGGGCCTGGAACAGGTCGATTTCATAGTTGGAGTGCACGCCCTGCATCACCGCGGCGAGTCGCTCCAATCCCATGCCGGTGTCGACCGAGGGTTTCGGCAGCGGGGTCATTTCGCCGCCGGCGCCCCGGTTGTACTGCATGAATACCAGGTTCCAGATCTCTATATAGCGATCGCCGTCTTCCTCGTCGGTACCCGGTGGACCACCCCAGACATCCGGGCCATGATCGAAGAAGATCTCCGAGCAGGGCCCGCACGGCCCAGTGTCGCCCATTGACCAGAAATTGTCGCTCTCGAACGGCTTTCCGCCCGGCTTGTCGCCGATCCGCGTGAAGCGTCCGGGATCTACGCCGACCTCGTCCAGCCAGACCGCCGCCGCCTCGTCATCGTCCCGGTAGACGGTTACCCAGAGCCTGTCGGCCGGCAACTGCAACACCTTGGTGAGAAACTCCCAGGCATACAGTATCGCGTCACGTTTGAAATAGTCCCCGAAGCTGAAGTTGCCCAGCATTTCGAAAAAGGTGTGGTGGCGCGCCGTATAGCCCACGTTCTCCAGGTCGTTGTGTTTGCCCCCGGCACGCACGCAGCGCTGCGAACTGGTCGCCCGGACGTAGCTGCGGGTCTCCTTGCCGAGGAACACGTCCTTGAACTGGACCATGCCGGCATTGGTAAACAGCAATGTCGGGTCGTTGGCCGGCACGAGCGGACTCGACTCGACAATGGCATGGTCTTTACCCGCAAAGTAATCGAGGAAGGCGGAGCGAATTTCTGCGCTGGTTTTCATACGCGACTGGAGATCAGACTGCAAAACTGGAATGTTATGCAGCTTGAGCAGAAAAGTCACCAACGCACAGTCGCCAAAACAACGCCATTTCAGGCGATTAAGGCCCGCTGCGCGGGCTGCCCGACGGTTGCCCGCCAGACCCTAGAACTCCCTGATCCGCTCCAGATGGCGTCTGATCAGGCTGATCGGAAAACCGCGCTGTTCCAGAAAGCGGCCGCGTCTGGCGAGATCGCGCAGATCGAAGCCCGGCTGTTCGCCGAACTTGCGCGCAGCCGCCTCGACCAGCAGGCCTTCCCAATCCGGGTGCGCCCGTTGCAGCGCCGCTGCGATCACTGGGTCGGCAACACCGCGCTGCTCCAGTTCGGCGCGAATCCGCAGCGGCCCGAAGCCCCGGCGCATGCGCTGCTCCAGGTACTGTTCGGCGAATCGTTCATCGCTGAGCAGCTGTTGCCGCTCGAGGTCGTCCAGTACCCCGTCGATCAGGCCCGGGTCGTGGCTGCGGCCGCGCAGCTTTCGACGCAGTTCATGCCGACTGTGTTCGCGCACCGCCAGAAACCTGACCGCGGCCAGCTCGATGGCCGCCGCATCGTCCGCTTCCAGATCGCGCCCGGCCGGTGACATCAATTGTCGCTGTCTGCCGCCGCGGCAGTGGCCTTGTCTGCGGTATTGGCCGGCTCTTCCGGGATCAGTGCGGCGCGGATCTGTTTCTCGACATGACGCGCGATCTCCGGGTTCTCCTTCAGGAAATTGCGTACGTTCTCCCTGCCCTGGCCGATGCGGTCGCCGTTGTAGCTGTACCAGGCACCGGATTTCTCGATCAGACCCTGCGCCACACCCAGCTCGATGATCTCGCCCTCGCGTGACACCCCCTCGCCGTACAGGATCTCGAACGTGGCCTGGCGAAACGGCGGTGCGACCTTGTTCTTGACCACCTTGACGCGGGTCTCGTTGCCGACCACCTCGTCGCCCTTCTTGATCGCACCGATCCGGCGGATATCGAGGCGCACCGAGGAGTAGAACTTGAGCGCATTGCCGCCGGTGGTGGTCTCGGGACTGCCGAACATCACACCGATCTTCATGCGGATCTGGTTGATGAAGATCACCACGGTGTTGGATCGCTTGATATTCGCGGTGAGCTTACGCAGCGCCTGCGACATCAAACGGGCCTGCAGACCGACATGGGAATCACCCATCTCGCCCTCGATCTCGGCCTTTGGCGTGAGTGCCGCGACCGAATCGACCACCACCACATCTACCGCGCCGGAGCGCACCAGCATATCGGTGATCTCCAGCGCCTGCTCACCGGTGTCCGGCTGCGATACCAGCAACTCGTCCATGTCCACACCGAGCTTCTCGGCATACGAGGGATCGAGCGCATGTTCCGCATCGATGAACGCACAGGTGCCGCCTTCCTTTTGTGCTTCGGCGACGATGTGCAGTGTCATGGTCGTCTTGCCGGAAGACTCCGGCCCGTAGATCTCGACCACGCGGCCCTTTGGCACGCCACCGACACCTAGGGCCAGGTCGAGGCTCAGCGAGCCGGTCGACACCACCTCGATATTGCGCACCGCATTGGCATCCCCCATGCGCATCACCGAGCCCTTGCCGAACTGTTTTTCGATCTGGCTCAGTGCGGCTGCCAGCGCCTTCTTGCGATTCTCGTCCATGGATGCTCCCCCCGAAGCGGCTAGTGGTAGGTCTTGCGCTGAGTCTAGTTTGTTCTCTTTATGTTTTCCAGTCGAATTTGCCCGGCCGCGTCAATCCAGCATCCAGCGCCCGATCGGCTGGTACATGGGCGCCGAGCCGGGCCTGGACTCCACCAGCGCCAGCTCACGCACCGGCCAGGTGAGGGGTTCCAACGGGCCGAAACCCACCGCACGACGAACCTTGCGTGCCAGCGTCACGTGCGAGCGAAACGCCCGCTCCTCGGTCTGAAACCCCTGCCCGCGCAGCCCTTCGCCCAGCCGCCCATGCAATGCGATCAGATCTCCCGGCGGCGAGGTCGGTCCGGCCCACAGCACCTGCGGCCTCGGCCAGTGACCAATCCGGTCGAGCACCAGCGTAAAGCTGCGGCCGCGCAGATCGGCACCCAAGGAGCGCAGATCGTCGATCCGACCCGGATCGACCGGGCCGAGGAAGTGCAGCGTCATGTGCAGATCGGCACGGTGCTGCCAGCGCGCATCGTGCGGCAGGTTGTGCGTCTGCCAGTGGAACAGGGCCTGACGGGTCGCGTCGTCCGGCCACAGCGCAAAAAACAGTCGACGTGCCCCACTCATCGCGCCCGGTCCAGCAAGCCTTTCAGGGCGGTGTCGACGGTCGCAGCCCTTACCTGCGCGCGGTCCCCCGCATAAAGTTCACGGCTGGCCCATGTCTCGGCGCCGCGGGCCCAGGCGATCCAGACCGTGCCAACCGGCTTGTCCTGGGTGCCTCCGCCCGGCCCGGCGATACCGCTTACCGCGACGCCGAGTTGCGCGCGACTGCGTAGCAGCGCGCCGGTAGCCATCTCGATGACAGTCTCACGGCTGACCGCACCGCAGCGGGCCAGTGTGGCGGGCGACACGCCGAGCATCTCCTGCTTCGCGAGGTTGCTGTAGGTGACGAAACCCCGATCGAACCAGGCGCTGGAGCCGGCCACGTCGGTCAGCGCCGCGGCGATGCCGCCGCCGGTGCAGGACTCCGCACAGGCCAGCCACCAGCCGCGTCGTTGCAGATGGGTGGCGAGTTCCAACACCGTCGCCATCCGGTCCATTCGGTCGCGCCTCCCGTTGTGCGTCCGTTAAACTGCCCGCCTGAGCGATTCGATGAACAAAGCATAACCGAACAGGTAGCCCGGATGAGTGAACTGCAGATACTGGTCGAACGGAAACCGTCACCGATGAAGCTCGAGGTACTGGGCGTCTACGACTGGCCGATCTGGCGCAAGGAGGCCTCGAGCTTCCCCTGGACCTACCAGCAGCAGGAGACCTGCTACATCCTGCGGGGCAGGTTCACGGTCACACCGGACGGCGGCGAACCACAAACGTTCCAGCGTGGCGACCTGATAACCTTTCCGCAGGGCCTGAGTTGTACCTGGGACATCGAGCAGGACGTCGAAAAACACTACGACCTCCAGTGAACTCTCCGGCCCATGCCGTAGCGCGCGCTGCGCGCGACCAAGCCGTTGGGGAAGGCCAGTGCGGCACTGCCGAGGGCGAACTCGGGGTCGGGGTCGACGTCGAATTGAGCCAGTGTCGCTAAGGGGCATTCCGGCGCGCGTCAAAGGCGCGCCGACACTCCGGCAAGTCATAGTAAAGCGGCGCCCGATTGCCGGACTGCGCGCCGTAGTCTGCGTAAAAGCGTTCGCACGCGGACCGATCCGGCTTCTGCTTTTTCGCTACACAGTCATCGATGTATCTCGCACGCTCAGGGGCCAGCTTGATCTCGCGCGCCAGCTCACACTGGGCGTCGAGTTGGGCCTGGTTCGTCTCACCGGCGCTGCCGTCGCCGGCCCTGCTGGGCGAAGCTGCCGGCGTAGTATTCCTTGGCGACGCGCCGCTCTTACTTCGCTGTGCAGCGGCGTCACCGGTCGAGACCTTGCTCCTATCCGTGGTTGCGGCCTGTTCGCCCCGCTGAGTGGAAGCATGGCCCGTCATTGAACCCAGCCACAACAACAAGCACACCGAGAAAACCGAAGACCTCTTCATTTACACCCCGCCGCGTCGAATTCGGACCGAACCTTGTTCATCTCTCAAGCACCCCGCCCGAGCCTTTCAAAAGCATACATCACGCTCCCTGAGTACGTAATGGCCAACGCGCTGGCCGTTGTCGGGATTCCGCCGCATCACGATACGCCGGGACACGCAGGCCTGCGCCACGAACGCGGCCCGGGTCCGCCCCCCCGGACGTCTGGTATCCTTCTGCGGCACCGGCCGAGGCGCTGCCGCGCAACACGGCCGCACAGGGTGGTAAATGCCGAAATCGAAAGCGTGGCGGCGACCCAGGCAGGGTTTTGCCTCCCCGAGAACCTGGGACATCGAAGCGTGACGCAAAGAAATTATTCATCCAGCGCATTGGTCCATCGCGCACTCATCCTCAGACTCCTGATCGCGAGTCTGTTGGTGGCGGCATTGATGGCGGGGATCAGTTATTTCAGAACCTTCGATCGCATCGGTGAGGATGTGCTGCAGCATGCACGGAACGAGATCGAATGGATCCGGTTTCGTGCCCGGGAACTGCTTGCGAATTCCGGGCTTCCGCTCAAAGTGGCGGTCGAGCAGGCCATGCGAGAGGAACCGGAAAGAGAGATGGATCGGCGACACGGGCGTTTTACGTTCGCTCAGTTCTACTTCGATGACGGCGAATCGATTGCCCAGTGGCCAGAAGTCGATGGCGATATTGCACCGGAGATCAGACAACGGGTGTCTGAGATGCCGCGGCTCGCCGTCGATCGGGCGGAGGTGGAATCGCTCGAAATCGATGGACGGAGCTTCGTCGAATTGCGCTTGCCGGTGTCGGCGAAACAGCAACGACAGGTCATCGCGCATGCGCTCTTCGCCGTCTCTGATGCGGCGCGGGCGGAAGCACGCCGCAATGCATTGGTCACCGCCGCTTACGTCGTAGGGATCGTCTTGCTGACGGCACTGGTTCTGTACCCGATCATTGCGCGACTGCTGCAACGGATTACGCGTTATTCCGAAGGCCTGCTCTCTTCGAATCTGGAGACGCTGCAGGTGCTGGGCAGCGCGATAGCAAAGAAGGACAGCGATACCGACGCGCACAATTATCGGGTAACTCTGTATTCGGTACGCCTGGCGGAGGCAGCCGGCCTGGATGACGCACAGATACGGTCGCTGATCAAAGGTGCGTTCCTGCACGACGTCGGCAAGATCGGAATCCGTGACGATGTGCTGCTGAAACCCGGTCGCCTCGACGAAGACGAATTCAACACGATGAAGACCCATGTCGATCATGGCCTGGATATCGTGGCCCGCAGTCGGTGGCTGGACGACGCAGCCGATGTCGTCGGCCATCACCATGAGAAGTTCGACGGAAGCGGCTACCCGGCGGGAAGATCCGGAGAGGCGATACCCATCGGCGCTCGGATATTCGCGATCGCGGATGTCTTCGATGCCCTCGCCTCGCAACGACCCTACAAGGAACCCTTCAGCTTCGAAGAGACCATGCAGATTCTGCACGAGGGCCGCGGATCGCACTTCGATCCGCGCCTGCTCGACCGCTTCAGCGACATCGCCGAGGGACTGTATCGGCGTCTCGCCGGACGCGACGACTCCGGCCTGAGACAGGAGGTGGACGCGACCATCGAGCGTTACTTCAGTGTCGATCTGGATGTGTCGCCGACGCCATCGAACACGGGGCCGGCCACGGGCGGCTAACCTGGAGGTCGGAGCGCAGCAAAGGCGCAGTCCGCCGGCACGAAAGGCAGACCAGCCGGATGTGCAGACTTGGCTCATGAACGTCACTGATGCTACCCGGGCAGTGGAGCCGCCCCGCATTGCGTCCAGACAGCCACCCTAGACCCGACTTGGTCGGATGCAGCGGAACGATACGCCACAGTGACGACATCCGGCGAGCCGATGCGGCCCGCCGGCGTCGGCATCTCTACCCTTGCATCAATTCTGGTCTCGCCGCTGACGGCGCCTTCTCGACCAAGCCATGATTCCCAGCGACGTAGCGAAGAGAGGCAACGTGGCCGGCACCGGTGCCCCCGGGGTCGGAGCCGATTGGGTCGCAACATCGACCACCCAAACCAATTGATCGCCGTGCAAACCCCCGGGATAGGTTCCGTTGAACGTGACCGAGAGCGAGACCGAGTCCACCGTGGTGGTGATCGTTGGCCCGAGCGATGGTGAATAGTCCGTATAGTTCGTCGGGGGTTCGAGATTCCCCAAGTCAACCATATCGACGTCGTCAAGCGTCACGCCAGCCAGCGAGGCGCCGACAATGCCAGTCCCGGCAGGCGTGAAACTCAGCGACGAGAGGTCCACGAAAAGCCCTGCGGTACCGCCGGGATTCACCCCCGTTTCCACGGACGATTGAGTTAAGAGCGATTCCTTCTGCCTGGCGGCTTCCAGCCGGTGGCGGCGCGAATTACGGAATGGCTCAACGCAGTCGAAGATGTCGGGTCTGGCTTCGGCCCCTGTTTGATGGGTCCGTCGATTTGCGCGCTCCCTCTTGATAAGACTGAAGAGGCCCTCCATCGTCGCGCTGTCGGCACTGCTGCCGACGGCGCTCATGCTGCAGATCAGCTTGTGGCCCGCCAGGAAGCGCTGGTATTCCCCGCTGGTGGAATGGCAGCAGCGGTCGGATTGTAGAATCACCGCCGAGCGATCCTCGCGTTGCCGCAGGCAATGCCGGCATACTGCAGGTCTCCCCAGATGTGCGGAGCGCCAGCCACTCTATCGGTGTCATCGTGAAGTTGTCTGATGTGCTTCAGCAGGGCCTCGTTGGCCTGCGCCCGGGCACCCCATGGTCGGGCACTCCCATCGTAATAGCCGCCCGGCGAGATCTTGAGGCAGCGGCAGATGATGCGCAGGCGAAAAGCGTCGCGGCAGCGTTCGAGCAGGCAGTATGTCATTTCGAGGCCTTCGCGAAGAACACCACTTCTTTCAAAAAATCCCGTTACTGTTTCACCTTCGCCAGCTCCCGCTTGAGGCGCATGACCTCCCCGGGGAGGGCCTGGCCTTGACCAATATAGGCCTTGTCGCCAATTTGCCTTAGCTCGCGCCGCCAACGCTCCAGCAGCCCCTCGCCGACATCCAGACTGACAGCCACTGGTGGGCCCTTTGATTTCCTGCATCGCGACGGCTTCCCGCTTAAGCTCGGGACTGAACTTTCTGCGCTTTGGCATGACACACCTCCCGGCCAATTATTGGCCTTTTCGAACGTGTCCGTGAAATCAGGCCGAAACCCGATATATATGCCAGACTATGCGCCTTTGGCGCATAATTCCGCGTTCAAATCTTAGCTCACGTGGGCTCAGGGAATCCTCAATCAGTGGAGATCGCTGATCAAGAATGTTCTCGCAACTGGAAGAGTTGGCTTCACTCTTTAGAAAACGCAACTTGGGATGGAGTTTTTATGATGAGAGTTTTTTATTCACTGCTTGCGATAACCGTATTGCTCGCACCGTCGATAGGTGCGGCAGAGCAAAAGGGCACGCTTGAACAGATCGAGGCGAGCGGCAAGGTACGGATTGGGTTTCGTGAAAACCAACCGCCAATGTCGTTTTTGAACCAAGACGGCAAGCCGGCCGGGTATTCTATCGATCTCTGTGTGCGCATTGTGAATGAGGTGAAGAACACCCTGGGGAAAGACGATATCGCGATTGAATATGTAACGGTGTCGTCTTCGAACCGGTTTGATGCGTTGCAGGAAAACACGATCGATATTCTGTGCGGTGCAACGACCAAGACCATCGCACGCGGCAAGCTTGTGGATTTCACCCAGTTGACCTTTGTCACCGGTGCTTCGCTGCTGAGCCTGAAGGAGACCGGTGTAGAGGGAATTTCCGGGCTTCAGGGCAAGAAAGTGGGAGTTTCAAAGGGCACCACCACGCTGGATGCCCTCTCTACAGCACTCAAAGAATCGGTCAGTGACGCAAAGATCGTTCAGTTTGATTCAGCCTCCGCAGGAATGAAGGCCATGATCGAGGGAGAGGTGGATGCATTCTCTGCTGACCAGGTAGTTCTGATTGGCCTCGTTTTGACTCATGAGGGGGAAGAGGAATTTGCATTAGCCGGCGATGTTTTCTCTTACGAGCCGTTTGCATTGGCGGTGAGGCGGAATGATTCAGATTTCAGACTGCTGGCGGACACAGTGCTTGCACAGCTTAACCGCAGCGGACAGATCACACCTATTTACAGTAAGTGGTTTGGGAAATTCACCAAGAAAGTGCCGGCACTGCTGCAGGCTATGTACGTCTTGAACTCCACGCCGGAGTAAACGTCTGCATCCGCTCTCCCTTACGCTACCGGGTATCGGCACTGCGAACTTTCTTGTTCAGCAGCGAAGTAAGGTCGAAGCGGCAGCATGTTTTGATCTTCAGGAGGATCCCGCTTCAGCGGGATCTTTTGTTTGCTCCTGCGGATCTGCTGTCGTTCGCTTGCATGTTCTCGGGTTTGTACAGACAGCAGCGGACCAATTGGCAACGGGATCTATAGCAGAAAAAAATTGAAAAATATGGCTAATGCAGAAGAACAGCCAGCAGTGACAAAGGCCACTGGTGAGTCGCACACCCCGATGATGCGCCAGTACCTGGCCATCAAGGCCGAGCACCCCGACAGGCTGGTGTTCTATCGCATGGGAGATTTCTACGAACTGTTCTACGACGACGCTCGGCGCGCCGCCAAGCTGCTCGACATCACCCTCACTCAGCGTGGCAAGTCCGGCGGCGAACCGATACCGATGGCCGGCGTGCCCGTACCATGCGGCGGAAGGCTACCTGGCCAAACTGGTGAGGCGGGGCCAGTCCGTGGCCATTTGCGAACAAATCGGCGACCCGGCGACCAGCAAGGGGCCGGTCGAGCGCCGCGTGGTACGGATCGTCACGCCGGGCACGGTCAGCGATGAGGCGCTGCTGGATGAGCGCCGTGACAACCTGCTCGCGGCCCTGTTGCAGCGCGATGGCGTCTTCGGCCTGGCCTGGCTCGACCTGAGCGGCGGACGTTTCCTGGTACAGCAACTCGACAACGCCGAGGCGCTGGCCGGGGAACTGGAACGTCTGCGCCCGGCCGAGCTGCTGTTGCCGGAGGATCAGCCGATGCCCCCACCGCCGGCACGCGAGGGCGGAGTCACGCGCCGACCGCCATGGCACTTCGACCACGACAGCGCGCAGCGTTCACTCAACCGCCAGTTCGGCACGCGCGACCTGAGCGGTTTTGGCTGCACCGATCTGCCGCTGGCGATCGGCGCCGCCGGCGCCCTGCTGCAATACCTGGCCGATACCCAGCGCAGCGCACTGCCGCACATCGGCCGGCTGAAGGTCGAAAGCCAGGACCAGGGGATCATCATCGATGCCGCGACACGGCGTAACCTGGAGATCGCCGAGGCGGCATCCGGCAGGCGCGAGCACAGCCTCGCCGGCCTGCTCGACACCACCGCGACCGCGATGGGTGGGCGGCTGCTGCGGCGCTGGATCAGCCGTCCGCTGCGCGATCAGCAGGCGGTGCGGGGTCGTCATGCGGCGATCGCCAGCCTGATCGATACGCGCCGTGTGGAGACCCTGCAGGAAACCCTACGCGGCATCGGCGACATCGAACGCATCCTGGCCCGCGTCGCGCTGAAGAGCGCCCGTCCGCGCGACCTGGCCGTGCTGCGCGACAGCCTGGCGCTGCTGCCGGAGGTCCGAACCACCGTGTTGGACCTGGATGACCCGGCATTGCAGTCGCTCGGCGTGGCACTGGATGGACAACAGTCGACGTGCGAACTGCTGACCCGCGCGGTCATCGAGAACCCGCCGGTGGTGCTGCGCGATGGTGGTGTGCTGGCCGCCGGCTTCGACCCCGAACTCGATGAGCTGCGCGCACTTTCACAGAACGCGGACCAGTTTCTGATCGACCTGGAGCAACGTGAGCGGGCGCGCACCGGTGTCGATACGCTGAAGGTCAGCTACAACCGGGTGCATGGCTACTACATCGAAATAGGCCGCAGCAAATCCGATCGGGTGCCGGACGATTACATTCGCCGCCAGACCCTCAAAGGCGCCGAGCGTTTCGTCACTCCCGAACTCAAGGCCTTCGAGGACAAGGTACTGTCGGCACGCGAACGTGCGCTGCAGCGGGAGAAGGCCCTGTATGAGCAGTTGCTCGACCAGTTGATCGAACCGCTAGCGGAGCTGCAGCGGATCGCCGGGGCAGTCGCCGAGCTCGACGTGCTCGGCTGTTTTGGCGAACGCGCCCAGCGCCTCGAGCTGTGCCGTCCGACCTTCCGCGGGGAACCGGGGCTCGAGGTCGTTGGCGGGCGCCACCCGGTCGTCGAACACGTCAGCGAGACGGCGTTCGTCGCCAATGATCTGACGATGGACGAGCAACGCAACATCCTGATCATTACCGGCCCCAATATGGGTGGCAAATCGACCTTCATGCGCCAGTCGGCACTGATCGTGCTGATGGCCTATGCCGGCTGTTTCGTGCCGGCCAACCGTGCCGAACTGGGACCGTTCGACCGGATATTTTCGCGCATCGGCGCATCCGATGATCTCGCCGGTGGTCGTTCTACCTTCATGGTCGAGATGCAGGAAACCGCCAATATCCTGCACAACGCCAGCCCGCGCTCGCTGGTGCTGATGGACGAGATTGGCCGCGGCACCAGCACCTTCGACGGCCTTTCGCTGGCCTGGGCCTGTGCGGTCGAGCTGGCCACGCGCATCCGCGCCTTCACGCTGTTTGCGACCCACTATTTCGAACTCACCACGCTACCGGGAGAGTACCCCGGGATCGTCAACGTGCACCTGGATGCAGTGGAGCACGGCGACGGCATCGTGTTTCTGCACGCACTGCGCGAGGGTCCGGCGAACCAGAGCTACGGCCTGCAGGTCGCGGCACTGGCCGGCGTGCCGGACAAGGTGATAACGCTGGCACGCGGGCGACTGCGCGAGCTCGAGCAGGCCGCCCAGCGTCATGCCCAAGCCGAGTCCAATCAGCTCTCCCTGTTCCAGCAGCCTGCCCCGATCGACCCGGACCCGGCGCGTGATCCGCTGCGCGAGCGCCTGGCCGCACTCGACCCGGATCAGCTGACGCCGCGCCAGGCCCTCGAAGCCCTTTACGAGCTGCGCGCTTTGGACGATCCTGACGACATTGTGTTTGCAGCCAAGAGGGGAAAGTGATGACCTACGTGGTCACCGAGAATTGCATCAAATGTAAGTACACCGATTGCGTCGAAGTCTGTCCCGTCGACTGCTTCCACGAAGGGCCGAACTTTCTCGCCATCGACCCGGAAGAGTGCATCGACTGCGCGCTGTGCGAGCCGGAATGCCCAGCGGGGGCGATATTCGTCGAGGACGAGGTGCCCAAGGAGCAAGAGGCATTCATCGCGCTCAATGCAGAATTGTGCGCGATATGGCCGGTGATCACCGAGTACAAGGCGCCACCCGAGGACGCCGCCGAGTGGGACGGCAAGCCGGACAAATTGAAGCTGCTGGAACGCTGAACACCGGTCAACGGCGGCAAGGCATGCTGCGGCAGGCACGACCTGCCCGGCAGCCAAGCCAAAGGTTGCGCCTGGCGGCAAGACGGCTTGCACCGCAATTGCCGACCAGGCAAACCGCGCTATCGGCAGTTCAGGCGAGACTCGACCCTAGTGGGGCTGCATTGGGGGCTGGGTCTCAGCACCCGTAGCGAAAGATTTGCGACTTCGGCGCACCGTTCCGGTGCAATGTCCGTTTCAATTCGTTCCGGAATCGTCGATCCTGTTTGCACTTTGGCATCAAGCGCTTGTTTTCTCCGAGTGGAATCAAACTTGCTATCAGAATCAAGGCGACCTGAACAACAACGCATATGGTCAACGTATTGCAGATTGATTGAGTACAGCGCAGAACTCCAGGAATCGCGACAGTCAATGCAGGCCCAGGCCGTTGAATCTTAGGCTTCCGTTCGACCCTGACCGCACTGGTGGAGGTTTACGCGACGCACTGGAGTATCAGCGTTGATACGCCAGCATCAGTTGCAGTACGCTTTTTCGGGTTACCGGCATGACGAGCGATGAGCGGCACGCCCGGTTCAACCGTTCAACTGGCGTTGCATTGAGTTACAGGGCTGTATAGCGTCTGCTGCACGGACAAGCACGAGTGGCGACATTAGACCGGGTTAGCAGGGAGGCGACCGATGTACACAGCGGCCTGGCAGTTTGCTGAATGCCCCCTTCCATTCCTTTGTGCTTCTGCCGGACCTGCATGGCCAGGCTGGCTGTTCGTGGGATGGTTCGCGTTGACGTTCGCGATTGGACTCGGCGGCATCCTGACAATCAGCCTGCGTCGCGCAACCGGTAACAGCGGCACCGGCGAAAGACAGCGCTGGGATGATGAGGACACCCTGTTCGTAGCAAGCCTTGATAGAGACGAAACTATTCTCATAGGAGATGACATCAGGATCGTCGTGTTGGGCATCCAGCATCAGCAGGTGCGCCTTGGAATCGAGGCGCCCGACGATCGGAGCGTTCGGCCCGGAGAAACTGTCAACAGAAAGCCCGATTGTCAGTCTGACTTTATCGCAATAACGCCCAAAAGAGACCAAGGAACCGGCAGGCGACGAGGATTTTCCGACAGAGAAACGTACGTTTGATATTCGGATTGTCCCTTGTGGAGACCTCGATTTTTCGAGGCACCCTTATGGGGGCGCCTATCTCTTCCGTATGCTCGATTGACAATGTTCTTCTCTTTCCTGTAGCGTCTCATATTCCAAAAATGAGTTATTATTTTCTAATAACTTCATTGAAAGTCACGTAGTGTATTCAGGGAGAACAGGGATGAAAAAAGGCACCAATCCATGCAGGTTTTTGGGTCTTCTAATGATAACTGGATTGTCATTAACTTCCTCTTTGGTATTTGGCGCGACCTGTAAAGAAGATTTTCGAGGAAAAATTTCTTGGGACGAGACAGGACAAATTGCTCTGCTGCCTGGAGGGGCGAGAGCGGATTTGGTGGAAAATGGCATAATGATGGCTGACAACGAGATGGTGAATGGGGAATCCGAGGCGGTGTTTAGTTTTCCCAAAGGGATACTATCTCCAGTATCTCCAGCATTCACCATGCATGTCAGACTTAGTTATAGCGATGGAACATACACTTACGAAAGAAATAACTGTGTAGTAAAGGGGGAATGGTTTTGTGAAGCGAAGGTTCTGGATGCTACCGTAAATATTACCGACGATGAAGCTACTGCTTTGTTATGCACAATTCCAAATCAAAATCCATCTGTCGATGACCCACTGCCAATCAGCTTTACCGCTGTTTCTCGGGACAAGAAGTCTTGGAGCTTTATCATAACAACACCTGGAATCGTTTCTTCCGGCTCTGCTTATAAACTTTGAATTTCGCCATATTGGCAATGAAAGACTTTGGCCCATTGTTTATCACCTCCATCCGCTGAACAAACGCAAGGGCGCCTATAGTACGCCTCGAAAAATCGAGGCGCCTGCGCGGCACAGCGGTGTTTGTCAACATAGTTGCAGCTTTTTTCTACGCGGCTTGCTTCAATTTCTCTTTCGGATTGTCCGGGTTGAGGGTCATGATTTCAGGGCGTTCCCAATTCCTGGTCTCACCACGCCAGCGTGAGGGGTTGGCCGCCTTGGCTTGGCGGTAGACGTCATCGCGATCAGCCAGCAGCGCGATATCCTCACCCCGGTGACGTTGTCCCGGTGTCACGAATTTGATCGCGCTGTGCTTGTGCTCTTCGTTGTACCAGCGGACAAAGGCGGCACACCATTGTCTTGCTGCCTCAAGGCTGGCAAATCCATCGGCGGGAAATTCCGGCCGATATTTCGCGGTTCGGAATAGCGCCTCGGAAAAGGGGTTGTCATTGCTGACCCTGGGGCGGCTATAGGACGCTGCGACACCCAGCCATTCCAATGTGGCCCTGAGTGTCGATGACTTCTGGATCGCACCATTGTCCGCATGCAAACAACGCAACGTCGCTGCACAGCCTTCGGCCATCACGCCTCGGCGCAGGAGCTGTGCGGCCAGCTCTCCACTCTCAGTTTCATGCACTTCCCAGGCAGTGATCTTCCGGCTGAAGATGTCCACCATCATGTACAGGTAAAAGTACATGCCGTTAACCGGCGATTTGAGCCAGGTGACGTCCCAAGTCCAGCATTGGTTCGGACCCCGTGTCTGATATTCGTCCGGCTTGGCTCTTTTCTGTCGCGGTTTTGCGCGCCCACGATCATGCTGTTCGTTCGCTTCTCGTAACACCCGGTAGAAGCTCGACTCGCTCGCCAGATACTCACCCCGATCGGCCAGTGTCGGCACGATCTGGCTTGGCGGCAGGCTCTCGAACTCAGGCCGATGGCAGGTCAGCAGGACCTGCTCTCGCTCTTGTGCTGACAGTTTGTTATGTGGCTCGGGACGCGGCGCGGTTGCCCGGCGGTCAGCAACCACGCGACCGGCGTGCTGCCAACGACGGTAGGTACCCGGATCAATCTCCACGGTGTCACACGCCGATGCCAGACGCGCACCTTCCTCTCGCGCCTGATCGATCATGACAATCATCTGCTGGCGTTCTTCGAGGCTCACTTCTCGTCCTCGGGATCCTCGAACAGCGCATTGTACTTTTTTCGCAAAACCAGCAAAGCGGCTGCCTCCGCAAGTGCCTTTTCTTTGCGCGCCAGCTCTTTTTGCAACTGCTTGTTCTTCTTGCGCTCGGACTGCGTTGCCTCCTTCAGCTTCTTCTCAGAAGCCTGGCTCCAGTCATTGGCCTGCTCACACGCCGTGCGCCACTGCGACAGTTGCTCGGGAAAGATCCCTTTCTCACGGCAGTACGCCGCCACATCCGTTTCACTCATGGCCGCGGTTTCCATCACCGCAGCAAACTTGTCACGCGAGGTCCAGCCATTCGGTGTCGTATCGGTATCTGGCATCAGCCGCCCCTGATCTCTGGCTTGCTTACGCCAAAGATACAGCGTTGCGTCCGAGATGCCTTCTGCTTTGGCCAAGGCAGCAATCGATACGTTGTTCGGTGGCAGCATCTTCTTCAGCACAGACTCCCTGCGCTCTGCGGAATAACCCATTTCAGTCCTCTGTCTCGCCCTCTCTCGATTATTAGATTTCTCTCACAGAGAGGCTGCAACTATCCTGACCGAGGGGGACAGGGATGTGCCGCAATCTCAATCTTCAGTCGCGACGAGTGATTGAAAATGAAGGAAGGTGAAAACTAGTTTTTCGCTTTTCCGTAGAGAAAAATGCCATGGACGGAATTTTCCGACGACGAAGACCGGCGGGCAAAGCTGGAGTGATAAAGTCTCCGTTGCCCCGCGACGCAGAGTGCCGCGGGGCGCGCGGGGCGGGAAGGGAGCCGCTTTCGCCACTGCTGAAAGCCCGACAGCGGGCCACGGCCGCCGGCTCAACATGGGCGACCGCAACCAGAGCCCGGCATACACCGCTTATGATTAATTCTTCATCGCCAGCGACGTCGTCGATATTCGACCGGCAGAGCTAAGCAAACGGGTAGCTAATCCGCCCTGGGACGTGCCAGGATCGCGGTCACGTTGTCGTTGCCGCCGGCGGCCAGCGCGGTATCGATAAGTTCCTGCACCTGTTGCTCCAGTTCGCCGTGCGGGTCGCGCAGGATGCGCGCGATCTGACTGTCCGGCAGCATGCCGTGCAGGCCGTCGCTGCAAATCAGGTAGGTGTCGCCCGCCTCTAGCAGCGCGTCGCCGACATCCACCTCGGCCTGCCGCTGCATCCCGAGACTGCGGGTCAGGATGTTTTCGCGCACGCCTGCCTCGCGGGCCTCGGCCCGATTGAGGAAGACGCCGTCGTCGATCATCTGCTGGATCAGTGAGTGGTCACGGGTCAGCCGACGCATCCTCCCGTAGCGCACCCGATAGAGGCGCGAATCACCGACGTGCGCGTGATAAATGCGGCCCTCGCGAAAGATTGCCACGACCACGGTGGTACCCATTCCACTGAGCTCGGGATGCACCTGGCACATGTCGAGCAGCGCCTGATTGGCCACCTCGACCGACTGGCCTACCCGCAGCAGGCTGGCCGTACCATCGTCGCCACCGGCCTCACGCTGTGCCGGCAGCAGATCAGCCAGCGCAGCCTCGACGGCGATGCGGCTGGCCACTTCGCCGCTGCGGTGCCCACCCATGCCGTCGGCGAGCACCACGATACCGAGATCGGCGTCGATCATGAACGCGTCCTGATTGCCCGCGCGCACCAGTCCCGGATGGGTGCGGACAGCCAGTTCTATCGGGTTTACCGCCACCCAGGGCTCGCGGCTCAGCCGACCAGAGTCCGCCGGGTTCCCGCAGACGGGCGCCCGTCAACCATTGCTCTGGGCCCGCTGCTGGTCGAGCAGGGTACGCAACTTGTCGGGAGGCACATAGCCCGGCACCATCTGGCCACCTTCCAGCACCAGCGCCGGGGTGCCCTGCAACTGCATCGCCTGACCGAGCGCGTGATGCTCGGCAACCGGGTTTTCGCACGTCTTGGCCGGTACCGCATCGCCCGCCTTCGCGGTGTCCATCGCGGCCTTCCGGTCGTCGGCGCACCATACCGAGACCGCCTTGTCATACGATTCGCTGCCGAGTCCGGCACGTGGGTAGAACAGATAGCGGATACGGATGTCCTGCTTGTTGTATTCGGGCATATCGGCGTGCAGCTTGCGGCAGAAGCCACAGTCGATATCCGTGAACACGGTCACCGTGTGCTTGGCGTCCTCCGGACCGTAGATGATCATTCGGTCCTCGCCGACCTCGGCCAGCGCCGCCATCTTGAGTTCAGACAGGCGCTGCTCGGTAATCTCGGTGCGCGTCTCCAGATCGATCACCTTGCCCTGGACCAGGAAGCGACCATCGCCGGTGACATAGACGACGCGGGTGCCGAAGGTCACCTCGAACAGATTGTCGATCGGTGTCGCGCGGACTCCATCCGGGCGCAGGCCGGGTAGCAGGGCACCGAGCGAACTGCGGATTCGCTCATCGGTGGCCTGATCAACATCAGCCGCCTGGACAATGCCCGCCAGCATTAGCACGCAAAAGACAAAAACAGACTTCTTCATAAGAACACTACTAATCCCGAAAATTGATGAATTGCAACGGCAGGCCGCAGTCAGCGTTGCGCAGCAGCGCAATCACGTCCTGCAGTGCGTCGCGGCTCTTGCCGCTGACCCTGACCTGCTCGCCCTGGATCTGCGCCTGGACCTTGGTCTTGGAGCCCTTGATGTCCTTGACGATCCTGCGCGCGGTATCCGTGTCGATACCCTGCCGGATCGTCACCACTTGGCGGGCCCGTCTGTTGGCCGTCTCCGCTTTGGCGACATCCAGGCAATCGATGTCGACCGAGCGCTTGACCAACTTGAGCTGCAGAATGTCCATCATCTGCTCCAACTGAAACTCGCTCTGCGCATGCAACGTGACCACCGCCCCGTCGAGCTCGAAGCGCGCATCGCTGCCCTTGAAATCGAAGCGTGTGCCGACCTCGCGATTGGCTTGATCGGCCGCGTTGCGGACTTCCTGCAGATCGACCTCGGACACGACATCAAAAGACGGCATCGGCACCCTCCGAAAAGACGAGCGGCAAGGCTATCACAAGGCGCCGTCGGAAAGGCGCCCGACAATGCGGAAATCGACGTCCAGCATATCGCGCACCTGCAAGGCGCCGCCCATCACCGAGAATGGAGTGATGCCGTAGTCGCTCTGTTTGATCTGCAGCGAGCCCGACACGCTGATCTCGCCGGTTACGGTTTGGACCAGCACCGGCACCCGGTATAGCCGGCCGACACCCCGCAGGCTCAGGTGAATCTCGGCTTCCGGCCGGGCCGCATTCAGATCGTCGATACGCGCCAGCACCCCGACCTCCGGCCAGGCCTCGGCATCCAGCACCTGCGGTCCCAGCATGTTGCGGCGCGTCCCCTCGACCGCTCCGTCATCCGGCAGCTGGGAAAACGCTTCGCCGGCCCGGGCGCGCGCCGCCGGGTCGTCGACCCGCAGTTGGTCCGGACGAAAGCGCAGCCGCGCCAGACCGCCGCCGGCCGAAAGACTCATCAATTCCCCAGTCAGATCCGCCACCTCGATGGCATGGTTGTGCCCAAGCCGCGCGAGCCGACCCGTGCGATAAACCCGGACAAGTATCTGACTGCGCGCGCCGTCCAGCGGCACCGCCTTGGCGGCCTCGGCAAGCCACGCCTGCGGGACCGGCTCACCGGCCAGTTCCGCGCCATCCGGGGCCGCATGTCGGCCGGCGCAGCCGGCAAACAGCAAGCTGGCGGCCAGGATGCCGGCCGCCGCCGGCCAGGAATTCCCTATCGTCATTGCGCATCCCACCCGAGGCTGAAGAATACCGACACGGCGGCGTCGACCGAGCTGTCATCTGGCGGCCCGACGTCGAACCAGCGCCGGTCGAGATCGATCTCGCCGTGCATCGCCGCGCCGGAGTCCCCGGATCGCCAGTCGAAGGGGATCTCGATGGGACGGCCGACACCCTTGATACTCAGCTCACCGGCAACGACGAAGTGGCCGTCCGGCTGGCGCCTGACCGCCGTCGAACGGAAGTGCGCCAGCGGGTGGACCGCCGTTTCGAACCACTCGCGGGCAGCCATTTCGCGGTCACGGTCCGCGTTGCCGCTGTCGATCGCGCCCAGGTGGACAGTCACGTCGAAACCCGTCGGCATCCCCGCACGATCGATCACCGGGCTGACCTCGAAACGCCGGAACTCGGCCGTGAACGGTTCACCCTCGACCACCGCACGAAAGCCGAAGCGGCTCTGCGGCTGCAGCGACCACCCGAGCGATTGGACCCAGCCGGAGAGCAAACAGAGACACAGCAACAGGACCAGGCGCGGTCGGCGTTTCATGTCATCCTCGCGGGTGATGGGTCGCGTGCAGCGACTGGAGCCGCTCGCGCGCCACATGGGTGTAGATCTGCGTGGTGGACAGCGAGCTGTGGCCGAGCAACAACTGGACCACGCGCAGGTCGGCGCCGTGGTTGACCAGGTGCGTCGCGAAGGCGTGGCGCAAGGTGTGCGGTGACAGGGGCTGGCGAATGCCGGCCGCGAGCGCGTGCTTCTTGATCCGGTACCAGAATGCCTGGCGGGTCATGCCAGCACCACGACGTGTCGGGAACAGCGCGGGACAGGGCTGACCTGCCAGGAGTTCGCGCCGGCCGGTCGCGATGAAGCGGCGCAGCCAGTCGACCGCGTCGTCCCCCAATGGAACCAGGCGTTCCTTGCCGCCCTTGCCGATTACCCTGACCAGCCCCTGCCCCAGACTGAGTTGATCGGGCTGCAGACCGACCAGTTCGGAGACGCGCAGGCCGCTGGCATAGAGCACCTCGAGCATGGCGCGGTCACGCAAACCCTCGGCACTGTCCAGATCGGGTGCCTCGAGCAGGGCCTCGACCTCCGCCTCGCTGAGTGTTTCGGGCAGCGGCCGGCCCAGTCGAGGCGCCTCGATCCGCGCACTGGGATCTGTGCCGAGCAGCTTGTCGCGCAGCGCCCACCGGTAGAACTGGCGCAGACTCGAGAGTCGGCGCGCACTGGTGCGCGGGCGCAGGGCCTGATCCACCGCTGCCGCCAGGTAGCCCAACAATTGATCACGCCGTGCCTGCAGCAGGCCCGCGCATCCGTTTTGCTGCAACCAGCGTGCGCAGTGACGCAGATCGGACTGATACGAACTCAGGGTATTGGCGGACAGTCCGCGCTCCATCCAGATCGCATCCGCGAAGCGTTCGATCAACTCCAGATCTGCCTGCGGCAGGCCCGCTGCCGGCGCTTCGTCCGCCATGCTGTCCTCTTGTTTCGCCACGCTGCCCCACGAGTCTGCCACGGTGGATTTCACCGCATCCGCGTGCAAGGATAACCGCTAGATCTGAACTGTTGGAGCCGCCGTGCGTGACGAATTGAGTCTGTTGCTGCGGACACTCGAATCGGAACTGCGCGGGCAGGGCCGTTGGGGCGATCATGCGCCGTCTCCCGTTGCCTTGCGCAGTACCGAGCCCTTCGCGGTCGATACGCTCGACTTTGATCAGTGGCTGCAGTGGATCCTGCTGCCGAAGATGGACCAGTTACTCCTGCAGCAACTGCCGTTACCGTCGACTTGCGCAATTCAGCCGATGGCGGAGGAGGTTTACCGTGACGACGCCGGCGGCGCGCGGATCACTCAGATCCTCGGCGAAATCGACGCCTTGTTGACCGATCGGCAGGGTCGCCTGAACTGACCTTGAAAGGACTTTTTTTCCACATTGCCTGTGGAAAACTCTGTGTGAAACTTGAAGAGAATGGGCCCCAGGCCGCATGCTGACGTACATGTCGTTAAATTGACCAAAAAATGATCAATACCGTTTTTTTGTTTTAAAAACAATGAATTAAAGAGATTAGTTGATAAACGACTTGGCAAAAAAACTGCAACTGGAACTAAATACCTCACACCTTGGCTGCCTGTGCATAAACATTTTCTAATTTTCTTACAGGAATGTAGGTTTTATTGCCGTGTCAGGTGACGCCATTCCGTTCTGGATACGTAAAGCCCTCGAGGAGATGGATCGGCAGGAATGGGAGTCCTTGTGCGATGGCTGCGCCAAATGCTGCCTCTACCGGCTGGAGGACGCCGACACCCGTGAGGTGTATTTCACCAACGTCCACTGCCGACTGCTGGACACCGTGTCCGGGCGCTGCACCGACTACCCTAACCGGTCGACCCGGGTGTCTGACTGCGTAACCATCACCCCGGCCGTGCTTCAGGATCCCTACTGGCTGCCCGCGACCTGCGCCTATCGGCTGTTGGCCGAAGGCCGGGACCTGCCGAGCTGGCACCCGCTGCTCAGCGGCAACCCGGACAGCGTGGCCGAGGCCGGGCAGCGGGTCTGCAACCGCACCATCTGCGAAGACGATGCCGACGAACTCGAAAACCATCTGGTCGACTGGATCGAATGAGCATGACCGCTGGGGACCCGCTGGCCGTTGGCCGCCTGACTGCTTAATGGAACCGCTGACCCTCTATCAGTTCCTCGAGCAGACCGGCGCGCGGGTGCGCGCCTACGACCTCGGGCGGCGTATCGGACCGATCGGGCGGGAGCCTTTCCTGGCGTTCGAGCAGGCGACCGCCCCGTATCCCCAACCGATGCAACGCAAGGCCTGGTTCGCGCTGGTGCAACTCGGTGCGGAAGCATGCGACGACCCGCTGATCTGGTTCCTGCGCCTCGATCTCGACGAACAGGGGCTGCTGGTGCAGGCCGAGCGCGACTACCTGCTCAATCGGCTGCTCGAATCCGCCCAGGCGAGTTCCCGGGGGGCCGACCCACAGGTGTTCCTGCAGGACAACCCCTACGCCTTTACCCCGCGTGAAGATCGTATGGCGCTGTTCCATGCACTGCTGAGTGCGGATCTGGGGCGGCCGCCATCGCGTTTCTATGCGCATGCGCTGGACTATTTCCACGGTCGACCGGGATGGGATCAGTGGGGTTTCGTCGGTTACCAGGGCATTGCCGACGTAGCCTGTCGTCACGACGACGAACCCCTGACGAACGCCATTGCTCACCTGCCCGCCGAACCCCTGGTCGTGCTGTGCCATTGCCTAGAAAGCCGGCCGCTGAGTCCGGCGCTGTCCAATGCGCTGACCGATCGCCTGCGACTGACCACGGCCGGCCGGCCGATCGACGTCTCAGTGCTGACGGCGGTGCTGCGCGGCCTGTCGGCCAGTGTCGACCGGCCCGGCGTCGCCGAGGCGATCGGTGGAGTATTGCGGGATCCGGTGGGCAGGCACATCGAGGTCCTGGCGGCGATCTCCGGACGTGCCTGGGAAGTGTTGCTCGCCCCCTCCATGCTGCAGCTCTTTCTGCAGCGCCTGGTCGCGAACGACCACGGCCAGGCGGCATTCGAGCACTGCGTCAGCGACCTGCTGAGTCTGCCGCAACTCGCGGACCCGGTACGTAACACCCTGCGTTCGCCGGATCAAACGGCCGAGTTACGTGCCGCATTCGCGCAGATGACCCGATCCGACGATCGCGCGGAATAAAGAGGCCGCGGCCCGCTGGCGGTCGTTCTGCAGTTCCTGACTCACGTGACGCCGGAAAAATCCATCGACACGAGCACCACTGGCCAGGGACGCGAGTTTGCCCAAGAGTCACGGACCTCGAAGGCCCTGGCCATCCGGCACATGGCACTATCCGGCACCACCCGGCGGATCCACTGTGGCGACTCAGGCCATGATATTGACGCCGCCGTCGACGTAGAAGGTCCCACCGGTGATCCTGCGCGCCTGGGGCGTGGCAAGGTAGGCGCAGGCACGGCCCACGTCCATGATGTCGACGAGTTCGCGCAACGGCGCGCGCTGGGCCGCGTTGTCGAGCAGCTGGTCGAAGTCCTTCAGTCCCGAGGCAGCCCGGGTCATCAGCGGCCCCGGTGACATCGCATGCACGCGGATCCCCTGGGGGCCGAGTTCGTAGGCGAGGTAGCGGCAGGACGCCTCCAGGGCCGCTTTTACCGGCCCCATCAGGTCGTAGTTGGGCACCACCTTCTGGGCACCGTGATAGCTCATCGCGAACAGGCTCCCACCTCCCTTCATCAGTGGCGCCGCAAGCCTCGCCATCCGGATGAACGAGTGGCAGGAGATATCCATGGCCTTGGCAAAACCGTCCGCGGAGCAGCCGAGCAAGCCCGCCTGGAGATCATCCTTCGGCGCCCAGGCGATCGAGTGCACCAGGATATCGAGGCGCCCCCATTCGGCGGTGATGCGATCAAACAGCGCCTCCAGCTCACCGGGCCTGGCCACGTCGAGCGGCGCGAAGATCTTTGCCTCGAGCCCCTCGGCCAGCGGCTCGACATGGGGTCGCGCCTTGTCGTTGAGGTAGGTGACCGCCATTTCGGCGCCCAGCTCGCGAAACGCGCTGGCGCAGCCATAGGCGATGGAGCTGTCGTTGGCGATGCCAACAACCAGCGCTTTCGCACCATTGAGTGCGGGTTCAGGGAGATTGCTTGGCATTGTGGATCCGGTTTTCCTGTGTAGCTTGGTTCAGATGCCCATCGAAGGTACCTGCCCCGGGACATCGAGCTCGGCCTCAGTTGCGGCAAGCACTTCGTCCACCGACACACCCGGGGCCGTCTCGATCAGCCTGGCCCGGCCGGCAGCGAATGCAATCACCGCGAGCTCGGTGACCAGCAGATCCACCGGGCGCACCGAAGTCAACGGCAGCGAGCATTCCCTGACGATCTTTGGTTTTCCCTTCGCAGTGTGCTGCATGGCCACAATGACCCGGTTCGCGCCTGAGACCAGGTCCATCGCGCCACCCATACCCGGGACCATCTTGCCCGGGATCATCCAGTTGGCGAGTCGTCCCTGCTGATCGATCTGCAGACCGCCAAGAATCGTCATATCGAGGTGCCCGCCACGGATCAGCCCGAAGGAGGTCGCGCTGTCAAAGGTGCAGGCACCGGGCAGCGCAGTGACGGGACCGCCGGCGGCATCGGTCAGCATGGGGTGTGCCATACCCTGCTCGGGGACCGGGCCGGTTCCGATAAGCCCGTTCTCGGACTGAAAGAACACATCGATTCCATCGGGAACGTAGTTCGCGACCAGGGTCGGAATGCCGATGCCCAGGTTCACGAGCATGCCGGAACGGAGTTCTTGGGCGATGCGCCTTGCGATAATCGTTTGAGCGTCCATGGGCATCAGAAATTGGTAACCAGGTAGTCGACGACAGGGGCCGGCGTGGTGACGGCATCGGGCGAGATCACACCGACGGGCACGATGTTTTCCGCGGTAGCGATCACCGTATCGGCGGCCATTGCCACCACCGGATTGAAGTTCCGCGCGGTCAGCGCATAACTGAGGTTGCCGAGATAGTCGGCCAGGAACGCGTTGACCAGCGCGAAATCGGCCCGCAGCGCCGTCTCCAGCAGGTAAGCCCTGCCATCGACCTCGAGCTTGCGCTTGCCCTCTTCGACCACAGTGCCCACCCCGGTAGCGGTCAGCACGCCACCCAGCCCGAAGCCACCGGCGCGGATGCGTTCGATCAGCGTCCCCTGGGGTACCAGTTCAACCTCCATGCTGCGTTCGAGCATGCGCTGCTGGGTCTCGGGATTGAGCCCAATGTGGCTGGTGATGGTCTTGCGCACCGCCCCCGCGGTCACCAGCTTGCCGATACCCATCCCGGGGCGCGCAGTGTCGTTGGCGATCACGCACAGTTCCCGCTTTCCCTGGCGTACCAGTTCGTCGACCAGCCGCTCGGGCGTGCCCACGCCCATGAAGCCCCCGATCATCAGGCTCGCGCCGTCCGGGATCCGGGCAACCGCTTCCTGGAGTGAAATGGTTTGCATGGTTCTATTGTGCCGTCCAGCCGCCGTCCACCGGCAGCCCCACACCGCGAATCTGGGCTGCCGCACCGGAGCAGAGAAACACACTGACGGCGCCGATCTGCTCGGGTGTCGCGAATTCGAGCGACGGCTGCTTTTCACTGAGCAGCTTCAGCCTAGCCGCACCGGGATCAAGGCCTTCGCGTGTGGCGATGTCGTCGATCTGCCGCTGGACCAATGGCGTCAACACCCAACCGGGGCAGATCGCGTTGCAGGTGACCTGGGTGGTGGCCGTCTCCAGCGCGACCACTTTGGTCAGACCGAGTATGCCGTGCTTGGCCGCAACGTAGGCGGCCTTGTTCGCCGAGGCGACCAGACCGTGCGCCGAGGCAATATTGATAATGCGCCCCCAATCCCGACTCAGCATCCGGGGTAGCGCTGCCTGGATCGTATGAAAGGCCGACGAGAGATTGATGGCGATCACAGCGTCCCAGCGTTCCACCGGGAACTCGTGTACCGGCGCGGTGTGCTGAATGCCGGCATTGTTCACCAGAATGTCCAGCGTGCCCAACTCTGCGACCGCCTGCTCGATCATCGCAGTGATCTCGGTCGGCTTGGACATATCCGCACCACTGTAGGCGACACGTACACCATGCGCCTCGGCGAGGGATTTCCTCAGGCTCGAGATCTCGGCCGGATCCCCAAAGCCGTTCAGCAGGATGTCTGCACCTTCGGCGGCGAGTGCGGATGCGATTCCCCGTCCGATGCCGCTGGTCGAACCGGTGACTACAGCAACTTTTCCGTTCAGTGTCATTTGATGTTCCTCTGCACAATCAGGACGCGGCGAGCAACGCCTGGGTATGGTGCGCAATCATCAACTCTTCGTTGGTCGGCAACACCCAGGCGGAAACGGCGCTGTCGGAAGTGCTGATGCGCGGGCCACCCGCGGCATTCGCGGTTTGATCGAGCTGCACGCCGAGCCACCGGGCCTGCTCCAGGACCCGCTCGCGAATCGGCGGCGCGTTCTCACCGATACCTGCGGTGAACACGATCGCATCCAGGCCACCGAGTGCCGCGGCCAGCGACCCCAGCTCGCGCGTGATGCGGTAGACGTACAGATCGATTGCCAGCCTGGCCCGGGGCGCATCGGATTCGAGCAGGATACGCATGTCGCTGGACACGCCGGACACACCAAGCAGACCCGACTGGCTATAGATCAGTCGTTCGATGGCACGGGTATCCATACCCTGATGGTCCATCAGGTAGGGAATCACGCCCGGATCGATGGTGCCGCAACGCGTGCCCATGGGCAGCCCGTCGACCGCGGTGAAACCCATGGTGCTTGCCTGGCTCCGTCCACCCTGGATCGCACACATGCTGGCACCATTGCCCAGGTGCAGGACAACGCATCGGCCCTCGGCGGCGCCGGTATCGATCTGCGGTAACACGGAGGCGATATATTCGTAGGACAGACCGTGAAAGCCGTAACGCCGAACGCCCGCATCGTGCAATTCCGCCGGTAGCGCAAACCGCTGCGCCAGATCGGGGTTGGTGCGGTGAAAGGCCGTGTCGAAGCAGGCCACCTGGGGAAGGTCCGGAACACGCTCCAACAGCATGCGGATGGGCGCCAGATTGTGCGGCTGGTGCAGCGGCGCCAGTGGTACGAAGCGCTCCAGCACGGTCAGCACATTGGCATCGACCCGCACCGGTCGGCCGTACTCGAGGCCGCCATGAACGACCCGGTGACCGATACCCGCGAGCCGGCAACCAGCCACCGCCTCGCGCAGGAATGCCATCAGATGTTCAAGGGCCTGTTCGTGACCGAAGTCGGCGCCTGCTTCGTCCCAGGCCTTTTCGGCCCGTACGCGCCCGTCAGCCCCTTTCGCGACGAAACGCGCCCGGGTATACAACCCCTCGACCTGGCCGTGCAGATCCAGCTCAAGGTTCTCTCCGCGTTCGACAAACAGCGAAAACTTGACGCTCGATGAACCGGCGTTCAGTACGACGATGGCATCAGTCACCCGGTCTCCTCAGGCCAGTGCCTTGGCCGCACTCTCGCGCCGTGCTTGAGCCACCAGCGCCGCGACGGAGCAGGAGGCCAAGCGGGTCAACTGCGAGTCGGCACGACTGGTCAGAATGATCGGTACGCGTGCCCCCAGCACGATCCCGGCCGCATCGGCATGGGCGAGGAATGAGAGACTCTTGGCCAGCATGTTGCCGGCTTCCAGGTCCGGAACGATCAGCACGTTGGCCCGACCCGCTACCGGGGAATCGATCTGCTTGATCTCGGCCGCCTCCAGGTTGATGGCGTTGTCCAGCGCGAGTGGGCCATCGAGGATCGCTCCGGTGATCTGCTTGCGATCGGCCATCTTGCACAAGGCGGCAGCCTCGACGGTCGAACCGATATTGGGATTCACAGTCTCCATCGCCGACAGTATCGCGACCCTGATCTCTTTGAACAGCAGGGCATGCGCGAGGTCGATGGCGTTCTGCACGATGTCGACCTTTTCCGCCAGGGTCGGCGCAATATTGACCGCGGCGTCGGACACGATCAACGTCTCGCCGTGGGCGGGCACATCCATGACGAAGCAATGGCTGACCCTGCGCTCGGTCCTGAGCCCGCCGTCACGGGCGACCACCGCCCCCATCAACTCGTCGGTATGCAGACTGCCCTTCATGATGCACTCGGCCCTGCCTTCGTGCACGAGCCGAACGGCACTGGCCGCCGAGGCATGGCTGTGCGGCGTGTCGATCACCTCGAACTGAGAGATATCGAGATCCGCGCTCTCCGCGACGGCGCGGACACGCTGCTCAGGCCCGGTCAGTATGGGCGCGATGATACCCAGACGCGCGGCTTCCACCACACCCAGGAGGGAGGACTCGTCGCAGGGGTGAGCCACCGCAGTGACGACCGGCTGGAGGTTGTCAGTGAACCTGACCAGTCGCTGGTATTTTTCGTGGGTTTCCTTCAACAGTACTCTCCTGCAGACGCGAAGCGGATCAACGCACCGCGGTCAAATGTGGCGGGCTATCCGACGTCGGCGCGAGCACCTGCCGAATGCGCTGCACCATCTCCAGGCGCTGGGGGGTCGCGCGCAGCTCCTTTACCCGTTCGTCACCGAGCAGTTTGTCCAGCAGCTCCAACAGCCGCTCGCGCTCGGTGCGGTCGGCGAGCAATTCGGGCAGCGTCTCCAGGGCCCGCTCCGGTGCGTACTGGACCATGATCGCCTGCGCGCCCCGGATTCTGCGCCATTGGTCCTCCGCCACCTGCGGCAGGAATCGCACATAGTCATCCACCAGTTCCTTCCTCAGTTCGACGAGTGCCAGCGGAATTGCCTTGCCGGCGTCCGCCAGCAGGACGGCAACCCTCGCCAGCGCCTCGAGGTAGCCCCCCTCGCCTATCGCCTCCAGGGCATCCCTGACCAGGGCCTGCGCATGCGGCTGACTGACCGTCTGCGCCACATCCGATGCCTCGCCGGGCTCCGCCAGGTAGATGGAGTAGAGGTTGCCGTAGGTCTGGAAGAACACTGCTTCGCTGACGGCGTCGCGCATTTCCTTGTAGTAGTCGAGTGAGGCGCTGATCAGCTCAGAGACCATGCGCTCGGCCTTGCCGGCGGCTGTATCAGGCTCCACCGGCTGTCGCTGGCCCTTGACCGCCTCGGCCGCGGGCGCCAGCCAGCTCAGCCAGGGATTGAGATCGGATATGGACCAGCGCTCGAAACGCAGCGGGTGCAATTCGCGCAGGATCTTCGCACTCGCCTCGTTCGACATGCGCCTGACCAGGGGCTGTGCGAACAGCTCATAAGCCCTTTGATTGAACTCCGAGATCGTGCTCACTGCCTCGAACGCCTTCTCGTCGCGGCGCTCGAATCGGTTCAGCTGGGCTGCAACGTCTTCGAGTCGACGTTCTTCGAACTCCACGCCGAGCTCCCGAGACCCGTCCGCCAGTTCGGTCTCCAGTATCTTCATCCCGTACAGGCCGGGCGGAAGCCGTTCGATGGATTTGAGCACCGATACGATCTGCTTGTGCTCCTTCTTGGCGACCCGGCCGGAAACGAAGATACCGAGATGACCGACGTCCTCATGCAGCAGCCCGACAATCACTTGACCCAGGGCCTTGATTTCCTCGGTCGAGTCGTAGACATCGGCGATCCAATTGAAGGCCTGTTGGGGAGGCGTGATGTTGTCGCCCATCGAGGCGAAGAGGATGATCGGAGACTTGATCGCCTTCAGGTCCAGGAACTGCCCGGCCTTGGCCTTCACCTCCCCGGACCATAGCCGGTTGCCCACGAAGAGATTCTGTGTGATCCACTCGATCTCCTCACGGTTCATCAGATAGAAGCCACCCCACCAGCGCTCGAAGTCGAGGAAGCGGGGCGCCTCGGTGTCCACGTTCGAGAACAGGTGGTAGTACTTGTTCCAAAAGGTATTGGCGGGGTTGAGGTTCTGGAAGTTGTCTACCAGATGCGCGCCATCGAAGATGCCGTTGCCCAGGTCGGCGGTGAAGGAGGCCAGCCAGGTGCCGCCGAGATTGCCGCCTGCGTAGCGCATCGGGTTGTCCCCCTCGCCCTCGTTCCAGGCACCACCCCAATAAGACATGGGCGCACCGTTGATCACGACGGGCCCGGTGTCGTCGGGGTTGGCGGCAGCCAGCATCATGGCCGCCCAGCCGCCCTGGCAGTTGCCGACAAGGACCGGCTTGGGGCTGTCCGGGTGCAACTCGCGTACCCGGCGCACGAACTGTCGCTCCGCGTCGCACACATCGAGCATCGTCTGCCCGGGCTCGGGTTGCGGAAAGAAGATCACGAAATAGACCGGGTGGCCGTCTTTCAGTGCGACGCCGACCTGCGAGTCGTCCTTGAAGCCGCCGATGCCGGGGCCGTGTCCGGCCCTCGGATCGATGACCAGGTAGGGGCGGCGGCTTGGCTCGACGGTAACGCCCTCCGGGGGCTGGATGCGAACCAGCGCATAGTTGACCGGGCGCTCTAGCGCACGGCCGTCCATGAGCATCTCATAGTCGAAATGCAACACCGGCGGCATACCGGCGCGCTGATGATCCAGGAAATTGTTGCCGCGCCTGCGCAGCGTATCCCAGAACAGGATCCAGCGCTGGCCCAGGTCGACATTGTACTGGTACCAGTTCGACCAGAGTTCCCAGGGCGTCGTGGGACGGCTGAACAGCGGCGCGATCTGCTCGTCGTAGGCGCGCGAAATCCGGGCCTGGAATCGTGCCCGAGCCAAGTCGGCACGCTTCGAGAATACCTCCGAGACCTTGGCTGCAAGATCGGAGCTGTCCTTGAGATGTTGACTGGGCGTGTTCTCGGACATCGGATGTCCTCCAATGCGATCTATGCAAACGATTCAACGCGCGAGCAGCGCCATGTTGCGGCGCAGCATAATAAGCGTAGCACCGACCTGTCGCGACGAGGTGACCTGCGTCAAGGAATACGCAAGCCCTCGGAAAGGTGCCTCTTGGCGGCACCTCGGGGCGTGCGGTTCGATCGCGAATCGGACACTGGTGGGCCATGCGGATGCCCAGCGTTGGCTCTCCAATGCGGCCAGGCGGGGCGCTGCGTGCGCCTTGTCCTGTGAAAAATGACCGCCGCCGATGAATATCCGCGGCGTGTTAACAGGCCCTAGTGGGCCCCGCGAGGCAACGGGTCAGCAGCGCCATCTCGTCGGCAACGCCCGGCAGCTTCACGCTGACCTGCCAGCCGCCACCCGGCGCCTCGTCGAGCGGATTTCCGTGCCTGTCCAGCATGGTCTGCAGACGGAAACGACGATTACCCTGCGGCGACACCAGTTCCATCTCGTCGCCGACCCGGAACTTGTTCTTGACCAACAGACTCGTCAGCCCGGTCGCCGGATCCACGCCGGTCACCTCGGCGACGAACTGAGATTGCGAACTGGTCGACGCGCCCTGGCGGTAGCTTTGCAGTTCCTCACTCGCATGGCGCTGGAAAAACCCGTCGGTGTAGCCACGGTTCGCGAGATGCTCGAGTTCGCCGAGCAATGCCGGATCGAAGGCGCGCCCGGCCAGTGCATCGTCGATCGCGCGGCGATACACCTGTGTGGTGCGTGCGGTGTAGTAGTGCGATTTTGTCCGCCCCTCGATCTTCAGGCAGTCCACGCCGATTGCGGTCAGACGATGCACATGCTCGACCGCGCGGAGATCACGTGAGTTCATGATGTAGGTACCGTGCTCGTCCTCGAAGATCGGCATGAACTCGCCCGGACGCTCGCGCTCTTCGAGGTAGTAGACCTCGTCGGCCCTGGGGTGGCGGCCAACCTCGGCCAATGGGATCTCGACCGGCGGCACCGCCGCCACCGCATCGAGATCCTCGCGCGCGATCTTGTAGTCCCAGCGGCAGGAGTTCGTGCAGGTCCCCTGGTTGGCATCGCGATGGTTGAAGTAACCGGACAGCAGGCAACGGCCCGAATAGGCGATGCACAGCGCGCCATGCACGAACACCTCGATCTCCATGTCCGGGCAGGCCAGACGGATCTCGGCCACCTCATCTAGCGACAGCTCGCGCGACAGGATTACCCGTGTCAGTCCGATCGACTGCCAGAACTTCACCCCGGCGGCGTTTACCGTGTTGGCCTGCACCGAGAGGTGAATCGGCATTTCCGGCCAGCGCTCGCGCACCAGCATGATCAGACCGGGGTCGGCCATGATCAGTGCGTCCGGAGCCATCGCGACAACCGGCGCGATATCGTCGACGAAGGTCTTCAGTTTCGCGCCATGCGGCATCACGTTGGTGGCAACGAAAAACTGTCTGCCCTGCCGGTGCGCCTCGTCGATGCCGACGCGCAGATTGTCTTCGAGAAAGTCATTGTTGCGCACACGCAGGCTGTAACGCGGCATGCCGGCATATACCGCGTCCGCACCATAGGCGAAGGCGTAGCGCATATTGCGCAAGGTACCGGCAGGGGCGAGCAGTTCAGGGGATTTCATCGTTGACGATCGGCTTTGGGTTGGGGCCAATGGCACCGACTCATCGGGCCGGCGGAAAATATCGTACAGCGCTTCAGTGTGTTCGATGCGCGGCCCAATGCCGCGGAAAGGCGGCGGCAGCCAAACCTCCAGCCACGAATCCACGGCGTCCGGCGGGCCGAATGCGCCGCGGCGCAAATGCCAAAGTCGGTGCCATGGGGTTCAGTGCCGGGATTGTCTATGCGGTGCGCTCACATTACTACCTGGTGCCGTACATAGACAATGATCAGCAGTATGGCCAGCAGCACTGCCCAGAAAATCCCCGCGACCAGCGTCGACTGTCGCGCCTTGCTGCGCTCGTACCAGGTGCGCGGCTTCAGGCCCCTGGCCATGAACACCAGTCTGGCGGCGACGATTACGCTGACCACGTTGACCGCCAGCAGCAACATCGCACCACTGGCCAGCTCGGGATGCCCGGCACCCAGCAGCATGCCCATGCTGGCGGTCGGCGGCAGCAGGGCAACTGCCACCATCACCCCGACCAGCGTGGACGAAAGCCCGGTGGTCAAAGACAGAACGGCCGCCGCGCCGGAGGCCAGGGCCAGCGCAATGCCGTCCAGTCCTACGTCCGTGCGCGCGAGAATCTCGCGGCTGGCCAGCAACATCTCGCCGCGACCGATATCCACCGGCCACAGCAGGCCGATGCCCAGCGACAGCAAGAAGGCCAGACCCACGCCGATCAGGTTCGCCTGCAGCGCGCACCAGAGCAGCTTGGTGTCGCCCAGCGTAGAGGCGAAGGCCAGTGCGATATTCGGCCCCAGCAGCGGCGCGATCACCATCGCACCGACCACGACCGCGACATTGTCCTCGATCAGGCCGATCGCCGCGACGACGGTGGACAGGACGATCAGCAGCAGGAAGTTGCTGTCGATACGCGCCCCCTTCTCGATCTGGCTGTACAGTTCCTCGCGGGTCACGGCTGCGGCATGACGCTCGTCCTCGGGCTCCCTCGGCAGATAGGTGTCGACGGGCAACACCACGATGCGCACGTTTTCCGAGCCGCCGAAAAGGCTTTGCAGTGAGTCCATCACCGGCTGGCGGGCATGATCATTGACCAGCATGCGAAACGAGCGCCGCCCGTCGTCTGCCGGCGCACCGCACCAGTAGTCGGTGATCTCATGTTGATCGGCAATCCCCGACAGCGTATCGGTATGTCCCGCATCGGCCACGATTTCGATCAGGCGCATGCTGCTCTGCTCCTTATGCTCTGTCCCGCGCTTCGGCCTCGATTGTAACGTCGTCGGTCGGCGGCGTTGGAAAACCTGTTCTTGGCTGACCGGCAGGTCGAGTCGCGAACGAGACCGGTTCGGCGGGCGCAGCCCGCCCTACGATCCGCTCGTGTCGCGGTCATGACGGGCAGTTGGGTTCGTGCTGCGATTGTTCGGCGGGCGCAGCCCGCCCTACGAGTCGCTCGCGTCGCGGCCATGCTGGGCAGGCAGGTTCATGCTGCGATTGTTCGGCGGGCGCAGCCCACCCTACGATCCGCTCACTTCCAGTTGGGTAGGTCGGGCTGTGCCCGACGACGCCATCAGGCCATCGACTGGTAGTACAGATTTTGCGGATGCCTGGCCTCGGCAAAGAAATACCAGCGCTCGACCATCAGGCCGAGAAACTGCACGACAAAGGCCAGCATCGGCAGGTACGCCGACTGCATCGCATTGGACGCGCCCAGCAGGATCACAGGCACCAGAAAGACCGTCACCGCGAAGAAGACCTTGACCAGCGCAACGCTGCCGGCACCGGCACCATGAAAGAACTCACGGGTATTGAACGACCCGCCCATGAAGCCCATCGACTTCTGCCGTATTTTCGTATGGCGCACCCCGATCGCGGTCTGCAGGGTTGACTTGTGTTTGATGCGCGCATTGCGATACATCGAGAAGCCGCGCGTGATGGCCGCCAGAATCGTGAATATCACCGCCCAGACGCCATAGAACGCGACCAGCTCGACGCCGCGCCAGGCCGAGAACGCCGCTGCGAGCGTAAAGCCGGAGGCCAGTCCGAACAGGGTGAAGTTGGCCACGGTCAGCGGGCTGTGCCACTCCTGCAGGAAGCGCAGACTGGCGTAGATCATCGCGGTACAGACGAACAGTACGATCGCACCCAACACCCCGAGTATACCCAGCACCAGGGTGGCATCGATCGGCAACTGGCCCTTCACGACCAGCCATGGCTGGGTGAAATCGAGATAGTGGGCCGCTCCGTAAAGTCCAACCAACAGCATGAATGCCGGCAGCGCAATCAGCTCGCGTGAAAGCCACGAGGTCCGCCACTGGGTGATGCCGCGCCAGGCGCGGGTGATGAAATAGCTCGGCTTGCCGAGGTGAAACACCGCAGCCACCAGACCGAGGCCCAGCAGCACCAGTGCCAGCAGGCTGCCGGTGGCATAGAAGTTCACGCTGTCCTGTGGCGCCAGCAGGTTGGCCAGCGAGTACACCTGGCCGGTGACCAATGCCATGAACAGGCCCTGGCCCGCACCGATCAGGGTGGTGAGGAAGATTACCGAGAATGCGGGATGCATCTTTAGATTACTCCAGGCCCTAGGGCCTGTTAACACTATGCGGACGCCCAGCGTTGGTCCTCAAATCAGGCCAAGCAAGGCGCGCAGAGCGCAGTTTGGTTATTCCAAATAAGCGATGTGCAACGCTGCATGGCCTGAGTTGAGGGCCAACCCGGAGGGACAGGCCCCATTTTCCACCGGCCTGCGTTGCAGTTTCGCTCATGTACGGCAGGTACACAGCGCTCACTGCGCCTGGTCCTGCAAAAAATGGGGCTCTGTCGATGGGTATCCGCATAGTGTTAACAGGCCCTAGTACGCGACGTCGTCGAGGGTCTCACCCTCGGCGGCCGGTAGCGGCGCCTCTTTCTTGAGCGGATTGTCCGCGCGTTCGAGTTCGTCGTCGAAGATCTGGATGCGGGTCTTGCGCCGCGGCAGGTAGTGGTTGGCCGGCTGCGTGCCCCACTCCGGCATCAGCTGGTAGCCGCCATTCTCGCGGATCGCGATCGAGACCTCGGAGTCGGGGTCGTGCACGTCGCCGTACAAGCGTGCCGTAGTCGGACAGGCCAGCACACAGGCTGGCTTGCGCTCGTTCTCGGGCAGGGTCTGATCCGTGATACGGTCGATGCACAAGGTGCACTTCTTCATCACCTTCTGCTGCTCGTCGAGTTCGCGCACGCCATACGGACAGGCCCAGGAGCAGTACTTGCAGCCGATGCATTTGTCGTAGTCGACCAGCACCACTCCGTTGTCTTCGCGTTTGTACGATGCCCCGGTCGGGCAGACCGGCACGCAGGGCGGCTCCTCGCAGTGCAGGCAACTCTTGGGAAAGTGGACCGTCTCGGTCTTGGGGTACTCGCCAACCTCGAACATCTGCACGCGGTTGAAGAAGGTGCCGGTGGGGTCGGTACCGTAAGGGCGCTGATCGGCCATCGTACCGGCCCAGCCCGACGTATTCCATTCCTTGCACGAGGTCACGCAGGCGTGGCATCCCACGCAGACGTTCAGATCGATTACCAGTGCCAACTGTGTCATCTGCCGCTACTCCTGCCCTACTCGATACCGGTCTTGCGCCGGAACATGCCGGCAAAGTAGGCCTGCCACCTGCCGCGCCGGCGGTCCTGCCCGGGTACGCGCCGCTGCGCCTGGAACTGCGGGAAGGTCGCGCGCGGCTCGCTGTCGTCGGCCTTGTAGACCTTGACCCGCACGTCGAACCAGGCCGCCTGACCGGTCACCGGGTCCGAGTTCGACAGGTGCGGACCGGCCTCGCAGGGCGGCAGCTCTTCCGAGATCAGGTGGTTTAGCAGAAAGCCCTTCTGCGATTCGTTGGCCTTCGGGTTCAGCCCCCAGGCGCCTGCCGCCTTGCCGATCGCGTTCCAGGTCCAAACCGTGCCCGGCTCGACCGATTCGGAGAAGCGCGCCATGCAGCGCACCTTGCCATGCGGTGACTCGACCCAGACCCAGTCGCCGTCTTCGAAGCCCTGCGACGCGCCCAGCCTGGGGCTCATGAACAGGTAGTTGTGGGTGTGAATCTGGCGCAGCCAGGCGTTCTGGCTGTCCCAGGAATGGTACATCGCCATCGGACGCTGGGTGAGCGCGTTGAGCGGATACTCGTGAGTATCCACCAGCTCCGACTCCAGTGTCTCGTGGTAGAACGGCAAGGGATCGAAATAGGTCTCGACGCGCCGTGCCAGGTGCGCAGGCGGCCGCCTGCCGGGTCTTCTGCCCTGTGCGGCGAGGCGGAATTTCTGCAGCACCTCGGAGTAGACGTGCACATTGATCGGCTCGGCAAAGCGCGTCATGCCGTGCGCGCGCGCCCACTCCAGATAGCCCTTGTTCCAGTTGCGCATGTACTGGTACGACTTCGGCAGTTCGTAGTGGAACACGCAGTTGTTCTTCGCGTACATCTCCCACTGACGGGGGTTGGGTTCGCCCTTGAGGAATTTCTCGCCGCCCTTGCCGCGCCAGCCGGACAGAAAACCGATACCGGAGCCCGGCGAGGTCTCGTAATTGATGATGAAATCGGGGTAGTCACGGAATTTGCGCGCGCCCTTTTCGTCGACAAAGGCCGGCAGCCCGAGGCGCGAACCCAGCTCGATCAGCACCTCCTGGAAGGGCTTGCACTGTCCCTTTGGCGGCACCACAGGGATGCGCACCGAGTCGACCGGCCCATCGAACTCGGATATCGGCCGGTCCAGCATGGACAGCGCATCGTGGCGTTCGAGATAGCTCGTATCCGGCAGCACCAGGTCGGCGAATGCGACCGTCTCCGACTGGAACGCGTCACAGACGATGATGAACGGGATCTTGTACTCGCCGTTCTCGTCCTTGTCGGCCAGCATGTCGCGCACCTTGTCGGTGTTCATCGACGAGTTCCAGGCCATGTTGGCCATGAACAGCATCAGCGTGTCTATCCTGTAGGGATCGCCGCGCCAGGCATTGGTGATCACGTTGTGCATCAGACCGTGCACCGAAAGCGGGTATTCCCAGGAAAACGCCTTGTCGATGCGCACCGGGTTGCCGTGCTCGTCGACGAACAGATCGTTCGGGTCGGCCGGCCAACCGAGCGGCATGCCATCCAGCGGGGTATTCGGCTGCACCGCGTCCGGACCCTTCGGCGGCTTCGGGCACGGCGGGATCGGTCGCGGGAAAGGTGCCTTGTGGCGGAAGCCACCCGGCCGGTCTATGGTGCCCAGCAGGGTCATCAGCACGCCGAGCGCGCGGATGGTCTGAAAACCGTTGGAGTGCGCCGCCAGCCCGCGCATCGAGTGAAATGCGACCGGGTTGCCGATCACCGAATCATGCTCACGGCCCCACACGTCGGTCCACTGGACCGGCAGTTCGATCTTCTGGTCGCGGGCGGTGACGCCCATCTCGTGCGCCAGTCGTTTGATGGTCTCGACCGGGATACCGGTGATGCCGGCCGCCCACTCGGGCGTGTACTCCTCGACCCGCTCCTTCAACATCTGGAACGCGGTCTTGACGGGTTTGCCGTCGAGTTCGTAGCTGCCGAGCAGGTAGGGGTCACAACCCTCGCAGCGCACATCGACCGGGCCGTTGGTCTTGCGGTCCCACCAAAGCTTGTTCTGGGCGTCGAAACAACCCTCCTCGACCGGCTTGTTGGTACGGATGAACATGCCGTAGTCATCGGATGCCGGATCCAGATTCACCAGTTCGGCGGCATTCGTGTAATCGACCATGAACTCACGGTCGTACAGACCCTGCATGATGATCTCGTGGGTGATTGCCAGCAGCAGCGCGCCGTCGGTGCCCGGCTTGATCGGGACCCATTCGTCGGCGATCGCCGAATAGCCGGTACGCACCGGGTTGATCGAGATGAAGCGGCCGCCGCGGCGCTTGAACTTCGAGATGGCGATCTTAAGCGGGTTGGAATGGTGATCCTCGGCGGTACCAATCATCACGAACAGCTTGGCGCGGTCGAGATCCGGCCCGCCGAACTCCCAGAACGAACCCCCGATCGTATAGATCAGACCCGCAGCCATGTTGACCGAACAGAAACCGCCGTGTGCGGCATAGTTCGGCGTACCGAACTGCCTGGCGAACATCCCGGTCAAGGCCTGCATCTGGTCGCGCCCGGTGAACAAGGCAAACTTCTTCGGGTCCTCGGCGCGCAGCTTGGACAGGCGTTCCGCCATGATCTGAAACGCCTGCTCCCAGGAGATCTCCTCGAAGTCGGACTCTCCGCGCACCCCGCCCTGACGGCGCATCAGCGGCTTGGTCAGGCGCGCCGGCGAGTACTGCTTCATGATGCCCGAGGCACCCTTGGCGCAGATCACCCCCTTGTTCAACGGGTGGTCGGGGTTGCCCTCGATGTGCCGGACCTCGCCGTCGCGCAGCGTGACGCGGATGCCGCAGCGGCAGGCGCACATGTAGCAGGTCGTATTCTTGACCTCCCTACGGCCAGTCTCTGCCTCGACGTGCAATACGGGATCCAACATGCCCTAAGCCCTTTGTTTTATGACCGGTTCACGGTCTTTTATAACAAACATTTAACATACTAATATTCGCGGCGACTAATATCAATGCGCATGACCCGGACAGGGCACGAACAGGGCACGAACAGGGCACGCGTCAACGATGGGGTATGCCCGCTTCAGAAGCCAAACGGCAGGCAACTGTTCAGGCCAGATGCGGGAGAATCGTCCTGCGGAAAGGATACTAGGGCCTGTTAACACTAATCCGGACCGTGTCGTTGCTGCCCCAAAATGGGCCAATCAAGGCGCGAGGAGTGAAGTTTGGTCATTCCAAATGAACGACGAGTAACACCGAGTGGCCCATTTTGGGGCGCAACCCGAAGGGACGGGGCCATTTTTCCACAGCTCTGCGTTGCAGCTCGCTTACGTAGCCTGCTACACAGCGCTCGTTACGCCTTGATCTGCGAAAAAATGGCCTCCGGCGACACGCTCCGGATTAGTGTTAACAGGCCCTAAAGTCGGCTGGACGACACTCAGTACTGAAACCGGCGCACAAGTTCGTAGCCGTGCAGGTCGGGCTTCCAACCCCAGAAATAGGCTTGAAGGTCACGCACCGCATCGAGTTCTGCGTCGCGATACGAATCTTCGCTGAAGCCACAGCCCATCGCCGAACGCGCCTTGCCGCGCCTATCCCTGAACTCGCTGCGAATGACGATGACATACGCCCGATCAAGATTGCTCAGATTCTGGGCACGCATCACATCGAGGCGACCGGCATGCTCTGCATAACCCTTCTGGCGCAGTTCGTCCGATGCCGCCTGCTGCGCCTCATCGGGGTGCGATCGGTCGTAGACCAACGCATAGTCCAACGTCTGGCCCTGGTACTTGGCCATCACGCAGGCCGCACCGCCGGCATGGGCGACGTGGCCAAGCAGGACAATCAGGATCGATGCGGTCAATCGCATGCTGGCAGCTGCACCTTGGGAATATGCAAAAAAGATCGGTTTGAGATCGAGATCCTTTAAGAACACATTCACTGTGTTGAGCGGGTCGAGTGCGCCAGGGCGCAGGTGCCTAACGGTCGGGGACAGCGTCCAGCTTGGCCAGAGCAGGCTTTTCGATGCCTATGCGCAACCGGGCCTTGGCGCTCACCAGGGGGCTCACAGTCCACCGCCCCAACGGTGCTGCCAGACGACCCCAACCAGGTTGACGTCCGTCCCGATACTGGTTTGCACGTCGGTGGCAGCGTAAAGCTTGATCGAATTGTTCCGGTTAACCGGCAAAGCAAGTGTGGCGCCCGTGCGAAAATTGCCATCGGCTTCTTCGCTGCGTACGCCGTCTATCGTCGTGCGCCCACCGTAATCGTAAGTCCCGCTCAGTGCTGCCCAGACGCCGCGGCCCAGATTGTATGTAACGTGTAGTTGCGTGGAGGAGATCGGATCCTGCTCGAGCTTCTTGCCACCCAAGTAGTCATCATTGTCGGTGAAATAGAACACGCCGGTGGAGAGCTCCAACGCCAGCGGCCCCAACGCCTTGGAGATGCCAATGTCGGGCTTGATGAACCAACGGTTGTTGCCCTGATTGACCAGCTTGTTGCTGTCGTATTGCCCAAGGGGCGCAGAGACCTGGACACTTGCCCCTATGATCAAGTCCTGCTGGTAGTTGGCGAACTCCTGCAACGACAACGCGGGGGCGCCGTAGAAATTGACCGAGAAACGGAAGCGCGGGTCGTTCAAACCGGCAATATTGCGCTCGCGGCGTTGGCCGGCAACCATCGCATTCCCGGACAGATCGGAAAACGGCAAGATCATATCGAACTTGCCTGATTTCCCCCCCACATCCAGCGTTCGGGCATAGGCCACCACCCCGGTATGGGTGGAGAGTTCCGCATTCTTGATGGGTGACGAACCTTCCGTCGCCAGACCGCCTTCTGAATAGACGTAGCCGGCGATCAGGAAATTGATCCCGACCGGTGTGTTGACGTAGGCCCTTGGCTCGATCTCCGCGGCACCTGTCGGGGCGGTCACAAGCAGGAGACTGAGTACCCCCCAAACCACGCCTGAACGCCCGCACCAATCACTGCCCGGACGCAGGATGGATCGACCGATGACGCAGGGAAACAAGCGCCGGCTTGGGCACGCGACCGACTTCACCGCGAAAGATCGTCGGATCACGTCTGCAGGAACCCGATCAGCGGGCGGGAGGTCTCTGAATCGTCCTGATACTGGAAAATTTCGAGACTTGGCTGGAATCCAAGATCGGAATTCAAGCGAAGATTGTGCAGCATGGCTGTCGGCTCTGGTCTGGGGGCCCGATCGCCCCTTTATAAACTATCCATGATGTCTCTGGTATTCGAATAACGGATCGCCTTAGAAGCCTCCTGCCCGCATGCACCCAGGCTGATGCTCCAACGGCGGCGAGGGGGACGATGGAATTTTGCCGGGGGAACCCGCGCGGGAGCAATCTAAATCCGATAAGAACCGGCGGCTGCGGCCACCCGGGAAAGCGATGCGCGGACCGCGGCATAGCGGCACGCAGCGCGAACCGATATTCAAGGCTCGCCGATTTCGTTCCCGGCCGACCGCGATGCCGGGGGCACATCTAGACCCATTGGCTGGCAAGGGCTACAGCACACCCCCGCCGCCCTCAAGGCAACAGCACCGAACGATGTCCGTTCTGCGCGAACCCGAGTCAATGTGCAAAACCCGATCAAAACAGTGCATCGGCGGGCCAATCGGATTCCTCGGGCGCCCAATGGTCCGGCCACCCCATCGACTTCCGGGACGCGACACCGGCACCGTCATCATTCCAGCATCTCGCGTCCCAGAAGAGGCGCAGCCGCGACCTCTACGGGAAAACCTTTTGCAGGAACTGCGTGATTTCCTCCAGGTCGGCATCGCTCAAGGCAAAGCCGGCACAATCGATATGCCTGAGCGAGTCGAACAGGCTGCACGACGGCGTCGCCCCAGAGATGTCCCCCCGCGAACCGGCTGTATCGAACGTGGTCACAGAGACGGTAACGGTTGCGCTGTCACTGCTTGCTCCATCGCTGGCTGCATAGCTGAAGGTGTCTTGCCCAGTGAAACCGTTCACCGAGTGACAGCCCGCGCAGTGGTCCTTGTACAGCTGCATGCCGCTCGGTTCCGTCAGACCCGCCTGCGAGTAGCTGATCGTGCCGTCTGCGTTGAGTCGAACGGTACCGTGGGCCGGCTGAGTCACGGACGCCGGGTCCACGCTGACCGCCCCCGCGGGCGTATCGTTGTCCAGCACCGCAATAACGACAGTCCGGTCAGACAGGGTCGATGCCCTGTCGTCCTGAGCGGTCACCACCGTTAGCGCAGACGCGATTACGACGGTGCTGTCCGGGGCACTGGTGAGCAGTCCATCGCTCACCACCAATGTGGCCTGATACTGACCGGCTACATCGGCTACGAACGACGGCCTGACCGCCGTGGCATCGGATAGTATCGCACTGCTACCCACCGGTGGCTTCAGGGTCCAGAGGAAGCTTATGCTGTCGCCGTCCGGGTCGGACGAACCGCTGCCGTCCAGCGTTACCGTGTCCCCGACACTGACGGGCAGGCCGGGACCCGCATCGGCCAGTGGCGGCTGGTTCTCGGTCTGAATCCAGACGGTATCAGGTGCACTGTCGACCAGGCCATCGTTGACGATCAACTGGGCGACATAATCACCGGCGAGGTCCGCTGCGAACCCGGGATCCACCGCGAATGGGTCGGACAAGACTGCGGTGCTGCCCGGAGGCAAAGACAACAGAGACCAGAAGAATGACAGGGGATCATTGTCTGCGTCGGTGGAACCCGCACCGTCGAGCTGAACCGTGTCACCTACCTTGACGACGTCGTCCGGACCGGCATCCGCCACCGGCGGGCTGTTCTGGGTGCCGACCGTGACGCTGTCCGGCGCACCGTCGACCAGGCCATCGTTGACCACCAGCTGCAGCACATAGTCGCCGGCGATGTCGATCGTGAACGACGGCTTCACCGCCGCCGGGTCGGACAGGCTGGCCGTGCTCCCGGCCGGGACCGATACGAAGGTCCAGCTGAAGTCCAATACGTCGCCATCAACATCCGACGAGCCACTGCCGTCGAGTGTCACGCCCGTACCAACCGGCGCACTCTGATCCGGCCCGGCATCCGCCACCGGCGCGCTATTGTCGGTACTCACCGAGACGCTGTCCGGCGCACCGTCGACCAGGCCGTCGTTGACCACCAGCTGCAGCACATAGTCGCCGGCGATGTCGATCGTGAACGACGGCTTCACCGCCGCCGGGTCGGACAGGCTGGCCGTGCTCCCGGCCGGGACCGATACGAAGGTCCAGCTGAAGTCCAGTACGTCGCCATCGACATCCGACGAGCCACTGCCGTCGAGTGTCACGCCCGTACCGACCGGCGCACTCTGATCCGGCCCGGCATCCGCCACCGGCGCGCTGTTGTCGGTACTCACCGAGACGCTGTCCGGCGCACCGTCGACCAGGCCGTCGTTGACCACCAGCTGCAGCACATAGTCGCCGGCGATGTCGATCGTGAACGACGGCTTCACCGCCGCCGGGTCGGACAGGCTGGCCGTGCTCCCGGCCGGGACCGATACGAAGGTCCAGCTGAAGTCCAGTACGTCGCCATCGACATCCGACGAGCCACTGCCGTCGAGTGTCACGCCCGTACCAACCGGCGCACTCTGATCCGGCCCGGCATCCGCCACCGGCGCGCTGTTGTCGGTACTCACCGAGACGCTGTCCGGCGCACCGTCGACCAGGCCGTCGTTGACCACCAGCTGCAGCACATAGTCGCCGGCGATGTCGATCGTGAACGACGGCTTCACCGCCGCCGGGTCGGACAGGCTGGCCGTGCTCCCGGCCGGGACCGATACGAAGGTCCAGCTGAAGTCCAGTACGTCGCCATCGACATCCGACGAGCCACTGCCGTCGAGTGTCACGCCCGTACCGACCGGCGCACTCTGATCCGGCCCGGCATCCGCCACCGGCGCGCTGTTGTCGGTACTCACCGAGACGCTGTCCGGCGCACTGTCGACCAGGCCGTCGTTGACCACCAGCTGCAGCACATAGTCGCCGGCGATGTCGATCGTGAACGACGGCTTCACCGCCGCCGGGTCGGACAGGCTGGCCGTGCTCCCGGCCGGGACCGATACGAAGGTCCAGCTGAAGTCCAGTACGTCGCCATCGACATCCGACGAGCCACTGCCGTCGAGTGTCACGCCCGTACCGACTGGCGCACTCTGATCCGGCCCGGCATCCGCCACCGGCGCGCTGTTGTCGGTACTCACCGAGACGCTGTCCGGCGCACTGTCGACCAGGCCGTCGTTGACCACCAGCTGCAGCACATAGTCGCCGGCGATGTCGATCGTGAACGACGGCTTCACCGCCGCCGGGTCGGACAGGCTGGCCGTGCTCCCGGCCGGGACCGATACGAAGGTCCAGCTGAAGTCCAATACGTCGCCATCAACATCCGACGAGCCACTGCCGTCGAGTGTCACGCCCGTACCGACCGGCGCACTCTGATCCGGCCCAGCATCCGCCACCGGCGGGCTGTTAGCCGTCGCCACCGCCGTCACGCTGACCGAGTCGGAAGTACTGAACAGCGCACCGTCATCTACGATCAAGCGGACCACATATCCGCCCACCACATCGGCCTCGAAGACCGGTCTGACGGCGGCCGAGTCCGAGAGCACCGCACTGCTCCCCGGCGGTCGAGATAACATCGTCCAGTTGAAATTGAGGCTGTCCCCGTTCGGGTCGCTGGAGCCACTCCCATCAAGTATCACGGGTTCGCCAACGGTCACCGCCTGGTCGACGCCGGCATCCGCAGTCGGCGCGATATTGCCATACTGCGCCTTCAGGATCTGAAGATCCGATAGGGTTACCTCGCCATCCCCGTCGAGGTCGGCGACCTCACAATCGGGAGTCAGCTGCAGGTCGGCACCGAAACAGCTACCGGCGATCGAGGCATCATAGACATTAACCTGACCATCGCCGTTAAGGTCCGAACCCTGTGCCCAGCACTCGATAGCTGCGGCGCTCGCCAAGATGCCCAGCATGATGCAAACCTTTGCATTCGTTGTCCGCATGCGACTCCCCTCCCTTTGTCGAGCGACGATAGTTACTCGTCCCTTCGTAATCCTTGTTCATGCCCGCGAGCAACGCGCTGCCCAAGACGCATCAATCACAAAATGCGCGGGCCCTCGCCGTTCATGATTTCCCAGCTCTTTTCTAAAGCTGCTTCGCCCGGCCATGCCTTACGACAGAGACAAGGACAGCCAGGCCCAATGCGAAAATCACCAAAATATTTGGTTCCGGCACGCCGGCTTCGGGCGTAACACTGACAGCACCACCGCTCACCTCTCCGAACTCGATAGGCACCCCGAATGGGGCAGACAGGAGCAGATCATTGAGATCGAGCACGGAGGTGCCGCTGGCCAAGGCGACAAACCCGAGCGAGGCCAGCACACCGTCGCCGGACGCACCGATCGGCGCCAGCGTGACACTGGAAAAAGAGATTTCTCCAACCAGATTGTCGAGCTGTGCCTCCAGATTGAAGACTGGATCCAACAGAAAGTCACCGTCGATCGCCGAGGTCGCCTGGAGTACCGATGGATCAAATCCCAGAGCAAGCTCGAAGGCGTTCAATGAGTCTGCCACATCGACCCCGGTGATCACGACATCTGCCGAGAAGGCCTGCCCCACAGAGACGGTCAAATCCGTCTGGATGCCCGGCGTGTCGGGATCGACATCGATCGCAATCAAGGGGGCACCAAAGGCCGGTGAGCAGGCAAAAATCAGCGCGGCACTTAGCCGCATCAAGCGGGGAAAAAACATAATCCTTCCTTTTTTGTCGTTATCGTCCCTATTGCGCATCTTTCAGGTCGCTGCTGGAGCAGACATGCGCACCCTAAAACTCTTTCGCCGTCGTTTTGCGCGATCGGCACAACCGAAGCGGCTGTAGGCCTGCCGACCAAGAGTCCATACCCAGCTTGCCTGGATGACCGGTCCCCGGCGCTGCGTTCACCTACGCCTTGTCCCTAGCAAGCGGATCGTTGCGCGACCCCTGGTGTCACCGGGAAAATCAAGCGCTCGGCAAGCCCCATTTCCAATCCCCTGCGGTGTAACCGTTCCAGCTCGGGTAAAGCAGATAAAAGGTTTTGCAGCACCAGGCCGGTGGTGATCAGCCTGATGCTTTGCATCCCCTCCGCAACGAATGTCAGCCGAGAATCTTGTTTACGTCCTCTGGCATCAGGCGCTGCCCTTTTGTTAAGAGCTAAACATTTCATCAGCACAATGCCTAGGCTGTTAGTTGACGTCGATCAAACTCCCTTCGATTCCGGCACCACGCCGAAGCGATGCGCCTTCTGTCGTTTTTCTGCAGAAATCTTTGGCTTTCAAGGTATCGTGTCGCGCGCGTCGGGCGCCTGCACATTGCACCAAGCAGGGACCTGCGAACCATGCAGAATCACACGGCGCTGTGCAGGTAGCACTCGGACTCCCAGCAGCCCGGGCACCCCCGAGAACGTGGTTGCGCCGCGCGAGACTGCTGATAACATCGGCAACACCTAATGAGGAACACGGCACTTTTCATCCTTTCGCTCGCGTTGGCATGCGGCACGGCACTGTCGCGTGAACTGGGCACCTATGCGCTGGTGCAGGATGACGCCTCCCTGCTGATAGAGGGTAAGCGGGTTCACCTGTATGGGATCTATGTCCCGGACACGGGCCGACACTGCCGCGGCAATATCCGCCCCGTGCAATGCGGGTCACGGGCCGTGCTGGCACTGGAATTCCGGATCCAGGGTTTCGTGAAATGCCAGCCGCAAACCAGGAATGCCGACAAAAGCCTCAACGCGATCTGCTGCGTGGACCGTGGCCCTTTCGACGAAGGCGAGGATCTGGCGGCCTATCTGCTGGGGCGCGGATGGGCGCTCGCGCTGCCGAATGCCCCGTTCGAGTACCCGGCAATGGAACGCATTGCGCGGCACAATCACAGGGGAGTCTGGGGACTCACCGTCGACAGCGTCAGGAACCGGTGAGTTCGAACGCGTCAGCTGCCTGCGGATTGCGGTAATGGACCCACGTTCGCTCCTGACACACCTTTCGTGGAACGGGCCCGTCGTCGTTGCCTTGCTCGTATTGCTTGCCGCGACTGCATCGCCGGCCGGTAACGCGGAGTCAATCACAGCCGCATTCGAGTGCGATATTCCCAATCTGGTCATATCGGCAGATGATCGGCGTGATATGAATTCGGCCTGCGAAGGAGCGAGGGCGGCAATCGATTTTCTCGCGGCCGCCGGACTGGATGTATCGGGCGAGATCAGGATCGAGATCCTAGCGGCCTTGGAGGGGTACCCCAGACACTCTGCCGCCGGATGCTTTCTGGCCTCGAGTCACAAGGTCATGGTGCTCCGCTACGCGGAGTTTCTCGAATTCGAGGAGTGGTGTGGCATTCCGATCGATCGTGACCTTTATCGGGGGCTCATCGCACATGAGACAGCACACGCGATCGCCGCCTGCAACTTCAGGGAACAGAAGCCGACAATTCAGGCCCAGGAATACATCGCCTATGTAACCATGCTTGCCACCATGGAAGCGGCACAACGTGAACGCGTGTTGACCCAGTTCCCGGGCGACGGCTACGAAACCGAACAGCAAATGAACACTACCATCTACCTCTGCGATCCGATGCGCTTCGGCGTACAGGCCTATCGCCACTTTCTCAAGGAAGGCAACGGAACGGACTTCATTCGAGCAATCCTGTCAGGAAAAGTGTTGGCAGAGTGAGTGTTCGCAACGGATGCCATCGGTGGCAGTACGTCAACCGGTTGCACACGGCGGGCGCAAGACCGCGCCTGACTGAAAGTCCGTCTCGGAGAAACGACTGGAAAACAGGCGCATGGCACTCGACCGCAGCACAAGAGACGCGGAGGATTCAGCGCCACTGCAATCGCCCCGGGGGGCTCGGCCGACGGGCGCCTTTTGCACCGGCACCCGTCACCAAACACGATCGCGACGATCCTATTTCTGCAAAGAATAGATGTAGTTGATCAGCGCCAGGATGCGACCGCGGACGAATCCTTCCGCGTTGTACGGTTGCAGGTAGTCGCTGTAATACTCCGCGGCCTTCTCATTGTACTCGCTGCCCCAGATCGGCATGGCGCGGGGACCATGGCCCTTGAGTTCCGTGCGCCCGTCGATCACTTCGTAGACATGATCGTACGGAAACACCCCATTGTTGTTCCTCTGCAGGGCAGTGATGTCCGGAATGAGCGTGTTGACGATCCCCGCATAAGGTCCGTCGCCCCTGCCCTCCATGCCATGACAAGCGGCACAATTGTTGTTGTACTCGCGTTTCCCGATATCGTCTGCCGCACCTGCGGCTGCGCATGCGACGATCAGCGTGGAGCCGATTACGGCTGCCTTAAGCTTCAATGCTCTCATCCTTGCTTCCTCCTAGGTATTTCCATCCAAAATGTTCTGATGCTTCCAATTGCTTCTGCCGCCTTACTCAGCGCGGCCCTCACTACCCTCCGGGCCAGGTTCCGGGGCGTTTCGAGGAACATCCCGACCAAGGCGCTGTGCGGCTTTCGACATCGACGACACCTGCCTCAACAGCGCACATGGCCAATAGGGTCGCCGATACACCGGCAATCCCCCTGGGTACTCAGTTTCGGTCGTTGGCGCACGATCTGCTCCGTGAGCAACAACCGCCGCTCCCTAAAGGAAATGATAGCCGCTGATAGAAAACAGCGAGCCGATCGCATCGGCCGACATAGCATACCCGGTATCGCGGACCTTGGCTGGCGCAAAGCAATGGGCTGCTGTCGGCAGGAAGATGGAGTCCGGGAACGGAGGCGCGGCATCCGGTCGGTCGCATGCGCTGGGGCGCCATCTTCCACCAGCGTCAACCAGCCCTGCCAGGCGGCTTGAAAGGACGCGGTCGAACCCAGTACCAGCTCAGAGCAACCAGTGCCCCGAACAGCGTGTAGCACACGGCAAACACCCACTGGGGCGCGTCGTAATACAGAATGACATTCAGCCAATGCGATACGAAGGAGCCCGCGTAAACCGCATCGCCGGCCTTCGCGCGCAAAGCCATTTCCCAAGCGGTCATTGGGCATATGATCCCGAGCCATGACTGCAGCACCACGACGGCGATGCCGACCAGATGCGCCAGCCGGAACCAGGGATTCCTCACCCAGGACCAGTGCAGAAGCCGACCGGCGAAGATCAGCAGCACACCGCCGACGATGAATGCGACAAACATCCAATGCAGGAACAGCATGGCGTCGGCCGCGAACAGGTACCAGTCGCCGGAATCCATTGAGGCTGCGCCGCTCAACGCCGCAATGGCAGACGCGGGACAGCGCGACTGCAAGGCAACCTGTCGTGCCGAACAATCAACATGGCTTGCGTCTCCGGATCGGACCCATGGTCCGGTTATAGCGGACATCTTCGTTCGCGGCCAGCGGGCCTCCGCGCATCTCGTCCCGTCCATGACCGCTGCGAAGCTGGCCGAAAATCGCACCATCATGGACACCGAGCGCAGCGGCAATGCGGCTGGCGCAGCCGCCCGGGCAACCGGCGGGCGGCGGCCTTGGTGGCATCCGATGGCCGTCGCATGACGGGAATCCCTTGCGGTAACCCGCCGGGCGCACTGGCACCGAAGGATTACCCCTTGGCGCCTGAAAACAATCCCGGGCGAACTGGCTTCCGGTAGTCTGCTCGACAGTTGGTTGGAACTCCTTGGCATGTGCGCCATCAGTGCGATTGGGCGCGGGCTGCAAAGCCCGCGCCACCTTGTTCAAGGAACCACAAAACCGAACCCGCCCGGCGCGCCGTTCCTGAGCGACTTGAGCGCTGCATCACTTGCACCAAGGTAACGGAAGGGGCCGCACGCGCGGAAACCTCACAGGCGACAAGAGCCACAGCGGAGACATCAATCCCGACGATCCGCTGATCTGCCGACCGTTCGGTCGGGGCCGTCCCCCGACAGATGATTGATTGGCCCCGTCGTTATAGTATGCCCACGAACAACTGATCGTGGTTGCTGCATCCCGGCAGCGAGGTGGTGTGTTTGAAGATGGCAAATCGAGGGATTCCATTGAGCCGCCTGGCGACTGCACTGGCGGCCCTGGCCGGCACACTTCCGCCGGCCGCCGTCGCGGAGTTCGACCGCGGCAGGGCACTGTACGAGAACCACTGCCGGCAGTGCCACGACAGCTGGGCACACAATCAAGAAGGGCGCGTGGTCGCAAGCTATAGCGGACTACGCGAGCGGGTGGCGTCGTGGAGTCTGCATTCGGGTCTCGGCTGGAGTGCCGACGAGATCGGCGATGTCACCGAGTACCTGAACCGCCGCTTTTACCAACTCAAGAAGTAGGCCGTTGGCACGTATCGCCGGGAACGGCGCCACCGTGCGGACCCGGCGCGACGCATGGGCCAAGTCCGCGCAGCACAACGGCAGCGAAAGAGAACCAGGGCCTATCAACACCTCCCAGGTGGCGTACCACACTCGCCGTCCGGTGCGGGTGATACCTTGGTGCACGTGATGCCGCCCTATATCAACCAAGGGGACTTGCAATGACCACGCTCGATAGGGATGCCTGCTTCGGTATTGCCCCGGGACATCGTATGCAATGGGAGGAGGCACAGCAGAGCTGGGTGATCCTCTACCCGGAAGGCATGGTGCAGCTCAACGAGAGCGCCGCAGAGATCCTGCGTCGCTGCGATGGCGTGACCCCGCTGAACGCGGTGATCGCCGAACTGGAGGCGGCCTATGGCGAACCCGGCCTCGCAATCGATGTGCTCGACCTGATACAGGCAGCGCTGGAACAGGGCTGGCTGTCCAGACATTGAGCCCGTCAATCATCGTATCGTCGAGGAATTTCAACCATCGGACGTGAGCACGCGTGCTGCCGGTCTGGATAATCCGCGCAACTGAGCTAAGCTTGACGGGTTAGTGCCGCGCAGATCAACCCTTGCTCCACAGTTGTGTGGGGGCGAGATCCTTAAGTCACGCAGACCCTTCGTGGGCCTGCCAAACGAGTCTGCTCACGACTCGCAGAGCGGAGGAAGAGACATGAAAAAGTGGTCCAAGCCCAGTTTTCAGAATATGCGTTACGGCTTCGAGATCAATCTCTACGTCAAGGTTCGCTGAACCTCGACCGTACGCCTGGACAGCGGGCGGGGGAGCAGCGCTCACCCGCCCTTTTCCATTCCTTTCAGACACATCCGGTAACCGAGAGGCCTGAGCAGGCCGGCCCTATTGCGGGATCTCGAAGGTGGCGACAATGCTGGCGTACCAATCGGCGACATTGTCGACATCCTGCTCAGTCAGCATCGCTGCGATGATGCTCATCTGCTCGTGTTGTCTTTTGCCGGAGCGGTAATCGCTCAGTTGCTTCACGAGATACTGTTTCTGCTGGCCGCCGATATTCGCCACCATCGCCATGATGCCCTTGCCATTCATCCCGTGGCAGGTCTGGCATACCGCCTCCGCCTTCGCCCTGCCCGCCTCCAGGTCGGCCGCAGCCACCGGCAGTGCTGAGCACAGCAGGCCGATAGCCAGCATCCGTTTGAGTCGCCGTGCTGTCATTGTCACTTCCCGTGTTCGCGTCATCACCTTGCCGTCCAGCATTGCGCCGAACGGTCGGCGCACCCCGTTAGAAAAGACCAATGGGCCGGAGCGGTGTCCGGCCCATCACCGCGCCGGGTGTCAATCGCCCTGGTAAGAGATCCGGTAGACAGCCCCGGCCTTGTCATCCGATACCAGGATCGAACCGTCGACATACTGCTGCACATCGACCGGGCGGCCGAGGTAAAAGCCGCTATCGGTCATCCAACCCTCGGCGAACGGTTCGGTACCCGCGGCATTTCCCTCTTCGTCCAGGTAGGTCACCATCACCCTTGCCCCCCTGGGCTTCACTGCGTTCCAGGAGCCATGCTGGGCGCTGAAGATCGCGTTCCTGTATTTATCCGGGAACATGTTCCCCGTGTAGAACATCATGCCGAGGTCGGCCGCGTGGGCAACCATCTCGACCTGCGGCGGGACATACTTGGACGCCAACTCCGCCGGGATCTCCTGGTCCTTGTATTCGTTGGTCCTGACCTCGCCGCCGCCGTAATAAGGGTGTCCGAACCACATCCCCTCCTGCGACATCTTGTTCAGCTCACCAGGGGGTATCTCGTCCCCCATGCCGTCGACCTGATTATCGGTGAACCAGAGGACCCCGTCTTTGGGGTTGAACGCGTGACCCACCGAGTTGCGCACGCCGGTGGCAACGACTTCGCGCCCGGTCCCGTCCCGGTTCATGCGAACGATCCCGCCGATGCCGGTTTGCATATACAAGTCCACCTTATCGGCCGGGGTCACGTTATGCGGCTGACCGAGGCTGATGTAGAGCTTGTCATCCGGACCGATCGCGCACACACGCGCAGTGTGGTTATAGGATTCCTCGTCCGGCGGAATCAGCTCGCCATGCTTGACGATCGGAATCGCCACGGTATCCGAGCCTTCCATGAAAAACTCGGCCGCCGGGAACATCATCACCCGGTTTCTCTCGACGATGAACAGAAACCCGTCGTTCGAATAACAGACACCGTTCGGTATGTCGAACGTCACGCTCGGGCTGAACTCCTCCACGGTGTCTGCGACATTGTCCATGTCCCGGTCAGTGGCCGACCAGACCGCATTCTTGCGGGTACCGATCCACACGGTGCCCTTGTTGCGGCTGACCGCCATGTGCCGCGCGTCTGGCGCGATCGCGAACAGCTCGATCTTAAAGCCGGGCGGCATCTTGATGTTCTGCAGCACCTTTTTCAGGTTCTCCGCATAGTCGCCACCCTGCTCGACGCGTTTCATTGGCGCCGAGTCGGTTTTCTTAAACGACCCCAGCTTCTCCAGGTTCTGCTCGTCTCCCTTCGCGAATCCGGTACCTGCCGACAGTGAAAACGCCAGGCAGGTGGCGGACACGGCTAATGTCTTGGTACGCATGATCCTCTCTCTCCTCGCTCCGGTTGTTGCTTGATTACCCCCGGGACTCGTGGTCGCGCTGCGGAAGGGGGCATCTGTTGTTGTTTTCGAACCACCCACAAAGACTAGCAGAAGCCGTTTCCTTAACCAGGAAAGCGCGGTCTCGGCACCGATGGACAAATCCGAGGCCGCTGGATCGAGGTCCGACCGGCGTGCGCTGGCAGCGTCGCCGGACACCGACAGGGGGACGCGGTTCAGCGTGGCGCCGCGAACCGCGACCCGGCTCCTGTCCAGAGGCGCCAGGATTCATGCGCCGGTCGCGAACGGGACGACCGACCCGCTTGCACAGGCAAAGGGCGACTGCGGCGCGAGACCGTGGAGCGCTGTTCCAGCGCGTCCTGCCGCGCAATTCCGCCCGGTGGGCCGGGCTTGTCACCACCCGGACGAACAGGAAGCAAAGCGCCGGCGGACGGCCCTTTGCCGGCAAATGATCGACAAGGCAGTACTCAAGACACGGAATAGATCTGAAAATCGATGCAAACCTGAACAATTTCCTCCATATAAAACCGAAATTTAGGCGACATCATGATTTTGTCCATAAAAAAACTAGACAGAGCCGCGGAACTCGTCTAGGTTTAAGGCGTCTTAGCGTTACAACGAGTTAACCAAGCCGCCCCGCAAGGATCAGGCGGGTGCCAAGCCAGACAACCTACGAGAATAAGAGGATCGAGATCATGAGACTTTCTACCAAGAGCCGCTACGCCGTGACTGCCATGCTGGATCTGGCGCTGAACGGATCCGGCGGACCGATGACACTGGCGGACATTTCCGAAAACCAGGGCGTGTCCCTGTCGTATCTGGAGCAGCTGTTCGCTTCGCTGCGCGCCAAAGGGCTGGTCAGGGGCGTGCGTGGGCCCGGTGGTGGCTACTACCTGGGTCGCGATGCCGGCCAAATCTCCGTCGCCGACATCATCTGTGCGGTCGATGAATGGGTCGAATACACCCGAGGCCAGGGCAGGAAGGTAGCGAATGAGGTCTATCATGCCTCAACGCGGTCACTGTGGGACGATCTGAGCCAGCAGATTTTCGACTTCGTTGCCGACATCACCCTGGACGATCTGGTCGAACGTGGAGCACAGCGACAGGTCGTTGCAAGCGACAGTGCCGGCTCCGCCGTTGCGCGACTTACGCAGCGAGCTGCCTGATCGCGGGCGTCGAGCGCCGGCCGGTTGGCGAGGCGGAATTGTGCCGCGGTGTTGACATTCGCAGCCGGCCACCAGTGATGATCGCTGATGTGGCCGGTCTGGCGATCTGCGGCGACTGTAACGCCGGCTCGGTGGCCGCATGGTTGACCTACGCGAATGAAGCCGGCCCCCAGAGGCCGGCTTGTTTTCTGTTGCTTGACGGTGAACGCGCGGTCGTCAGGCCTCCCTGGAGTCGCGTTCAGTGCCCGGTCAATCGATAGAACCGACACTGATCTTCTGCTTGATCAACAGGCCGGCCTGGCTCTGCGCGATGTTGCGCGCATGGACGTTGATCTGCACCGCGCCGAGCACGTTCGAGCCGTTGACCGAGGCGAGGTTCGCCTTCTGGCTGTTCAGCAGACCGCTCTGGCTCTGCTGCACCGAGTCGACCCGCACATCCGTCTCGATCGAACCGATCACCCGCGAGCCGCGCACCGAACCGGCAGTCAACTCGTGCTTGTTCAACAGACCCGACTGGTCCTGCTAGGCGCGTCGGATCGTCACGTCGGTCTTGACCGAGCCGACCATGAACGAGTCGCTGAGCGAACCGAAGGTGGCGTCCTGGATGTTCAGCAGACCCGACTGGTTCTGGGTCGCGCGGTACACGGTGGCGTTGGTCTCGACCGTGCCGAGCACGGTCGAGTCGGCCCCGGCGACACCGGCGATGGCGAACAGGGCGACGAAGGCGGCAGCGAGGGCGCGTTTCTTCATCACGGTCATTCTCCTGAGTATCAGCGTGGTTTGTTTGCCCAGGCCGGCGTGTTCCGTCCTGTTGAGGAGAATGATAGGGGCGGGCCGGAAAAGACCCATTGAAGCAGGACACACCCAATCTGTGACTTTTTCACACAGCCGTCGCAGCCCTGTGCCGGCTCCATGGTGATCCCCCATACGCCCGCGCCAAACCAGCGCGTTTGCACGCACTGAACACGCAGGCCGGGCCCCGGCGCGATGCGCAACAGATCGGCTCTGTTTGTTGATATGCTCGTAACATCACTTCTGCTTGTTGCGCGGACACCATGTGTGGATTTTCCGGCATCCTTTTTTCCAGCGATCCCGCACGAGATGGGTATGCACCCGGGCTGGACGGTTTTCGTCGGGCCGCCGAGCGCGTCGCCCATCGCGGCGACACCGACCAGCGCGAGGCCCTGTTCCGGCACATCTGGCTGAATCATTTCCGGCTTGCGTTTCAGGATGTCGCCTCGGGCATCCAGCCGATGCCGAGCGCCGACGGTCGGCATGCGATCGTTTTCAACGGCGAGGTGTACAACCATCTGACGCTACGCGCAGACATTGCTGCCGAATCCGGCGTCGTTTTCCGCACCCGTAGCGATACCGAGACGATCATCGAGGGCTGGAAGGCATTCGGTGGCGATTTCTTCGCACGCCTCGAGGGCGAGTACGCCTTCGTGATCATGTCCGTGGACGGCGCGGAGTTGGTGGCGCACCGCGACCGGTTCGGGGTCAAGCCGCTGTACCTTCATTGCGACGGAGTGGACACGCAGCGCTTCGCAGCCTTTTCCGCACACTATGGGTTCGAATGCAGCCGCCTGGAGTTCTCAAGCGAGATCAAAGGGCTGGCGTCCGCAAAGGTCTGGAACCCGGAGGGACTGCTGCGCCAGTTCACCGGACTGTACGAGCCGGTGCGCACGCCATTCGACCACGTCATTCAGGTGCCCCCGGGCGGCGTGCTCGTCTGTCATCGGCGCTCGGCGGGCTTCGACTGCTCTCTGCACACCTTTTCCGAACCCATAAGGACCGGCACGTCCGGCAACGCCGACGACGCCGAAGATGTTTTCGCCGGGCTTTTCCGGACCTCGGTATCCGATCGGCTGCTTAGCGATGTCGAGCTCGGCGTCTATCTCAGCGGCGGCGTCGATTCCAAGGTCGTGGCCTACGAGTTGAGCCGCCTGATCGATTCGAATCGAGCGATGAAGTCTTTCACCGTCGGCTTCTCGCAGGCCGGTTACGATGAAACGGCTGAGGCGCTGCGCTACGCCAGACATTCCGGTTTCGATCCCCACCTGATCAATGTCGATGACGCGGCACTGAATTATTCCTACCCGCATGCGGTGCACAACAGCGAGCTGGTTCAGCCGTTCACGAACGGTGCGGCAAAATGGTGGCTGAGCCTGTTTACCCGTCGCTACGTCAAGGGCGTGCTCACCGGCGACGGGGCCGACGAACTGTTATGCGGCTACCCCAGCTACCGCTATGTCAACTGGTGGAAATTCGCCATGCGCGGCCGTGGCGAGGCGCGATCGATCGCGCAGGTACTGAAATTGCTCGAGCAGCAACCACTGGGCAGCCATAGACGTGACGGCCTGTACCTGTCGCGCTTCGCTGCGCATACCAAGAACCCCTGGCTGGCGGGATCCAGCGCCGCCGGCACGGGCCGGGACTTCGTCGACAGCCTGCACCTGCTGGGTGTGCCGCACCCGCTGTTCGGCCAGGTACGCGCGATCGCATCCGCGCTGCTGGGGTCGCAGCAGGCCGATGCCTGGCTGCGCGCGCAGGCGGCCTCGATTCAGAGCTGGACCTACGCGGGCCTGGAATCGCTGTCCGGCGGCCGCGAAAACCCGCGCAACTCGCTGCTGCTCTGGCAAAACTATTTCGCCAAGACACATCTGCCGACGTTGATCCTGAACTGGGTCGGCGACCGTATGGAAATGGCCAATACACTGGAGGGCCGCACACCCTTCCTGTCGAACCCCTTGCGCAAGCACGTGTCCACCCTGCCGGATCGTCTCATGGTCAGCGGTCTGCGTGACAAGGTCTTGCTGCGCAGGGCCTATGCGCCGCGACTCACATCAGATTTCGCCGCTACGCCAAAAAAACAGTTCAATGCGCCATTCCTCAACTCCAGTCAACTGATCGAGGAATTCGGTGGCGAACGCATCCTGGCCGAGACCGGCCTGAACGAAGGGCTTTCGCTGTCGCAACTGCGGCATGCAGCCGATGAGGCCGCCGCAAACGATCCCTATGCGGCCACCCATTTGCAGTCGGCGCATCAGACCGCGATCGCGATGAGCATCGTGAACCGGACCATCGTTCAGAATGCGGCACTGACGCGCGACGAAGACCTGGAGCAGCGGTATCTGGCGAAAGGCGGCCCGGTGGACTGAGCCATGATTCGGGGCGCACTACCCCCCAGCCGGACATGAGGCCGCTTGGTCGACGATCCGGCCCGTTCGAGGTCTTCCGGGCGAGCGCGCGCTGGCAGCGCATCATCTTCAGCCGTCAGGAGGGCAGGGTCGCCGAGCTGACGATCAGCTGTCGCCCTTCTGGTTCGCGTCGATCAGATCGAAAATGTTTCCGAACGGGTCGGTGACCGAGCAGCAACGACCTCCCCAGGCATGCACCACGATCCCGGTCGTCTTGCCGCCGTCGCGCCGAATACGCTCCACGACACCATCCAGGTCCTCGGTCTCGATGAACAGGCCCGAGTGTCCCGTCCCATAGTATTTCTCGGTCCACTCGTAGACCTTCAGGAGCATACCCCCGAGGTCGTAGTTGGTGAACCTGTGCGGCGCCCCCTCGAACGCTCGTTGCACCTCGAGGCCGACGACATCCTCGTAGAAGCGCTTGCTCGCGAGATAGTCGGCGGCAGGAAACGAGGTGAACAGCGCCTTCATTGGCATCGGGCGCAATCCACTGACTTGCCGCATACCGGCTCAACCGGAGAAATCAAATATCGCATCGAAGAAAACCGCTGTTCATATAATCCCTTCCGACGCAGCGCTCAGCCCGATCGATTCGCGAGCGTTTCGCCGTCAAACCTCCATGGAAGGATCGATACTTGTTGCCTGTGGACAGCCCGGGGCGGACCGGCGTGCCCGTTTCCTTGCCAATCGCCAAGACGCAGGCGCAGTGAATTGATCTGGGGCAACTATTGTTAACCCAGGTAACGTCGTTCGCAAGGTGGTGGTCGACACTTGAAGTGGCAAAGGTCGAAGGAAAAACTTACAAAGGAGAGTGCAGAAATGCTAATGACGATGACGAGAGTTTTCAGGACGGCCCTTTCCGCGGCATTGTCCACTGCAATGCTCTGCGGGATTGCACAAGCCGAGGAAGACACCATCGGGTCGGATGAGTACAGAATCTCCTGTCTCAACTGTCACGGTGTCGGGGGCCGCGGTGAGGGGCCCTTGGCCAAGTTCCTGACGGTCAAGCCAACTGATCTGACGTCGCTGGCGAAGAATAATGGAGGTGAATACCCCTACCTGAAGGTCTTCCTGATGATCGACGGCAGAGAGGATGTCGCTGCGCATGGCGACAGGTCGATGCCGGTTTGGGGTAACCGGTATAGAAAGGACGCAGAAACCGCCTACGGACCCTTCGGTGGCGAAGAGGTGGTGCATGGGAGGATTCTCGAACTGGTCTACTACATCCACTCGCTACAACAACAGTAGCTGGCGCCCTGAGTCGACGAGCCGACGCGCATCGAACAGCGCTACGGTGTGTTCGATTTGCGGGCATCTGCCGCAAGGATGCGGCAGTCGGTGCCTCCAGGGAGGGATGCACGGCGTCCCGCGGGTCGAATGCGCCGGGGCGCAAGTCCCCCGGCGAGTGCCGATGGCCGTGACCGCCCAACGCAGATGCCAGACGGCAACACCGGGGGCGTTACTGGCTTTCCTCCGAATCGACCGGTTCCGGCTCGACCGGCGGTTTCTCTGGCGGGCAGTTGGTGCCCGAGCAACCGGATACTTTCACGTTGTCGGAACTGGCCACGGCGGCGATCAGGCCTGCTCCCAGGACTGCGGCAGTGACCAGGTACCAGTCGATCTCCTTCTTCTGTGCGCTGCTGCCCCCGTCGGTACCGTCCTCCGATGCATAGAGCGCCAGCGGTGACGTGACAGGGATGCCATTGAGGGACATGACCGTGCCCTGCGTGCCGCTGTAGCGCAGATCGAGCGTGCATACGCGGCCTGTTCGGGTCGTGGTCAATCGCTGCGTAGGAAGAGACCGGATCGAGTTCGCAGTTGGCGCCGAAAAAAGGGCTGCTCCCATCGAAAGGGATGCCCAGATACGCGTTGAAACCGACATCCGAGGCATGCACGGAGACACCTGGCACGGCAGCCAAGAGAATGAGCAGGGGGAGTATTCGTTTCATGCGTACTGCAGATTGTGCCATTGACCGGACCGTTCGACCTCTAGGGCCTGTTAACACTAATCCGGAGCGTGTCGCCGGAGGCCATTTTTTCGCAGATCAAGGCGTAACGAGCGCTGTGTAGCAGGCTACATAAGCGAGGCGCAACGCCGAGCTGTGGAAAAATGGCCCCGTCACCTTCGGGTTGCGCCCCAGAATGGGCCACTCGGTGTTACTCGTCGTTCATTTGGAATGACCAAACTTCACTCCTCGCGCCTTGATTGGCCCATTTTGGGGCAGCAACGACGCGATCCGGATTAGTGTTAACAGGCCCTAGACTCTTGCAGCCTCTGCGGTCAACGATAGCCTGTATGTCAGGCATGCGCCAGAAGTTACCGCCCGGTCCGGGCCATGTGCGAACGCCGTTCATCACCAGGCCAGATCCGCGGCCCGACACCCCCCCAGGCATGTCTCGCACGCATCCCGATCCACCGACAGTGCGAATCGGGTAGCGCGTCCGCGTTATTGTCACTGCTCCGACCGGCTGGCACAGGCGATGCACATCAACGCGGTCGGATCGATCTCGAGGCGTCTCGGATCTATCGCCTCGGCGCATTCCTGACAGTAGCCGTATTCGCCATCGTCGATGCGCCGCAACGCAGCCGCGATCCGGCGTAACTGTGCCTCACGTCGCTGTACCGAGGCCTGCGCCATCGCCTGCGCCTGCATCGCGTCCATTCTCGACAGCCTTCCGACCTTCGACTGGTCCAACTCGACCACGGCCGCCGACGCCTCACCGGTTGCGGCCACGCTACGCAGTTCATCACGCAGCGCCAGCAGCTTGCGTCGCATCCGCTCGCCATCCCGTGTCGAACCATCCATTGGGCATCACCCCTCCTGCAGCGGTGTATCGAATACCGTGCAGAGGTAGCCCGCCATCAGCCGCCGCCACGGTGGAAGCCACGATCGAAGCGTCGCAGAAACTCCGCAGCCTGCTCGTCCGCAGTGCCGTTCAGGTCCAGCGTGACCAGCAGGACCGGCAGCACCAGCGCGCCAATCCGCCGGTCGGCTTGCGCCTCGATGTGGATGCCGGCCAGCGGCACGCCGCCAGCGCTCGCAACCTGCCAGGCCTCGGGTCCGCCGCTGACCTCCCAGTCGCGCATCGCCCGGGGCAGCACCTGGGCAAACTCTCTGGCGGTGTAACCCATCTCGCGCCGGACGACCGCGGTGCCCGATTCGGTCATCCGCCCGCGACGGGCGGCCAGACGGCAATCACGTCCCCTTCGTCCAGCGCCAGGTCGTCGCGCTCTTCCGCATGCAGAAACACGCCGTTACGCAGCACCAGGTGGGCCTGCTCACGGGGCACCTGGTAACGATCGAGCAGATCATGCGCGGTCGTGCCCGCTGCCACATCGAGCCTGACCCGGTGCCGCTCGGCGTCGGGTGGAAGGAACCTCATCAGGGAGGCATACAGTTCCAACTGCACGCGCACGGGGCTCAGATGACCTGCGTCGTGGCCATATAGGCTTCCATCAGTCGGGACGGATCATGCAGCAGGCGATCCTTCCACTGACCCAGCGAGGTGCGCCGCTGGATCAGCCCACGCAGCACGCCCACATGCTGATACAGGCCGACCGCATTGGCACCGATCAGTCGGTCGTCCTCGAACTGCAGCGACAGGTAACGGAAGTCCTCCGGGGCATAGAGCTCGGCATGCTCGCCACCCTCGACGCCTTGCCATTGCCCGAAAGAGCAGGACAGCAGCCCCAGGGTATCGAGTACGTTCATGTTCATCGAACCCTCGTAAAGCGCCGGATGGCCGCTCATGTTCGCGGCGGCCAGATGCCCGTGATCGGACGCCGTCGGCTGGATCGCGTGGACCGCGTATTCTCCAGTGCAGAAGTCCAGGCCCTGGGCAACATCGCCGGCGGCGTAGACGTCCTGCTCGCTGGTTCGGAAATGCCGGTCGATCACGACGCCCTGATCGACCGTCACACCGCTGCCTTCGAGGAAGGCGACGTTCGGGCGGACCCCGGTTGCAGTGATCACCAGGTCGGCGTCGATGTGCGTGCCGTCGGCGAGGTGGACGCCGTTCGACTCGATTCGGTCGACCGCCACCCCGGTGTGCACATCGACGCCTTTTTCCTCGCACCAACGCTTGAGCAGGCCGCCGGCCTGCGCTCCCATCATGCGCGGGACCATGCGCTCACCCTGTTCGATGACGCTGAGCCGGACGCCGCGCATGCCGAGCGCCTCGAGGATGATGCTGCCGATGAAACCAGCGCCGATCAGCGCAACATGGCTGTCCGGCAACGCCTTGCCGGAGATCACACGCGCATCGGCGAGCGTCCAGCAGCTCGATACGTTCGGGCCGTCGATCCCGGGGATCGGCGGGTTGGCCGGCGAGGAGCCGGTCGCGATGAGCAATTTGTCGTAGGCGATGACACTGCCATCCTCCAGCGTGACCCGGTGGGCGGGCGGATCGACCTTCGCGACCCGGCCTTGCACCACCTGGATATCCAATCCGGCGAAATGGTCCGCGCGGTCACGCAAATGTGTGCCGTGCTCGTCGACCCGGTTCATCAGGAGGTAGGGAATCGCCATGCGCGAATAGGGTGGCTCGGGCTCGTCACCGATGATCCGGATGGCGGCATCGGGGTCGAGCTGGCGCAGCGACTCGGCAGCATTCACGCCGGCCGGGCCCGCACCTATGATCAGATACTGCATTGGCAGCGTCTCCGCAGAGAGAAATCGAAGTCCACCGCGCCGGACCCGGCGCGGTGGTTTGTTGCCTGGTCTCAGATGCCGAAGCGGGCGCGCGTTTCCGGCGTGATCTGACCATCGGCGGTCCAGCCACGCAGCGCGTAGTATTCCGGCAGCATCTTGCCGAGGTCGTTCACCCGGCCCTTGGCGGGGCCGACGTTCGCGGCATCCTTGAGCAGGCGTTTCGGCAGCGTGTCCTGGTCGGCCGTCATCCCGGCGCGCATGTTGAAGTCACGTTCCAGGTTCCAGATCCTCTCGCCGACCTCGAGCATGCGATCCACGCTCCAATCACCCTCACAGGCGGCATCAACCTGGGGCGCGATATTCTCCATGCTCCAGGCAAAGGTGGTGAACACGCACAGCCCGGCCGAGTCGACCGCCGCGGTCGCATCCTGGAAGGCCTTGACCAGTTCTGCCTTGCCCTCGGTCGCCAGCGGGTCGGTCTTAACCGGGATCCCCAGCACCTCGGACGCGACCGTATAGCCGCGCAGGTGACAGGCGCCGCGGTTCGAGGTCGCATAGGCCAGTCCCATGCCCTGGATGCCGCGCGGGTCGTAGGCGGGGAACTCCTGGCCCTTCACGGTCATCGACAAGTCCGGCATACCGTATTTCTCGCACAGGCGCTTCGAGCCGAGGCCGAGATCCTTGCCGAATCCCTCGCCCCTCGCGGTCAGCTCGGCCATCTGCACCAGTGCCTCAGCCCCGCCGAAGGCGAGATCGATGCCGCCGGTATGCTCTTTGGTGATCGCCCCGGCCTGGAACAGCTCCATCGCGGCGGCGACCGTTGCACCGAACGAGATCGGGTCCATGCCGTCCTCGTTGCACAGGAAGTTCACATAGGTCAGTGCGTCCAGGTCGTCGACCCCGGTATCCGGACCGAGCGCCCAGGCGGCCTCATATTCCAGGCCACCGGAGTTGCCCCAGTATTCCGGCTTGTTCTGAACGCTGAAGTGGCTTTGGTCGATGGTCGAGATACGACCGCAGGCGATGGTGCAGCCGAAGCAGCCGGCATTGGTGGTCAGATTCGGTTTGCCATCGCTCGCGCGCGGCTCGTGCATCGCCTCGCCGGAGACCTTCTCCGCACCCTCGAACTGCACCTCCCGCATATTGCGCGTCGGAAGCGCCCCCATGCCGTTGATCACATTCATCAGCACCTGGGTACCGTAAGTCGGAAGGCCCTGGCCGGTGACTGCGTTTTCCGCCAGCACCTGCTTGCCGTCGTTCACCGCGTCCATGAAGGCGTTCGGATCGGCGATGTTGCCGACACCCAGCGTACCGCGCACTGCCACCGCCTTGAGATTCTTCGAGGCCATCACCGTGCCCACGCCGGAACGCCCGGCGGCGCGGTGCAGATCGTTGACCACCGCAGCGTACAGACAGCCCGCCTCGGCCGAGCGGCCAATGCAGGCAATGCGCAGCAACGGGTCCTGATGCTTCTTGTGCAGGATCTCGTCGGTTTCCCACACCGACTTGCCCCACAGGTCGGCCGCGGAACGCAACTCGGCCTGGTCATTTTCCACATACAGATAGACCGGTTCGGTCGACTTGCCCTCGAAGATGATCATGTCCCAACCGGCGTTCTTTATCTCGGCGCCGATGAAGCCGCCGGAATTGGAGCAAGCCACCACCCCGGTCAGTGGGCTCTTGGTGATCACCGAATAGCGTCCGCCGGTCGAGGCCATGGTCCCGGTCAACGGGCCGGTGGCCATGATCAGCTTGTTGTCGGGGCCGAGCGGCTCGCACTGAGCGTCGACCTCTTCGGACAGATACTTGGTCGCCAGCCCACGCTGGCCGAGGTATTCGTTCGCCCACGTCATATTGAGCGCTTCTGCGATGCACGTGCCGTTACTCAGGTCTACGCGCAGTACTTTTCTGGTCCAGGCCATTTTCTCGTCCTCCTCAGGCCGTGCCCGCCAGGCTCTGCCCGGCGTAAGCGCGCATCTTGTCGATCCCCGTCCAGTCGGCATCCACATAGGTGATTGCCGCCGTCGGACAGGCCTTCGCGCAGGCCGGATCGCCGCCGCACAGGTCGCACTTGATCACCTTGCCGGTGACCGAATTGTAATTCACCGTACCGAACGGACAGGCAATGGTGCACACCTTGCAGCCGACGCAGCGCGCGTCGACGATGACCTTGGCGCCGGTCGCCTGGTCTACCTGGATCGCCTCCACCGGACAGGCCTTCTGGCACCAGGCCTCGGCGCACTGGGTGCAGGTATACGGGGCGAACCGTCCCTGTTCATGGAATGTGAACACCTTGATCCGCGACTTGGCGGGATTGAACACGCCTTCGTTCTCGTAGGAACAGGCCATCTCGCATTGCAGGCAGCCGGTACATTTGACCGGGTCGATATGCAGGGCTCGCTGCATCGGTAAGTCCTCCGTCGGTGGCGGGGCGCGTTGCTCGCGCTTTATTGGTCGTTTGGCCCCCTATTCTTAGCAGTCCTGTCGAGGAGTGCAATCGGGCGACCGGTTTGTGCCGGAGGCACCTGATCGACGGCTGCCAACGGCGGAAATTGCGCAGTGATTTGCAGTATTCTGCACAATGGGCGCATATTTGTGGCCGACCTTGAGCCGGCTCGTCACGGCCGCGCGGACTGGCGCTAAGCTTGGCAAGCCGATTTGCATCTTGCGCTGCATCGCCGAAGAATAGCCGGGTCCGGCGGGCGCTTGATCTTGACCCGCCACCAGAGTCCCTCTTTTCGGGGCATACAAGCTAGACAACATGACGACTGCCCCGAGACCCAATTACATCCTTCTGGTCAGCGTCCACGGTCTTATCCGTGGAACCGATCTCGAACTCGGCCGCGATGCCGACACCGGAGGCCAAACCAAGTACGTCGTCGACCTCGCACGGGCGTTGGCCCGGTCCGATGAGGTCGAACAGGTCGATCTGGTGACCCGGCGCATCAGCGATCCTGCGGTCAGCAGCGACTATGCCCAGGACGTCGAGCCGCTGTGCGACAAGGCCAGGATCGTGCGCGTCGACGCGGGCCCCGAGGGCTACATCGCCAAGGAGCAGCTCTGGGATCACCTGGACAGCCTCATGGACAACCTGGTGACCTGGCTCAACGGGCAGCCGCGCATCCCGGATTTCATCCACAGCCACTATGCGGATGCCGGATACGTCGCTGTGCGCCTGTCCAACCTGTTCGGGATCCCGCTTATCCACACCGGTCACTCGCTGGGCCGCGACAAGCGCAAGCGCCTGCTGGCCCGCGGCCTGTCGCGCGAGGCCATCGAGCAGACCTATAACGTCGAGCGGCGCATCGACGCCGAGGAAGAGGTTCTGGCGAACGCCGATCTGGTCGTCACCAGCACGCACAACGAGATCGAGGAACAGTACGGGCTGTACAGCTACTACGACCCGGCAAGAATGGTCGTGATCCCGCCAGGCACCGACCTCGAGCAGTTCCACCCACCGCATCAGGATGAGAAGTTCGGATTCGCCAAGCAGGTCGACCGGTTTCTCGCCAACCCGGAAAAACCGCTGGTCCTCGCCCTGTCGAGGCCCGACGAGCGCAAGAACATCCTGACCCTGATCGAGGCCTTCGGTGAATCACAGGCATTGCGGCAGGCAGCGAATCTTATGATCATTGCCGGCAACCGCGACGACATTCGCGACCTCGATCAGGGCGCCCAGTCGGTTCTGACCAACATCCTGCTGCTGATCGACGCCTACGACCTTTATGGCCGCGTCGCCATCCCGAAAAGCCATCGGGCCGACGAGGTACCCGAGATCTACCGCATGGTGGCGGCCAGCGGCGGCGTATTCGTCAACCCGGCGCTCACCGAACCCTTCGGTCTGACCTTGCTCGAGTCGGCCGCCAGCGGTCTGCCGGTAGTCGCCACCGAAAACGGCGGGCCGGTCGACATCATCGGGAACTGCAACAACGGCGAGCTGGTCGATCCGCTGGACAATGCCGCGATCACCGGCGCACTGCTCAAGCTGCTGCGCGACAAGGCGGCCTGGACACAGGCCTCGCGCAACGGCATCGAGGGCGTCAACCGACACTATTCCTGGCAGGCGCACGCCGAGACCTATCTCGAAAAGCTCGGCGACCTGTCCGACAAGTACGAGCCGATCCCGCGCGAGCAGCGCTCTTCGCGCAGCATCCGATACCGGGATCGCGCCATCTTCACCGACCTTGACCAGAACCTGATCGGCGACGGCCTCGCGCTGAAACGCTTCGTCGAGGTGATGCGCGAAAATCGCAAGTGCGTGACTTTCGGCATAGCCACCGGTCGGCGGATCGATTCGGCGCTCGCGTTGATGAAAAAGCAGGGCATACCGACGCCCGACGTGCTGATCAGCAGCCTGGGGACGCGGATCCACTATGGTCAGGCACTGACCGAGGACGACTACTGGGCAAACCACATCGACCACCACTGGAACCCGAAGCAGGTCCGCCGCGTGCTGGACCGCCTGCCCGGGCTCGAACCGCAATCCAAGAAGGAACAGGCTCCGTTCAAGATCTCTTACTTCCACGACGCACAGAAGGCCCCGTCGATCGACGAGATCACCAATCTGTTACGGCAGGAGGAGCTGACTGCCAACGCCATCTGCTCGTTCGGGCAGTTTCTCGACATCGTGCCTTCGCGCGCCTCCAAGGGACAGGCGCTGCGCTACGTGTCGCAGCGCCTGGAGATCCCGCTGGAGCAGATCCTTGCGGTCGGCGGCTCCGGGGGCGACGACGACATGATGCGCGGCAACACCCTGGCCGCGGTCGTGGCCAACCGGCACCACGAGGAACTGTCGCAGCTGGTCGACCAGGAACGCATCTATTTCGCCTCGCAACCCCATGCACTGGGCATACTGGAGGCCATAGATCACTACGACTTCTTCGGCGCCTGCCACGTGCCAGATTACTGATGACTGAGCAGCTGCTGATCTGCACTGACCTCGATCGCACCCTCATCCCCAACGGGCCGCAATCGGAGTCGCGCAACGCGCGCATCCACTTCTCCGAAGCTGGCCGGTCGCCCGGAGGTCACCCTGGCCTATGTGACCGGGCGCCACCGCGTGCTGGTGCAGAAGGCCATGACCTATTACCGGCTGCCGCCACCCGATTTCGTCATCGGTGACGTCGGCACCACCATCTACTACACCGGCCCACAGCAGGAATGGACGCGCCAGGAGGCCTGGGAAGCCGAGATCGCGCGGGACTGGGGCGGCCACCGGCATCGCGACATCAAGTTAATGCTTGGCGACATACCCGCGTTACGGCTGCAGGAGGGTGCGAAGCAGAATGACTACAAGGTCAGTTACTACGTGCCGCTGCACAGCGACCGTCGCGACCTGTCGCGGATGATCGACAACCGGCTGCATAAAAATGGCGTTGCCGCGCGCCTGATCTGGAGCATCGACGAGCCGACCGGTATCGGTCTGCTGGACGTGCTGCCGGCGCGGGCCTCGAAATACCACGCCATTGTGGCGCTGATGGAGATGCATGGCTTCGACACGTCCGAAACGGTTTTCTGCGGCGACAGCGGCAACGACATCGAGGTGTTGGCAAGCCCGATTCCGGCAGTGCTGGTTGCCAACAGTCAGACGCACGTTCGCGAGTTGGCGCAACGCCTGGCCCGCGAGAGCGGCTGCCCGGACCAGCTCTACATTGCACAGGGCGAATTCATGGGTATGAACGGCAACTACAGCGCCGGCATGCTCGAGGGCATCGCGCACTTTCACCCGGACACCGTCGCCTGGATGGGCTTTCCCGACGCGGGGCAACAGCGATGAGCACGGGACGCTTGTGTATATTCGGCGAAGTGCTTTTCGATCATTTTCCGGATGGGCAGAGGGTGCTCGGCGGTGCGCCCTTCAACGTCGCCTGGCACCTGCACGCATTCGGCCGGCGTCCGTACTTCATCAGCCGCGTCGGTGACGACCCCGAAGGCAGCGAGATCCGCAGTGCAATGGTCGAGTGGGGCATGGACGTCAGCGGCCTAGGCACCGATCCGCGTCTGCCCACCGGCCGCGTCGACATCCACTTCGACGACGGTGAACCCGCTTACGACATCGTCTGCCCCAGCGCCTACGACGCCATCGAGACCGGACTGCCGGCCGGCAACTGCCGCCTGATGTATCACGGCAGCCTCGCACTGCGCGAGGCGCGTTCGCGGGAGGCCCTGCAACGGCTTCGCAGCTGCAATCCAGGCAGCGTATTCGTCGATGTCAACCTGCGCCCGCCCTGGTGGCGGCGTGAGGAACTTCGGACGATGCTGCGCGGCGCCCACTGGGTCAAGCTCAATGTACACGAACTGGCGGAATTGCAAGGCACCGGCACGGCCGAACCTTCCGGCGCGGCGGCTTTTCTCGCCACCTACCAACTGCGCGGACTGATCGTGACACATGGTTCGAAAGGGGCCGAGATCTGGACCGCTGAAGGCGGCTGCATCAGCGCCAGCCCCAAAGGCGGCATCGAGGTGGTCGATACGGTCGGTGCGGGCGACGCCTTTGCCTCGGTGATCATCCTCGGCATCGCCAGCGACTGGCCACTGGATGTCACCTTGCAGCGCGCCCAGGCGTTCGCGTCCGGCGTGGTTGGCAGGCGCGGCGCGACTGTGCGCGATCGCGATTTTTACCGGACCTTCATCGACGCCTGGAACCTCGACCGGAAGTAAGCATGTACGAACAGGTATCCCACTCGCTGCTGAATCAGATCCTCGATGAACTGAAGCCGGACATCCGCAGGCGCGACCTGCGGCATTTCTACACCAGGCTCGGAGCCAATTTTTACGCCATCTATTCACTGTTCCACCACCTGTACGGCAAACGCGAGGACTTCCACGGCCAGATGCTACGGCTGGTCGAGGTGATGGCCACCAACTATATCCACCGTCAGGCGGATCTGAAAAAACTCGACATCAGGCGAGAAAAGAACCACAACTGGTTCCTGAGCCAGGAATGGGTGGGCATGGCGGTTTACGCCGACGGCTTCGCCGGAGACCTGAACGGCCTGTGCTCGCACCTTGGCTATCTGCAGGAACTGGGCATCAACATGCTGCATGTCATGCCGGTACTCAAGTGCCCCAAGGGTGCCAGCGATGGCGGTTACGCGGTCAGTGATTTCCGCGATATCGACGAGCGCATCGGCACGCTGGACGACCTGCGCTCGATGACCCGCGACCTGCGCCGGCGCAACATGCTGGTGACGCTCGACGTGGTGGTCAACCATACGTCCAACGAACACGAGTGGGCCCGGCGCGCACGCGCCGGCGAGGCGCGCTATCGCGATTACTATTACATCTTCGACAATCGCGACATCCCGGACATGTTCGAGGAGACCATGCCCGAGATCTTCCCCGAGACGGCCCCCGGCAACTTCGTCTACGACGAGGCCATGGGCAAATGGGTGATGACCGTGTTCAATGACTACCAGTGGGATCTCAACTACAGCAATCCCACGGTGTTCATCGAAATGCTCGATATCATCCTGTTCTGGGCCAACCAGGGTGCCGATATCGTGCGACTGGACGCGGTGGCATTCCTGTGGAAGAAGATCGGAACCATCTGCCAGAACGAACGCGAAGCCCATCTGATACTGCAACTGATGAAGGACTGCAGCCAGGTCACCGCGCCGGGCGTGCTGTTCATCGCCGAGGCAATCGTCGCCCCGGTCGAGATCATCAAGTATTTCGGCGAGGACGCGGTCATCGCCAAGGAATGCGAAATCGCCTACAACGCGACCTTCATGGCCCTGCTGTGGGAGGCGGTCGCGACCAAGAATGCCAAGCTGCTCGACCAGGGCATCCGCAGCCTGCCGGATAAACTCGACCGCGCGACCTGGCTCAACTATGTCCGCTGTCATGACGACATCGGCCTGGGCTTCGATGACGCCGACATCATCAAATGCGGCTACGACCCCTACGCGCACCGGCGGTTTCTGGTCGACTACTTCACCGGCGCCTACGATGGCTCAGCAGCCCGCGGACAGCCCTTCGGACGCAATGAGAAGACCGGTGACGCGCGGATCTCAGGCTCGCTGGGCTCACTGGCCGGCCTGGAGACCGCGCTCGAGAGCGGCGAAGAACAGGCCATCCAGAACAGCATCGACATGATCCTGCTGCTGCACAGCATGATCATGTCGTTCGGCGGTATCCCGCTGCTCTGGTACGGCGATGAGATCGGCACGCTCAATGACCGCAATTTCCTGCAGGACGAGAGCAAGGCGAAGGACAATCGCTGGATACACCGGCCGCGTATCGACTGGGAAAAGGCGGCAATGCGACAGCGCCATGGTTCGGTCGAGCAGCGCATCTTCATGGGTCTGCAGAAGATGATCGCCGTGCGCAAAAGCACACCGGCGTTCGCCGACTACAACAACCGCACCCTGATCCACACCGGGAATCCGCACCTGTTCGTCTTCATCCGCAACAACCCGTTCCAACTCAACGACAGTGTGCTGGTGGTCGGCAACTTCGACGCGATGCCGCAGTCACTGACGCTCAGCGACCTGAGCAACCGCGGCCATTTCGCGTTCGGCGGGCTGCGCGACCTGTACTCCGGTCAGTCACCGGCGCAGTTCAAAGACCACCTGGTGGTACCGCCGTACCGTTTCTATTGGCTGACCGATCCGACGCATTACTGATCGCCTGCGGATATCGCCTCGAGACGGGCGAGCCGCCGCCCCCGTGCATCGTAGAACTCGAGCTGGCGGCCTAACAGGTTGCAGCTCTCGAGCCTGGCCAGCATCTCTGCAAATCGACGCTGCATGTCATCTTCGTCCGGACAGGCCATGCGGGTCGCAGCGACCTGGCCCAGGCGGATCTGCCCGCCTTCCAGCCGGTAAACGGCGCCGACGCGATTGCAGCCGTCACTGCCGGAGAGGCGGTGTCCGTTTCGGTCGAACAGGAGTTCCGGGGCATGCCGCCCTTCGCCCGACGATACCGGCTGCCCGTCCAGCTGCGTCAGCCGCCAGCGCGTGTCCTCGAGCGGCAGCGTGGCGAAGCGTTCCGCACAGGCCTCACCGGGCGAGGCAGCGATGAACCGATAAGGGACCAGCATGGGCCGACGCAGGTCCGGCTGCATACCCTCACGTACCTCGACACCCGCCTGCAGCGACACCAGGACCTGTTCGGCCGGTCGCGACCTGGCCGCAAGGTAGGCACGCTCGAGCGCCAGATTGTCTTCGACCTGGGCGACCGGCCAGCGCTGCCCGGTCCGGCACTCGGTGAACATGCCCGCGTCGGCCATGTACTCATACATGCCGCGCATCGGCAGTCGCGGCTCGATGCGCTCGAAAGTCGGGGTTCGACGCAGACGGTAGTTCAGCGCCGAGTCGATGTCGTTGCCTTGGAGGTCGAGTTTGGTCAGTGCGTCCGGGCCGGTGACACGAAACAGCAGCGGGGCCTCCCTGCCGCCTTGCAGGATCAGTACCCGACCATTGCTCGAGAGATCCCAGCTGCCGATGTCGAAGGTTTCGCCAGCATCGCGGCCCAGATAGGCCGTGCCCAGATAGAAGGCGCGGTCCGGGAACAGATTGAGCCGGTAGCGGATTGCCTCACAGTCGGCGCATGGCAGGTCACCGGAGAAGCTGGTGGCCTGCCGAAGCCATGGCGGCACCCCGGTCTGCGCCGGACCAGGCGAGGGGCGGCCGACCGGATGCAGCAGCAGTTCGACCGCGTTGCCGTACCCGCGGGTCAGCACAGGGTGGACCTGGTCGGTTGTCATCAGCAGCCGCCCCCGTGCGCGGATCGTCGCCCGCACCGAGTAGCTGTGGCGCGGGTCGAGCTTGTGCGGGCCCAGGTCGATCTCACCCAGGAACGGCGGCGTGCCGGGGTTCTCGACAGTCGCCCGTGCGATCAACTCCGCCTGCGCATCGGCCCGTGACACATCCTCGACGCGCACCTCGAGCACCGTTTGCGGCGGCAGAGCGTCAGATTGCGCATAAGTGGCCGAATATTTCACTGTCTCACCCGCGTACACGACAACGGGCAACAACAGCAGAACGGGCCACGCACGGGCACGATGAATCATGAACAAGACCCCCCAGAACACGATCTTTGCTGGAAATCCGCGACTACGTCGGTCACTGCATTGCGACTTAAGGGCATCTCTAATAATCCTCGGTGCGCAGATTGGGCGACATAATTCGGGACATCAAGGCGAAGACGGCACGTAATAGCCGGCTATTGCGAAGGTCTTCAACGCAGAGAGCGCGGATTATGTCGTTCAAGATGTCATCTATGAATTGTTAGAGGTGCCCTTAAATCTTCCGACATGACGTCGCCCGTTGTCGGCAGACCAGCCCGCGGGCGCCTCAGCCTTGCTCGACGGGCAATGCCTCCGGCCCGGCCGTCCACAAGCGATAGCGTACCTCGGCACCGTCCGGCACATAGACGACCAGCGGCAGCCGGCTGTTGTAGCGAACCAGATAGGGCTCGCCACCCAGCGCGACGAAGCGCGCGACCTTGGGAGCGTCCGGGTCGACCGCCATCAAGGTCCCGGCCATCGGTCCCAACTCCGTGACCACATAGCGCGTGAAGCCCCAGCCCTCGATGTTCTCGGGCTCGATGGCGCCGCCGAAGAAATAACGGTTGTGTTCGTCGAGCTCCACCATCTTCCCGACGATCAACTCGACTCTGAACGCCGATTCGTCCTCTTGTGGCGGCAACTGAAGCACATGCCGAACCATGCCGGGCTCAGCCGCTGGGAACGCCTTCATATTGTCCGCTGCATGGCCTGTCGACGACGCGAAGCAAATGGCCATGGGTATGACCAGCCAACCAATTCTCATAACTCCCCCTCAAACCTGATATACAGTTCCGTGGTTCAACACCATCGCTGTGACCTGTCGCGCGGCCAAATGTTTCGTCCCGGCGGTCGGCAGGCCCGCAGACCCGCGAGGACCCCGCGCCTGGCGGCGCAATCCCCGGAAAAAGGCGTACAGGCCGCTGTGACTGGGGGCGGCACGCACGGCCCCGGCGACCCCGCAGCATCCGACTACTCCCGATCTTCCAGCAGCGCAGTATGGTCTCGTGCAACCACAAACAAGAACACCGCGGCCTCCTCACTGGTCAAGCCCCTCTGCTCGAGAATCCTTGCGAGATGTTCTTTCCTCTGCGTCTCGACGCCGGCAAGTGCCTGTTCCACGGATACGCCCTGTTGTTGCCAGAATCGCGACTGTCTGTCCTGGACCAATGCCCGATAATCCGCCTGTTCTTCAGCATTCAGCGCCCGTTCCCTGCTGACTTCATCGTACTCGAGATGACGCTGCGACTTGGGTGGAGGCAGAAATATTGTCGAGCCGCTCTCGAACGGGCTGTCGTCCGGGGTCGAATCGAACAGCCCGGGCCCAAGTACGAGGTAACCGATCCCGAGCACCACCACCCAGACCGCAATGCGCAGAAGAAGATGAACCATGTTCGGATGCATTGTAACCTCGAAAGGCTCAGGGGCCTTTCGTCACCCATTGTTCCGCGGCCGCGAGTTCCCCGCTGGGAAAATGCCTGATCTCGGCTGACACAAAGTGCGAAGCCAGATGCTGTGCAGCGTTTCCAAGTGCGGAATCAGTCACCAGCGCAATCTTCCTGATGTGTTTGTGATGGTCTCGAATGAAGCGAAAATGGGCTGCCATGGCTCCGAGACTCTCCCAACCGGGGAACGCAGGTGCCACGATGACAAGCCCCGCGAGATTTCCGGTTTCCTCGATGAAAGGATCGACCGTCCTTGCCAGCTCGAGAAAATCGTCTTGAGCAAGCGCAGCACTGGGTCGCACATACAGAATGGAGTGCGCGGTGTCGAGGGTGTGTTCGATCATCTGATGTGATCCTGTATCAGTTCAGCCTGAAGGCAATTGACTCGACGCGCTGCAAGGAGTCCTCTCCAAGCCGACCAATGGCCTGCCGGCCAGCTTCGCGAAGTATCGCCTGTTCGCCCGCCGGCTCCTCTTTCGGATGCATGCCTGCATTGCGCAGTATCTTAACGCTACGCCCTTGAACGCCATGCGCCGGAGCACCTCGACGAGGCACCTTGCGCGTTCAACGGAACAACCGGGTATCTGGACCAGTCGATACGGCCGGCTAGCCCTCGAGCACCTCCCAGCGCTTGTAGGCCGCGGCCAACTCCTGCTCCAGCCGTTGCATCCGGGCATTGAGCTCGCTCACCTTCTCCGGTGATTCCCGATACAGACCGGGGTTGGCCAACGCCGTCTGAATCTCAGCCGACTCGGCATCCAGCGCCTCGATCAGTGCCGGCAGCCGGTCCAGCTCGCGTTGCTCCTTGTAGCTGAGCTTTTTCGGTTTGGCCGCATCCGCCTTGGGCTCCGGCTGCCGTTTCTTGACTGACGCCTTGCTGTCGGACGGTGTGGCGGCTGCGCGCTGGCGCAGCCAGTCCCGGTAGCCGCCGACATAGGCGTTGACGCTGCCCCCGCCCTCGAACACCAGGGTGCTGGTGACCACATTGTCCAGGAAGGCACGGTCGTGGCTGACCAGCAGCAAGGTGCCGTCGAACTCGAGCAGCAATTCCTCCAACAGCTCCAGCGTCTCGAGATCGAGGTCGTTGGTCGGCTCGTCCATCACGAGCACATTGGCCGGGCGGGTGAACAGTTTCGCCAGCAGCAGGCGGTTGCGCTCGCCGCCGGAGAGTGCCCTGGCCGGCTGGCGAACGCGCTTCGGTGCAAACAGGAAGTCCTGCAGATAGCTGATGACGTGCCTTTCCTTGCCGTTGATGCTGACCTTGTCACTGCCGCCGGCGACATTGTCCAGCACGGTCTTGTCGAGTTCGAGCTGGTCGCGCATCTGGTCGAAGTAGGCCACCTCGAGCTTGGTGCCCAGTTGGATGCGCCCACTGTCGGCTTGGAGCCGGCCGAGCAACAGGTTTATCAGGGTCGACTTGCCGCAGCCGTTGGGGCCGATGATGCCGATGCGGTCACCGCGCAAAATGGTGGTGGAAAAGTCGCGGATGATCGGCCTGTCATCCCAGGCATAGCTGACATCCGATGCCTCACAGACCAGCTTGCCGGAGCGCTCGGCGCTGTTCATTGCGATGTTCACGGTGCCCAGGCGCGTGCGCCGCTCGCCGTATTCGCGGCGCATCGCCTCGAGCCGCCGCACCCGGCCCTCGTTGCGTGTCCGGCGGGCCTTGATGCCCTGGCGAACCCAGACCTCCTCCTGTGCCAGCCGCTTGTCGAAACGCGCCTGGGCCTGCGCCTCGGCGTTGTCCATTTCGTCGCGCCGCCGCAGGTAGTTCTGATAATCACCGGGGAAATCACTTATCCGACCGCGATCGAGTTCGATGATGCGGGTCGCCAGGCGCTGCAGAAAACCGCGGTCATGGGTGATGAACAGTAGCGTGCCCGGCCAGCCGAGCAGGAAGTCTTCGAGCCAGGTGATCGATTCGACGTCGAGGTGGTTGGTCGGCTCGTCGAGCAGCAGAAGCTGTGGGTCGGCGGCCAGCGCTCGAGCCAGCAGCACGCGCCGCTTCATTCCGCCGGACAGCTCATCGAAGGCGTCGTCGGCGTCGAGCTGCATGCGCGAGATCACGCTCTCGACCTGCTGCTCCAGGCGCCAGCCATCGGCGGCCTCGAGCTGGTGCTGGATGCGTTCCAGCCTGGCCAGCGCCGCCTCGCCGGCATCCTCGGCCAGCGCATGGCTGGCGGCATGATATTGCTTTATCAGCTCGGCGGTGGCGCCGACCCCGTCGGCGACCACCTCGAACACGCTGCCGTGCAGTTGCTCGGGGACCTCCTGAGTGAGGCGCGCGACGCGTATCGCCGGGCTCAGGACACGTTCGCCGTCGTCCGCCTTCAGGTCACCGGCGATCAGGCGCAGCAGCGTGGACTTGCCCTCGCCGTTGCGGCCGAGCAGACAGATGCGCTCGCCGGCCTCGACCGACAGATCGATACCATCGATCAGCGGCGGGTCGCCGTAGCTCAGGGAGAGGTTACGCAGGGTGAGAATAGCCATCGGGTCTGGATGCTGACACAAACCGGCCGTCTCAGCACCTCATCAGCGTCGTGTCAGCACGTACCCCTGTTCGAGCAGCCCGTTCGGGTGCGGCACCTCGAGCGCCTGCTCCAACGGCCACTGCCAGCGTCGCGCGGCGAACAATGCACGCATATCCGGCATCGGGCAGTCGAAAGGCGGGCCGCCGTCGGCCCCGGTCCGCATGAACAACGCGAGCAGGCTGCCGCCCGGCAGCAGCCAGTCCGCCAGCCGCTGCTCATAGTCAGCCCAGTGTGCCGGGTCGAGCGCGCACAGGCAGGTCTGCTCGTAAACTGCGTCGAACGGCTCGGCCGGGCGCCAGCGCAGCAGGTCGGCGTGCACGACATTGGCGTGCAGACCCGACTCGGCAAGCGCCCCCTTCAGACGCATCACCGGCTGCGCGGCGATATCCACCGCGGTCACCGCGCAGCCGGCACGGATCAGTTCGACAACCTCGTGCCCATGCCCGCAACCAGGCACCAGCACCCTGCCCCGCGGCACTCTGTCGCGGTCCAGCCAATACGCCAGCGCCGGACTGACGGTCCCGCGATCCCAGCCGGTCTTTCCCGCGCGGTAGCGCTGCTCCCATTCCCGTTGTCTCGTCTCCATCAGTACCCAACCCCCACACAAGATCCACTGACCAAAGCAACAGCGGCGCGCCCCCCGTATCGCCCGATACTTGCCCGGTAGCAATTGGTGATACCCTGAACCTTGGCAAATCGCTAATATGCCAATTATGAGCATCAGGGTACCGTTCAAGGAAGCATGGTCGGGCGAGGCAGACTGCGAACACTGCAGCCTGCGCCAGAGCGCCCTGTTCGCCGGTCTGCGGGCGAGCGACTTCGAAAAGATCCACCAGCCGATCAATCAGTTCGTGCTGCAACCCGGGCAGGCGCTCTACCATGCCGGCGACGCGGGCGAGCGGATGTTCACCGTCCGCAGCGGACTGGTCAAGCTGGTGCAGTACCTGCCGGACGGTTCGCAACGCATCGTCCGCCTGGTGAGGCAGGCCGATGTGACCGGAATGGAGGCCCTGCTGGGAAGCGAGTACCAACACGACGCGATCGCGATGCAGCCGTCCGAGGTCTGCTGCCTGCCGATCCATACGATCAAGCTGCTCAGCCAGGACAGTCCCGCACTGCACATCGAACTGCTCAATCGCTGGCAGCGTGCGCTCAGCGACGCCGACCTCTGGCTGACCGAGCTGTCGACCGGTCCGGCCCGCGAGCGCATCGCGCGCCTGCTGCTGCGGCTGGCGCGCGAAGGGGAAAGGTCCGAATGCACGCTGTTCGGGCGCGAGGACCTGGGCGCGATGCTGGGCATAACGACCGAGACCGCCAGCCGCACGATCGCCGAGTTCAAACGCCAGGGCCTGTTGACGGAACTGCGCCCCAACCGCTTCGGGGTCGACACCGGTGGGCTGGAGGCGCTACTCGGCGGCTAGTGTCTGTCCCATAGACCACAGGGCGGGCCAAACCCACCCTGGCGGCCTTCTACATGGACATCTCGAGGTCGGTTTGAACCGCATCGATCCCGGCCTTGGCGCATTCCGCATCGGTTTCACCACTCGGGGCGCCGGACACGCCAACCCCGCCGAGCAACGATCCACCGACCTGGATCGGCAAGCCACCGGCCGACATCACCAGGCCCGGAACGCGACCGATCGGGGAGTTGGCCCGCTCACTGAGATCCGCGGTCGACACATTGAACATCACCGCCGCATAGGCCTTGCCCTTGGAGATCGGCAGCGTGATCGTTGGCGCTATGGTGTCGCGCAACACGGCTTGAGGAATGCCGTCGCGGTCTACCACGGTGACACCGATCTGGATGCCCTTCTCGCGGCAGGCGTCGATCGCCGCCTTGGCGATGGTTGCGGCCGTTTCCATCGTCATGCGGTTCATCTGGATGGTCATGGCGTCCTCTGCGATGGCCGGTGCGCCATGCATCGCCGCAACGACCACAAGTGCGGAAAGCGTCTTCTTCATTGAATCCTCCTGTGCTTCTAGTTGACTGGTTTTTTGCAAGGCCGGGTCGGCCGGGCAATCCGTCGAGTACGCAATGGTCGACAGACTTACGGCATTATCGTTCGCTCCGGGTAGCGTCGCCGCCGTAGTGGCTGCGCACATAGCCGTCGACGATGGCCTGGAATTCGGCCGCGATATGATCGCCCTTGAGCGTGACGGTCTTCTTGCCATCGACATAGACCGGGGCGGCCGGGTGCTCGCCGGTACCGGGCAGGCTGATGCCGATGTTGGCGTGCTTGCTCTCGCCTGGACCATTCACCACGCAGCCCATCACGGCCACGTCCATCTCTTCGACACCCGGATAGCGGCTGCGCCAGATGGGCATTTGTTCGCGCAGGTAACTCTGGATGTCCTGGGCCAGTTGCTGGAAGTAGGTGCTGGTGGTCCGCCCACAACCCGGACAGGCGATCACCATCGGCATGAAGGCGCGCAGTCCCATGGACTGCAGCAGCTCCTGTGCAACCTGAACCTCGCGGGTGCGGTCACCGCCCGGTTCGGGGGTCAAGGAGATGCGAATGGTGTCACCGATGCCTTCCTGCAGCAGCACCGCGAGCGCGGCGGCCGATGCGACGATGCCCTTGGTCCCCATGCCCGCCTCGGTCAGGCCGAGGTGCAGCGCGTAGTCGCAGCGTGCAGCAAGCGCACGGTACACGCCGATCAGATCCTGCACGCCGCTCATCTTGCACGACAGGATGATGCGGTCGCGCCCGAGTCCGATCTGCTCGGCCTTCGCGGCGCTCTGCAACGCGGACCTGACCATCACCTCGCGCATCATCTGCTCGGCGTTCAGGGGTTCGGCCGCGCGCGCATTCTCATCCATCATGCGCACCACGAGCCCTTTGTCCAGCGAGCCCCAGTTGACCCCGATGCGCACCGCCTTGCCGTTGTCGATCGCGCTCTCGATCATGGTCGCGAACTGCGCGTCACGCTTCTCACCGCTGCCGACGTTGCCCGGATTGATTCGGTACTTGGCCAGCGCCTGGCCACACTCCGGGTAAAGGCTCAGCAAGCGGTGGCCATTGAAGTGGAAGTCCCCGACCAGCGGCACGGCGACTCCGCGCGCGTCCAGACCCTCGCGGATCGCCGGGACCGCGCGCGCGGCCGCCTCGTTGTTGACCGTTATCCGCACCAGTTCCGAACCGGCACGCGCCAGGTCTGCGACCTGATCGACGGTCGCGCTGATATCCGCAGTATCGGTGTTGGTCATAGACTGCACCACCACCGGGGCATCGCCGCCGACAGTCACGTCCCCGACGCGAACCGCGTTCGTCTTGTGGCGCTGTATCGCATATCCGCTCATGTTCGAAAGCGCTCTCGCTGCTGGCCCGGATTCACCGCGGAATCATAGCAAACCCGGGCAACCGGGAACCGGTACTGCAGGTGCGGGATTCGAAAACGCGCGGCGCCGCACACAGGCCAACCGCCGGCCATTACCCCTGCCGGCCAACAACCATGGCTGGGAGCGGAGGGAAGCGCGTGCATGTCTGACCGAGCGCAGCGAGGGAGTTCGCGCGCGCCGGAAACAGGGAGAAGCGCAGGCAAGTCGGGGCGCAGCGAAGACCAGACCGTGCGGTGCCGTTGGTTTTGCCCGCCAGAAACCCATCGCACGCGTCAGCGCGATCAAAGCACGCACAAAAAACCCGGCCACCAGACCGGGTTTCTTTGACGCAATGACTGGCACTTATTTCAGCCTGTTGATACCCAGCATCTTCAGGATGTACTTCTCGTAGATCGGTTCGGAAGTGCCCTTCTTCATCTTACGGATGAAGTACTTCTCGAATGCGATCTTGGCCATATGCACCCACTTGCCTTTCTTGAACCAGGCCACGTTGCGGGGCGGGATTTGCGGCAGGGCCACGAAAGCAGCGCCGGTATCACCCATGTCGGCGAGGCAGATCGCATTCCAGGTACCCTTCTGATCAGGCTCCCTGCCTTCGAGCTCGTTGTGGATGTTGTGCACGATGGCAGTGACCATGGACTCGATCATGTAGCCGGTCTTGGGCGCACCAGTCGGCACCGCGGTCGCCTCGACCGGCGGGATGGCGATACACACACCAGCCGAGTAGATGTTCTTGTAGGTCGGGTTGCGCTGGTAATCATCAACGAATACGAAGCCACGTGGGTTGCACAGGCCTTCCACGTTCATCACCGCGTCGACACCCTTGAACGCCGGTAACATCATCGATAATTTGAACGCGACCTCGTGGTCTCTGATCTTTGCACCGGCGTTATCGAATTCCTCGACATACATCTTGCCGTCTTCCACCTTGGTCACCTTGGCATTGGTGATCCACTTCATGTGGTGGTTGCGCATCTCGCTTTCGAGCATGCCCTGCGAATCACCCACCCCACCGAGGCCCAGATGACCGATGTAGGGTTCCGAGGTGATGAAGGTCATCGGCACGCGGTCCCGCATCTTACGCTTGCGCAGGTCGGCATCCATGATGAAGGCGAACTCGTATGCGGGCCCGAAGCAGGATGCGAACGGCATTGCGCCGACCACGACGTGTCCCGGGTCGTCCAGCAGTGCCTTGTACTGTTCATATGCCGCTTCTGCGTGGTCAACCGTGCAGACGGATGCGGTATTGCCGGTTTCCGGGCCTGCGCCCTCTACCTCTTCGAAGGCCAGGCGAGGGCCGGTCGCGATAACCAGGTAATCGTAGCTCAGCGTCTCGCCGTCGTCGAAATGCAGGGTGCTGCCGGTGGCATCGATCTTGTCACAGCGCTTGGCGAGAAAGCTGATGCCCTTGCGCTCGAGGTGCGGGCGGATGTCAAAGGTGATGCTGTTGCGATCGCGCCACCCCACGGCAACCCAGGGGTTGGACGGGACGAACTGAAAATACTCGCGCTCGTTGACGACGGTAACCTGATGCTCGCCACCCAGTTCCTCACGCAGCTCGTAGGCGGCGGGCATGCCGCCAGTACCGGCGCCCAGAATCACAATATGTGCCATTTTTCCTCCTCCAGAAGGCGGTAAGATGTCGCGTAAGCAACAAACTGCCCCCAACCAACCGGGCCTTCGCAGCTACTCGATTCATCTGGTTTAGAAACCCAAGATGCCGCCCCCGCAAATGCAGGGAGCGGACCCGGTCGCCGGCCTGTCTGCTGTAAGTATTTTTGTCGCCGACGGCGGTCGGCTCGAGTATCGCATACGGAAAAACGCCCCAAAGCTGACATTTTGTTGGAAAACTTGGCCCAGATCAGGGAAATAGGACAAAAAAACCGGCCTCGAGGGGCCGGCCTGGAGACGCATCGGGCGGGGCGAATCAGAGATCGCCGTTCACTCCGGCGTCGACGATACTGTAGATGGTGTCACGCACCTTCTTGGCCATCGGCTGCAGATCCTCGGGCAGATCGACCGCATGCAGCATCATGTCCATGTTCATGGTGACAATCCACCCTTTGCCGTTGGAGTCTTCCACGACCGCGATACGACACGGCAGGAAGCCGGCAAAGATTATGTCGTGCTCGACCATTTTCTTGGCGATCAGCGCATCACAAAAGGCCAGGATGCGCATGTAATTGGCGTCCTGCCCCATCGCCTTGACCTGTTCCGAGAGCGGAAGATCGGCCACGAGTTTGAAGTTCAGCATGTTGGCGCGCAGTTCCATCGAGGCTACCGCGTCATCGACGCTGACATCCTCCGCGAGTTCGAATCGCTGAATACTGCTGTCGATCATCTGCCGAGCGACCGCCGTATCGAATGCCGGCGTGTCGATCTCGGTCTTGCTGCCCGCCTGTGCGGCTCCGCTGAGCCCGATCACCAGGGCAATGGGTACGATTAATCGTTTCATTTGGATCTCCTCAGATTGGTGTTGTTGTCGCGCGGTCACTGGTCGATCCCAGCGGGCTGCGCGCGGTTCTTGGCTGCAGATGGCGCATGCCGACCGGACCAGCGATTCTAGCCCAAGCGCTGCGCGAGCGTATCGATCGACGGCGAAAAGACCCCGCCACACAAACCCCGCACGGGACCAGGGTTTTTGCCGGGCAGAGGGCGACTCCGGACCGCGGCAGCAGACCAGAGCGGTCACCGGCCGCGGTGTGACAGCTTGCGCCATAGCCATCCCTGGGGTCGGTCCTGCCCGGTCTTGACGTAATCCAGGGTATGTCGGTGCGATGCCGTCCAGCTCATGCGCGTGAACGCCGCGCGACTGCCGCACATCAACAAGCGGTCGCCAACCTTCAGCATCGTGTCCGGGCCCGGCAGCAGCAGCCTGTCATTGCGCCGATGGATAAGCAGCACGATCGTTTTAAGGTCGCGCTGCCGTTGCCAGGGGTCGCGCAACAGCTCCTCGATGCTGAGCTGACCGCCGTTCGCGAGATAATCGCGCAATACGGCGCCGTCGTCAGCTCCCACCGACCATTCGCAGATGTCGGGGACTTCGTCGCGCACCAGCGCGGCCACCCGACTGACGACCTGGCAGGCCCAGGTGTCGTCCTGGTACAGGGCCAGCGACATGAACTCATACAGCATCGGCGTCGCCAGCAGCACGCGGATCTTGTCTGCGATGATCGCACTCGGATGCATCACCATGTCGGCGTCGACCGCAGCCATGATTTCGCGGTTGTCGTTCTGATTCTGACGCACGATCACGAACACCTCTGGATTTAGTTCCCGCGCAGTCATCACGATCGACAGATTGTTGGCATCATCGTCGGTCCCGGCGACCAGTCCCGCGGCCTGCTCGATCCCGGCCTCATTGAGCGTATCGGCCTCGGTACCCCGGCCGGTCACGAAATCGCTATCCGGCCGGCCGGTGACCTCCGGCCGGGCCTCGATGATCACGACCCGGACCCCCTCGGTCTTGAGCCGCCGGCAGATCGCGGTCCCAAAACGGCCGTAGCCGCAGACGATCCAGTGAGCGTCCTGCGGCGGATACACCGGCTCGCTCAATGCGCTACCCTCGCGGCCGGTCAACCAGAGGTGCAACAGGTAAAGACAGGGGGCCTGGAAGGCGACTGCCAAGTGTCCGGCGAAGGTGTCGAAGGGATCGACGATGTGGTTCGTGCCGAACGAGGCCATGTTGGCCTCGATGTCGTGCGAATCGGCGCGACAAATGACCTTCAGGTCCGGGTTCAGCAACTTGGCGGTGATCGCTATCTTGAGGTTGACCTCGTTGTCGTTGGTCAGCGCGACCACCGCCGCGCAGGCGGGGTTCTGCAGGCCCGCCTCCTGCAGGTGCCGCGTAACCGCTGCATCGCCGTGCAACCCCGGCACGTATTCGCGCAGGTCCTGCAACTGGACCATCCTGGTGCGGATCTCGTCGATGTCGATGACTACCGCGTGCTGCCCCCTCAGGGTCAACGCCCGGACCAGAGCGGTTCCCGTTTCGCCATAGCCACACACCAGGTGAAACGGCTCCCGCATGCGACTGATACGCCGCGCGAACCGATACTCCGCGAGCGCCTCTTGAAAGGTCCGGTCCTGCACCAGCGCCAGGATGGTGCCGAAGGCGTAGATCCAGGCGATGACAGCAGCGTAAAGTGACAGGCTCACCCACAGCCTTTGCGCATCGGTGAACGCATGGGGGATCTCGCCAAAACCGATCGTAGTGGCCATATAGCTGACGAAGTAGAACGCGTGGAAGATGCTCATCTGCCAGGCGTTGCCGTCGGCGTCCCGTCCCGGTATCAGGGTCAGGCCGAGCACCGCGATCGCGTAAACCATCAGTAGCGTCAGCAGCGGCGGACGCATCCGGCGCAGGATCAGAAAGACGATGTTTTGCATGCGTTGACGCCCCGACGAATCGGCCTAACGGCGCAACATCACGGTTTCGATGATCAGCAGGATGACCGAGATCACGTTCGCCAGCATCGCGCCACCGGACAGCGAGACGATGCTCGCCGTGACCCCCGCTGTCAGACCGCTGCCGTAGACATGCACGGCGAAGGTCCACACCAGGGCGGCGGCGATCAACTGGAGCATGGCGACCAGGCTGGTGGCGAGCAGCAGCGCACCCATCTGGCTGCGATCACCGAATTTGAGCACGGTGGCGATCAGGTTGACGACCACGACGGCGAACAGCTCGTAGACGTGGTGGTGATCCGGATTCTCTATCTCGCCGACGAAAAAGCCAAAATTGAGCGTCAACGCCAAAACGATAAAGAAACCGAAAACGACTTTTTCCGGATTCATACCTGCCCCCTGCTGCCGGTGAATATTCTTATTGCCACCAATTAAAGCACGTTGGGGGCGTCGGCTGGGACGCCCGCCCGCCTGCGACGTCGGGACGGCGCGCAACGACACTTGAGTCTTGACGGGCAAGCAGGCGTTGAACAGCGCCGCGGCATGTTCGACGCGCGGGGGTCCCCGCCATGGGGCAACAGCAGTTGGGCCTGCACCGACGAATCCAGGGCATCCCGCAGGTCGAACGCACCGGGGTACAGTCCCCAAACTCAGTGACGCCGGGGGCTGATCGTTACTTTTAGTAACACAGGGGTGATGCTAGTCTCATCCCATGCTGCCACCGCGCGCACCGTTCAGCAAAGAACTCGCAACGATCCTCGCTGCGCTGCTGCTGTTGCTGTTCGTCACACCGATGGCGGGCTGGTGGGCGACCAGCGGTATCGGCTGGCTGACACCCTACGCCTTGTGGTTGCTGGTGATCCTAGGCGCGCTGTTCATCCATCGCTGGGACAACTCCGATGGGCCCTGAACTCGCGACCCTGTTCGTTGCGGGCTTTTTCTACCTGTTGTTGCTTTTTCTGGTCGCCTACGCCACCGACCGGGGTTACATACCGGCGGCCTGGGCATCGCACCCGCTGACCTACTCGCTGTCGATCGGGGTCTATGCGACCTCCTGGACCTACTATGGCAGCGTCGGCTATGCGGCACACAATGGATTGCTGTTCCTCACCATCTATATTGGCGCCACCCTGACCTTTATCCTCAGTCCCTTGCTGCTGCGCCCGATTCTCGCACTCAGCCGCGAATTCCAGCTCAGCTCACTGGCCGATCTGCTGGCCTTCCGCTACCGCAGCCAGGGAGCCGGCATTCTGGCGACACTGTTCATGCTGCTGGGCACACTGCCCTACATCGCGCTGCAGATACGCGCGGTGACCGAGTCCTTGAGCGTGCTGAGCAACGAGGTCCCGTCCAATACCATCGCGCTGGTGTTCTGCGCCACGCTGATTCTGTTCGGGGTCTTGTTCGGCGCGCGCCACATCTCGCCGCGCGAGAAGCACCGTGGTCTGGTCGTGGCAATCGCGTTCGAGTCGCTGATCAAGCTGGTCGTGCTATTGCTGATCGGCGCCTATGCGCTGTTCGGCCTGTTTGGCGGGCCATCAGGACTGAACGACTGGCTCCAGGCCAATCCGCAGGCGCTCGAGGCGCTCTACCGACCGGTCAACGAGAGTCCGTGGGGCGCGCTGGTATTCCTCTCGTTCGCCGCCGCCTTCCTGCTGCCGCGCCAGTTCCACATGCTGTTCGCCGAAAATCTCGACCCGCGCGGCCTGCGCACGGCGACCTGGGCGGTACCGGCCTTTCTGCTCCTGCTCAACCTGTCCATCCCGGTGATCCTGTGGGCCGGCCAGCGGCTGCAGCTCGGGATCAACCCGGACTACTTCGTGCTCGGCATCACGCTGGCGCATGGCCCGTCGTGGCTGTCGGTGCTGGCGTTCATCGGGGGACTCTCGGCGGCCAGCGCGATGGTCATCGTCACCAGTATCGCGCTGGCCTCGATGAGCCTGAACCATCTGCTGCTGCCGGCCAGCTACCCGGACCCGGCGATGAACCTTTACCGCTGGATCCTCTGGGGGCGGCGCCTGCTGATCGGCCTGATCATCATGGCCGGCTACGGCTTCTATGCCGGCCTGAAACAGAGCCAGAGCCTGGTCGAGCTGGGCCTCATCTCGTTCGTCGCGGTTGCCCAGTTCCTGCCGGGGATCGTCGGCCTGCTTTACTGGCGCAGGGCGACGCGCAGCGGTTTCATTGTGGGTCTGCTCGGCGGCATCACCGTCTGGTCCGCACTGCTGCTGGCCCCACTGTTGTACGCCTCGGGCATCCTGATCACCGACATGGGCGTACCCGACCTGGTGGCGGCCAGCGGCCTGAACAAATGGGGCTTCGCGACCTTCGCCACGCTGGCGGTGAATGGCGGCCTGTTCGTGCTGACCTCGCTGTTCACCCGTCAGTCGCCAGGTGAACTCGAGGCCGCACGGGCCTGCTGCGCCGAGACGCTGGTGCCGCTTGCCGGCGTCGTGGTGGCCGGCTCGCCCGGCGAGTTCCGTACCCTGCTGGCCGGGACCCTCGGCAAGGACATGGCGGACCGCGAAGTCGACCAGGCCCTGCACGACCTCGGCATGCGGCCCAACGAACGCAGCACCCCCGAGCTGCGCCGTCTGCGTGAGCGCATAGAGCGCAACCTGTCCGGCCTGCTCGGTCCCCAGCTGGCACACATCATCGTCAACCGGCGCCTGGAACTCGACCCCGAGGCCAAGACCGCACTGGCCGATTCCATGCGCTACGTGGAAGACCGCCTGGAGACATCGCGCTCGCAGCTGCAGGGACTGAGTATCGAACTCGACAATCTGCGGCGGCTGCATCGCCAGATCCTGCAGGACCTGCCGCTGGGCGTGTGCGCGACCGACAACCAGGGCAAGATCGTGTTGTGGAACCTGGCGCTCGAGATGATGACAGGGGTCCCGGCGCGGCAATTGATCGGGACCCGCCTGAAGAAGCTGCCGCGACCCTGGGACGGCCTGCTGAGTGGCTTCGCGCGCACCGCGGAGGATCACAGCTATCGGATGGAACTGCCGGTGGCCGGGCGCCCGCGCTGGTACAATCTTCACAAGGCCGCCTACGCCGACCCGGTGATCGAAGGCGCCGGTCCCTCGCACCCCGGCGTGGTGATGCTGATCGAGGACCTCACCGATCTGGGCAATCTGGAGGCCGAGCTGGCCCACAGCGATCGCCTGGCCTCGGTCGGGCGGCTGGCAGCGGGCGTTGCGCACGAAATCGGCAATCCGGTCACCGGCATCGCCTCGCTGGCGCAGAACCTGCGACACGAGGACGACCCGACGGTGATCGGCGAAAGCGTCGAGGAGATCATCGACCAGACACGGCGCATCTCCGACATCCTGCGCACCCTGAAGAGCTTCAGTCGTGGCAGCCGGCACCTGCAGCAACGCGAAACCTTCGCCCTGTCGGACGCGGTCGACGAGGCGATCCACCTGCTGCGGCTGACCCACAAACACGACGGCATCCGCTTCGAGGGCAGCTGTCCGCCGGGCATCGTGCAGACGGGTAACCGCCAGGAACTCTCGCAGGTACTGGTGAACCTGCTCAGCAATGCGGCGGATGCCTCGAAACCCGGTGATCGGGTCGATCTGCTGGCGCGCGCCAGTGCCGGAGAGGCGATCATCGAGGTGATGGACCAGGGCCAGGGCATCCCGGATGAGCTGCGCGAGACGATTTTCGAACCATTCTACACGACCAAGCCCACCGGCCAGGGCACGGGACTCGGCCTGTCACTGGCGTACAAAATCATCGAAGACCACGGCGGCACCCTGACGATCGATTCCCAGACCGGACTGGGCACCAGGGTGATCATCACGCTGCCCTTGTCCGAGGCAAAACAGAGCCATGAACCGCTTGCTAATCATTGAAGACGAACCGGTGATCCGCAGCGCGCTGCGCCGCCTGCTCGAGCGGCACGGGCACCAGGTCAGTGAGGCCGAGTCGGTCGAGTCCGCGCAGGCGGCCGGGCGGCTGGAGGACTACCAGCTGATCATCACCGATCTGCGCCTGCCCGGCCGACAGGGCAACGATGTGCTCAAACTGGCGCCCGACGTCCCGGTGATCATCATGACCAGCTTCGCCACCGTGACCTCGGCGGTCGAGGCGATGAAAAGCGGGGCAGCCGACTACATCGCCAAGCCCTTCGATCATGACGAGTTGGTGATGCTGGTGGAAAAGGTGCTGAACGAAAAGCGCAAGGAGCGCCGCGCCGCTGCGTTGCAGACCGATGTCGATCAAGCGTACCCGGTCGCCGGCATGGTGGGCAAGAGTGTGGCGATGAGCGAGGTTTGCGCGCGCATCCACCGGGTTGCGCCGACCGAGGCCACGGTGCTGATCACCGGCGAGTCCGGGACCGGCAAGGAACTGGTTGCCAGGGCACTGCACAAACACAGCAGGCGCTGCGATGCGCCGTTCGTCGCCTTCAACTGCGCGGCCGTGCCGGAGCGATCGATCGAGGTGGAGCTGTTCGGACAGAATCAGCCGGACCGATACCACCCGGGCCTGATTCAGAGCGCGGAAGGCGGCACGCTGTTCCTGGATGAGATCGGGGAGCTGCCGTTGGCCGCGCAGGCCCGCCTGCTGCGCGTGCTGCAGGGCGGAGAGCATGGCGGAGACAGCAACGACCCCAATCTGCCGAATGTCCGCATACTGGCGGCGACCCACCGCGACATCCGCAAACTGGTGCAGGAAAACGCCTTCCGCAGCGATCTCTATTTCCGCCTGCGGGTGGTCGAGCTGAGCCTGCCACCATTGCGCGAGCGCGGTGACGACGTGATCGAGCTGGCCGTGTTCATGCTCGACAGGGCGCGCAAACAGCTCGGCCGCGGGCCGCTGAATCTCTGTCGTGAAGCGCTGGATGCGATACGGCGTTACCACTGGCCGGGGAACGTGCGCGAATTGTCGAACGCGATCGAGCGCGCGGCGATCCTTTGCGAGGGCGAGGTGATCACGCCCGAGCTGCTGGCGATCGACCATCGCGTCACCGCTGCCGGTACCGCGGCCGACCTGAACGACAGACTCTCGCTGGAGGAATACTTTCGGGTATTCGTGCTCGAGCACCAGGACCGTATGACCGAGACGGAACTCGCCCAGGCGCTGGGCATCAGCCGCAAGACCCTGTGGGAACGTCGCCAGCGCTTCGGCCTGCCGCGGTCGAAAAGGAAGAACTGAGCTTCACGATGCGCCGTCCGGGTGCGCCTCGGCGCGGCGGATTCGCGGCCGGAAGCAATTTTTTCGGCGCTTTACCGGCGGGAACAATGACGTTACGTTTAGTAACACAACGACCTCTCATTCTGTTACCTAACCACCCAAACAAGCCCCCTTCCCGGGTCGGGTTACTCCATTTAAGTCTCTGATTTCCTTTGACGAACAGCCTCACCCGCAGGGACAATTCGCGCGTCTGGCTGCCTGTGCCCCCACGGGTAACAAAATCCGGGCCGCAAAGCGATAACAGGGAACGGAATCCGAATGACAAGGCGTGAAAGCCACGCTGTGCGGCAGGCCAGCACCGGGAATACACAAAAAACACAAAGAGTTCACTGTCACAACCGCGGAGTGATCGAGCTATGGATACAAAAGCTGCGCAGTACTGGAAGGCGAACCTTCGCCTCTTGGTAAGTCTGCTCGTGATCTGGTTTGTCGTCTCGTACGGCTTCGGGATCATTCTCGCCGACCCTCTCAATGCCATCCGGATAGGTGGTGTTGGTCTCGGCTTCTGGTTCGCCCAACAAGGATCTATTTACGTCTTTATTGTGCTGATCTTCTTTTACGCTGCACGCATGAACGCGCTTGATCGCGAGTTCGACGTGCACGAAGACTAGGAGGCAAACTAAATGGATCTGAATACAATCACCTACATTGTCGTCGGACTGACGTTCGCGCTATATATCGGCATTGCCATCTGGGCACGTGCCTCAACCACCGGCGAATTCTATGTTGCCGGCAAGGGTATTCACCCCGTTGCCAACGGTATGGCTACCGCCGCCGACTGGATGTCTGCCGCATCCTTCATCTCGATGGCCGGCCTGATCGCCTACAATGGCTACGGTGCCTCGGTCTTCCTGATGGGCTGGACCGGCGGATACGTGCTGCTGGCGCTGCTGCTTGCACCTTACCTGCGTAAGTTCGGCAAGTTCACCGTGCCAGAGTTCATCGGCGAGCGTTTCTACTCGCAGACCGCGCGCATGGTTGCCGTATCGTGTCTCATCCTGGCCTCGGTTACCTACGTAATCGGCCAGATGAAGGGCATCGGTGTGGCCTTCTCACGCTTCCTCGAGACCAGCTACGAAGCAGGTCTGTACATCGGTATGGGCATCGTGTTCGTGTACGCGGTACTCGGTGGCATGAAGGGCATCACCTATACCCAGATCGCACAGTACGTCGTACTGATCTTCGCCTACACCATTCCGGCCGTCTTCATCTCCATGAACCTGACCGGCAACCCGATCCCGCAGCTGGGCCTGATCGGCTCGATGACGGATGGTTCCGGCCTGTCGATGATGGGCAAGCTCGACCAGGTGGTGACCGACCTCGGCTTCGCGCAATACTCGACACAGGTCATGGGCTCCAAGCTCAACATGTTCGTTTACACGCTGTCGCTGATGATCGGTACTGCCGGTCTGCCACACGTCATCATCCGCTTCTTCACCGTTCCCAGGGTGAAGGATGCCCGTAGTTCTGCGGGTTGGGCGCTGGTATTCATCGCGATCCTCTACACCACGGCCCCGGCTGTTGGCTCCATGGCTCGCCTGAACCTGCACCAGACCATCCAGACCGGCCCGGTCGGTGAAGAAACCGCCAACCTCGAGTACGCTAATGTTCCCGCCTGGTTCAAGAAGTGGGAGGCAACCGGCCTGCTGACGTTCGACGACAAGAACGCTGATGGTCGTATCCAGTACTACAATGACAAGAACCCCGAGATGGCCGCCAAGGCCGAGGGTTTCGGCTGGAAAGGCAGCGAGGTCACGGTAGATCGCGACATCATGGTGCTGGCCAACCCGGAGATCGCTGGCCTGCCGAACTGGGTCATCGCGATCGTGGTTGCCGGTGGCCTGGCCGCCGCGCTGTCGACCGCTGCCGGTCTGTTGCTCGCGATTGCGTCGGCGGTCTCGCATGACGTTATCAAAGGCATGATCAATCCGAACATCTCGGAGAAAAGCGAGCTGCTGGCTTCGCGTATCTCGATGGCCGGTGCGATCTTCCTCGCCGGTTACCTCGGCCTGCATCCACCGGATTTCGCCGCGGGCACCGTGGCGATCGCGTTCGGTCTGGCCGCGTCCTCGATCTTCCCCGCGCTGATGATGGGCATCTTCAACAAGAAGGTGAACCGTGCCGGCGCCATCTGGGGCATGATCGCGGGCATCGGCATCACGCTGCTGTACGTGTTCCAACACAAGGGCATCTTCTTCATCCCGGGCACTGCGTTCCTGGGTGACATGAAGCCCGACTGGTTCTTCGGTATCTCGCCGAACGCGTTCGGTGCCATCGGGGCCCTGGTGAACTTCGTCGTGGCTATCCTGGTGTCGAAGGTCACCGCCGAGCCGCCGGAGCACATCCAGCACCTGGTCGAGGACATCCGCGTGCCGAAGGGCGCAGGAACCGCCACCGACCACTAAAAGGCATTTCCGGTAGGAAGCCTGGCCCCGCCTCTTTGAGGCGGGGCCTTTTTGTTTGCCACCGAAAAGCCCTGGACGGGCCGGGTCTGCCCAAACCCCAGAGCATGGCTCCCCGCACAAACCGCCAGGAACGCCTCCGCGGTCCTCAAGATCGTCCAGGCAACTGCCACAGCGCACCTTCGCGTCGAATCGAGCGGCCGGAAAGAGCTGCTTTTGCTAAGCTGCGCAGATCGCGACACCCAGGCAACAGGTTCCGTATCCAATGGAAGTCGAACTGATTGAGATTCGCCAGTTTCTTGCACAGCGCAACCCCTTCAGCTATCTGGACGCAGACCTGCTCGACGAACTGCCGAAAGACATCGAGATCCGCTATCTGCGCCGTGGCAGCGCCTTCCCACCGCGCGACGGGTTCCTCTATATCGTGCGCAGCGGCGCAATCGAGATCTTCGACGACGCTGGTGAGCTGTGCGAGAAGCTGGCAGAAGGCGATGCCTACAGCGTGAGCTGCCAGCTGGTAAACCTGTCCAAGTGCAACCGCGGTGAAGCGTCCGAGGATACGCTGCTGTACCTGTTGAGCTGCGAGCACCTGAAAGCGCTATGCCGCGCATCCAAGGCGTTCAGCGAGCATTTTTCCGCGACGATCAAAGACCGGCTCAAGGCTGCTGTCTCCACGATGCAGGAATCCGACGACCCGACCGTCGCCGCGATGATGGTCGAGGTCGGCAGCCTGATCCGCAAGCCGCCGATCACCGCGACATCGGGTATGACCATCCGCGAGACCGCGGCCCTGATGAGCAACAAGGATGTGTCCTCGGTCATGGTCATGCAGGGCGAGGAACTGGTGGGCCTGGTCACCGACCGAGATCTGCGCAAGCGCTGCGTCGCGATAGGCCTGACCGGCAGTGAACAGATCGACCACATCATGACGCTGAAACCCATGACCATCGAGGCCCGCACGCTCACCGCCCAGGCCTTGATGACCATGACCCGCATGCACTTCCACCACCTGCCGGTGACCCGTAACGGCAAACTCGTCGGCATGGTCACCGCAACCGACCTGGCCAACCACCAGAGTGCGAACTCGGCCTACCTGGCGGCCGATGTCCGCAAGGCCAAGACGGTCGAGGACCTGATCGGGATCAGCAAGCGCCTGCCCAAGCTGCACCTGCATCTGGCCAACGCCAATGTCGCGGCGCGGCATATCGGCGAAGCGGTTTCATGCCTGACCGATTCGATCACCGGTCGTCTGCTGACGATGGCCGAGGCCGAACTCGGCCCGCCCCCGGTCCCCTATGTCTGGATGGCCGGCGGCTCGCAGGCCAGGCATGAGCAGAGTTCACATTCCGATCAGGACAATGCACTGCTGTTGTCGGATGAGTTTGACGAACAGCAGCACGATGAGTATTTCGCCGCGTTGGCCAAGTTCGTCAGCGATGGCCTGAACGAGTGCGGCTTCGTGTATTGTCCCGGCGACGCGATGGCCACCAATCCGGAGTGGCGCAAGCCGCTGAAGATCTGGATGGGCTATTTCGACAAGTGGATCGAGAATCCCGAGCCCAAGTCGGTGATGCTGTCGAGCATCTTCTTCGACCTGCGCCCCGTCACCGGGACCACGGCGCTGTTCGTCCCCCTGCAGCAGAACATCCTGAAGAAATCCCAGACGAACCAGATCTTTCTCGCCTACATGGTGGCGAACGCTCTTAAGCATCGGCCGCCGCTCGGCTTCTTCCGGCAGTTCGTGCTCGAGCGCGGCGGTGAACACGATGAGGCCCTCGACCTCAAACACCGGGGCATCGTGCCGATCACCGACATCGCCCGGGTACTGGCGCTCGCACTGGGCAAGGAGCCGGTCAACACGGTCGAGCGCCTGCAGGCCTGTGCCGGCAGCAAAATGCTGTCGACGGAAATGGCCGAGAACCTCGAAGACGCGCTGGAGTTCATCGCAAGCCTGCGCATCCAGCATCAGGCCAATCAGATCAGGAACAGCAGGAGCCCCGACAACTATGTGCCACCGAGCGAGCTCTCGGAACTCGAGCGGGAACACCTGAAGCACGCGTTCCGGGTGATCCAGACCATGCAGGAAACCATGGCCAAGCGCTTCGGCGCCGACAAGCTGGGATAACAAGCACCGGTGTTTGCTAGATTCTTAGGCAAGGATTACCGGCGCAGGAAGGCACTCGCGAAGGCGAGGCCTGGGCCGCTGGCCGATTACCTCGCGACGCCGTTTCCCGACAGCCGCAGCGACTGCCGCGAAATCGAAATCGTCGCCCTCGACCTCGAAACCACCGGCCTCGACCCGCGCAAGGATGTGATCCTGAGCATCGGCCTGGTGCATGTCGACCACTTTGGCGTGAAACTCGATACCGCCTGGCACAGCATCGTGTGCATCGATCGCGCCATTCCCGGAGAATCGGCCGTGATCCACCAGATCACCGACGACCAGTCGGCCGCCGGTACCCCAATAGAGGAACTGCTGCCCGAATTGCTCGGTCGGCTCGCCGGCAAACCCATGCTGGTACATTACTCGGCGATCGAACAGAACTTCATCGATACGGTATGCCGCAGGCTGTATGGGGCGCCGTTCGTCGTCCCTATCATCGATACCCTCGAGATCGGCCAACGGGTGTTCGAGCGCCGCAATCACCTGATCCAGTCGGGAGACCTTCGCCTGTTCAATCTCAGGCCCAGGTACAATCTGCCGCAGTACAAGGCACACAATGCATTGAGCGACGCGCTGGCCACTGCCGAACTGTTTCTCGCCATGGCCGACAATCTTTACCCGGGGCGCCCCTGTCCACTGGGCGAGTTCCTCAGCAAACGCTGACGAGAGCAATTTGCATGGCCGAGAAAAAACCCAACGTCCACAAGACCATACTCATCCTGATCCTGGTGTTCGTGCCGCCGTACTGGCTTTTGTTCACCGACGAAGGGGCACGCGTGTCCGACACCGCGTTGCTGTGGCTGTTGGGCGAAGACGATATCAAGGTCAGTATCGAAGAGCTGGACAGTGGATTTTCCCAGCAAGACATCGAGCGCGTATACAGCGACAACGAGTGGCACTGCACACCCAGGGACACCCCGTTCGGCGACAGCCTCTGCGCCGCGAAGATCGGGACCTTCAACGGCTTCCCCTCGCGCCTGATCACCTTCTATTTCCGCGGCGGACAGGTCAATGCGATGCAGATGATCTACCGTGACCAGTACCACAAGCAGATCATGGGCCACTACATCGGTGAACTGGGCCAGCCCAGCAATGTCGCCGAGGCGATCGCCGAGGGCCCGGATGCCGACAATGTGCTGCAGTGGGATCTGCCGAAGGGGATGCTGGTGCTGAAGAAAGAACTCGAGAAGACTGACCAGCCGGCGATGCTTTGGCTTTCGGCGAAACTGCCGCGCTGACAACCCCGAGCGGGGCCACGTTGACCGATACGCCAGTCGACACGGCCGGGAATACCGCGCGACCCGTTTCGTCCTGGACAATACCTGCGGTTCGCCGGTTTTCGGCCGTGGCCTGCCCGCCGATACTCTGCGCACCTGAAGCAGACCCGGAAGCCAGTCAACGATGCGCGTATCAACTCTAGATCCGATCTCTCTCGAGGATGTCACCGAACTCGGCTCGGCCCCATTCGTCATCGAAGGCGAAGGCAAAAACGCCATCAAGATCTACTTTGGGTCGGAACAGAACCGGCGCGAGTACCTCGAGATGGAGGTACACGGGTCGAGCAACAGCGCCGGCCTGAAAAAGATCTTCGACGATGCGGCCGACAGCCCCATCACCGGTACGATCAACTGAGCCTAGACTGAGGGTCTCGCGGATTCGGACGGGGCGGGAACAAGATCCTCACCCCCAACCCCCTGCCGTCGAGACCTTCGCCCAACCCGATGGTCGCACGGTGCAGCCGGGCGATCCTCTGCACAATCGACAGACCCAGACCGCTGCCGGTAGTCGTCATCGCCTGCCCTTCCGGACCCCGATGAAAGCGGTCGAACAAGCGTGTCTGCTCCCCCGGTGACACGCCCATGCCATCGTCCAGCACCTCTATCCACTTGCCTTCGAAGTCCTCGCCGACTGCGACCGTCACGGTACCGCCGCGTGGCGTATAGCAGATCGCATTGTCGACCAGATTGCGCAGCAGGGTCCGAAGGGCGGTGATATCGCCCATGATCTCGGCGTGCTGCGCTTCGGCCAGACCCAGATCGATGTCGCGCTCATAGGCCTTCTGGCTGAGTGCCGACACAGCCCATACCGCGAGTTCGCGCAGATCAACGGGCGTGCTGGACAGCACGTCACCACCCCGTGCATCGGCACGCGCCAGCGCAAGCAACTGCTCGACGGAGTGGCTGGCGCGATCCAGGCCCTCGAGGGCAAGGTCGAGCGACTGCCTGGTCATCGGTTCTGCCGATTGTCCCCTCGCCACCTGCAGATGGGTCTTCAGGGCGGCCAGCGGCGTCCGCAACTCGTGCGCGGCATCGGCGGTGAATTGTTGTTCCCGCCCGATCGCTGCACGCATGCGGCTGAACAGGTCGTTCAACGCCTGCAGCAGCAGCTGAATTTCCGCGGGTGACTGACTGATGTCGATCGGCTCCAGCATATCTGGTGCGCGCCTGGAGACGACCTCGGCAGTGCGCCTCAGCGGGGAGAGCGCGCCACCGACCACGCCCCAGATGATGACACCAAACAGAGGCAGCGCGATCAGCATCGGGGCCAGGGTATTGCGGGTGATATAGCTCACCAACTCGGCGCGAAAATGCAGCGGTTCCGCGGTCTGCACCAGAAAGCCACTGCGTGTATCGGACAGGCTGTAGACACGCCAGATCTGGCCGTTCAGTTCCAAGTCGGCCAGGCCATCCGCGGCGGGCGGGATATCCGGTGCAGCTCGGTCGCGGAGCATGATCGTTCCGTCGGCGTGCCGTGCAATAAAGCTTAGACCGTGACCCTGGATCCCAGCCTGCTGGGCGGCATCAATCAATCCCATCTGCACCTCCGGAACCTCCTCGATGTACTTGCCCAGTATCCCGGCCAGCAGCGGATATTGCTGCATGCCCTCAGGGCCAATCTCGTCGGCCACCGCACGCGCACGAAGCACCGTCTCCCGTTCCTCCGCGACCTCATGCAGCAGCAGTGCGTGCAGGACACGGCCACTGCGCTCCAGGTTCCGGTCGAATACCTCTTCGACCTCGTGTCCGGCGGCACGATAAACGAGTACCAGGACCACCAGCCAAAGCAGCATGACGCCAGAGATCAACAGCACCAGGAGGCGCCGTCTGATGGAACGGGGGGCACCGGTCATTTGGGTATCATGTAGCCGACGCCACGGATGGTGCGAATCCGCTCTTTGCCGAGTTTTTTGCGCAAGTGGTGGATGTGGACCTCGACCGCGTTGCTTTCGACGCCTTCCCCCCAGCCGTAAAGGGTCTCTTCGAGGCGTTCGCGCGACAACGGCAGACCGGGCCGGTCGAGCAGCGTCTCCAGGATCGCCAGTGCCTTGGCCGACAGATTGACCGGTTCGCTGTCGACCGTGACGGTGCGTGCCGCTGGATCGAACACCAGCCCGCCATGTTCGACCAGTGGCGTGGCCCGACCACTGCGGCGACGCGAGATGGCACGCAGGCGCGCGGTCAATTCGCCCAGGTCGAACGGCTTGACCAGATAGTCGTCGGCCCCGGAGTCGAGTCCTGCGATTCGATCCTCGACCGTGTCGCGGGCGGTGAGGATCAACACCGGCAAGGTCGAATCCCGGGCCCTCAGTTCGCGCAGTATCGATAGGCCGTTTTGGCCAGGCAGGCCGAGGTCGAGCACCAGCAGGTCCGGTTCCTCGCTGCGCAGAGCGCCTGCGGCTAGTCCGCCGTCACGCAACCAGTCCACCGTATAGCCCGACTGCTCCAGGCCTGCCTGCACCGCCGAGCCGAGCAGTTCGTCATCTTCAACCAGCAACACTCTCAACCCGGCAGACCTCTCTGGCTAAGTGTTTGACGGCCGCAATAAGCCGTTCAGTGGGCGCTCCGGTCATCCTCGCATCCACACGCCCGACCGCATACCCCTGCACACCGCGGGCCCATGCCGCCGCAATAGCAGCCGGTCAGGGAGCGCGCGCAAAGGTCTCCATCGCCCTATTCTGCTTGCGCAGGCCGCCATCGACCAGACGCGGGAGAAAACCGTTCAGACGGGCAAAGAGTTTCTCCGGAAAGCCCAGATAGACATCCTTCGCATCGGACTCGATCGCCGCGACGACCCTGTCCGCGACCCAGGAAGGCGAGTCCATGTGCATTCCGGTCACCTGCGCCATGCGGTAGACGGCGTCCGTGTTCAGGCTGGTCCTGACCGCGCGCGGCGCCACATAGGTGACCCCCACACCACTGCCGTCGAGCTCACGCCTGAGCGCCTCGGACAGCCCGCGCAGACCAAACTTGCTCGCGGAATAGGCACTGAACCAGGCGAAGCCGATGCTGCCGAAGGTCGATCCGACATTGACCACCCGGCCAGCACCGCGCACGAGCATCTCGGGCAGCACCGCGCGCGCCATGAGCATCGGCGCCACCAGGTTGAGCTGAACGATCTGTTGCAGCAGCGCCGGATCCTCTTCGGCGAACGGACGAAAGCTGGTCATTCCGGCACAATTGACCAACATATCGATGCCACCCAGTTGCGCCCTGCTCCGGTCGACCGCCCGCGCCCTGGACTCGGCATCGAGCAAGTCTGCGGGGATCGCATGGGCCTCGGCGCCTGCGTCACTCAGGTGCTGCTGCAAAGACGCCAGCGCAGTGGTCCGGCTTCGTCCCACGAGGGCGAGCGCCGCGCCCCGTTGCGCGAGCACCTCGGCGACTGCCGAACCGATGCCGCCAGCCGCGCCTGTGATGAGTACCCGGGTGCCCTGCAGTTGCATGTCTGAATCTCCTGGTCGTCGCGTCTCGATCGTAGGTTGCCGACAACCTTCTACGCGGCATTCGTGGCGCTGTTCAGCGTCAGCGGCAGGGTACGGAATACGTCGCCATACAGGCGGTAGAACCGCCGGGCGCAATGAATGACGCTGTCCTGGTCGGCCGGATGCTGAAGCCGATTGACCAGCCCGCGGTAGAAATCCATGTGCGACAGGTCCAGCGAACCATGGCTGCTCAGGTAAGAGAACGCCTGTGGCGGAAGCCCGAGATTACGCCTTAGATTGGCGGCCGCCGCGGTCGCCAGCCGGACGCTGGTCCCCTCGAGGACCAGGACCATCCCGAGAAACCCCACCGGGTTGCCGCGATCGATGGTGTGATAGGCATAAGCGATCATCAGTTCGGCGGCCTCGCCGGGCCGCTCGTGACGGACCTTCTCGGCCTTGCCGCCACAGGCATTGAGATCGTTCAGGATCCATTCCTGATGCCCCAGCTCTTCCTCGACATAACTCGCCATCGCGTCGCGCAGCCATTCCATCTGTGGCGGCACGCGCGATCCGCATGCCATCAGCAGCGGGGTGGTGTGCTTGACGTGGTGGTAGGCCTGGCCCAGGAACGCCCGGTAGCTTTGCAGCGACAGTTCCCCCTTCCAGCCATGCTGAACAAACGCAATAGACAGCAGATCGTTGCGCGCCGCCTCTGTTTCCGCCGACAGGCGATCGAAGAACTCGGTCATGATATCTGAGCCTCGGAATAGATGGATTCGATGACGCGTCCGTAACGCCGTTGCACGGCATCGCGCCGGATGCGACCGGTGCCGGTCAGCAGGCCGTCGGCCACGGAAAAGGGTCTGTCTGCCGCAACCCAGCGGAGCACGCGCGCATAGTCCGGCAGGATGCGATTCACTCTTGCGAGCGCCGCCTCGATGTCCGGCACGGCGGCGCCCCGGCTGATCACGATAACGGCCGTGTTGTAGGCCCGCGCCTCGCCGAACACGGCTGCCTGCGCGATCGCCGGTTCCAGTGTGAGCTCGCGCTCCACCCATTCCGGCGCGACGTTGCGCCCATTGGCGGTAATGAAGACGTTGCGCCGGCGCCCACGCAGGTACAGATACCCTTCCGCATCCAGTTCACCCAGGTCGCCGGTGTGCCATTCGGACCCGCCGCGCCAGTCCTCACCCAGATACCCCATGAACGGCTGGCCGGCTACGACCACTTCACCGTCGTCCGTGATGCGTAAGCCGACATGCGGCAATGGGCGCCCGGCGCTGCCCGGTCGGTTGTGTGCCGTTGTGTTCAGACAGACAACCGAACAGCACTCCGACAGGCCATAGCCTTCGAATACCGGCAGTCCCGTGGCGCCGGCCCTCTGTAGCAGGCGCGGCGAGACGGGCGCACCACCGACGGCGGCAAAGCGCAAGCGTGGCCGGGCGCTACCGGTATCGAGTGCCTCGACCACAACCTGCAGCATCTGCGGGGTGAAGATGACGGTGCTGGCCTGACTCTCAACCAGGGCCTGCGCCATGCTAGCCCCGTCCGGCCCGGACGAGCCGCTCGTTTCGCGCGCATGCGTGGGGAGCAATATCACGGTCGCACCGGCCCACAGTGGCACATAGACACCGCCAATGTTTTCGAGCAAAACGGCCAGTGGCATCAGCGCCAGATGGCGATCGTTCGCCGTCATGCCGACCGCATCGACAAGCCCCTGGACGACCGGACCCATCTGCTCCCAGGAGAGCATCACTCCCTTGGGCTCACCGGTGGTACCCGAGGTGAAGGTGACCTTGTGCACCGCCACGGGAATGCGCCGTGGAACCGATCCCAGCGGCACGCGCGTCTCTATCCGGGACAAGGGCTGACCGGCGATGCGGCATTGCGTCTCAGCTTTGCTCAGCAGCTCGCGCACGCGCTGTCGCAGGCGGGTCGGATCATCGCTGATCACCGCTTGTGCACCCGTGCTTCGCAGCACGTGCAGCAGCTGACCGGAAGAGAAGAACGGCGGCAAGGGTACCAGACAGATACCCATCTGCATCGCGGCGATGTCGACTGCCACCCAGGCCGGCCCATTCTCGAGGTCGATGGCCAGGACCCCGGCACCGAGTTCCCGAAGAACCCGCATGGCCGCCTGGATCTCGAGGCGCAGCTCCGCATAGTCGAGCCGCCCACCCGGCCAGACTAGGGCAGTGTGCCCCGGGAAACGCTCAGCGTGCCGGGTCACCCGGTCGAGAAGCGTCATGCCACCAGCCGCCCGGCCCGCAGCGCGGCTGACCAGAGTCCGTGCAGCCTGCACTCATGCTGGAACAACGCAGACAGGACCTCGTGACTCTGCGCGACGTTGGCCGCCATCACCTTGGGCACCTGGGCGTAGTAGCTGCCCCAGCGGACGCGCTCCTCGGACGAAAGGTGGGACGGATCCGCCGGCGCCAGCTCGACCAGGTGGATGCCCATGCGATGGAATGAGTTCTGCAGTTCGGGGCCGCAGGTGAACACGGCCCAGTTCCGGCCGGCACTGTGGAGATAGGCGGTCAAGGCAGTGATCAGCCATCTGCCCCCGCCCGCTGCGCCCACTGCGAAGTTGCCGACCTCGACCAGCGAACGGCGGTCCACGACCCCAGCGACTGCCGTGCTCAGGGCCTGCTCGACCGGCTGTTCCAGGTACTGCTCGAGAAACAGTGTCTGTCCGGCCGCATCGCAAAGACCGAGCACGGCCAGCAGGCCGCCGCTGTCGTTGCGCAGGGTCATCAGTGCCGTCATGAAATGTGCGACCGTCGCGCCATAGGCGACACGAAACGCCTCCTGTACGAACGACTCCGCTTCGGCCCGTGTCTGGGCGAGCGGACCCTCGAGAGACACCAGGGTGGGTACCTCCGGTATTCGCCTGGATCGACTGGCGTGATTCATCGGCATGTCCTTCCAGTAACCATGGGGGGCAAGCCTGCGCGTCAATGCTTAAATCCCGCTTAAGACGAATGGCACTTACTTGGGAGCGCGAGCCAAGCGTCGGCCTGGTGATTGCGCTTAAGGCCACGGACACTGACTCAAGCAGCGGATTCCGCGGTACTCGATCCGCCGCGCGCCGCGAATCGTCCTTTTGCATTGGGCTTGAAATGAAACGGCGAATACCGCCGCGGCCTGGGCGTGCAAGGCGGGTGGCGCGGCCGACGGGTCATCGACGGCACGCGCTGGCGTGCGATGTCGTCAGCACTCTCGCGCAGGGGTCGAGATTTCGCCGGTTTCTCACTATGCTGCGAACGACCGACGGCCATTCTCCCGGAGCGTCGATATTCCCTGACAACAGCAGCAGGCATCAGTTTGAGCAATATCAAGGTCGGCGTTTTCGTCGATGCCGAAAACACCCGGTACAACGGCGGCTACCAGTTGCGCTACGACGTCCTGCGCCGCTTCGCGGCGCGCAACGGCGGCACCCTGCTACGCCTCAACGTCTACCTTGCCTTCGACACGGAACGTGCCCGGGAAGACCCGGACTATGCACGCCGTACCTATGCGTATCAGAACACGCTAAGGGATTTCGGCTGGAAGGTGATTATCAAGAACGTCAAGCGTTACACCGATGAGGATGGCCAGACCACGACAAAGGCCAATGCCGATCTCGACCTGGCGGTCGACGCGATGCTGCAGGCCGAGAATCTGGATGAGGTGCTTCTGGTCAGCGGTGACGGTGACTTCCTGCAACTGGTGACGGCATTGCAGAACAAGGGCTGCCGGGTGGAACTGCTCGGCTTCAACAATGTATCTCGCCAGTTGCAACGCCAGGTAGATGCATTCCATTCCGGCTTTCTGATTCCCGACCTGGTCCCGATCTACTACGAGCCGCGCAACGTCTGGGGGCTGCCGGGCTCCTGCGTACGCGGCTATTGCTCGCGCTGGATAGAGGACAAGGGCTATGGCTTCCTCAGCTTCATCAAGGGCATCCAGCACAACCTCTGGATCACCGACCACCGCGACCCCGACTCGCCATGGAACAGTGCCTTCTGCCATATCAACGAGCTGGCCGACGGCCTGCAGCCGGATGAACTGCTGAACCGCGACACCATTCTCGAGTTCTACCTGCACGAGAGCGACCAGAAGGACAACCGACTGGTGGCGCAGAATGTGCGCCGGGTGCAGATCAAGGGTCGCTGAAGCGCGCCCTGGTCAACTGATTGTGCGGACGCTGTAGCGCCCCGGCGCGCCGTCTTCACGCACGATGTCAAGCATGTGGACGACGAATGCACCGCGTGCCCGGTCGGCGAAGAACAGGCGCAGCGCCTCGCTCACGGTCGGGAAGGCCATCTGCTCCCAGGGGATGTCACCCTCGGACATCAGTTCAACCTCCAGACTCTCCGCGCCCGGCGCGAAATCGATGTCCAGCAGGTGGCCGCGAAACAGCATATAAACCTGGTTGATATGCGGCAGGTTTACGGTGACGAACAGATCGTCGACCGCGACCCGTGCGTTCGCTTCCTCGAGCGTTTCGCGCAGCGCGGCCTGGTAGGTCGTCTCACCATTCTCCATAAAGCCTGCCGGCACGGTCCAAAGACCATGCCGCGGCTCGATCGCACGCCGACACATCAGGATTCGGTCGTCCCAGCTCGCGATACAGCCGGCCACCACCTTGGGATTGTGGTAGTGGACGGTGCCGCAGGCATCGCAGATATGACGTGGCCGGTTGTCGCCCTCGGGGACACCGATCCGAACCGCTTCGCCACAGATGCTGCAAAATTTCATCGACCACCCAAACCGGTTTTCTGCATCATAACAGCCAGACTGTTGGCCTCTGGCCTAACCCGCGCAACCGTCAGGGACAAGTTCCACGACGCGGCCGCCATCGAAACGCAAGCGAATCCGGTCACACAGACGTGCCTCGACGCGCAGCCGCAGCGTGTTTGGATCGACCACCTCGATTATCACCTGGTTGCCTCGCAAGTGCTCGGTACGCGTCGTCAACACAGTATGCGGCCTTTGCGTCTGCGGCGGCACGTACAGCAGATACTCCACGCCGCTGCGCACGGTGAAGGCCTGCTGCGCGGCGGCGGCGGTCAACACCGGGGTACCGACACCCTGGGTCGTGAAAGACCAGGCGAACTGATGTGTTACCCCATCCACCCGTGCGGCCACCTTTGCCAGGTACTCGCGGCCCCAGGCCAGGCGCTCCAGCGGAAACAGAGCGAATTCGTGCTCTGACAGCAGTTGATTGGGGTCGCTGTCGCGGTCGAGCAGACGCGTTGCCTCGACAGGCGTGAAGGCCTCACCCTCGCGCAGGAACAAATCAAATGCCTCCAGGCGCACCTGCGCTGCGAACTCAGGGTGAAACTGGATCGACACCGGGTAACCGGCCAGTGAGAGATCCGGCACTGGGTCCGGCTGTTCGATAAAGAATGCCGGCGGAATATCGGCAGCACCCTCCGGCGGCCACAACACCACGTCGGGGGCGGCCTGGCGGCTGGCTGCATCGAGTGCATCCAGATACTCGACCCGCACCTCGGTCGCCGAACTGCACGGAAGGCGATATCGCCCGGAGTCGGTGTACGAGGCGCCGGCCGGCAGCGAGGCACAATGCGCCTCCAGCCATTCGGCACGAACGCGGAGCGCGCCTTCACAAATCTCGTAGTAAGTACCGCTGTCGGCGTACACGGCCCCTTCCCTTTGACCCTCACACAGCCCTTCGAACCACTTGGCATCGATCCGGGTATCGCTGTCGCAGGGCATGTAGTAACGCCCGTGACCGCGAAACCGGGCGGCGCGGGGTGGCCGTTCACACACGTCGGCCATGTAGTCCGCATCCAGGCGCACCCCGTTTGGGCAGGCGACCGGATGGGCGGCGCGGTACATTGCTTCGGGCGGCAGACCGTCGCACAGCTTGTCGTAATGGGCTCCCGTCATGGGTTGACCGAGACAATCCGCCGGCGTGCGATACAGCGCCTCCGGTGGCGGCAAGTCGCACAGCTGCGCAAGGTCGCTGCGTCCGAGCAGAAAAACCCGCGAGCGCTCACCCACGGCCACGCCGAGTTGATCGGCTTCGAGATCGAGGAAGGTCAGTCGGTGGTAGATCGCGCTCATCAGACCGTCGATCGCGCTATCCGCATCACGGTAACCCATGCTGACATTCTCCAGCACCTCGCGGTGCGGATAGCCGGCAGCCAGCACCCGGTCGGCCGGGTCCTCGCCGCTGAAACCCTCGTCGCCGGGCTGCTGGGTGTGTGCCGACACGCCCTGTCCACTCTGTGCCGGGTCGCGATGACGATCCAGATAGCGGGCATGCAGCGCGGCTGCCTGCGCCAGACGACTGTCCTGCTGCAGCATTGGCAGGCCAGCCTGACTGCGCAGCCGGTTGACCTGATCGAACTCGGCACCACCAAAGGTGGCGCCGCAGCTGGCGCACAGCAACAGCAGGATGCAGCAACGGGGATAATGCACGGGCCGGGTCAAGAGTTCTCTTTGTACCAAGGATAACCCGCTCGCCACCGGCCACCCAGCCTGCATGTGCCAGCGGTTTTCTTTGCGCGGGCATCGAGGCACCGCTGTGGCGCGGTGCACGCAGCGAAACGCGGTCAAGACGGCGTCGAACCGGCTGAGGCTGAAGCGAGTACGTCGCGTCAGAGCCGGGTGGATCGGCTTCCGCAGTGAGAAATCGGTGAGACGTGCAGGTTGGGCCATCCGTCCGGGTCTGCGGCGAACAAGCCAGGCATACCGCTTTCGGTGCGGCATTGGCGGTCGCCTCCGCGACTCCGCCGGGTTAGCATTGCCGCACCTGCAAAGCGTCTCCCCTACCCGGGCATGAACGAAGTCAAGAGCAAACCAAAACCGCCCGAGACCGTCGCCGCCGTCGACCTCGGATCCAACAGCTTCCACATGATCGTCGGCAAGCTCGACAACAAGCAACTGGTCATCGTCGATCGCCTGCGAGACGCCGTGCGCCTGGGCGGCGGCCTGATGCCGGACAAGACGCTGAGCCACGAAGCCTGGGCACGCGCCCTGGAGAGCCTTTCGCAAATGGGCCAGCGCCTGCGCGCATTGCCACATCACGCAGTACGCGCCGTGGGCACCAACACCATGCGCCAGATCCGCGACGGCGGGGCCTTTCTGCGGGCCGCCGAAGATGCGCTCGGCCACCCGATCGAGATCATCGGTGGCCGTGAGGAGGCCCGGCTGGTCTACCTGGGCGTGGCACACGGACTGGCGGCCGGGGATGAGACCCGCCTGGTGGTGGATATCGGTGGTGGCAGCACCGAGCTGATCCTGGGCAAGGGCCTGGATGCACGCGAGCGCGAGAGCCTGTTCATGGGCTGCGTCAGCATGACCGGACGTTTTTTCGCCGGAGGCAAGATCAGTAATCTGGCGATGGAACAGGCCGTGCTGGCGGGTCGCGTCGAACTGCGCCCGGTACGCCGGATGTTTTATGCCGGCCAGTGGAATACGGTGGTCGGCAGTTCCGGCACCATCAAGGCGATCGAACGGGTCGCGGCCGCCAACGGCTGGAGCGATGAGGGCATCAGCCGATCTGCGCTGAAAAAACTGCGCCGCGCGCTAGTCGCGGCCGGCCATATCGACAACCTGAAGCTCGAGGGGCTGACGGACGACCGACGACCGGTGTTCGCCGGCGGTGTTGCGGTCCTGAGCGCTGTGTTCAAGGCGCTCGACATACGCCATATGCAGGTCTCCGACCTGGCCCTGCGCGAGGGCCTACTGTACGAACTGGTGGGGTATATCCAGCACAGCGATGTGCGCGACTCCACGGTCCAGGCAGTGACTCGGCGCTTCGGAATCGACCGCAAGCAGGCCAATCGCGTTGCGACAACGGCGCGCGCACTGCTGCGGCAGGTCGAGGAAGCCTGGGATCTTAGCGACCCCGAGCACGAGTTGATGCTCAACTGGGCCAGCCGGCTGCACGAGATAGGCCTGGTCATCTCGCACAACGGCTTTCACAGGCATGGCGCCTACATCCTGGCCAACGCTGACCTGCCCGGGTTCACCCGGCAGCAGCAGGCGGTGCTCGCAGCCCTGGTGCAGGTCCATCGGCGCAGGTTCGATGACGAGCGGTTTGCCGGTCTGCCGCCGGATACGGTCGCATTTGCCAAGCGTCTGGCAGTCCTGCTGCGCCTCGCGGTGCTGATGCACCGCGGCCGCGGCGGCAGTCGAAAACCACCGATGAAAGTCTCAGTCGGCAATGCGGAAATGCGGGTCGAATTCCCCGACGGCTGGCTCGCAGGGCATCCCTTGACCGAAACCGAGATCGCCCGTGAAGCGGATTACCTCGCGGCCGCGGGATTCACCCTGCAATGTGCCTAGGTAATATTTGCCGCCCACGTTGCACACTTCGCCGCCATCATAGGGAATTGCGGGGGAGAGCGATGAACGACATAAACGAAGCGCTGATCGGATTCGAACTGGCCGACGACGATAGCGGCCAGGTCGAATCGCTGGATCGAACCGATGGTCATGCGATGTGCGCCATGGCCTTCGGCCTGCAGTGGCAAAGCGAACATGCCCGGCACAACGATCAACTGGTCGCGCCCAAGCTCAACCTGTGGCGGGACATCCTGCCATTCGAACTGGAACCGGAACTGATGGACAAACCGGTCAACCATGTCGCCCGACGCAGCTTCGGCGCCGGCGAGCTGATCGTGCCGTACCAGCCGGACCTATGCTTCAATCTGAGTCAGCGCGCGTTCCACCGCGGGTTGCGCAGCAACAATTACGTCGAACCTCGCAGCGGACGTTTCTATCCGCGTGCCTTCATCGGCGGCTCGCGGGGCATATTTCCCGAGGAGGTCCTGCCGTTCCGCGTCTGCGGTGTCAGCGACGACATGATCGGCTGCGACCTGAACAACCCGCTGGCCGACAAGGCACTCGACCTGAGCGTGCGCATCCTCGACATCTGGGCCGCCCGCGAGGAACATGGCGGCAGCTGCAACGACGTCGCCGAGATGGTAACGCTGAACGGCCCGGGCATGCAGGCGCGGTGGCGCGGCCAGCCGACCGACTTCTGGCAGGACATCCCGTTCGCGCGTGTAGCCGGCGAGGCGGACGCAGGCTTCTACGCAATGCCCCGCCTGGTCTCACATGTCGACAAGACCGCCTCGGCACAGATAGCCAAACTCTACGAGCGTCTGCTGCCGTCCGGCGGACGCGTACTCGACCTGATGGCGAGTTGGGAATCGCACCTGTCCGCAGAGCACAATCTCGGTGAAGTCGTCGGCCTCGGCATGAACGGCGAAGAACTGGCGGCCAACCCACTGTTTGCCGAACAGCGGGTGCACGACCTCAATCTGAACCCAACCCTGCCCTACGGCGATGCAGAATTCGATGCGGTGATCTGCAGCCTGTCGGTCGAGTATCTGGTGAAGCCATTCGAAGTGTTTGCCGAGGTGGCCCGGGTGCTGCGCCCGGGCGGCCGCTTCGTCGTCACCTTCTCCAACCGCTGGTTCCCACCCAAGGTGATTCGCGCCTGGGAAGGCATGCACGAGTTCGAGCGGCCCGGGATGGTGCTGGAATATTTCCTGCGCGACGGCCTGTTCGGCGACCTGGAGACCTGGTCGATACGCGGCCTGCCCCGCCCCGCTGACGACAAATACGCCGACCGTCTGGACGACAGCGACCCGGTCTTCGCGGTCTGGGGTAGCCGCGCGTGAACCCGGAGGGGATCGATGCGATCGCCTGGATGCAGCAGTTGGCCGGGCGACTCGATCAATTGACCACGCGCGCTGAGATCGAATCGGCGCTCGACGATGTCGAGTACCTGATGGACGCACTCGACCCCGAGCTTCAGGCGGGTGCCTACCAGCTGGTCGAGGCGCTGCGGCACAAGCTGGAACAGGTCCGTCGGTGAGCCCGGAGGCCGGAGATGCCCGCTTCTATGCGGTGCGCCGGGTCAATCCTTTCGAAGGCGTGCTGCAGGTCGTCGAGACGAGCAGCGCGCGCGCGTACAGCCCCAATGGCACCATCTGGCAGATCCAGGTCCTGACCCAGCGCCCCGATCATACCTGGCGCAGTTTCAGTGATGTCGCGCCAATCGAGCAGTTCTTCAATTTTGGCCTGTGGGATGCCGAGGGCGGGCTGCATAAGATACCCGCCAACCCTGTCATGGACATCGGCGGCATGACCCGCGCCGCCGAGGCGCTGAGCTCCGAACTCCGGCGACTCGGCGGGCAACTGCCTTTTCGACTGATCGACCGCTATGAATGCTGGTCGACGGACTACCAGGGCAATCCCATTGCGTTGCTGGCGACCACCGAAGACCCGCACAGGATATCCGACATCCGCGCTGCCCGCTGGCAGGCGACGCGGGTCTCGGAGCACGGCTTCGTTTCGCCGTCGCTGGCCGCGCTCGGCGTCCCGGCGCACGGCGACCTGGGTCCGCGACAGCACGCCGAGCACCTCGAACGGCAGGTCCGGCAGTCGGGACAACAAAAGGCCTGGTTCGAGCGCTCGCAGTCGGGCACGGGCCGCCGCATCGATCCGCCCGACCGGGCAGCACAAATGCCGGCCAGCGCCTTTCCCCCGCTCGGCTTGAAGACCGACTGGAAAGACCAGCAGACGGGCGACCTGGCAATCGATTACCTTGCCTGGCAGGCACCTCGCCTGTTGCTGCTGCAGGGTATCGACGATCGGCAAAGGCGTTGGCTGGAACCCGAGGCCTGTCGCCAGGCGGTCGAATTGGCCGCCGCGTACAGACTGATTCCGCACGTCATCGACCATCAGCTGATCGAGGCGGCAAGGGTCGAGGCGAGGCTCAGACGCGCCGCGACAAGAGGATAGGACTGGGGCCGCAGGGTACGACAGGCAACGGGCGATCGCGCATAATCAAGGCTGACGGCAGCGCGGCGTTGCTTGGCGCAACGCCCGATTCCGCAGAATCAACATCATCGAGGACACGCCTGATGCCGGCGCAGAAAGACTGGCGGGTCGACATCGCTCCATTGATCTTCTTCGCGATCGTAGTCGCCGCCAAGACCTACTATCTGATCGGATACATCGCCGACAGCGATCAACTATGGGAGCTGCTGAGCGACGATGGTCGGCGTCAGGCGATGGGTGGCGCACTGAGCTACTACCTGACCGGGCAGTTCTCCTACCTCGCCTACTACATCGTCTCCACTGCGTTCGATGCGCTGGTGTTCTACAGCCTGCTGGTGCGGCGCAGCGCCAGAGAGCGACCCAAGGGCTTCTGGGAGAACGTCTTCCCGCTGATAACCGTGTTCGTCCCGGTCGTCGGGTTCGCGCTGATGTTCGCTCCGGAGGTCCGCGCCGTGCTGCCGGCCTATCCGGCGCCGTTTCTGCGTAGCATGGCCGAACGGGTCCCAGACTTCCCGTTCTACATGGACCTGATCGGGCTGTTGATCGGCCTGTGCGGCGCGGCATTCAGCATTTGGGCGATCGCGCACCTGCGGGCTTCTTTCGGGTTGCGCACTGCAGTGCGCGAGCTGGTGACGAGCGGCCCCTACAGCCGCATTCGTCACCCTCTCTATTTTGGCGAGATCATCCACATCTTCGGCGTGGCCATCCTGGCCGCGACGCCGGCCGCGTTGTATCTGTTCGGGCTGGCGGTCGCCCTTCAGGCGGTCCGCGCCAAGATCGAGGAGCGAAAGTTCCTGGCTACGGTCCCGGAATACGCGGAGTTCCAGCGGCGCACCGGATTCCTCTGGCCCCGCCTGTTCTGACCCACCCCATACCGCAGCGCCCTGCCCGAGCGGCAGGACCGCGGGCCGCATCAGGCCCGGCCGCCCCGCCGTGAATCGCGCGGCGGTTATTTCGCCTTTTGCAGCTCCACCATCTCGCGCATCAGTGCCTCGATATTCGCCAGGCGCTGCTCCATCGCCTGCCATTGCTGCTGCCTCGCCTCCCTCATCTTTTTCTTCATTTCCTGGCGTTGGCCCATATCGCCCTGTCCATGGTGCCCCATGCCGCCGTGCATGCCACCGCAGCCGCCCGGCATCCCCGCAGCGCCGCTAGCGCCCGGACCGGCCGAAGTCTGTGGCATGGTCTGCATCATTCCCGGGCCCATCATCCGCCCCTGCGGCCCCGGGGACTGCCCGCCCTCGGCCTGCGACTGCATCATCTGCTGCATGTGCTGGCGGCGCATCTCTTCCATCTGTTGGCGCATCTGCGGGTCCATCATGCCGCGGCCGCGGCCCATCATCGGCATCGCAGCCGTATTCGAGCGCATCATCTCCATGCGCTGCTGGTGCATCTGCTGCATCTGCTGCATCTGCTCAGGCGACATCATCGGACCAGCGTACGCGGCAGCCTGCTCGGGCGGCATCGCCGACGGGTCGACCGTTGCGGCGGCCTGCTCCGCAGCCGCGGCAGGCGGATCGGCCGGTGCGGTCACCTCGACGTTCTGGGCGGCCACATTCCAGGCCATGGACGCCGCCGCGGCGGCAGCAATCGAAAGATACCGTGTCTTCATGATTCTTCTCCTTTGGGAAAACGCTGAAGCTTGCACATCATTCGGCGCCCCGCGCTGGCGCGGGCACCGCTGATCTGATCTATCTTAAGCCCAACGGCACGAGAGTACGCGCGCCACTCGAGCACATTCGAACCGTGCGGCACAGCAATGCCCTCGTGCAGGCTCGACTGCCGCCTCGCTGCGCCAGCCGCGCATCGACACGACACGCCGAGGCCGTTGGTGGCTATTTGCCGATCAACTGGATCCCGGGGAGTTTAAGCGAATTCGTGAAACTCGCTACAGGCTTGCGGTCGCGACGCCAATATTTCTCGACGCGGCGCCGCTGCTGGTAGACTGCGCGACGAATTTCCTGCCAATCCGTGGCGCATAATGTGGCCCGGATGGCCTTAGACTGTCGGCATCGTGGGAAATCTATCCCGCGAGATCGGAAGGATGACCCTTGAGCGACCCTGACCTGCAGAGCTTTCATCACGACCGGCCGGCCCGAACAGGGGTACTGCTGGTCAATCTGGGCACGCCGGAGGCACCCGACCGTTCCGCGGTCCGCCGCTATCTCAAGGAGTTTCTGTGGGATCCGCGTGTGGTCGAGATGGCCCGCCCCATCTGGTGGCTGGTGCTTAACGGCATCATCCTGAATACGCGCCCGGCACGTTCGGCAAAGGCCTATCGCAAGGTCTGGACCGACGAAGGGTCACCGCTGCTGCAGATCTCGAAGAAACAACGCACCGCGCTGGCCGGCCGGCTGGCGGCACGCCACGGCGGCGAGGTGCCTGTGGCGCTCGGCATGCGCTACGGCAAGCCGTCGATCGAATCCGCACTGGTGCAACTGCGTGCTGCGGATGTACGCCAGGTCCTGGTGTTGCCGCTGTATCCGCAGTACTCGGCCACGACGACCGCCTCGATATTCGACGCGGTGACCAGTGAACTGCGCAGCTGGCGCTGGTTGCCCGAGATGCGATTCGTCAACCATTACCACGACGACCCGGGCTATATCGCTGCGCTGGCGGACAGCGTCAGGCGGCATCGCGCGGAAAACGGCGCCGCGGAGCGGCTGTTGATGTCATTTCACGGGATCCCCGAGGAATATTTTCACAAGGGTGACCCGTACTTCTGCGAATGCCACAAGACCGGCCGCCTGCTGGCCGAGTCCCTGGGACTGGACCAGGAACAGTGGCAGATCAGCTTTCAGTCCCGGCTCGGTCCGAAGCAGTGGCTGCAGCCCTACACCGATCACACGCTCGAGGCCCTGGCCGGTCAGGGCGTCAAGTCGGTGCAAGTGATCTGCCCCGGTTTCTCCGCCGACTGCCTGGAGACGCTGGAAGAGGTCGCGATGGAAAACCGCGCGGTGTTCCTCGACGCAGGCGGCGAACGCTACGAGTACATCCGCTGCCTGAACGACGATGCCAGCCATATGGAAATGCTGGCCGGGCTGGTCGAACGCCATACGCAGGGCTGGGGGCCGCGCCTGGACGAACCGGCGACGGTGCTGGCCCGCGCCGTGGCGCTGGGCGCTGCTCGATAGCCAGGGACCCGACGATGCGCAGGAAATCCACCGTCAGCCACCTCCTGGTCACCTTGCAATTCGCTTCGATCGTGATCATTGCCTGGCCGTTCTTCAGCCAGGCCGAAGGACGGCTGCAGTGGCTGGCGATCGGCGCGCTCGGGTTGCTGGTCGGACTGTACACGCTGGCGCACAACAAGCTGGGCAACTTCGGCATCTACCCGGAACCTATCCCGGACGCCTGTCTGGTAACCACCGGGCCGTACCGTTGGATTCGCCACCCGATGTACGCCAGCCTGCTGCTTTTCATGGCGGGGATTGCACTGTACCGGCACGCCCTGCCGAACTATCTGGGGCTGCTGCTGCTCGGCCTTGCCGTGTGGGGCAAGATGCACCGCGAAGAGGCGCACCTGCACACCAGGTTCGAGGACTATTCGGCATACGTCAAACGCACTCACCGGCTGTTCCCGGGTGTCTACTGAGAGGGGGCAGACAGCATGAGCGACCGACCCAAACCGACGGATATCGTGCTTCACAGCCAGTCTCACTCACTGGAGATCGTTTTCGACGACGGCGCACGTTTCGAGCTGCCCTGCGAGTTGTTGCGCGTCTATTCGCCGTCTGCCGAGGTACGCGGCCACTGGGGCCAGTATGCCAAGCTGCAGGTCGACAAGCAGGACGTCAACATCACCAAGATCCAACCGGTCGGCGCCTACGCGATAAAGATCTTTTTCGACGACGGACACAATTCCGGACTGTACGACTGGGGATTTCTTTACGACCTGGGCCGCAAGCAGAGCCTGCACTGGAACGATTACCTGCAACGCCTCAACGAGGCCGGTCATCGACGTAAAGAACCGAGCTGGCAGTCATCGGATGGTCAGACCGGATAGCCGCGCGGCCGCCCGCGGTTCATAGTCAGCCCGAAGCCGAAAGGCGGATGGACTGCTGCAGCAAGGTCTTCAGATCCTCTGCGCTCAGCGCCGGAGCAAACAGGAACCCCTGCATGTGCACACAACCGCGCTGAATGAGCCAATCGCGTTGGGCGGTTTTCTCCACGCCCTCGACCACCAGTGCCAGCCCGAGATGCTCCGCAATCCTCATGGTCGCCTCGACCAAGGTGCGATCGTAGGCGTCGTGCGGGATATCCCTGACAAATGAACGGTCGATCTTGAGGCGGTCTATCGGCAGGGACTTCAGATACGCGAGAGACGAAAAACCCGTCCCGAAATCATCCAGCGAGATCACGAAACCCCGACGACGTAATCGCGCAAGCGTCTTGTTGACCGCGTCCAGGTCATCGATCAGTGTGCCCTCGGTGATCTCCAGCCCGAAGTCGCCAGGTGACCAGCGGAATCGCTCGCAAAGACCGCACAATTCATCGATGAATCCCGGCTGCGCCAACTGATGCGGCGAGACGTTCACGTGGACCTTGAACTGGCCGATCTCCTCTTCCCGCCAGCGACAGGCATCGGCAATTGCCTGCTCGATAACCCATAGACCGATCGGAACGATCAACCCGGACTGCTCTGCCGCAGCAAGGAAAGCCGCCGGCAGCAGCATGCCCCGATCGGGGTGTCGCCAACGCAGTAGCGCCTCGACATCGGTGACACTTCCCTCCGGGTACGACACCTGCGGTTGGTAGTGCACCTCGAACTGGCCTTTGTCTATCGCCCGCCGCAGCGTATCTCTGAGTTGCAGCTGCTCGGCGACCTCGGCCGACATCAACGCGTCGTACAAGCGGAACTGATTGATACCCGCCGCCTTGGCCTGGTACATGGCCGTGTCGGCGTTCTTGATCAGGGTACCGCTATCCGTGCCGTCGTTTGGGAACACCGCCACCCCGCTGCTCCACGTCATATAGGTCTCATGGTGACCGATGCGGTAATAGCGACCCGAGCACCCGAACAACTGATCGACGATCGCGGCCACGTCGGACGGCTCCCCGCAGTCTTCCAGCAGCACAATGAACTCATCCCCGCCGAGTCTGGCGACAGTGTCCGAGGCGCGCACGCGGGCCCTGAGGCAACGCGCGGTGGCTTGCAGCAGTTCGTCGCCCACTGCGTGCCCGAAGTTGTCATTGATTGCCTTGAAGCTGTCGAGGTCTATAAACACGATGGCCAGCCGGGTTCCCTCGCGTTCGGCTTGCGACAGCGAGTGCGCAAGGATGTTCTCGAGCAGCGCACGATTGGGCAGTCCGGTCAGCACATCGTGGCTTGCCTGGTATTCCGCCTCTTCCTTCTTTCGCGCGAGCAGTCGGTTCGCATCGGCAAGACGATGGATCATCGCCAGGAAAAACCGCGGCATCATCAACAGACCCAGGACCAGCCCGACCACGATGCCCGGGTGGGCGCTCAGCGTGCCGTTCAGCCAGGTGGCCGCCAGAAACGACGCCGTGCCTACCGCGGTGGCCACGACCAGGTAGTGTGGCCCGAAACGCAGGCCGTTGCCGATGATGATCCAGAGAAACACCGCATAAAAACCGAGTCCGGTCAGATCGAACAGGAAACTGACATAGCCGGTCATCCCGAGGTCCAGCAGGATCACCAGATATCTGCGCCAGCGGCAGCACAGCGGATACCCGGCGATCCAGCGATAGTAGGCGACGCTGAACAGCGCATAGCCGGGCGCGAGTATCAGATTGAATGGGGCGATGCTGCCGTCTTGATCGGTCGCAGCGAAGGCCAGCAGCACGAGGGCGATGGCCGAGGTGATGGCGATGCGCGCCAGCGCCTGGCCCTGCTCGTGTGAAATCTGTGCGTCGGCCTGGAAAAAGATGTGATCGACCAGGGACTTGGCGGAGGCCTCACGGACCACATGGCTGTCCAGATCCTGTTCCCCGGTCATCGCAAAGACCCTTGGCACGCGTGGGCGCACCGACGCCCCGAGGGTTCAGTGTTTCCGGATTTCACCCATTCAACATCGGCCTGCAACCGATACGCTTGAGTCGCGTCGGCTCCCATTCTGGGGACACCGGGCGAAGCTACACGCCAGCGATCGAACGCGGTTCCCCCTGGCCGATGTTTTCCCATCCGATCATCCATGCCGGCTTCTGTAGCGCTCGCTGCCAAATCCTTTGCTGCCAGCCAAAAGCATAGGCACTAACGGCCCTGAATTCACCCTCAAGAGACAATTCGATGACAGGACCCGGCGGGCGCGGGCGGCAGTGTGGCGGCAATCAAGCACCCAGGGACGGATGCACGGCGTCCAGCCAGTCGAATATGCCGCGGCGCCAGTGCCAAAGTGGGTGCGCTGGCGCTTACAGGTCAATGGACTCGTGCAATGCTGGCATAGTCACCTGTGTACCGTCGAGCAGCCCGGCGAAAGACTGCATGGCCTCGGCATCACCGTGGACCAGCATGGTCCGGGCCGGATTGCCGGCCGCCCGCCACCAGGCGAGCAGTTCGTCACGATCTGCGTGGGCCGAGAACCCCCCGATGGTATGGATCCTGGCACGCACCGGGATTTCCTCACGGAAGATCCGAACCGAGGTCGCACCGTCGATGATCCGCCGCGCGGGCGTCCCGTGCGCCGCGAAACCGACGAACACGACACTGCTGTCGTTGCGCCACAGGTTGTGCTTGAGATGGTGCAGCACACGACCACCCGTGCACATGCCGGACCCGGCGATGATCACTGCACCACCGGCGATTCTGTTCAGGGCCATCGAGGCGGCCGTCTCACGCGTGAAGTGAAGCCCGGGCAGCGCAAAGGGGTCGCGGCCGTCGCGGAACAGCGCCTCGACCTCCGGTTCGTAACAATCCGGGTGGCGGCGGAATATCTCGGTCGCGGATATCGCCATCGGCGAGTCCAGGAAGACCTGCATGGAGGCAGGCAGGCTGCCCCCTTCGACAGCCTCGCGCAGACAGAACAGCAGCTCCTGGGCGCGTTCCAGCGCAAACGTGGGGATGACCACATTGCCGCCGCGCGCGAAGGTTTCGCGGATGGCATCGTGAAGTTCCGTGACAGACGGCTCCAACGGCTTATGGACGCGGTCGCCGTAGGTCGTCTCCATGACGACCATGTCTGCAGCGGGCGGGCGGGCCGGGTCGCGCAGCAAGCGCCTGCCGTTGGCGCCGAGATCTCCGGAAAACAGCAGGCTGCGGCGCCGGCCCCCTTCGTTGAGTTCAAGGAACACGCTGGCCGAACCGAGGATATGCCCTGCGTCGAGGAAGGTCGCACGGATGCCCTCGCCAATCTCGATCGGCCGATCGTATCGTGCGACCCTTCCAAAACGATCCATGCTGTCCAGCGCGTCCAGCACCGTGTACAGGGGTTGCACGCTATGCAGCCGATCCCGGCGGCGACGGGCCTTCCTGTTCAACCACTCGGCCTCCTCTTCCTGCAAACCGGCCGCATCAAGCATCACCAGGCGTGCCAACTCGCGGCTCGCCGCGGTCGTGATGATTTCGCCCCGAAAACCGCGCGCCGTCAGCAGCGGTATCCGTCCGCAATGGTCGAGATGCGCGTGGGTCAGCAACAGATAATCGATTTCGGACGGTTCGAAACCGAATGGCTGTCGGTTTTCCTCCTCGATGCGGCGTCCGCCCTGGTACAGACCGCAGTCGACCAGGATGCGGGCCCCGGCACATTCCACGAGATGGCAGGAACCGGTCACGCCTTGTGCAGCACCGTGAAACGACAGCCGCATGCTCATGCCCCTCCATCATCCGTTAGCGGCCTGCCGGCATTACGGTACCACTGCAGGATCCCCTGCCAGGCCTCCAGCGCGGTTTCGGCAAACCAGAACAATTCGCGGTCCTCGACCTCGATGACCCCCTCGTCGACCAGGAAGTCCACATCGAAGGCACGGCGCCAGAATGCCTCGCCGATCAGCACGATCGGCAGCGGCTCGATCTTGCGGGTCTGGATCAGGGTCAGTGCCTCGAACAACTCGTCAAGCGTGCCATAACCGCCCGGGCAGGCCACCAGCGCGCAGGCGCGCAACATAAAGTGCAGTTTTCGCAACGCGAAATAGTGGAAACGGAAACACAGATCCGGTGTTACGTAGGGGTTGGGATGCTGCTCGTGCGGCAGCGAGATATTCAACCCGATGGTGTCGGCCCCCACGTCGAAGGCCCCGCGGTTGGCCGCCTCCATGATGCCCGGGCCGCCACCGGTCACTACCGCCAGATGACCATGCCCGCCGCGGCGCTGGGCGCTGCCGACCAGACGACCGAGTTCACGTGCAACGCCGTAGTAGCGGCTGTTGTCGAGGATCCGCCGCGCGATTTCGATCTGGCGGGCGAGCCGCCTGTCGCCAGGCTGTGCCGCGCGTTGCCTCAAGAGATCATCGAGGCGATGCCGCGCTACCGTCGGGTCGGGGATGCGCGTGCTGCCGAATACGATAACGGTGCGATCGATCCCATACGATCGCAGGATCGATTCGGCCTTCGCATAGTCGACCTGCAGGCGCATGCCGCGCATGCCGGGGTGGTTCAGAAAGTCCGGATCCGTATCCGCCTGCCGGTAGCTCGTACTGGCCATGAGGGCTGCGAGGCGCTGGGCAGCCCCGGGGTCGTCTTCGGGAATGTCAGAATGCTGCCGCGGCAGCGGCTCCCGGCGCTCACCGGGAGGCGACTTGCGCCTGTCTTGCGAGGAGTCCACGTTCCCTGTCCGTGAGTTGTGCGGGTCGTAGCTAACAGTCTATACGCTATCGTCCACCGGCGGCATCGGCCCACCAGGGCCTGTCAACCGGCCCTACTCGATCGGCCATTCGAAAGCCACGCCGCGTTCCTCGAGTCCGGCGACCAGCGCGACCAGCGGCTCATCGAGATCACCATAGCCGCGAAAACCGATCTCGATCTGAAATTCCGCCCCAAGGCGCGGCAGGCTAAACAGCTTGGCGTCGGGGAAGCGCCTGCTGAGATCCTCCATCAGATCCATCAGGCTGCTCTCGGTGACGCCGCGCACACGCAGCGAGCACTGCTGTTCGGGACGTCCGCCCTGGGCATAATATGTGTCCAGCACCCAGGCAGCCATCGGATGCGCCATATCGGGAAAACCCGGCATGAAATAGTGGCGCCGGATGCTAAATCCGGGGATGCGGTTGTATGGGTTCGGGATCAGATCGCAGCCGCGCGGCAGTTCGGCCATCCGGATCCGGCTGGGATAGGCCTCGGCGCCAAAGCGCGCCTCGATCTCGGCCACAGCACCCGGGTGCAGCTCGAGCGGCACACCGGCGGCATTGGCCGCACAGGCACGCGTGTAGTCGTCCGGCGTCGCACCGATGCCGCCGCAGCAGAAGACCGGCACAGCCTCCGCCATCGTGCGCTCCAACTCGGTGCTGAGATACTCCGGGTCGTCGGGCAGGATGCGCAGCCACGCGAGTTTGAAGCCACGCTCGCGCAACATCCCACCGAGCACCTCGAAGTGGCGGTCACGCCGGCGCCCGTTCAGGATCTCGTCTCCGACGACGATCAGTCCGAAGGTATCACCCATCGGCTGGCGTTCCTGAGATCCAGCGACTCCGCATGCGGGCCCAGGCACCACTCCCGACCGATGCAGTCTTGAAATCACGGCGGAAACAGCGCCGCTGTAGGCCCATGGGCTGCACAGCAGGGTGCATTCAGAATGCCGCCGCCTCTGCCTCGAGGTAGGCGCCATTGATGTGTTTGCCGAGTTCGATGTCGAAGCCGGCCCACTGCGACCAGGGCTCGAGCTTCGGCATCAGCAGCGGACGGATCTCGAAATCGGCCAGCCCATCCTCGACGCCCTGTTCGACGGTGGAATAGAGCGTCCGCAGGTAATCACGGTAACGCTCTGCCACCTCGCGCCCCCCGCTTGTCCCATGTCCCGGGATGAAAACGGAGGCACCGCTGGCCAATGCGTGTTCCAGTGCCTCGATGTTGCCAGGAAAACTGCCGCCCTCGAGACGCAAAATCCGACCGTGACCGGCATTGTCGCCGAGGAACATCACGTCCAGTTCCCTGACGTGCAGCATGATGTCGGTATCAGTATGCGCCTTGTCGTTGTTCATGACCCGGTAGGTCAGGCCGCCGATCGTAAACTCGTCACCATCCTTGACCGGGTGGTCGGGCTTGACCACCTCGGTACCGGCCGTCGCATTCTCGGTCATGCGCAGCAGCATCTCGACCCACTCGGTGCCGGCGCCGGCGATGACCTTCGGGCCAACCCGCTCGTGGCCGTAGATCGGCACATCCGGGTATCTTTCACGAATCGCCTGGTTGCCCAGCCAATGGTCGCCGTGAATGTGCGAGTTGAACACCGCGAGCACCGGCTTGTCGGTGACCCGCCCGATCCGATCGAGCAGCATTTCACCGACCTGCACGCTGCTGCCGGGGTCGATCACCACCACGCCCGCGTCGGTCACGACGAATGCCGGGTTGTTCATGAACCCCTGGTTGGAGGGCGATGGCAACTCGGCCGGGCCATGGATCACGTACACACCCGGCGCGACCTGTTCCGGGGTCCATTCACCACGCAGCGGAGTGGCCTTCTGCAGCGCGTAGGCGGCACCGGCAAGCATCACCAGGGTCAACAACCAGGATCTTTTTCCCATCAGTTAAGCTCCGTTCAGGATTTGTGCCGGGCACCGACGCGAAGGCGCAGGGCATTGAGCTTGATGAAGCCACCGGCATCTTTCTGGTCGTAGGCCCCAGCATCATCCTCGAAGGTCGCGATCGACTCGTCAAACAGGCTGTGTGTAGGTGATTTGCGCCCGGCGACGATCACGTTGCCCTTGTAGAGCTTCATCCGTACGGTGCCGTTCACCACCTGCTGGGTATGATCGATGAGCGCCTGCAGCGCTTCGCGCTCGGGGCTCCACCAGTAACCGTTGTAAATCATGCTCGCATACTTGGGCATGAGCTCGTCTTTCAGATGGGCCGCTTCGCGGTCGAGCGTGAGCGATTCCATCGCGCGATGCGCCTTGAGCATAATGGTGCCGGCGGGCGTCTCGTAGCAGCCGCGAGACTTCATCCCCACATAGCGGTTCTCGACGATGTCGTCACGTCCAATGCCGTTCGCGCCACCGACCTTGTTGAGGTATTCCATCACCGCGGCCGCACCCATCGCCTCGCCGTTGACCGCGACGATATCACCTTTCTCGTAGCTCAGTTCCACATAGGTCGGATCGTCCGGTGCCGCCTCAGGCGACACGCTCCAGCGCCACATGTCCTCTTCCGGCTCGGCCCAGGGATCCTCGAGGATGTCGCCCTCGTAAGATATATGCAGCAGGTTGGCATCCATGGAGTACGGCGACTTCTTGCCCTTCTTTGCAAAATCGACCGCGATGCCATGCTCCTCGGCGTAGCGCATCAACTTCTCACGCGACAGCAGATCCCACTCACGCCATGGCGCGATCACCTTCACATCGGGCTTGAGCGCATAGGCCCCGAGCTCGAAGCGGACCTGGTCATTGCCCTTGCCGGTTGCACCGTGCGAGATCGCATCGGCGCCGGTCTCGTTGGCGATCTCGATCAGGCGCTTGGCGATCAGCGGCCGGGCGATCGAGGTGCCGAGCAGGTACTCACCCTCGTAGACCGCATTTGCCCGGAACATCGGGAACACGTAATCGCGAGCGAACTCCTCGCGCAGATCTTCGACGTAGATCTCCTTGATGCCGGCCGCCTGCGCCTTGGCGCGCGCCGGCTCGACCTCCTCACCTTGACCGATGTCTGCAGTGAAGGTGACTACCTCGCAGTGATACTCGTCCTGCAGCCATTTCAGGATGATCGAGGTATCCAGTCCGCCGGAATAGGCCAGAACAACCTTGTTGATGCCCGAATGAGCCATGTTGCGCCCCTGTGAAAAGCAAGTCGGAAAAGCGCGATTATACCGGGCCCGGCTGCATCCTGGGCGGAGCAGCGCAGCAGGCCCGTATCGCCCCTGCCCGACGAAACTGCGATACTGCCGATGCGTTGGGAAACCTGGGCGGCCGAGGGCCATACACGAGATGCCGGGAAGCTTCAGCAAGGGTCGGATGTTCGTGCTGCTGCTGGTGATCGGGCTGCTGGCAGCATGGGGCTGGTGGGCGACCCGGACCGAACAGATCACAGTTGCGACCAGTCCGGTCGAGAGCGGCACGGTTGAAAAGACCGTGGCCAACACCCGGGCCGGCACGGTGCAGGCCTGTCGCCGCGCCAAACTCTCTCCAAGCGCCGGTGGGCAGATCGCGAAGCTGCCGGTGCGGGAAGGTGATGCGGTCAAGCAGGGTCAGTTACTGCTGGAACTCTGGAACAAGGATCTGACTGCCCAGCTCGATCTGGCGAGGCAGGAGGCGACCAGCGCCGCGGCGACCGCCCGAGCACGCTGCATCGAGGCCGAGCAGCTACGCAGTGAGGCCGACCGCCTGCACAAACTGATGGCGCGCAAGCTCGTCTCCGAGGAACAGGTCGACCAGGGCACGTCCGCTGCCGCTTCGGGACAGGCCGCATGCGAAGCGGCAAGGGCTACCGCAGCGGTCAGCGAAGCGCGTGTCGGCGTCACCCAGGCGACGCTGGAAAAGACCCGGCTGATCGCACCCTTTGACGGCGTGGTGGCCGAGATCAACGGCGAACTGAACGAGTACGTGACACCGTCACCCATCGGTATCCCCACACCGCCGGCGATCGATCTGATCGACAACAGCTGCTTCTTTCTGAGCGCACCGATTGACGAGGTCGATGTGGCCGGCATCAGCAGGGGACAGGAGGCGCGGGTAACGCTCGATGCGTTCGGCGACCGACGCTTCGACGGCCGGGTGCGGCGTATCGCTGACTATGTGCTGGATATCGAGAAACAGGCCAGAACCATCGATGTCGAAGTGGAGTTCACCGACCCTGAGGATATCGAAAAACTGCTCGCCGGCTATTCGGCGGACGTCGAGATCATCCTCGATGTGCGCACGGACACCTTGCGGGTGCCGACCGAGGCGCTGGTCGATGGTGGCCGCGTTTACGTCTTCGTCCCAGACGAAGGGCTGATCGAACAGCGTGAAGTGAAAACGGGTACCTCTAACTGGGATCACAGCGAGATACTGGAAGGCCTGGTCGAGGGTGAACTCGTCGTCACCTCGGTAGGGCGTGAAGGCCTCGCGGACGGTGTCGCGGCACGCCAGGAGAGCAATGCGGCGCAATGATCGAACTGCAGCAGATCGAGCGCAACTTTCCGGTCGGCGACGAAATCGTGCATGCACTGAGCGGCGTCGACCTGCGATTGCCGGCCGGCGACTATGTTTCGGTAATGGGCCCCTCCGGATCGGGCAAATCCACGCTGCTCAACGTGCTCGGCCTGCTCGATCGCCCGAACACCGGCAGCTATCGCTTGAACGGCGTCGAGACCACCGAACTGGTGGAGGAAGGACGTGCGGCACTGCGTCGCGATCACATTGGTTTCGTCTTCCAGGCGTTCCATCTGGTGCCGCGACTGAGCGCTGCGGACAACATCGGACTGCCGATGATACTCGCCGGTGTCGAACCCAAGGAGCGCCAGGTACGCATCGACCAGGTCCTGGACTCGCTCGGGCTGGTCGACCGCGCACAGCATCGGCCCGATCAACTCTCCGGCGGTCAGCGCCAGCGCGTCGCGATCGGGCGTGCCATCGTCATGCAACCGGATCTTCTTCTGGCCGACGAACCGACAGGCAACCTGGACCGGCAATCCGGCAGCGACGTGATCGCGCTGCTCGAGCAGCTCAATGCCGACGGCATCACGCTGGTGGTGGTCACACACGACCTGGCCATCGGTAAACGTGCGCGGCGCCGCATCCGCATGGTAGACGGCCATATCAGCAACGACACCCGGACCGATGCGCGCGGCTGACGTGTTCCGGTTCTCGGCCGTGTCGCTCGCAGGGGCGCCGACCCGCACCTTGTTAATGCTGCTGGCGATGAGCATCGGGGTAGCCTCGGTGGTGGTCTTGACCGCGCTCGGCGAAGGCGCACGACGCTATGTGGCCGGCGAATTCGCCGGGCTCGGCACGCACCTGCTGATCATGCTGCCGGGCCGCTCCGAGACCACCGGCGGTGCACCACCGCTATTCGGCGAAACACCGCGTGATCTCACGCTCGACGACGCCTTGGCGCTGCTGCGCGAACGCAGCATCCTGCGCGTCGCCCCGCTCACGGTCGGGAATGCACCGGTGTCGTTCGGCGCCCGGGAGCGCGAGGTCTCGGTGATCGGTTCCACCCACGAGTTCTTTCCGATCCGCCACCTCTCGATCGGCACAGGTCGACCATTGCCGCGGACCGACCCCAAGCGCGCGCACAACGTTGCGGTGCTCGGGGCAGGTCTGCGCAGTGAACTGTTCGGCAGCACACGCGCGCTGGGACAGTGGATCCGAATCAACGACCGGCGCTTTCGCGTGATCGGCATCCTCGGCGAGGGCGGCGAGTCACTGGGCCGGAATCTCGACGACATGGTGGTAATCCCGGTCGCCGCGGCACAGAGCCTGTTCAACACGCCCGCCCTGTTCCGGGTGCTGATCCAGGCGCGCAGCGAGCGCGACATCGAACAGGCGAAGCGTGCCGCGCGCGACATCATCCGCGAGCGCCACGACGGCGAGGACGATGTCACCATCATCACCCAGGACGCGCTGCTGGCCACGTTCGACAAGATCCTGCGCGCACTCACCTACAGCGTCGGCGGGATCGCCGGCATCAGCCTTGCGGTGGCCGGCATCCTGATCATGAACGTCATGCTGGTCGCGGTGTCACAGCGCGTCGCTGAGATCGGCCTGCTCAAGGCATTGGGCGCGCCCGAACACCAGGTACTGCGCCTGTTCCTGGTCGAGGCGGTGATGCTGGCAAGCGCCGGTGCTGCGCTCGGCGTGCTGATCGGGCTGGTCGGCATTTTGGCCCTACGCCAGGCCTTCCCGGTGTTCCCGATCGTGGCGCCGCTGTGGGCGCCGGCCGCTGCTGTCGCGGTGGCAATCGCCACGGGTCTGTTGTTCGGTGTGCTGCCGGCACGCCGCGCCGCGCGGCTCGACCCCGTGCAGGCGCTGACCGGGCGCTAGTCGGCCATGCGCCTGCGAGACCATCTGCATCTGACCGGCGGCGCGATTCTCGCCCATCGTATGCGTAGCATGCTGACCATCCTCGGGATTGCGGTGGGGATCGCCGCGGTGGTACTGCTCACGGCCATCGGCGAAGGTGTGCAGCGCTTCGTCGTGCACGAATTCACCCAGTTCGGGACCAACCTGATCGCGATCTCTCCGGGCAAGACCGAGACCTTCGGCGTATCGGGCGCGGTCATCAGCAACGTGCGTCCGTTGAGCCTCGATGACGCGGCAGCGTTGCAGCAGTTGCCGCAGGTCATTGCGGTGGTCCCGTTCGTGCAAGGCAATGCCGAGGTCGAGGCCGGCGGCCTGACCAGGCGCACCACCGTGTTTGGCACCGGTCCCGCAGTACCGGAGGTCTGGCAGATCAGTCCGGCACTCGGGCGCTTTCTGCCGGACGATGAGCCGCGTCGCGCACGTGCGTTTGCAGTGCTGGGCAGCAAACTGCGCAGTGAACTCTTCGGCAACGGCTCGCCGCTGGGTGAGCGCATCCGCATCGGCGGCGAGACATTCCGCATCGTCGGCACGATGGAGGCCAAAGGACAGATGCTCGGATTCGATCTGGACGATACCGTCTACATCCCCATCGTGCGGGCGATGGCGATGTTCGACCGGGAGAGTCTGATGGAGGTCGATGTGCTGTATCGCGCCAGCGCCGACGCGGACGACCTTGCGGAGCGGATCCGGCAACGTCTGATGACACGCCACGGCAGTGAAGACTTTACCATCGTCACACAGGATCAGATGCTCGACGTGCTCGGTTCCGTGCTGGAGGTACTGACCCTCGCGGTCGGTGCATTGGGCGCGATATCGCTGCTGGTCGGCGGGATCGGGATATTGACCATCATGACGATTTCGGTGAACGAGCGCACCGCCGAGGTCGGCCTGCTGCGCGCGCTGGGGGCCGGACGGCACCAGGTCGTAGCACTCTTTCTCGGCGAGGCGGTGGTGCTTGCCGGCCTCGGAGGACTGATCGGGACGCTGGTCGGCGCGGGAGGCTCCTGGCTGATCGGCATCGCAGTCCCGGGGTTGCCGACCCAGGTGGCCTGGGGATACGTGCTGCTGGCACTGCTGATCGCGCTCGCTATCGGCCTGCTGGCCGGGGTGGCACCGGCGCTGCGCGCCGCATCCCTGGACCCGGTCGAGGCATTGCGCAGCGAATGAGACCCATTTCGGGGTCGGGGGCGCATCGGCAGTCGGCATGATCGAGCCGACGGCAGCGGACACGCGCCGCCGTGCAGCCCGCAGTGTCAATGGCGCTTGCTTGACGAATCAGGACGCATTGCGCAGCGCCCCCTGTGTGTTCGATGGGCGGGCGTCTGCCGCAGGGACGCGGCAGTCGAGCCTCCAGGGATGGATTCACGGCGTCCCGCGGATCGAACCCGCCGGTATGCGACACCCAGACGAAAGCCCCTTCCCCAACCCGCATCCGTCACCGGCCGGAAAGCAGCTGTGGCACAACAGACTGAAATATCTCTGGAAAGCGATGAATCTGCGCGTGACACCGGTTTGACACCCTGTGTCGCTGCTTCCCGATCATGGTCCTGGCGGTTTCTCGCTCGCTCCAGCCCGGCGCCCGAGCGGCTGCGAAATCCACCAGCATCCGTGATGCCGGTGACGGATGCGGGCTAAGCGCGAATGGCGCGCGCGAGAAACGCGTCCAGGCAGGCCATGAAGCCGTGCGGCTTGTCGGCGTACACCCAGTGCCCGGCATCGGCGACCGGACACAGGGTCGCCGTCGGAAACAGCCGTCGGATCACGGGTTCGTACTCGGGCGTGACATAGTCCGACAGGGTCCCGTAGATAAAACTCGTCGGGCCATCGAAGTGCACACCCGGCGAATGCCCAGGAAAACCCGTTATCTCAGCCTGCGCATCGGATAGCGCATCCAGATTCAGGCGCCAGTGCCAGCCAGCCGGAGTTTTCACCAGGTTCTGCAGCAGAAAGGCCCGGACGCCACTGCCCGGGACATGCGCGGCCATCTGCCGGTCGGCGTCCGCGCGGCTGCGAATGGCGGCGAGTTCCACTGCCCGGAAACCGTTCAGCACGGATTCGAAATCGTGTGTGTAACGGACCGGCGACATATCCACGACGACAAGACCGAGCACACGGTCCGGACGGGTCAGAGCGCAATGCATCGCGACCTTGCCGCCCATGCTGTGTCCGACCAGGATAGCCTTGGCGATTCCTTGCGCATCCATCAGCCCGAGCAGATCGTCAACCATCGCCGGATAGGAACAATCGATGTCGTGCGGCGACTGGCCGTGGTTGCGCAGATCCGGAACGATCGCCCGGTAATCGGATTTCAACCGGCCAGCGACCATGCCCCAGTTCGTCGCGGAGCCGAACAGACCGTGCAGGAGCATCACCGGCGGAGCATCCGGATCACCCTGGAACTTCGCATGCAATGCCGTCCTCATTCCGGGGCGGCCACCATCATCTCGACCGAGTTCGACCCTTTTCGCATGTCTCGCTATCCCTTCGATGGCGCCGCACCGCTCGCGCGCGGTGGGCACATTCACAAAGCCCGCACGCACAGTTTCGGCTGGATGATCACCGGCTGGCGGAATTCGCCGGCCACCGTGCAGGTCTTCGCCCCCCGCTCCCAGGACGACTTCAGCGCTTCTTCGGCGGCATCAGGTCGGTGATCGAACCCTCGGCCATCTCCGCGGCAAAGCAGATGGTCTCATTGAGCGTCGGATGCGGATGTATGGTCAGCCCGATGTCCTCGGCGTCGGCACCCATCTCCAGCGCCAGCACCGTCTCACCGATCAACTCGCCGGCATTGCGGCCAACGATGCCGGCACCCAGCAGACGTTTGCTCTTCGCATCGAATACCAACTTGGTCAGGCCCTCTTCGCGACCGATGCCCAGTGCGCGACCGGAAGCCGCCCAGGGAAACACGCCCTTTTCGATGTCGATGCCTTTTTCCTTCGCCTCGCTCTCGGTCAGACCCATCCATGCCACTTCCGGGTCGGTGTAAGCGACGTTCGGGATGGTCATCGGATCGAACAGCGACGGCTGACCGGCAATCACCTCGGCCGCCACCTTGGCCTCGTGCGTCGCCTTGTGGGCCAGCATCGGGTTGCCGACGACATCGCCGATCGCGTAGATATGCGGGACGTTGGTGCGCATTTTCGCATCGGTAGGTATGAAGCCGCGCTGGTCGACATGCACCCCGGCGGCCTCGGCATTGATCTGCCGGCCGTTTGGACTGCGCCCGACAGCGACCAGTACGCGGTCGTAGATCTTCGGGTCCGGCGCCTTGGCGCCCTCGAAGGAGACCTTGAGACCGTTCTTCTGTGCCTTCACGTCCGCCACCTTGGTACTCAGCATGATGCTGCTGACCTGCGCCCCGAGACGTTTTTGCAGTGGTCGAACCAGATCGCGGTCGCAACCGGGGATCAGACCATCCTGCAGTTCGACGATGTCGATCTCGCTGCCCAGGGTGGCATAAACAGTGGCCATCTCCAGGCCGATGATGCCGCCGCCGACGATCAGCATCTTCTTCGGCACGTCGGCCAGCGCCAGCGCCCCGGTGGAATCGATCAGGCGCGGGTCATCGTTCGGGAAGCCCGGTATCTTTACCGCACTCGAACCGCAGGCGATGATGCAGTTCTCGAATTCGACCCGGGTCAGACCGTCGGCCGTCTGTACCTCGAGGTGACGCGGATCGGAAAATTTGCCGACACCCGTCAGCAGCTGCACCTTGCGTTGTTTGGCCAAAGCGGCCAGTCCGCCGGTCAGTTTGCCAACCACCTTGTCTTTGCCGGCGCGCATCTTGTCCAGGTCGATCTTCGGCTGGGTATAGCGCACCCCCATCTGCTCGAGTTCGGCGACCTCGTTAATCACCTCGGCGGTATGCAGCAGTGCCTTGGACGGGATGCAGCCGACGTTGAGGCAGACGCCGCCGAGGCTCGGGTAGCGTTCGATCAGGACGACCTGTTTACCAAGGTCGGCCGCGCGGAATGCCGCGGTATACCCCCCCGGTCCTGAACCCAGCACCACAACCTGTGTGCGGATGTCCGCAACCCCGCCTTGCTCGCTCATAAATGCTCCTCTCTCGCGCTAGATGACCGACCCATGTCACGACGGCACTCGCCCCCAAAGCGCTTGCGCGCGACACGGCGAAATCGTCGCTGCAGACCGCCTGCGGTGGCGCCCGCGCATCAAGCGCGCCGCAGCGCGGCTCAACGCCAGCTGGCTCGTCACGCCAGGTGCTGTTACCCGATACCGCGCGTCTGCCCAAGTAAAGCAGACCGGTCTGCGGTCTTCAGTCCGGCATTAACGCAGCAAACCATCTGCGCTGCACGGCAACGATGTCAATGCTGTGCATTGCATGCAAAATATTAGCGTCGCCTAAAGCAACAGCCGACGGATGTCGCCCAGCAGCTGCGCCAGATAGCTGGTGAATCGTACACCTTCTGCCCCGTCGATCACCCGATGGTCGTAAGACAGGCTGAACGGCATGATCAGCCGCGGCTGGAACTCGCCGCCGTTCCATTTTGGCTGCGTAGCGGCACGCGATATGCCGAGGATGGCCACCTCGGGTGCGTTCACGATCGGCGTGAACTGGGTCCCGCCGATGCCGCCGAGACTCGAAATGGACAGGCAACCGCCCTGCATATCGGCAGGCGACAGCTTGCCGGCACGGGCCTTGCCGCTCATCTCAGCGAGGTCGCGCGCGAGGTCGAATATGCCCTTTTTGTCGACGTCCCGCACCACAGGGACCATCAGTCCGTTCGGCGTATCCACCGCGACACCGATGTTCAGGTACTTCTTGAGAATCAGCCTCTCGCCATCCGGTGACAGTGAACTGTTGAATTGCGGGTACCGATCCAATGCCTTGCACACGGCCTTCATCAGAAACGGCATGAAGGTGAGTTTCAGGTCCTGCGTCGCCGCCGCGTCCTTCTGGGCCTTTCGGAAGGCCTCCAGTTCGGTGATGTCCGCCTCGTCGAACTGGGTCACGTGGGGCACGTTGAGCCAGCTTCGATGCAGGTGGGCACCACTCAGCTTCTTGATCCGGCCGAGTTCCTGTTCCTCGATCTCACCGAATTTGCCGAAGTCGATCTCCGGCATGACCGGCAACTGCAGCGCACCGGTCGCCGCCGGCGCGGTCAGTTCGGGCGCAGCCATGCTCAAGGCGCGTTTCACAAAGGCCTGGACGTCCTCCTTGATGACCCGGCCCTTCGGCGCAGAACCGGGCACTTTGGCCAGGTCGACGCCAAGCTTGCGGGCGAAGCGGCGCACCCCCGGGCTGGCGTGCGATTTACCGCCCGGCGCATCCGACGGACGGACCAGCACCGGTCGCCGCAACCGCTCTTTCTCGCCGGGCGCACGCAACGCCTCCGGCGCCGCGGTCTGCGGGGACGCGGTTGGCTGTTGCTCCGCTTCGCCGACCGGGGTCTGCGCCGGTGGGCCGCCGGCGGTCTCGATGGTGGCAATCGGGTCACCCCGGTTGAGCTTGTCGCCGACCTTGACGGCCAGCGATACCACGCTGCCACCGAATGGCGCCGGGATCTCCATCGTGGCCTTGTCACTCTCCAGCGTGAGCAGCGACTGCTCGAGCTCGACCTGGTCACCCACAGCCACCAGCACCTCGATGAGCTCCACGTCCTGGAAATCACCGATGTCCGGCAGGGTCACCTCGCGCAGCTGCGATTCCCCGGCAGGCGCCGGGGCCGGAGCCTGCGCAGCCGGCTGAGACCCTTGATCGGGCGCGGAACCCGGCGCGTCTTCCAGCATTTCCGCCGGCTCCGCGGCGGACTGATCCTCCGCCGCGCCCGCCGAGGACTCTTCGTCCACGCCCTCCAGGGTCATGATCAGGTCGCCCTGATTGATCTTGTCGCCCAGCGCAACCCTGATCTCGCCGACCAGGCCCGCACGTGGCGCCGGTATCTCCATGCTGGCTTTGTCGCTTTCGAGCGTAATCAGCGGATCCTCGGCCTCGACACGGTCCCCCGGCTTGACCAGGATCTCGATGATCTCCACATCGTGAAAGTCGCCGATATCGGGCAGCAAAACTTCATTCATCTGTGCCACGTCACTGTCTCCGTATCACTGTCTGAGCTCTCGGTTTCGCCTGTCACTCAGACAGTTGCGGGGTTGGGCTTGTCCGGGTCGATCTTGTAGGCCTTGATCGCCTGTGCCACCGAGCTGCTGTCGATCTCGCCGACGTCGGCCAGCGCCTTGAGCGCCGCGACCGCGACATAGTGGCGGTTGACCTCGAAAAACTTGCGCAACTGCGAGCGCATGTCCGAGCGGCCGAAACCGTCCGTGCCCAGGGTGACGAAATGCCGTTCGCCAAGATACGGCCGGACCTGCTCGGGGAAGCTGCGCATGTAGTCGGTCGCCGCCACCGCCGGCCCCTTGTGCTTGTCGAGCAGACCGGTGACGTATGGCAGACGCGGCTTGTCCATCGGATGCAGCATATTCCAGCGCTCGACATCGATTGCCTCGCGACGTAGCTCGGTGAAGCTGGTCACACTCCAGACATCAGCAGCGACATTCCATTCATCCTCGAGCAGCGCGGCCGCCGCGATCACCTCGCGCAGGATGGTGCCCGAGCCCATTAGCTGCACGCGCTTCTTCTTGCGCGAACCCTGCCGGTAGAGATACATGCCCCGGATGATGCCGTCCTCCACGTCATCCGGCATCGCCGGCTGGGAGTAGTTCTCGTTCATCACAGTGACGTAGTAGAAGACGTTGTGCTGCTCCTCGTACATCTTCCTCATGCCATCGTGCAGGATGACTGCCAGCTCGTAGGCGAAGGTGGGATCGTAGGCGCGGCAGTTGGGGATGAAGGCGGCCTGAAGGTGACTGTGCCCGTCCTGGTGCTGCAGACCTTCGCCGGCCAGCGTGGTGCGACCCGCGGTCCCGCCGAGCAGGAAACCGCGCGCCTGCATGTCGCCGGCGGCCCAGGCCAGGTCACCGACGCGCTGGAAGCCGAACATCGAGTAATAGATGTAGAACGGTATCATCGCGACGCCGTTGTTGCTGTAGGAGGTCGCCGCGGCGATCCAGGACGACATCGCGCCGGCCTCGTTGATGCCTTCCTGCAGGATCTGGCCCTTCTTGTCCTCGCGGTAGTACATCACCTGCTCGGAATCGACCGGTTTGTAGAGCTGCCCAACCGAGGAATAGATCCCGAGCTGCCGGAACATCCCTTCCATGCCGAAGGTGCGAGCCTCATCTGGCACTATCGGGACCACGAACTTTCCGATCGCCTTGTCGCGGGTGAGGCTGGTGAGAAAACGCACAAAGGCCATCGTGGTCGACATTTCGCGGTCGCCGCTCCCGTCGAGCAGCGCCTTGAAGGTGTCCAGCGACGGTATCTTCAGCGTATTGCCCTTGGCCCGACGGGCCGGCATATAGCCGCCGAGCTCGGCGCGGCGCTCGTGCAGATAGGTCATCTCCGGGCTGTCCGCCGGCGGTTTGAAATACGGCGCCGAACTGATTTGGTCGTCCGGGATCGGGATGTTGAAGCGGTCGCGGAACGCCTTCAGCGACTCCTCGCCCATCTTCTTCTGCGAGTGGGTGATGTTCTGTCCCTCGCCGGCCTCACCCATTCCGTAGCCCTTGACGGTCTTGGCAAGGATCACGGTCGGCTGACCGGTATGGCGCATCGCTGCGGCATAAGCGGCATAGACCTTGATCGGGTCGTGGCCGCCGCGGTTCAGCCGCCAGATGTCCTCGTCCGACAGATTGGCAACCATCGCGGCCAGCTCCGGGTACTTGCCAAAAAAATGCTCGCGGACATAGGCACCGCCGTGTGCCTTGTACGCCTGGTAGTCGCCATCGACGCATTCTTCCATACGTTTCAGCAGCAGACCGTCCGTGTCACGCGCAATCAGGGGATCCCAGTAACCGCCCCAGATCACCTTGATCACGTTCCAGCCGGCACCACGGAACACCGCCTCCAGTTCCTGGATGATCTTGCCGTTGCCGCGCACCGGGCCGTCCAGGCGCTGCAGGTTGCAGTTGACGACGAACACCAGGTTGTCGAGGCGCTCGCGTGCCGCCAGCGAGATCGCGCCCAGGGACTCCGGTTCGTCCATTTCGCCATCGCCCATGTACGCCCACACCTTGCGGTCGCCGGCATTGGCCAGCCCCCGGTCGTGCAGATAGCGCATGAAACGGGCCTGATAGATTGCCATCAGCGGCCCCAGCCCCATGGACACCGTAGGAAACTGCCAGAAATTGGGCATCAGCCAGGGGTGCGGGTAAGACGACAGCCCGTGCCCATCGACCTCCTGGCGAAAATTGTTCAGTTGCTCCTCGCTGATCCGGCCCTCGAGATAGGCGCGGGCGTAGACACCGGGTGCCGAGTGTCCCTGGATGAACACCAGGTCACCCTCCTGGTTGTCGTTCGTCGCACGAAAAAAATGGTTGTAGCCGACATCGAACAAGGTCGCACTGGAGGCAAAACTGGCAATATGCCCGCCCAGCTCCGTCGCCTTGCGGTTTGCCTGGACCACCATCGCCATCGCATTCCAGCGGACGAACGAGCGAATGCGTCGCTCCATCGAGCGATCACCCGGAAATGGGTCCTGCTTGGTCGTTGGGATGGTATTCAGGTAGGCGGTGTTCGCGCTGTACGGCAGATAGGCCCCTGATCGGCGGGCCTTGTCGATCAGCTTCTCCAGCAGATAGTGCGCGCGATCGGGACCCTCGTTTACGAGGACACCTTCGAGCGCATCCAGCCACTCCTGTGTTTCCTGGGGATCGATATCCGGGTTCACTGCCATATCTCTAGGTATCCGAAGACGATGAAAGACAGCGTGACGCCAAGTCACGCGGCGTATTGGGCGGCAAGTTAAGCAGAGACGGGGTGATCTTGCCAGGGCGATTTTGTAAAATGGTTATTTTTCAGTGGCTTATAAATTCCATAAGTATAGACGATCGTCTTATTTTAATACCTTCACCAAAGGCCGTGACAGTGCCTCCCGTAGCATGTCGCAAGCGCCCGCCCCAAGCGGGACCGGGTCGGCCGCGCGACGATCCAGAAAAAACCTCGGCCAAGCGCAGCAATCACCGGGCGCCTTGACGCGGGTCATTGCAACCGGGTCCACCCCTGATTTCTCATGTAATCAGAGTCTTGGCTTTCCGAAAGGGGTTGCTCTCGTGGCCGTACGCTTGTTCCATGAAAAATGGGTCTTTGTTGCCGTGCTGGCCTGCAGCGGTACGGTGCCCGCCGAGTCGTTGAGTCCGGAACAGGTGCTCGGACAAATGCTTTATATGGACGCCAATCTGTCACTGCAGCGCAACCAATCGTGCAATAGCTGCCATGCGATTCAGCCGGTGACCCCCGCGGGCAGCAGCAACCCGCTGCCGGCGGCCGGCTTCGTCGACCCGGACAATATCCGCGATGGCTCGGCAGTCTCGAAGGGTTCGATCGCCGGGGCGAGCGGGGCCCTGAACACACCGAGCGTCGGCTACGCGCGGTTCAGCCCGCACTTTCATTGGAACGGTGACGAGGGACTCTATATCGGCGGTCAGTTCTGGAACGGCCGTGCGGCCACGCTGGCGGAGCAGGCCATGGGGCCGCCCTTGAATCCACTCGAGATGGCGATGCCGAGCCAGTGGGCGGTGGTCAGCAGGCTCAAGGAAAACCCGGCCTATGTGCAACAGTTCCTCGATCTGTATCGCATCGACCTCGCGGCGATCCCGGGCAACGAAGCGGCGACGGCAGGACTGACCCCGCCGCCGGGAGTGCAGGAAACCTATGAACGCATGGCGCGCGCGATTGCGGCGTTTGAGAACAGCCGGGCGTTCAATCGCTTCACCTCGAAATTCGACTATGTGATGGCCGGCATGACGAGTTTCACAGACCAGGAACGCATCGGCCTGGAACTGTTCAACAACGACAAATCGCAGTGCTCGGCTTGCCATCCCAGCGCACCGATCAGTGCGCCGGGCGGCGGCTATCTGCCCCCGCTGTTCACCGATTTCAGCTACGACAACCTGGGCATACCCCGCAACGTCAATATCCCGGGAAACCCGGCGCCCGATCCCGGACTCGGCGGCCGGCCGGATGTCGCTGCGCTTGACCCCAAGGGCGAGCAAATTGGGAAACACAAGGTGATGGGCCTGCGCAACATCGCGCTGACGGCACCCTATATGCACAACGGCGCGTTGAGTACGCTTGAGCAGGTCGTGCACTTCTACAATACGCGGGACCACAAGCCGCGAACCTGCGGTGATGTCAATGACCCCGGCTTTGCTACCGATTGCTGGCCTGCGCCGGAAATAGCGCAGAACCTCAATGACGAGGAGATGGGCGACCTTGCGCTGTCTGAACAACAGGAACGGTCACTGACCGCCTTCATGCAGACCCTGACCGATGGCTATCCGGAATGGGGGCAGGATCCACAGGTACCGCCGGGAACCCCATCGCCATTCGCCGAAGTCCGACTGCCACCCTCCCCCTGAGCTGCCGTTCGCACGGCTGAGTGCGGCGCCCAAAAGAAACGCCCGGGTTTCCCCGGGCGCTGATCAGAAAGACAATCGACAGCAGGATCGATTACATCTGCCGGCAGTTGCCCTGCATCTGCGCGCGACGCGCCTCCATGGCCTGCTTCATCTCGTCCATACGGGCCTGGATCTCTGCCTGACGATCGGCGTTCTTGGCCTCCATCGCGGTACGCATCTGTGCTGCATGCTGCATCTGCGGGGCTGCGGGCGCCTCGAAGGCTACCGGGCGCACCGTCGGGCCAAAGCAATTACCAGTGGCCATCTGAGGCGCCTGCGGCATCACCGCCGGCTGAGGCATGTTGCCCTCGAACTCCGGCATCGCCATGTCGAACTCCGGCATTGCCGGCGGCTCGGGCATTGCCATCTCAGGCATCTGACGAGCGGCGAACTGCGGAGCGGCGAACTGCGGAGCCGCCATGCGGACCTGCGGCGCCTGGAGGCGGTACTGCTCGGCGGCCTTGGCCTGGGCTTCCTGAGCGGCCTTGATTGCCGCGGCCTGCTGCTGGGCGAACTGCTCGGCTGCCTGGCGCTGTGCCTCGACTGCCTTGGCCTGCTGCTCGGCCAGTGCCTGCTGCTGCTCTTCCGTCATCACCGGAGCAGGCGGATAGGCGGCACCATGATACGGGGCATAGCCATAGCCAGGCGCGCTGTAGTTGTAGCCGCGACCCCAGCCATCGCCTGAGCCGTAGCCGTTACCGTAGCCGCGCATATTGGTGCGCGCGCGGCCGGAGAAGCTCATGCTGAAGTCACCGCCGCCAGAGGCATCGCCGTAACCGTCGAGTACGCCGTTGCCATAACCGTTACCGTAGCCGTTGCCATTGTTGTAGTTGTTGTCCCAGCTGTTACCCCACCAGGCGGAAGCGGTTGCGGAGGTGGCTGCGATGGCTGCGGCCAGCGCGATCTTGGTCATCTTGTTCATCGAAAATTGTCCCCGGAGTTTATGTTTGAGTAGGAAGAAATCGGGTGGCCTGCAACCCCATCCCGTGTATCACGCCGCCCAGGCAGCGCGATACACGGAATGCGTTGCGCACGTCCCTGTGCGCCAGTGCATCAATGCCAGGCCAAGCCCTGCTTACTGGGCCTGGGCGCCTGCGCCAACACCAACCGAGCCGGACGGCGCGGTCATCGTGGCAGAACCTTCCGGTGCGGTGACCGAGGCCCCAGCCTGCCCTTGCGGCGCGCCAGCCGGGCCGTAAGCGGCGGGAGGAGCAACCATCGGTGCGACAGGAGCGCCATAGCCGTAAGGTGCGTAACCACCACCGTAGCCACCACCGTAAGGTGCGTAGCCGCCGCCGTAGCCGTAACCGGGTGCGCTGTAGTTGTAACCACGACCCCAGCCGTCGCCTGCACCATAGCCGCTGCCGTAGCCGCGCATATTGGTGTTGCCGCGACCGGACATGTTCATGCTGAAATCACCGCCACCGGCTGCATCGCCGAGGAAATCACCGGTGGTGTTGCCATAGGCGTTACCACGGCCGTAGCCACGGTTGTAGTTGTTGTCCCAGTTGTTGCCGCCCCAGGGACCACCGCCCCACCAGGCAGAAGCGGAAGCCGAAGCAACGATCAGTGCTGCAACAGCAGCGGTCTTTGCAAATTTCATGTCGTCAATCTCCAAGAATGGAACTCTGAATTGTGTTCTGGTGCTGCAGGGCAGGACGTTCCCCGTTCAACCCTGGGGCATAGTATTTTAGAGTTTGCTTAAATTGTCAATTAGTATTTTTCTTAATTTCATCCATCGGTGACGATCGCGCGCTGGCCCGCACGACATGAAGGCACAGGGATTGATTGGCGCAAACGCTACCGACGCATGCTGCAATCGCGCTGCGACGGCACTCGACACGCACGCGGGTAACGAAAAGCGTCCCGGGGGAATGGAAACGCAGGCGTCTGCCGCAGGGAGTGACAGCCGAGCCTCCAGGACGGAGTCAAGAAGCCGTTCATGAACCGAACGAAGGGGCGGTTATGCCCCCGACGATACTATTCCGCCGGCGGATTGCCGTCGTAGACGAGGTCCTGGCGGCGCTGCAGATAGGCGTCGCGAATGAACGAATAGGGGTCCAGCGCTGCCTGCTCGAGGACACGGCTTGCGTACAGCAGGTCGGCCCGTGTGTCGACTATGTCCAGCCCGCGCATACCCCAGCGCACCCAGTAATTGTCGATCAGGATCACCGGGTCGGTAAACCAGTCGACCGCCACACCGACACCGTCACGCGCGCTGCTGGGACCGAAAAACGGCAACACGACGTACGGACCCGAACCCACACCCCAGGCACCCAGCGTCTGACCGAAGTCCTCGTTGTAACGGGGCAGATTCACGTTGCTGGCAACATCCAAGAAGCCGAGCAATCCGGCGGTGCTGTTGACTGCCACCCTGCCAACATCGCTCAAGGCCCGTCCGAACTTGAACTGCAGCAGGTTGTTCAAGGCCGAGCGGACGTCTTCCAGATTGTTGAAAAAATTGGTGATGCCCCTGTTGACGGGGTCCGGCGTGATGGCGTTATAGCCGCGCGCCAGCGGCTGGAAGAAGCTGCGATCCAGCGCCTCGTTGAACCGATACATATCGCGGTTGTAGCGTTCCCAAGGATCGCGCGGGTCCACGCCACGTCCGCATCCGCATGCGAATGCACCCGGACACAACGCTGCCCCCATGAGCAAGACCAGCGCCATTGGGTACAGCAAGGCAGACTTTTTCATCATTATTCACCTTGTTTGCGTCGCATTGAACAGCGAGGCATCCGCGCACGGCACGGGCGCATTATAGGCGCCGAAGTGTCGTCATGATAGCCAGCGCGCCACGGCATGGAGTTGGAGGCCGCTAGCGGGACCATCGTTCTACTCGATACCCCAGACGCTCAACCCCCCTCAGCAGGCCGCTTTCGCCGCCAAGATGCAGGGCGCCGACCGCGACCAGCAGCGATTGCGTCTCCATCAAGTCGGCCATGCGCGCCAGCATGCGGACATTGCGCTGCTCCAGCAGGACTTCGTCGAACCACTGGGCAACCGCAGCCGGCATATCGTGATATTGCGCACGGGCCAGCCCGTCAAGACGCTCCAGATCACCCTCCAGATAGGCGCTGGTGAGGAGTTCAAGCTGTGTCGGCAGGTCGGAAATGTTCTTGACGACCTCGTCCAGCAGCGCGAGCTGCAAGTCAGGCGCCATGCCGTCGAAGGCCGCCAACTGCTCCGCCGCCGTCTCCAGTCCCACGGCATGGCGTTTCCTGGCGAGCGCGTGGAGGTAGATTTCGCTATCCAGGAACCGCCCGCCATCGGGCGCTGGCATTCCAAGGGTTACCGCCGCGGCCCAGGGCTTCAACCGGTTCAGCAGGCCGACCGGCACGCCATGTCGATCGGCGGCCATGCTCAGGGCGGCGAAGCGGTCCGCGCCGATCAGGCCGTGCAGACTCTGGTCGACCGGCAGCAGCGTGGCGGCACCGACCGCAAGCAGGGTGACCGCGTCCGGCAGCATCTCGATCGCGACCACATCCACGGTCTCCATCAAGGGGCCAATATCGTCCAGCAGCGCGATCACCCGGGCGTCCGCGCTATGCATGGTGCCGACCAGATAGCTGCTCGGCGCGCCCTCGCGCGTCAGCCGATAGATCAGTCCCTGCGCTGCAAGACCGCACGACACGGACAGCAGGGCGATCAGCAAGCCGCTGAGCAACAGCAATCGGCCTGGGTGCATCGCTATAGCGCCTCCGTTTGGGTATGCTGCCGCGCGTGGACGACAAAGCCTACAACACCTCTATCAGCCAGCGTTTTCGCGGCTACCTGCCGGTAGTGGTGGACGTCGAAACCGGTGGATTCAACGCGCAGACCGACGCCCTGCTGGAGATCGCCGCGGTCATAATCATCATGGACGACCAGGGTCGGCTGCAGCCCGGTCCGGCAGTTAGCAGCCATGTGCAACCATTCGTCGGGGCCAACCTGGATCCCAAGGCGCTGGCCTTCAACGGCATCGACCCGGACCACCCGTTCCGCGAGGCGATGCCGGAAAAGTCGGCGCTCGACCATGTCTTCGGACCGATCCGACAGGCGGTCAAGGGCAGCGCATGCAAACGCGCGATACTGGTCGGTCACAATGCCTTTTTCGATCTGGGCTTTATCAACGCAGCCGTGCAGCGCACCGGCTGCAAGCGTAATCCCTTTCATCCGTTTAGCACGTTCGACACCGTGACGCTGGCGGGCCTGGCCTACGGCCAAACGGTGTTGGCGCGCACCGTGATGGCCGCCGGCATTGATTGGAACGCCGACGAAGCTCACAGCGCGATCTACGACACCGAGAAAACCGCGCAGTTATTTTGCCAAATCGTCAATCGCTGGCAGGAACTGAGCGATCAACAGCCCTGGCTGGCAACCTAGCCCGGTTCCCACCAAACAAAAAGGCGACCCACGAGTCGCCTTGCAGTGCATCCGAAGGATCGCCGTCTCAGCTTTCCGCGGCGTCCGCCGGCCACTTCTTGGCCGCCTCGGACACCGCCTTGTGCAAGTCGCCGTTCGCATGCATCTCGAGCGTGATATCGCAACCGCCAATCAGTTCGCCGTCGATGTAGACCTGCGGAAAGGTAGGCCAGTCGGCGAAGCGCGGCAGACTTTCGAAAATCTCCGGATCGGCGAGCACGTTCACGTAGGCGAACTTCTCGCCGCAGTCCTGCAGCGCAGCCGCGGCACGCGAGGAAAATCCACACTGCGGGAATTGCGGCGTGCCCTTCATGTAGATGATGACCGGGTTGTTCACGACCTGCTCTTTGATTCTATCCAGCGCATCCATCTTCAACACCTCAGCTTTTGCGTGTCCCGCTCCAGACTTTGGGCCGGCCACCAGGATTTCAGGTGCTCGAATTCTAGCAGTCCGGCGGCTCAAAAACCCACGACACCAATCAGGGTAAATAACGCGTCACAGCTGGCATCGACGTTGCGCTGCCGACCGGGTTCAGGCAGCACCGGTTGGCGCGGTCTGTCGACTATGATCGCGACCGCCACCTGTCGGCGCGCCCATCCAAACAGCACCGGGCAGCCCCGGTGCGCCTCGCGCGGGCTCAGTCCGGCTGGTGCATCAGCTTCGGTGCCGGTGCCGCCGAGCCGGTATCCGGGGAGCCGTACCCACCACCGCCCGGCGTCTCGATTCTGAGCCGGTCACCGACTGCCAGACTGTGCTCGCACTTCGCCGGCAGCGCCCGCCCATTGAGCAGATTGAGCCCTGACCTTGCATCACCGCCACCGGCGATACCCCAGGGTGCATGCGAACGGCGTTCGGTCAACAGGGTGAAGTGCGCCGGCGCGTCGAACTGGTACTCTCGAATCAGGCCGTCGCCCCCGGCCCGCTGCCCGACGCCGCCCGAGCCATGGCGCAGCCCGTAGCGCAGCACGCGCACTGGGAAACGGCTTTCCAGCACCTCGATCGGGGTGTTGAGGGTGTTCGTCATGTGCGTGTGCAGGCCACTGAGTCCACCACCGAGCGGCCCGGCGCCCATGCCACCACCGATGGTCTCGTAATAGTCCCAGGGGCTGTCGCTCCGAGCGCTGCCCATCGCCAGATTGTTCATGCTGCCGTGACTGGCCGCCGGAACACGTTGCGGGATGGCCTGTGCCAACGCGCCCAGCACCACATCGACCACACGCGTGCTGGTCTCGACATTGCCGGCCGCCACCGCGGCGGGCTTGCGGGCGTTCAGCAGACAACCTTCCGGCGCGAAAAGATCAATCAGACGGAATGCCCCGGCGCAGGCCGGCGTTTGGGCCGGCATGAGACAACGGAATACGTAGTAGACCGCGGCGGCCGCGACCGCCGGCGGACAATTGACGTTGCCGCCGACCTGCGCCGCCGTGCCGCTGAAATCCGCAACGACGCGAGATTTGCTCACGGTCAACGTCAGATGGATCGGGATGTCGGTTTGGCCCTGCCCGTCGTCGTCCAGATAGTCGGTGAAGCGGTAGCTGCCCGGCGGAATGCCGGCCAGCGATTCTCGCGCCAGGCGCTCGGCATAGGCGTTCAACGCGGCGATGCCCTGGCGGAAGACAGCGCCGCTGCAAACCGCGATCAGGCCGGCCAGGCGCTTCGCGCCGGCCCGGTTCGCCGCTACCTGGGCAGCAAAGTCACCCTCCGATTCGGCACGGTTGCGGGTCGCATGCGTGACCCGCTCGAGCACCCGGGCTACGAAGACATTGCCGCGCAGCAGGTGCACGGGCTCGATCACGATGCCTTCGTCGTCGAGCCGGGTTGAGATAGGCATGGAACCGGGCGAGGCCGCACCAATGTCGGCATGATGCGCCCTGTTGACCACAAAGGCCTGCAGATCCCCGTCGTCGAATACCGGCGCGATCATTGTGACATCGGGCAGGTGGGTGCCGCCCAGGAACGGATCGTTCAGGATCACCTGGTCGCCCGGCCGCCATTCGATGCCGGACACCAGGTCGCGCATCGCGAACGCCATGCTGCCCAGGTGCACCGGGATGTGGGCGGCCTGGGCGCACAACTCGCCCTGCGCATCGAACACCGCGCAGGAGAAATCCAGTCGATCTCGGATATTGGGGGAGAACGCGGCATGGCGCAGCACCAAGCCCATCTCTTCACACACGGCGTCGAGTCGGCTGGCGAAAATGTTCAGGGCGGCGGGGGTCATCGGCGGGAATTGTTGCAGACTGGGGTCGTCGGGCCCAGAATCTGGGCCCCGGCCAAAATCGGGTCTGAGCTCGGGGCCTTTGCGCACTTCCCCGTCTGTTGCGCGGTTGAAAGCGTCACGATGCTGTCCCTAGAATTCGGGCCACACCCAGCGCGGGACCAGGTTCCGCGCGCAAATGATGAACAAGGAGTTTTCAGATGGCGCACGAACTACCCGCCCTGCCCTACGAAATGAATGCCCTCGAGCCCGTGATCTCCCGGGAGACCTTGGAATATCACTACGGCAAGCACCACAACACCTATGTGACGAACCTGAACAACCTGATCCCGGGCACCGAGTTCGAAGGCTTGTCGCTCGACGACATCATAATGAAGTCGTCCGGCGGCGTGTTCAATAACGCGGCACAGGTCTGGAACCACACCTTCTACTGGAACTGCCTCAGCCCGAACGGCGGCGGTGAGCCAAACGGCGCCCTGGCGAATGCGATAAACCAGACCTTCGGCTCCTTCGACGCCTTCAAAGAGGCCTTCAGCAAGTCCGCGGCAACCAACTTCGGCTCCGGCTGGACCTGGCTGGTGAAGAATGCCGACGGCAGCGTCGAGATCTTCAATACCTCCAACGCCGCAACGCCGATGACGGACGGTAAAAAGGCACTGTTGACCGTGGATGTTTGGGAACACGCCTACTATATCGATTACCGCAATGCTCGCCCGAAATACCTCGAAGAGATCTGGAAACTGGTCAACTGGGATTTCGTCGCCGCGAACTACACCGGCTGATTCGGTTGTTGTCGCGTCAAGGTGGCATTTTGAAACGCGCGACACAACGCTGACAATCTGGGCCGACCACTCATCAGTATGATGCTGAAAATAGGCGGTGACCCAGCTGATCGGGCCCCCCGGTTCAACTGAACCGGGGGTTTTTTTCGCCACCACGACGCGCGACTGTTCGGCGCCGTTGTTCCTTGGTCGCGCAATTTCTGGGGCCGGCTGCCGCACCCTGCCTCTTTGACGAGTCCGCAAACCCATCCTTCGGACAACGGCGTTGGCTTGCGCGCCTAATGTGCCGAGGACGGACGCTACCGACATCACCCTGGACGGAGATCGGGCGCGAGTCGAATCAATGACAACTGACCGCCGGGACGGCAAGACGGGACAATCTTTCCATTGTCAGCGGCGCATAGCATTATCAAACCGGTTTCATCGAAGTACCCACCGGATCGACACTTTACACACGGGATTCTTCAATTGATCTCAAGGTCAGTTGCGATAAGCAAGCCATTTGCATCACGAATCCCCCGGGCACCTCTAGTAATCCTGGGTGCGCAGATTGGGCGACATCATTCGGGACATCAAGGCGCAGACCGCACGTAACAGCTGGCTATTGCGAGGCTCTTCAACGCAGAGAGCGCGGATTATGTCGTTCAAGATGCCATCTATGGATTGTTAGAGATCCCCTTTACCCATGGGATTCATCAATTGATCTCAAGATCAGTTGCGCTAAGCACGCCATTTGCATCATGAATCGCCCGGTACTGTGCCCCCAGCCCCACCGCGAACCCCGTTACCTCGTTAAACTTGATCTTCGTCCCTTCGTTGAGGTAAATGACGACACCATCGACTTCGATAAAGTCGCCGCCCAGCAATGTAATCGTGCCTTCGCCTTCGACAGCTTCGCCGTCCGGCGATGCGACGGGTGGCGGTACGGCGTCAACATCTGACGGTGCGACGGGTGGCGGTGCGGCGCCGACATCTGGCGGTGCGACGGGTGGCGGTACGGCGTCAACATCTGGCGCGGCGACCTTAACTTTGACTTTCTTGACTCGTCGGTTACCCGCATTATCAATTGCGATCGCCTTGATGATATAAACGCCAGGCGCGTAGTCACTGAAATCCCATTGCATCAGATACGGAGGGTGAACGACCTGTCCGATCTTGGTTGTCCCGATCTTGAACAACACTTTCTTTATTCGACTCTCACGATCCCAGGCAGTGGCTTCAATAAGCAGCTTGCCTGAAACCGTTCCGGCGGAGGGGCTGTCGATGCGCAGCGAGGGCCGAATGGTATCTGGCGGTATGGCGGGGTCGTCCACTTCGACGATACACCCCCTTATTTCGCCGTCCGGTGTCGAGCATGTCCCGACAATCTGGCGCGCGTCATTGATGTCTTTGACCCGGCTTCGCCGTTCTCGTTTATATCGACACAACTGCTGGACAGGGCCCAGACCGTGCCTTGCGCGGGGGGATAATCGGGTGCCGACCCGACACCTACTTCGATGACTGTATTCGCAGGCAGTCGCGGCGATAGCATGAGCGCCGTGAGCGCGATGTAAATTCGGCTTTTGTGTTGATCCACAATCTCACCAGTTTGCATGCAGGGAACAAAAATCCGTTTTCGGGACAAAAACGACTACCGGCCAGGTTTGCGGCCGCGCGCGTCGATTCTTTAGGGCGCCGAAGGAAGTCCGGAATTGCGACACGGCGGGAGCAGTGCATCGGAAGAGGACCGACATCCCGATGCAGGCAGGCTTCTCTGAATAACAATGATTGCGGTGGCCACCAAACGAGCGCCCGAGGAAGACGCTGGATTACAAGACACCGGCTCAACGCTTTAAGCAATGTATTGCGTCGATCAGTCGAGCCCGCTCCGCAACCGGCCGTCGAATTGGGCGGGAACGACCGGCCGCTGGCCGAGTTTTGCTTTGCGGCTGCTGGCACTTGTCAGCGCCACCAACACTTGCTAGTGTTCCGCCTTTGCTGCGCCGAGGGCGCGCAAACGGAGGAGGTGGTCCCCGTTACCGGGACTGCCTTTTTGTTTTTTGGAGAGGCGCGGATCGCGAAACCCGCTGCGTATGACCTTCGTGCCTTTTCCCCAAAGGCGAGCCAAAAGCCCGATGAGCCAATCCCTGATGAGTACCTATCAGCGCCTGCCGGTGACCTTCGACCACGGCGAAGGCGCGCTGCTTTGGGACACGCAGGACAAGGAATATCTCGATGCCCTCAGCGGTATCGCCGTTTGCAACCTGGGGCACGCCCACCCGGCGGTGACCAAGGCACTGTGCGAACAGGCCGGCCGCCTCGTCCACACCTCCAACATCTACGGCATTGCGGCGCAGGAGGCGCTCGGTGACGCATTGACGGCGCTGGCCGGCATGGACAAGGCGTTCTTCGGCAACTCGGGCGCCGAGGCGAACGAGGCCGCGATCAAGCTGGCGCGCCTCTACGGGCACGGCCGGGGCGTCAAGTCGCCCGCCGTGGTGGTCATGGAACACAGCTTCCACGGGCGGACGCTGGCAACGCTCAGCGCTACCGGCAGTCGCAAGGTGCAGGCCGGGTTCGAGCCCCTGGTCCAGGGATTCATTCGCGTCCCCTACGGCGATCTGGAGGCGCTGCGCGCGGTTGCCCAGAACCAGCCGGACGTGGTGGCGGTGCTGGTCGAGCCGATCCAGGGCGAGGGCGGGATCAGGGTACCGCCCGCGGATTTCCTTCCCGGCGTGCGCGCACTCTGTGACGACAAGGGCTGGCTGATGATGCTGGACGAAATCCAGACCGGTATGGCGCGTACCGGGAGGCCTTTCGCCTACCAGCATTACGATTTCAAACCCGACATCATGACTGTGGCCAAGGCGCTCGGCAACGGCGTGCCGATCGGCGCCTGCCTGGCCTCCGGCGCAGCAGCCGAGCTTTTCGCGCCCGGCAACCACGGCTCCACCTTCGGCGGCAATCCACTGGCCTGCGCGGCCGCGCTGACTGTGTGCCGGACAATCGCAGCTGAGCAACTGTGGGAACGAGCGGCAGAGTTGGGCAGTCGCATTCTGGACGGACTGCGCGCCGCCCTGCAGGATGTTGCAGGTGTCAGCGAGATCCGCGGACAGGGGCTGATGATCGGCATCGAACTCGATCGGCCCTGTGCTGAACTGGTGACACGGGGGCTCGATGCCGGCCTGCTGATCAACGTCACGGCGAATTCGGTCATCCGGCTGCTGCCGCCCCTCGTGATGACCGAACCCCAGGCCGACAGGCTGGTTTCCGATCTCGGCGCCATCGTGCGCAATTTCCTGACCTGCGACTGACGTTCATGCCCGAATTGAGTTCACTCCATGACTAACGACAAGCGACCCCGGCACTTCCTGACCCTGATGGATCTCACGCCATCCGAACTGCGCACGCTGATCGCCCGCGCCAGCGAATTGAAAGAAATCCATCGCGCCGGCGAACGCCACACGCCCCTGCAGAACCGGGTATTGGCGATGATTTTCGAAAAGAGTTCGACACGGACCCGGGCGTCTTTCGAAGCGGGCATGGCTCAGCTTGGCGGTTCGGCAATGTTCCTCTCGCCGCGCGACACGCAACTCGGCCGCGGCGAACCGATCGAAGACACCGCGCGCGTGCTGTCGCGCATGGTCGATTGCATAATGATCCGCACCTTCGATCATGCCGATTTGGAAAAGTTCGCCGAGTACTCGCTGGTTCCGGTGATCAACGGACTCACCGACCTTTGCCACCCGTGTCAGTTGCTGGCCGACATGCAGACGTTCGCGGAACACCGCGGCGACATCACCGGTAAGACCGTGACCTGGATCGGTGACGGCAACAATATGTGCAACTCGTATATCGGTGCCGCACGCCAATTCGACTTCCAGCTGCGCATTGCATGCCCCGAAGGCTACGACCCCGAACCGGATATACTCGGCGGCGCCGGTGACCGCTGCGAGATCTGGCGCGATCCGAAGAAGGCGGTCGAGGGGGCCGATCTCGTGGTGACGGACACCTGGATCAGCATGGGCCAGGAAGACGAAAAGGCGCGCCGTGAACAGGCGTTTGCCGGTTATATGGTCGACCGCACGATGCTGGCACGCGCCGCGTCGGATGCGTTGTTCCTGCACTGCCTGCCGGCATACCGCGGCAAAGAGGTCACTGCTGATGTGCTGGACGCGCCGGACAGCGTCGTCTGGGATGAAGCGGAAAACCGCATGCACGCACAGAAGGCCCTGCTTGAGCTACTGCTCGGCTGACCCAACTGCCCCGTTCGACAGAACCCGCGCACAGACACCGAAACATGCCACTGCTTAAGGTCGAGGACATCAGCGCGGGCTACGGCGAACAGCATGTCATCGAGTCGTTTTCGTTCCACGTCAACCGTGGCGAAATCGTCAGCCTGCTGGGGCCGAGCGGTTGCGGCAAGACCACCGCGCTGCGTGCGATCGCCGGATTCGAGCCGATCGATGCGGGCGAAATACTGATCTCGCAAAGGCTGGTGTCGGCCCCGGGAATGACCGTGCCGCCCGAAGAGCGGTCGATCGGCATGGTGTTCCAGGACTATGCGCTTTTCCCTCATCTCACGATCACCGACAACATCGCCTTTGGGTTGCGCAAGAAGCCCATGATCGACCGCAAGGTGCAGGTTGAACACCTGCTCGATGCCACCGGCCTTGCCAGCATGGGCGGCCGCTACCCGCACGAACTGTCCGGCGGCCAGCAACAGCGCGTCGCGCTGGCACGCGCACTGGCCCCCCGGCCGACCTTGCTGCTGATGGACGAGCCGTTCTCCAACCTGGACGTCGAGCTGCGCGAGCGGCTCAGCGTGGAGGTGAGGGACCTGCTCAAGTCGGAAGGCATCAGCGGCATCCTGGTGACTCACGACCAGCACGAGGCGTTTGCAGTGTCTGACAAGATCGGGGTGATACGCGACGGCCGGATAATGCAGTGGGACACGCCGTATAATCTTTACCACGAACCCAACAGCCGCTTCGTCGCCGACTTCATTGGCCAAGGCCGCTTCATTGCCGGGGTCGTGCGCACCCCGGAGGTGTTCGAGACCGAGCTCGGCATGCTGCGAGGCAACCGCTCATGCACTCAGGCGGTCGGCAGCGCGGTCGAGGTCCTGATCCGACCCGATGACCTCGTGCCAGATGAACACGGAGAAATCGAGGCAGTGATCAAAGACAAGGCATTCAAGGGCGCCGAAATCCTCTACACACTGGAATTGCCGACAGGAACGCGCCTACTATCTCTCTTCCCGAGCCATCACGATCATCATTTGGGTGACTCAGTCCGCGTGCGGATGGAGGCAGAACACCTGATCTGCTTCCCTGGCAGCGACTGAGACAACAAAACAGCCGTACGGAATCCAATCAGTGAAGAAAATCGCCACGCTTTTTCTCATTCTCTGCAGCGCCACTGTGCTCGCACAGACCGCCTATGTGACAGATGAACTCAAGATCACGATGCGCAGCGGCGAGAGCGCCACGCACCGCATCCTGCGGATGCTGCCCACCGGCGAGCGCCTGACGGTGCTGTCCAGCAATGCCGAATCGGGCTACAGCAAGGTGCGCACCGCATCCGGCGCGGAGGGTTTCGTGCTGACCCGGCAATTGGTCGACCAGCCGGTGGCGCGCGACCGCCTGGCCGAGGCCGAGGCCGAGGTCAACGCGCTGAAGGCTGCGCCCGGCGAGCTCAGCAGCCGCCTGGCCAATCTGACCGAGCAGCACAAGGCGCTGCAACAGCAGCACGAACAGCTGAAGCAGGCAAAAACCCTGGTCGACCAGGAGTTTGCCGCACTGCAACGCACCTCGAGCAACGCCGTGCGCATCGCCAATGAGCGCAACGAACTGCGCAAGCAGGTGGCCTCGCTGACCCGCGAGATCGAGGACGTCAGGCAGCAGAATCGCGAACTGGAGAACAAGACCGCACAGAACTGGTTCCTGATCGGCGCGGGAGTCGTCGTCGGCGGGATCATTTTGGGGCTGATCCTGCCTCACCTGCGCGTGAGGCGGCGCAAGAGTTCCTGGGGATCACTCTAGCCGGCGCTGGGCACCAAAACGCCTCGCACGGCCGGCACCTGAAAGATCGGCGCCGCCTGGTCGTTTCGATAACCCGGGCGGACCCGGCCCCCGATCGACCTCACCCCTCCAGCTGCGACAGGTCGCGCACCGCCCCGCGCGCGGCCGAAGTGGTCAGCGCCGCGTAGGCGCGCAGCGCCTGCGAGACCTCGCGCTGCCGGTTCAGCGGCTTCCAGGCACGCTCGCCGCGCGCCGTCATCGCCAGACGGCGCTCGGTCAGGGTCTCGTCACTGAGCGCGACGCGGATCGAGCGGCTCGGGATGTCGATCTCGATGGTGTCACCCTCCTCGACCAGGCCGATGTTGCCGCCCTCGGCAGCCTCGGGCGAGCAGTGGCCGATCGACAGGCCGGAGGTGCCGCCGGAGAAACGGCCATCGGTGATCAGCGCGCAGGCCTTGCCGAGGCCCTTGGACTTGAGATAGCTGGTGGGGTAAAGCATCTCCTGCATCCCCGGACCGCCCTTGGGTCCCTCGTAACGGATCAGGACCACGTCGCCAGCCTGGACCCGGTCGCCCAGGATAGCCTCGACCGCCGCATCCTGACTCTCGAAGATGCGTGCGGGACCGGAAAACTTCAGGATCGACGCGTCCACGCCGGCCGTTTTTACGATGCAGCCCTGCTCGGCAAGATTGCCGTAGAGCACCGCCAGGCCACCATCCTTCGAGTAGGCATGCTCGACGTCGCGGATGCAGCCCCCGATACGGTCCAGATCCAGATCGGGCCACTGGCTGTCCTGGCTGAAGGCGACCTGCGTGGGGATACCGCCGGGGCCCGCCAGGTAACGCACATGAGCCTGCTGCTCCTCGCCGCGGATCACGTCCCACGCATCGAGTGCCGCGCCCATGGTCGGGCTGTGTACGGTGTGGCAATCGCGATGGATCAAGCCGCCGCGGTCGAGCTCAGCGAGTATCCCGATCACGCCACCGGCGCGGTGCACGTCCTCCATATGGTATTGCTGCGTGGCCGGCGCAACCTTGCACAGGTTAGGCACCTTGCGGCTCATGCGGTCGATGTCGGCCATGGTGAAATCCACGCCGGCCTCGTGCGCGGCGGCCAGCAGATGCAGCACCGTGTTGGTCGAACCTCCCATCGCAATGTCCAGCGCGATCGCATTCTCGAACGCATCGAAGGTGGCGACGCCGCGCGGCAACACGCTGGCATCGTCTTGCTCGTAATAGCGCTTGGCGATCTCAACGACCAGACGCCCGGCCTCGAGGAACAGATTCCTGCGCTCGGCATGAGTGGCCAATAGCGAACCGTTGCCCGGCAACGACAGACCAAGGGCCTCGGTCAGGCAGTTCATCGAGTTGGCGGTGAACATGCCCGAGCAGGAGCCGCAAGTCGGGCAGGCCGAGCGCTCGATGGCCGCCACGTCCTCGTCGCTCTCGCCCGGATCAGCCGCCGAGACCATCGCATCGACCAGGTCGAGTTTCACGACGCCCTTGTTGGCCAGGCTGACCTTGCCGGCCTCCATCGGACCACCGGAGACGAACACAGTCGGGATGTTCAGGCGCAGGGCCGCGTTCAGCATGCCCGGAGTGATCTTGTCGCAGTTGGAAATACACACCAGCGCATCTGCGCAGTGGGCATTTACCATGTACTCGACGCTGTCGGCGATAAGGTCCCGCGAAGGCAGCGAGTACAGCATGCCACCGTGCCCCATGGCGATCCCGTCGTCCACCGCAATGGTGTTGAACTCTTTCGCCACACCGCCGGCCTTCTCGATCTCGCGGGCGACCAGCTGCCCCAGGTCCTTCAGGTGCACATGCCCCGGTACGAACTGAGTGAAGGAGTTGGCCACTGCGATGATGGGCTTCTCGAAATCGCCGTCCTTCATGCCGGTGGCGCGCCACAGGGCGCGCGCTCCAGCCATGTTGCGGCCGTGAGTCGTGGTGCGTGAGCGGTACTGGGGCATCGAGGTCTCCGCGGGCTGTCTCGGTTCGAGTGGCGCATTATGGCGTCTAGCCAGAGGCGAAGAAACCGTCCCGGGGTCGGGGTTTGGTATGCACATCCGATCCAGGGTTATACTTGCGCGAAACTCCGATTCATTCGTACGTCCGTCCGACTGAATGCCGCCATGCCGAAAAAGAGCGAACGAACACGCCAGAAGATCGTCGAGGCCGCCAATCGCCTTTTCTATCATAAAGGCTACAACCGGACCTCGTTCAGCGACGTGGTGGGCGCGGCCGGCGTGCCGCGCGGCAACATCTACTACTATTTCAAGACCAAGGACGAGATCCTCGAGGCGGCGATCAGATACCGTACTGACCGCATCCGCCAGATGCTGGAAGCCTGGAACGGCAGTTACCGCACGCCGATCGAACGTCTGCACCGCTTCATAGACATCCTGGGCAACAGCGCCGACGCGATCATGCGCTACGGTTGCCCGATGGGCACGCTGAACACCGAACTCGGCAAGGATCAGGACGAGTTGCAGGAGCAGGCCGAAAACCTGTTCAAGGTCTTCGAGAGTTGGCTATCCGACCAGTTTGCCGAACTCGGCTACGCCGGCCGCGCACACGAATTGGCCTTGCACCTGATGTCGCAGGGCCAGGGCATCAGCGTGATGGCTCATGCCCACAATGACCCAGGCTTTCTGCGGCGCGAGAAGGATCGGCTCGGCGTTTGGGTCGACCGGCTCGCCGACGGCAACGATGATTGCGTCTGAGACGGCAGGGTTATCGCATGATCCGCGGAGGACAGCTTGATGGACCGGTTAGCGAATAGGTCATGGCGATACCACGCCATCGCATGGATTTGGATTCTGACCGCCGCGGCCCCGACATTCGCCTGTGATTCGGCGACTGCGTCTACGCTTGCCACGGGCGAGGAAATCAAGGCGTTCTTCGACGCGCAGCGCAGCCAGGTCGTGACCTTCGTGGGCTATTCCGGTGCCGCATACGAACATCCGGCTGCAATGCTGGAGCAGGCAGCGGAGGTACTTGCCAGGCTCGACCCGTCCAACACGATCGTCAATATCGGAGGGACACCGGATGGGATTGGTGCCGTCTATGGACTGGCAAAACGGGGCGGCTTCGTGACCACCGGGATCGTTTCGACTCAGGCGATGCGCTATCAGGCCCCGCTGTCACCTTGCGTCGACCGGGTCTTCTATGTGCAGGACGACACCTGGGGTGGCTTCATCGACCAGGGGCAACGGCTGTCACCGACCTCGTCGGCCATGCTCGACAACAGCGACATGATCATCGGCATCGGCGGCGGCCAGGTGGCCCGCGATGAGCTCACCGCGGCGATGCGGTCCGGGAAGGATACACATTACTTCGCGGCCGACATGAATCATCGCAAGGCGATTGACTTGGCGCGCGATAAAGGCCTGGAGGCGCCGGACAGCTTCGTAGGGGCGGCCGCCGCGGCATTCCCTCGCCGACTGGGACCGGATTGAACCGACGTCCGGCGATCATTCCTACCGGACACCCAAACACAACGCTTCCCGCCGACTGAAAACGTCGCCGGTCAAGCCCGCGGAGGCAACTTGACATGAAGGCCGTTGGATACCACGAATCACTGCCCATCACCGAGGCCCGGTCGCTGTTGGACATGGAACTGCCCGACCCGAGACCGGCCGGTCGTGATCTGCTGGTCCAGATCAGGGCGATCTCGGTCAACCCGGTCGACACCAAGATGCGCATGCGCAGCACCCCCGCCCCGGGCGTGGCCGGCGTGCTCGGTTGGGATGCCTGCGGGGTGGTCGTCGAGTGCGGTGTCGAGGCGACGCTGTTCCAGCCCGGCGACGAGGTCTGGTATGCCGGCTCCATCGCCCGGCCGGGCACCAACTCCGAGCTGCACCTGGTAGACGAGCGCATCGTCGGGCACAAGCCCGCGGCGCTGGACTTCGCCCAGGCAGCGGCGCTTCCACTGACCAGTATCACCGCCTGGGAGTTGCTGTTCGACCGGCTTGGTGTCGCACCGGGCAAGCAGCACAGCGATCAGTCACTGCTGATCGTCGGTGCCGCTGGCGGCGTCGGCTCAATCCTCACCCAACTGGCCCACCGGCTGACCGGCCTGAGGGTGATCGGCACCGCGTCGCGCCCCGCAACGGCGGAATGGGTGCGCTCGCTCGGTGCCGACGAAGTCATCGACCACAGCCGACCCCTGGCCGAAGAATTGCGGCGCGCCGGCATCCCGAGTGTGACGCACGTCGCCAGCCTGACCATGACCGACCTGCACTTCCCCGAGATCGTCGAGGCCCTGGCTCCACAGGGCCGGCTGGCGTTGATCGATGATCCGGGGCCGATCGATATCGGCCAACTCAAGCGTAAGAGCCTGTCGCTGCACTGGGAGCTGATGTTCACCCGCTCGCTGTTCGAGACCGCGGACATGATCGCGCAGCACCGGCTGCTCGACGAAGTGGCCGAACTGGTCGACGCGGGCGTTATCCGCACAACGGTCGGCGAACACTTTGGCAGCATCAACGCGGAGAACCTCAAGCGCGCCCATGCCCTGATCGAGAGCGGCCGGTCGAAAGGCAAGATCGTGCTGGAGGGCTTCTGAAGCGGACCGCGGTTCGGCGCCTGCGGCCGGACGCAGGGGCCGTCTTCGTCGACGGTACGCGGGCGCACATCAGGTCACGCTGCGTGGATGCTTGCAGCCATTGTCTGGTGCTGCACCGGGCTCGCCGCCCGTCGACCGACGCACCCGCGGGTTCGCTGTGACGCTCTCTTACCTACTGCTGTTCGGTTCCGCGTTTCTCGCCGCGACCATCCTGCCCTTTTCCTCGGAGCTGATCCTGTTCGCGCTGCTGCGCGAAGGCCTCGACCCCGCGGGGCTGGTGGCAACCGCGACGCTTGGCAACACGCTGGGCGCGGTCGTCAACTGGTATCTGGGCCGCTATCTGCTGCACTTCCAGGACCGGCGCTGGTTCTATTTCAGCCGTGAACAGATCGCCAGGGCGCAGCGCTGGTTCCAACGTTATGGTTTCTGGTCGCTGCTGCTGGCTTGGATGCCGATAGGCGGAGACGCCCTGACCCTGATTGCCGGCGTCATGAAGGTAAGGTTATGGCTCTTTGTGTTGCTGGTTGGCACCGGTAAGGGCCTGCGCTACCTGACCGTCGTCTACCTGGCGGCCCGGTCGTACAACTGAACCAGGATGGAGACGCGTCGAGCGGGGCCCGCGTCGCGCGCGGACCCCGATCCGGCCTGGGGATGCCCGGTATTACGGGCAGATCAGGTCTGACTCACTACCAAGCCAGAACTCCAGCGTCTCTTCCGGCTCGACGTCGCTGTCGTCAGCGGAATGCAGCAGCTGCGGCTGGTAGTCTTCGGCACCGAGTTGACCGACGAACGCCCTCAGGTGATCGCGTGAGCCGCACAGCAGGTTAGTGTAGACACCGACGATATCCGCACGGCTGGTGTTGGCGATCGCATGCATGATGTCGATCATGTCGCGCTCCTCGATCCAGGCACCGACGTAAAGCGCCGCCCCCGGGCTGACCTTGCCGCCCTCTGCCGGCTCGCCCAGGATCGTATCGTTGGTCTCGCTGTCGGATACCAGGTTCTGGTAGAGCGCTGCTAGCACCTGATTGTCGAATTCGCCGGGTTCCAGACCGGCCGCCGGGTCGTCGAGCTGATACTTTTCGAGCAGGTTCAGCATCGCCTCCATGTGGCGCTGCTCGGACACGGCGATCCTGGCCATGATCATCATCTCGATGCCGTCTTCCTTGAAGTGCCGATACAGTTCTGAGTAAACGTCACGCGCCATCTTCTCTTCCTCGCGCATGAACATCAGATCATCCACCTCCAGGTCGGAAAGACCTGGTGCCTGGTCGGCATACAGGGGGCCACTGAGGCCTATCAGCAACGCCCCGGCCAATACCACGATTCTCTTCATCAACATTGCATTTCCTCCTTTGTCGGTCTCGGGCAGCGGACGGACGATCTACTATCAAGAGACGACTACGCCCGTGCCCAACACAGCCTTCTCTTGGCCCCATTCAAGGCCCCTGCGCGCCGTGCCGCGTTGACAATTCGCAATCAGCACCGGTGACTTAGACGGAGTTGCACAACACCTCACACTTCCGCAGGAACGATGGAACTTTTCCGTCGGCGGTGGCGACCGCCGTGGACACAAGATTCGGCCTGAACTGCCGCCCGGTCGCCGCAGTATGCATGCCCGTGGACGGGCGCCTTGATGCCTCGAGACAAGGACAGGCGTTTTGCAGGCGGGTGGTGGTTGGCGGATTCCTGCCCTAAGATTGGCAGCGTGGGTGATTCGTCACGCCTTGCTGCTTCACGGCGCCCGCGCCGCCCCCCATCCGTACAGGCTGCTGAACCCGATGCCCGACCTCCTGCCACCCGCGTCCTTGCTCGCGGCATTCGTCACGGCCAGCCTGCTGCTCGCAGTAACCCCGGGGCCGGGCGTGCTCTACATCGTCGTGCGCAGCCTGATTCAGGGGCGGCGCGCCGGTCTCACCTCGGTCGCCGGTGTCGCCCTCGGCAACCTGGCGAATGCCCTGGGTGCGGCATTGGGACTGGCCGCACTTTTTGCGGTTTCATCGACCGCCTTCGTGGTCGTCAAATACGCGGGCGCCGCCTACCTCATTTTTCTCGGCATTCGGGCATTGCGCAGGGCATCTGCGGATTGCGCAGACGTGCGCACCGGGGCGGGCCACACCCGGCATGTCTTTCGTGACGGGTTCTTCGTCGCGCTGCTCAATCCGAAGACCACGCTGTTCTTTGCCGCGTTCCTGCCGCAGTTCATGGGGATTGACGCCAATCCGATGATCCAGGGCGTCACGCTGGGCGTGCTGTTCGTCGCGATCGCCGGAGTCACCGACGCCATCTATGCGCTGACGGCAGGGTCCGTCTCCTCGGCATTGCAGGGCGCACATGGATTGCGCCGGGCGGGACGCTATCTGTCGGCCGGCACCTTGATCGGGCTGGGCGTATTCGCGGCGCTGTCCGATGCCCGCAGCCGCGCATAGGCGGCGCGGCGCAGCTGCCACGTCCCCATGATGACCCCGACCTGACGAGCCAACACCGGCAGGCAGGCAACGACGCGGCGCCAGCAATCGACACTTGGCGTCCCGCAGGTCGAAAGCGACGGGGTGCTGGCGCCAAGGCAAGCACCATCGAACGCAAGCCGCATCGGCCGGAAGAGAACCTACCCACACTGGACGAGCGCCTGGGCATGGTTCACTCTGTGGGCATGCGCCAACCCAGCCTGCCCGAAATGATGCGACAGTTGATCGGGGCACCCTCGGTCAGCAGCGTCAGTCCGGATTGGGATCAATCCAATGCCCAGGTGATCGATCATCTGGCCGACTGGTGCGCGACCCGCGGCTTCGCTGTCGAGCGTCTCCCGATCGACGGCCACCCAGGCAAGTTCAACCTGGTCGCGAGCGCCGGCAGCGGCCCGGACGGCTTGGTGCTTTCCGGGCATACCGACACGGTGCCTTACGACGAAAAGCGCTGGCGTAGTGATCCGTTTCGACTGACCGAACGCGACGGACGCTGGTATGGACTCGGCACCTGCGACATGAAGGGGTTCTTCGCCGTGGTGCTGGACGCAATCCACGACATCGACCTGGCGCGACTCAGGCACCCGCTGATCCTGCTCGCCACCGCCGACGAAGAAAGCAGTATGTGCGGCGCCAAGGCGCTGCTCGACACCCACCATCAGCTCGGCCGGCATGCCATTATCGGCGAACCCACCGGCTTGAAACCGATCCGGCTGCACAAGGGCATCGGCATGGAGGCCATCCGGCTGACCGGGCGTTCCGGGCATTCCAGCGATCCGGCGCTGGGCATCAACGCGCTCGAGGGGATGCATCGCGCGATCGGCGAGTTGATCGCCTGGCGTGACGAGTTGCAGCAACATCACCGTAATCCCTTGTTCGCCGTCGAGGTGCCGACGCTCAACCTGGGCCATATCCACGGCGGCGACAATCCGAATCGCATCTGCGCAGAATGCGAACTGCATTTCGACATCCGCCCGCTGCCGGGCATGGACCTCGACGAACTGCGTGGTCAGATCGACCGGCGCATCGGCGCCTGTCTGGAAGGGAGCGGACTCGGTTTCGAGCGGGTGTCGTTGTTCGAAGGGATCGCGGCGATGGAGACAGCGGCGACATCGCCTATCGTGCAGGCGGCCGAGGCACTGACCGGCTACAGCGCCGGTGCGGTTGCATTCGCCACCGAGGGACCTTACATGAACGGACTCGGCATGCAGACCCTGATCCTCGGGCCGGGCAATATCGACCAGGCGCACCAACCGGACGAATACCTCGCGCTGGACCAGATCGAACCGGCACGGCGCATCATCCGTGAACTGGTCAGACATTTCTGCCTGAGCGATTAGCACCCGCCGATCACGCCAAGGGCGTGAAAAGCAGTTCAATGTAGTTGCGGCATTGCACCAGCTGTTCCGCCGCCAGTTTGGGCTCCTTCATCAGCTTCGCCAGAATGAACGCCCCTTCGAACGTCGTCAGCAGATGATCGGCGACCTGATGGTTCTCGATCGGAATCCGCGGCGGGTACTGGGCAGCCACCTCCCTCACCTTGACCGTCAGGTGGTCGCGCCAGAAGTGCATCATGCGTTCGACCTGCGCCATCGACTGCGGCGATATCGCACCGCTCTGGTAACAGTAGGAGGCGTACAGACAGCCGGGGAAAGGTTCCTCGAGCTGCTCGGTGCGCTCGATAAACAGGCCGACGAAGATCAACAACTGCTGCAGCGGGTCGCGCGCCAACTGCTCCGCCTTCGACATGGTTTCCGCGAAGTGCTGCTCATCCTCATCCGCATAGCGTTTGATCATCGCGGCGGCCAGGTCGTGCTTGGTCTTGAAGTGATAAAAGAAGGTGCCCTTGGTCACACCGGCGCGATCGATCACCTTCTCGACGGAGGTCCCTGCAAGGCCGACATCGAGCACCATTTGCTGGGCCACATCCATGATCCTGGTCCGCGTCTGTGTTCCGTCTCTGGGCATGCCGCACCCCCTGTTCCAGCAACATGTTTAACAGTTTAGGCGGGCAAGCCCCCGGTAACTGTACCGCTGGTCAGAAACCCGATGCCAGGGGCCGCAGAATCGGTGGCCGCGCTGCGGGAGGCCCATTTTAAGTTTTTAAAAACAGCACCTTAAGTCGCATCGAATTAATTCGCTTGTTGTATTGATGTCCGAAACTGCGACCACCTAGGCTTTCCTTACTGCCAACACCACCCCGCCCAGCAAGGAGATCATCATGTGCAATGCCTGCCTTCCCACACCCACCGACATCGATGCCAGCGACGCCTTCGCCGACCAACTGCTCGGCATGTTGAATCAGGGCGCACTGGCGCTGATGGTCTCGATCGGACACCGTACCGGCCTGTTCGATGCGCTGTCGGAGCTGCCGCCATCGGACAGCAACGGCATTGCCGCACAGGCCGGGCTGGACGAGCGCTATGTGCGCGAGTGGCTCGGCGCGATGGTGACCGGTGGGGTCGTCGACTACGACCATGCCAGCGGTCGCTACCGGCTGCCTGCCTTTCGCTCGGCCCTGCTGGCCCGCACGGCAACCCCTGACAACATGGCCGTGTTTGCCCAGTACATCGGGCTGTTGGGCCAGGTCGAGGACCGCGTGGTCGGATGTTTCCGCGATGGCGGCGGCGTGCCCTACGAACATTATCCGCGGTTCCACGAGGTCATGGCAGAGGACAGCGGCCAGACGGTGCTCGGCGCGCTGGATGAGCACATCCTGCCGCTAGTGCCCGGCCTGGTCGATCGCCTCGAGCGAGGCATCCGGGTGCTTGACATCGGCTGTGGCCGTGGCCGCGCCCTGCTGCATCTCGCCGCACGGTTTCCACGATCAGAGTTCACCGGGTACGACCTGTCCGAGCCGGCATTGCAGCAGGCACGCGAACAGGCGGCCGCACGCGGGCTGCGTAACGTGGCGTTCGAGTGCCGCGACCTGACCGGCTTCGACGAGGCGGCGGAGGTCGCGGTGTTCGACCTGGTCACCGCCTTCGACGCAATCCACGACCAGGCGGCACCGCAGCGTGTGCTGGACGGCATCCAGCGTTCACTCAAGCCGTCCGGAACCTTCCTGATGCAGGATATCCGCGCCTCCTCGCGGCTGGAAAACAATCTCGATCATCCGTTCGGACCACTGCTGTATACCATCTCGACCATGCACTGCATGACCGTGTCGCTGGCCCAGGGCGGCGCCGGGCTGGGCACCATGTGGGGCGAGGAGTTGGCCAGGCAGATGCTGCATGAGGCCGGGTTCACCGGCGTCGAGGTGCACCAGCTGGCGCACGATGTGCAGAACAATTTCTATGTCATGCACAAGGCGCAGGATCAAGCGCCGACGCACTAAAGAGGCCGCGGGGCCTGCTTCGTCACGCGGGCCCCGCTTCACTTGCAACCCGCAGCCGACTATTCTGCACGGTTCTTGCCACCTCGGGTATGCAGCAAGGCCGTGAGCAGACATAAAAAGATCGATCCTGACTTCGTCCACTGGTTCCGCCAGTCGTCGCCCTATATCCACGCGCATCGCGACAGGGTCTTCGTCCTGTCGTTCGGCGGCGAGGCGGTTACCGACGTCGGCTTCGCGAATCTGATTCACGACATCGCCTTGCTCAATGGACTCGGAATCCGCCTGGTGCTGGTGCCGGGCGCCCGCCCGCAGATCGAACAACAGCTCACGGAGCGCGGCGCCGACCTTCGGGTCGTAAACGGCCTGCGCGTAACGGATGACGCCGCGCTGGCCTGCGTCAAACAGGCCAATGGCGCGATCCGGGTCGAGATCGAGGCGCTGTTGTCGATGGGACTGGCCAATTCACCGATGGCAGGCGTGCGCATCCGCGTCGGCTCGGGCAACTTCGTCATGGCCAAACCGCTCGGCGTGATCGACGGTACCGACTACAGACACACCGGCGAGGTGCGCCGGGTGGATGCCCTGGCGCTGCGCAGCCTGCTCGACAGCGGCAGCATTGCATTACTGCCCGGCCTCGGTTACTCGCCGACCGGCGAGGTCTTCAACCTGAGCGCCGCCGATGTGGCCGGCGCGGTCGCGGTCGCGCTCGGTGCCGAAAAACTGATCTTTCTGACCGAGAGCAAGGCGGTCCACGGGCGCGGCCGGGTGATCAGCAGCATGGTGCCACGCGAAGTCGATCGACTGTTGGCACGGCGCCGAAACATGCCCGAAGAGCTGGCCAGAGTGTTGCACAATGCCGCCGCCGCATGTCGGGCGGGGGTCAATCGTGTGCATATCCTGGATCGCCACCACGACGGGATCCTGCTGTCGGAGCTGTTCACGCGTGACGGCGCCGGCACATTGGTCACGGCCGAGCCCTACGAACTCACGCGCACCGCACGCATCGACGACGTCGGCGGCATCCTCGAACTGCTTGCACCGATGGAGGCGTCCGGCGTGCTGGTAAAGCGTTCACGCGAGTTGATCGAACAGGAGATCGACCAATTCACCGTCGTTGAGCGCGACGGCACGGTGATCGCATGCGCCGCCATGTATCCGTTCACGGACGAGGGACTCGCCGAAGTCGCCTGCGTCGCGGTCCATCCGGACTACCGGGAAGCCGGGCGCGGCGACGCGCTGCTGCAGCATATCGAGGACATCGCTCGCGACATGGGTATCGATGGCCTGTTCGTGCTGTCGACCCGCACCACGCACTGGTTCCGCGAGCGCGGCTTCCAGAACGCCTCGGTCGAACGTCTGCCCAAACGCAGACGCGATCTCTACAACTGGCGGCGTGGTTCGAAAGTCTTCGTCAAACTACTGTAACCGGTGATCAGACTCCAAATGGGATATCGGTGCACGCACATCGATGGGTCGCCACATGCGAAACTGCACCACCGGGGTGCCGAAATACACAAAAATCGGCGGTGTTCCTGTGGCACGGCGATTGCGTAACATACGGAATCGTCAACTGTGGAGAGAGCCGATGCCACATCGGAAACGTCGCGCCAGCTCGGTGGCCGTTCATCACCGAGATCAACACAGTCAGATGCTGCTGGCGGTACTTTACCTCTGCGGCGTCTTGCTGTTGATCAACGCCTGGCTGGTCAGCCAACAGTTGATCAGTTTCTGAAGCCTCCGCTCGGCGGCTGTTCGCGAATCAGTTTGATAAAGGCCTCGGCAACGGGATTGTCGAGGTTGGCGCGTGTGCGGGCTATCCACAAGGTGCGCATGATGCGCAGGCCCTCGATGCGGACGTGATGCAGTTCGCCCTCGTCGATCGCCCCCTGCACGGCGAAGCGCGGCAGGAAGCTCACATGGCGCCCGCGTTCGAGCATCTCGACGATCGTATCGCTTGACCCCACCTCCATCGCGATCGGTATCTCCACGATACCAATGTCAGCCAGTGTCCGGTCCAGCGTGATGCGCATCGACGACTCGCGCTCACGTAGCACATAGGTCAGTTGCGGGAGTTCCGCCACCGGTAACAGGTCGCGATCACCCAGTGGATGCTCCGGCCCGCACACCAGCACGAGCTCATCATCCAGCCATTTCTGCACCAGCACATCGGGGTGTTCCGGCTGGATCTCGGTGAGGGCGAGGTCAGCCAGCCCGGTCGCGAGTCGCGTATGGATGCTGCGGCTGTAGCCGACGCGGCTGTCGATGCGGTAGTCCGGATAGGCATCGGCGAATGCCAGCAACAGATCCGGCAACAGATGCTCGCCGATCGACTGTGTCACCGCGAGGCGCAGGCGGCGACGACCGGCCTTCAGTTGCCGCAGGTCGCCAACCAGTTCGAGCTGGTGATCCATCACCAGCCGCGAATAGGCGTAGACACGCTCGCCGGCTGTCGTCAGGCGCAGCCGGCCCGCCTCGCGCACCATGAGCTCGATCCCGAAACAGCGCTCGAGGGCGCGCAGACGCTTGGTAACAGCGGGTTGCCCGACGTTCAGTGCACGCCCCGCTTCGGCGACACCGCCACGCTCGACGATTTCGCGCAGGGTTGCCAGGGCCTTCAGATCGGGCAGGTTTCTATATTCCATATGGGAATGTTAGCTTTTTACTATTCATTAGCAAATCCCAGTGAATTACCTGAGAATATCCACAGTTTTTGCGCTGCTGCCGGCAAGCACCCGCCGTCTCCGGCTGGATCAGCACGCCTGCAGCGATTTCCTGAACGGAATTTGCCATATCCCGCGAGCCTGCTCGCGGAGGCCAGAAGGACCCTGTGCCCCTTCCGTGCCGTTCGATCGCTGCACCCACCGACAGCCCTGGTCAGTTACGACAGTTTACGAGGTATACCATGAGCAACGGATCCCAACAGGCATCCCAGGCGCCGCTTGCCGACCCCACCGAGGAGGAGCAATCGAGCAAGCAGCCGCAAGCGAAACCGCTCCTCGGCATCAACCCGAAACAGCTGATCGCCGGCGCGCTGTTCGCGCTACTCGCCCTGTATCTGTCGACCGTCGTGCCGTCGATCGAGATCGCCTGGGTAAGCGCGATCCTGCTGCTGACCATCTATCTGTTCGCATTCGAGGTAGTCGGCGTCGACGTGGCGGCCGTGTCGATAATGGTCCTGCTCGGACTGACGACGCTGTTGGCGCCGCTAATGGGCCTGTCCGAGGGCCTGGTCGATAACAAACACCTGTTCGACGGCTTTGCCTCCAATGCGGTGATCTCGATCATCGCGGTGATGATCATCGGTGCCGGTCTGGACAAGACCGGCATCATGACCAAGGTGGCGGGGTTCATCTTGAGGGTCGGCGGCACCACCGAGACTCGCATCATCCCGATCATCTCGAGCACCGTCGGTATCATCTCTTCGTTCATGCAGAATGTCGGCGCCGCGGCGCTGTTCCTGCCGGTCGTATCGCGCATCTCGGCACGCTCGGGCCTGCCGATGTCGCGACTGCTGATGCCGATGGGTTTCTGCGCCATCCTCGGTGGTACCGTCACCATGGTCGGTTCGAGCCCGTTGATCCTGCTCAACGACCTGATCCTGACCTCGAACAAGGCCCTGCCCGCCGCGCAGCAGATGGATACCTGGTCGCTGTTCTCGGTGACGCCGGTCGGCCTCGCGCTGGTCGCCACTGGCATCATCTATTTCGTGGTCGCCGGTCGCTGGGTGTTACCCGCCAGCAACCAGTCCACGATGAGCAAAGACGACGCCATGGCCTACTACCGCGATGTCTACAGTCTCGACTATGAACTGTTCGAGCTCGAGGTTCCGGAAGACAGCGAGCTGATCGGCAAGACACTAGACGACGTCGAGCACGACGACCGTATACGCGTCATTGCCTCAGCCAGCGGCGGCGCCCTGAAATACGGGCCGGGCAATATCTCGCGTGACACCGATATCCGTGAGGGCATGGTCCTGGGCATCATCGCGTCACCGAAGCCACTGCTCGCGTTCGTCGAAAAGTACGGCCTGGATCTGCACAGCAGCATCGAAGTGCTGGGTGAGATCTTTGCCCCGACCAAATCCGGCGTGGCCGAGGTCGTCATCCCGCCAAGTTCCAACCTGGTCGGCAAGAGCGCACGCGACGTCTGGATGCGTAAGATCTACGGCATCGCGACCATCGCCCTGCACCGCGATGGCGAGACCATGCGCGAAGGCGAGAGCATCCGAGACATCCCCTTCCAGGGCGGCGATACCCTGATCGTCCATACCCAGTGGGACGCGCTGGCACGACTGCAGAAGGACCGCAACTTCGTCGTGGTCACCACCGAGTTCCCGCACGAGGAACTGCGCCCGCAGAAGGTCGGTCATGCTGCCGTATTCTTTGCGGTCGCTCTCGGCATGGTGCTGTTCACCGACCTGCGGCTGTCAGTGGCGCTCCTCACTGGCGCGGTCGGGATGGTTCTGTCGGGGGTATTGAAGATCGACGAGGCCTATACCGCGGTCAGTTGGAAGACGGTATTCCTGCTCGCCTCGCTGATCCCGCTGGGGCTTGCGGTCGAGACCTCGGGCACCGCCAAGTGGATCGCCGAACAGACCCTGGGGGTGGTCGGCGACATGCCCATCTGGGTCATCCAGGCGGCCGTCGCGGTACTCGCCACCTTCTTCACGCTGGTCATGTCGAACGTCGGCGCGACGGTGCTGCTGGTGCCACTGGCGGTGAACATCGCGATCGGCGCAGGGGCCAACCCGGCGGTGTTCGCGCTGACCGTCGCGATCGCCACCTCGAACTCGTTCCTGATCCCGACCCACCAGGTGAATGCCCTGATCATGGGCCCGGCCGGCTACCGCGTGCCGGACTTCCTGCGTGCCGGCAGCATCATGACGATCCTGTTCCTGGTCGTCATGATGTTCATGATGAACCTGATCTTCTGATCCAGCCCCGCCGGCGCCCACAAGGGGCGCCGGCCCGATTTTCGCTTCGTAGCATCTGGTAACCTCCCATGCCGATTTTCGACCTGATGTCACAGCACATCCGGAGCGCCACTGTGCGCCCAGCGCAAGTCTTGATACTCGCCACGCTGTTTCTGCTCGCGCCGACGATTGCCCAGGCGGGCGAACGGGAACTGATGGATCTCACCGGACACTGGGTGGGCTTCTTCGGCATCCTGGTGTTTGTGATCGCCTATCTGCTGGTGATGGCCGAGGAGTTCACCCATCTGCGCAAATCCAAGCCGGTGATCTTGGCGGCCGGACTGATTTGGGCGGTGGTTGCCTGGGTCTACCAGGCGAACGGCTACACGACCGAGGCCGAGCACGCGCTGCGCCACAACCTGCTGGAGTACGCCGAGTTGATGCTGTTCCTGCTGGTAGCGATGACCTATATCAACGCTATGGAGGAACGCCAGGTATTCGAGGCGCTGCGCTCGCGCCTGGTCAGCAGCGGATTCGGTTTTCGCTCGCTGTTCTGGATCACAGGGACACTGGCCTTCCTGATCTCCCCGATCGCCGACAACCTGACCACCGCGCTGCTGATGTGCGCCGTGGTCCTCGCCGTCGGTGGCGACAATACCCGCTTTGTCACGCTCGCCTGTATCAATATCGTTGTGGCCGCGAACGCGGGCGGCGCATTCAGCCCGTTCGGCGACATTACGACGCTGATGGTCTGGCAGAAGGGCATAGTCGATTTCTGGAGCTTCTTTGCATTATTCCTACCGGCCGCCATCAATTTCCTGGTGCCCGCGATACTGATGCACTTTGCGGTACCGGACGAAAAGCCGCAGGCCAAGGACGAGAACGTAGTCATGCAGCGTGGCGCGAAACGCATCATCGCGCTGTTCCTGCTGACCATCGCCACTGCAGTCTCATTCCACAACTTCCTGCACCTGCCACCGGTGATCGGCATGCTGACCGGGCTCGGCTATCTCGGCGTCTTGGGTTACTACCTCAAGAAGACGCCCTGTCGACATGCGCCGAAAGATTGTGTCGAGATCGGCGACGTGGTCCCTTTCGACGTGTTCCGCCCGGTGGCGCGCGCCGAGTGGGACACCCTGTTGTTCTTCTACGGTGTGGTTGCCTGTGTCGGGGCGCTCGGCTTCATGGGATATCTCGCGCTGACGTCCGAGGTCATGTACGAACAATGGGGGGCGACCAATGCCAACATCGCGGTCGGCATCATGTCGGCTATCGTCGACAACATCCCGGTAATGTTCGCCGTGTTGTCGATGCAACCCGACATGTCGCTCGGCCAGTGGCTACTGGTAACCCTGACCGCCGGCGTCGGTGGCTCACTGCTGTCGATCGGATCTGCCGCCGGTGTGGCCTTGATGGGTCAGGCGCGCGGAAGCTACACCTTCTTCAGCCATTTGAAATGGACCTGGGCAATCGCCCTCGGTTATGCAGCCAGCATCGCGACCCATTTCTGGATCAACGCCGGAGCGTTCTGAACCCGGGTCCTGAATCAGGGGTGCACATCGTTTCAGCGGGTTCAGAAACCTTTCTGGCCAAGGCGCGCGAGTGAAGGACTGGCCATCGCCAATGCGAACGGGTGCAACGCCTGCCCAGAGGCATTTCTGACCCGCCCGGAGGGAGCACCCCGAATGCGCCACTGCCGCGCTGCGAAGCTTGGCAAGGGCCTGCCATAAATGGCGATTCGCGCCTTGCATTGCCACATTCGGGATGTTCTGAAATCATGCACACTTCTGATTCAGGACACTAAAAGACACCGTGAACAACGCCCGGCATGGCGGTCTCCGGCATCAATACAGTGCCGCAGGCCTGAGATGAGGCGGCACACGTCGGCCAATCGAATGCTGCTGGCCGCGCTGCTGCTCCATTCAGCGGCTGGTTGGAGTGCACGTTTCGTGTTGCCAACACCAGGCAACGACCTTGTCGGCGAGTTACAGCTGGTGACGGCCAGCCGCAGCTCGACACTGCTGGACATCGCGCGCAGCCACGACGTCGGTCAGGATGAGATTCAGATTGCCAATCCTCGGGCGGACCGCTGGCTGCCCGGCGAAGGCAGCGCCGTGCTTATCCCAAGTCGCTACATCCTACCGAACGCGCGGCGGCGCGGCCTGCTGCTCAACCTGCCCGAGATGCGCATCTACCACTTCCCCACGATGGGCAAAGGCAGCACTGCGGTCGTGGATACCTACCCGGCGAGCGTCGGAAGGATGGACTGGAAGACCCCTCTGGGCGAGACCCGAATCGTACGCAAGCAACGCAACCCGAGCTGGACGCCGCCGGCCTCGATCCGCAAGGAGGCGGCCGCTGCCGGCACCACCCTGCCGGACATGATTCCGCCGGGGCCCGACAACCCCCTCGGCGACTATGCGCTGCGGCTCGGACTACCCGGCTACCTGATTCATGGCACCAACAAGCCCTACGGCGTCGGCATGCGGGTAACGCACGGCTGCGTCCGGCTGCTGCCCGAAGATATCGAAGAGCTATTCGGCCGTGTGGCCGTCGGGACGCCGGTGCAGATCCTGAATCAGCCGGTGAAGACAGGCTGGCAGGACGGGATACTATATATCGAGGTCCACCCGCCGCTGGACGAGGACGATGCGCCGTCGGGGGATCTGCTGCGATTCACCCTGGAGCGGGTCTACGCGGAACTGGAAAAGCGCACGGTGGTGCTTGACGGACAGGCACTGCGCAGTGCCGTGGAGGAAATGCACGGTGTTCCGGTAGCCGTCTCGAAACCAGGGCTGATCGGTCGCCCGATCGGCAATCCGCTGTTCCGCTAGGGCCTTAGAAGGCATCGCGCACCCGATGGCGGCAGGCGACAGGCCCGCCGCCAACAAGGGTGCTACTTGTACATCGCCTTCTTGAACATCCGGTCGATCTTCATTTCCGTCTCTGCGGATTGCGCCTTCGCGCTGGATGCTGCATCCATCGCTGCGTCGGCGCTCGACTGGGCAGAGGCAGCGGCCTGATTCGCGGCCGCTGCGTCGGCGGCGGCCCTTTCGGCAATCGCACGCACCTCGTCGAGGTCGCTCTGCTTCACGGTGGCACAACCGAACAGCAGACCGCAGGCAGCCATCAAGGCCAGTGCTTTTATCGGGTAAGTCTTCATCAATGTTTCCTCTTAGCGGCTTTCCCTGAACAGGCGGGCAGTACCCTTGATGAAACGGGCGCCCATCTGCAGATTAAGGCGCCGCTCAGCGGATTTCCACTGTCATGCCGATTTGGACCCAAGGCAACAGCGCGTCGATCTGTTCATCGGTGAGCGCCACGCAGCCCCTGGTCCAGTTTATCGTCTCATGCAGTTGGGGGTCGCCTTCACCGAGCCCATGGATACCGATATTGCCACCGAGGACCGTGCCCTGCGGCGGCGCCTCCCCGCGGTCGTGGGCCCCCAGGATCGCCTGCAGCTCGCGGCGGCCGATATCGCCCGCCTGTGAGGCCTGCCGGGCCCGCTGAACGTCGGGATAATCCAGACCGATGAAGCGGTAAAACTCGCTGTCCCGATTGATCCGATGAACCCGAAAACGTCCTCGTGGGGTCGTATTGTCGCCGCGCCGCTTCTCCGCGCTGGCACCGTATCGACCGATCGCGATGTTCCCCAGCGTCATCCGAGGCTGCCCGTCCTGCATCACGGTCAACGTGAGGGCCTCAGTGTCCACGAGCAGCCAGGGCCCCGTCCCTGCGGCCACACCCGAAGAGAATGCGACAATAAACATCAGACAGACGGCGGCTCTCCAAACCCCTGCGTGCTCGATGCAACGGGCATGTCCAGCGTGTGCCCAAAACCCGCGCAAGAGATGCACGAGCACGTGGTCCAGCCGCCACCGGTTCATTCGGCTGGAGCGGATTTCCCCGGCCCAACGAGCATCGACGAGCGTCCCATCCCGGACCGCTATCGGCCGGGCGAGTACAGGCCCGCCCCTTCTTGTAGACATCGACCACAGCATCAACGCATTCTCGACTGAATCACCACCGTACCGCCACCGGTCCGATGGCACGGACTCGACAGGCCGGCGGGTGCTGAACGCGGGCCTCTGCCTCAGGGACAGGTCAGTCGCCGGCCGGGACGGGGTCAGCGCGTCCTGCGGTTCGAATGCGCCGGGGCGCGAGCGCCAAAGTCAGTGCCATCGATCATATGTCGGCGAATCGGGGCGACCAGCGGCAGCATGTTCTGACCTGACACACGGGCGGGCTGGAAAACGGCAATCGGATGGATTTACCCTTGACCGGAAGCGCCCGCAACGCTGGGGCGATCCCCCGAGCACGGAGAACAAGCCATGAACTGGAAGACCGGCCACCGATCCTTCTATTACCAGGATGCACCGGAACCGGAAGATCTGTCATTGCAACCGGGCGAGACCGCACTGTTGTGTATCGATGTGCAGAACTATGGTCTGGCGCCAAAACCGACCGCCGCCGAACAGGCGCGATGGGCACCCTTCGACGAACGCATGAGGGATATCGTGATCCCGAATCTGCAGGCGCTTCAGGAGGCGTTTCGCTCACGCGGCATGGACGTCATTCACGCCCGCATCGCCTGTCTGCTCGAAGACGGCCGGGACCGCTCGCTGAGTCAGAAGATGCCTGGCTGGAACAACCTGCTGATGCCGAAAGACACCGAGGCGTCACAGATCATCCCGCAACTCGCCCCACGCGCAGACGAGATCGTTGTCACCAAGACCACGGACAGCGCGCTGACCGGCACCAACCTGCGCCTGGTGCTCGGCAATATGGGCATCCGCAACCTGATCGTGACCGGCATCTACACCGACCAGTGCGTGTCGTCGACCGTGCGTAGCCTGGCCGACGAGAGCTTCAACGTCGTGCTGATCGAGGACTGCTGCGCGGCGGGCACCGACGAGCTTCATCAGCGCGAGCTCGAGATCATCAATATGATCTATTGCCACGTACTCAGCAGTGCGGAACTTCGCACGATCATGCAGCTGGGCTGAATGACGCGGCCGCGTGAGTCGACAACGGTGCAGCCGCATGCAGCACCACCCCCGGAGGTGGATTGTCCTTCTGCAATCTGCTGGCAAGAGCGCAACGGGCCGCCGGGCCTGGTCGACGGCCTCGCGACCAGGGCGTGCAGAATAATAGACCTGTTCGACGCGCGGGCGACTGCCGCAGGGCTGTGGCAGTCGGGCCTGCACGGATGCGTTCACGGCGTCCCGCGAGTGGAATGCGACGGGGAGCAGGCCCCAGACTCAGCCTCGCCGAGCTAAACGCGCTCGCTGGGGTACCGGAACAGCATGCCGGCAAATCGATCGACCAGGGAAGCGTGCAGCGCCGATCTTTTTCGGCGCCGCGCCCGGTCGGTGCATTCTTTGGCCGCAAAATCCGAACAAATGTGCCAAAGTTGTGCGCGCAAAGGCCTCGCGCCCGTCGGCGGCTTGAGGCATCGGGCGTGGGACCGCATGGCCGCGCATGAGCAACCCCGAGCACGGAACTTGCAGAAACCCTTTCCGCGAGCCGTGCCACAAATCAACAACGGGACACAACTATGCCATCCGACATCGCCGTCTACGGGCTCGGCGTCATGGGCCGCAATATCGCCCTGAACATGGCCGATCACGGGCTGAAGGTCAGCGTCTACAACCGGACCGCCAGTACCACCGAGGATTTCGTCGCGGGTTTGCCGCCGGATAGCGGGATTCGTGCAAGCTATGAACTCGCCGCCCTCGCCGCCTCGCTGACCCTCCCGCGGGTGGTCTTTCTGATGGCGAAGGCGGGCCAGGTGGTCGATCGGGTGATCGAAGGCCTGCTGCCACACCTGGAACCGGGCGACGTCGTCATCGACGGTGGCAACTCCCATTTCCGCGACAGCCAGCGGCGCTATGAAGACCTGCGCCAGCGAGGCGTCCGATTCCTCGGCATGGGGATATCCGGCGGCGAGGAGGGCGCTCGCCATGGCCCTTCGATCATGCCCGGCGGCGACCCGGAGGCCTGGCCGCTGGTGCGCGAGATGTTCCAGGACATCGCCGCCAGTGCAGAGGATGGCGAACCCTGCTGCCGCTGGGTCGGCGAGGGCGGCGCCGGTCACTATGTCAAGATGATCCACAATGGCATCGAGTACGGCGACATGCAGTTGATCGCCGAGGCCTGGCAGCTGATGCGCAGCGGCCTGGACATGCCGGCGGCCGAGGTCGCCGAGACCTTCGGCCGCTGGAACCAGGGCGTGCTGTCTTCCTACCTGATCGAGATCACTGCCCAGATCCTCAAGGTCACCGAGCCAGACGGCAGCCTGCGCGTCGACCATATCCGCGACGCCGCCGGCCAGAAGGGCACCGGGCGCTGGACCGCGATCGATGCACTGGAACTCGGGGTACCGCTCACGTTGATCAGCGAGGCGGTGTTCGCCCGCGTCCTCTCGTCGATGAAGGAAGAGCGTGTCGCAGCTGCCGGGCGTCTGGGCGGCGGCACGGCGGTATACCAGGGCGACAAGGCGGCAATGCTGGACGCCATCCACGACGCGCTGTATGCGGCCAAGATCATTTCCTACACGCAGGGCTTTCTGCAGATGCGCATGGCGGCCGCCGAACATGGCTGGCAACTCGCCTATGGCGAAATCGCGCTCTTGTGGCGTGCCGGCTGCATCATCCGCAGCCGTTTCCTGGACGACATCAAGCAGGCCTTCGACCGCGACGCGGGACTGCCCAGCCTGCTGTTCGACGACTTTTTCGCCTCGGCGCTGCGCAGCGCGGACAAGGGTTGGCGCGATGCGGTGTCGCTGGGTGTGCGGGCCGCGATCCCGTTGCCGGCGATGACCGCGGCGTTGAGTTTCTACGACGGCTACCGCAGCGCCGTCGTGCCGGCCAACCTGCTGCAGGCGCAGCGCGACTACTTCGGTGCGCACAGCTACGAGCGCACCGACCGCGACCCCGGAGTGCACTGGCACACCCACTGGACCGGGGACCTCGGCGAGGAGAGAGTCGATGACTGAGGCCTGCACGCTGATCATCTTTGGTGCAACAGGCAACCTGGCGCAGGTCAAGCTGCTGCCGGCCCTCTACCACCTGGAGAATGCCGGCATGCTGGCGCCGACGATCCGCATCGTTTGCTGCGGCCGCCGCGAATTCTCGCAGGAGGCCTGGACAGAGCAGGTCCGCAAGATCCTCGGCGATAACGCCCGCGATCCGCTGGCCGCATCCAACTGCAAGGCATTCTGCGACCGCATGCACTATTTCGAGGGTGATCTGGCGGAACCGGATACCTTCAGGCGGCTGGCAAGGCTGCTCGACGAGCCCCGCTACTCCAAAAACCATGTGTTCTATGTCTCCCTGCCGCCCACCAACTACGGTGGCATTGTCGAATCGCTCGATCGTGAAGGGATGACGACCGAGAACGGCGCCTGGCGCCGCGTCGTTATCGAGAAACCGTTCGGCTACAGCCTGGAGAGCGCGCAGAACCTGCAGCGCAAGATCAGCCGACACCTGCGCGAGGAACAGACCTACCGGATAGATCACTACATGGGCAAGGCGATGGTCCAGAACGTGCTGGTTTCGCGCTTCGCCAACCTGATGCTCGAACCCCTTTGGAACCGCAACTACATAGACCATGTGCAGATCACCCGAACCGAAACACTCGGTGTCGGCAGCCGCGCCGGTTTCTACGAGGGGACCGGCGCGCTGCGCGATATGCTCCAGAGCCACCTCATGCAGTTGATGGCCCTGGTCGCTATGGAGCCACCGGTATCGATGGATGCAGAAGACCTGCGCGACGAAAAGGTCAAGGTGCTCAAATCGATACGGCCGATCCATCCTGCCGCGGTACCCGCCCAGGCGTACCGGGCGCAATACGCGTCCGGCCAGATCGACGGGGTCAGCGTACCCGGCTACCTCGAGGAAGCCGGCGTGGACCCACGCAGCGTCACCGAGACCTATGCCGCCCTGCGCCTCTACATCGACAACTGGCGCTGGCGCGACGTCCCATTCTACCTGCGCACCGGCAAGCGCATGGCCGAGGCGCGCACCATGGTGGCGATCTGCTTCAAGCAGCCACCGAAACACTTTTTCCGCAGCGCACATATCGACTGGCCGCCCCCGAACTGGCTGATCATGAGCATCGCGCCGGAGGAGTCCCTGCGCCTCGAGATCTCCGTGAAAGAGCCTGGGCTGGAAATGAAGACACGCCAGATCAGCCTGGACGCACCGTTTCGCTGCGAACACCACGCGCGAACCGACGCCTACGAGGGTCTGTTGCTTGACGTGATCGAGGGTGACCGGTCACTGTTTCTGCGTTACGACGAGGTCGAATGGGCCTGGCGGATCGTCGACCCGGTGCTCGGCGTCTGGGCCAGCGAAAGAGATTTCATACCGACCCACCCGGCCGGCCAATGGGAGCCCGAGGAAGTGAACCGAATCTTCAACAGGGAACACCACCACTGGCGCCATCTGTTGGACCCCGAGTGATGGCGGAATGGAGAATAGAGGCCGATGCGGCTGCGGTCGCGGATGCGGCCTGCCGCCTGATCGGCAGCGCGGCGCGCAACGCCATCGCGGAACGCAAAAAATTTCGCCTGGTGCTGGCCGGCGGCAGCACGCCCCTCGCGACCTACCGGCGCCTGGCGAACAGCGACCAGCAGTGGAAGCGCTGGGAACTCTACTATGGCGACGAACGCTGCCTGCCGGCACACGATCCGCGGCGCAACAGCCAGATGGTGATCGAGACCGGTTTGGCGAACCGCGTCGGCAAGCACTATCCGATTCCGACCGAGTTGGGCGCCAAACCGGCCGCCACCGGGTACCGCGAACTCATCAAGGGGCGTTTGCCGTTCGACATGGTACTGCTGGGAATGGGGGAAGACGGTCACGCCGCCAGCCTGTTCCGCGGGCACGACTGGCCGGAGAAATCCGTATTTGCGGTCAAGAACGCGCCCAAACCGCCGCCGGAGCGGGTCACCCTGGGTGTCAAAACGCTGCAAGACTGCCGTGCCATGTTGGTCCTGGTGACCGGCGAGAGCAAGATCGAGGCGGTCCGGCAATGGCGTGACGGGGCCGACCTGCCGGTTGCGCGGGTCAGCGACGTCGACCGGGCACTGGTCCTCGTGGAGAGAAAATGCCTGGAGTTTGCCGGCGGTCAATTGGCGGCCGTCACCGAGTCGATAAAGTGAAGCGCGATGATGTCCCTGGCAGCTGACATTGGTGGCACCTACAGCCGACTTGCCTGGCTCGACGACGGCACGGTGCCCGCCGGAGATCCCCAGGTGTTCAGTAATGCGGAATTCGGTAGCCTCGAGGACGTCATCAGCCATGGCCTGGCCGAGCGGGGCCGCTCGGCCGAACCGATCGGCCATATGGTGCTGGCCCTCCCCGGTCCGGTCCAGGCTGATCCGATCCTGCTGACCAATATCGACTGGCAACTGCGGCGTGACGCACTGCGATCGCGCTTCGCCGTGACCCGCCTTACGATCGTAAACGACTTTCAGGCCGCCGCGCTCGGCGCCACCGCCGAACCGATCGATCGACTCAAGGTATTGAACAGCGCGATCCCGGACGACGGCGCGGTGGTGATCGCGGGCGCCGGCACCGGGCTGGGCATGGCCTGGATGCCGGATCGCCGACCCGGACAGTTACCACGGGCCAGCGAAGGCGGACACCTGGATTTCGCCCCGAACGATCCTGTCCAGCTGCGGCTGTATCGTGAACTCGCCGGACGCTTCGGCCACGTATCCTACGAACGCATCGTCAGCGGAGACGGCCTGGTCAGCACCTATCGCTTCCTCGCTGGCACCAGCGCAGAGGCGGCGACGCCGGCGCAGATCGTGTCGGCCGCCGCGCGCGGGGACAGCCACGCGACCGAGGCGGTGCAATTGTTCGTCGCGGTGTTTGCCGCCTATGCCGGCAACCTGGCGCTCGCCTTCAACCCGACCGGTGGCCTTTACCTGTGTGGCGGCCTCGCGGTCCACCTCGCCGAGTGGTTCGATCCGCTGGCATTCCAGTCCGCCTTCGCCGCCAAGGGGCGGATGGCCGACATGGTGCGACGCATTCCGGTATTTCTCGTCACCCGCCACGATGCCGGGCTCGCGGGTGCAATAATGATCGCAAGACACACTACAGGGCAGTGATATGACGAGTAGTAAGGAACAACATCATCTGTACAAGTACTATGTCGAAACGCAGGCCGTCAGCGACGTCACGCGGCGTACCCTGGTTCTGGTGCTTGCGGGGGGCGAAGGCTCACGCCTGAGAAACCTGACCAAGTGGCGGGCGAAACCCGCAGTGCCTTTTGGCGGTAAGTACCGCATCATCGACTTCGCCTTGTCGAACTGCATCAATTCGGGCCTGCGCCGCATCGGCGTGCTCACTCAGTACAAATCGCATTCGCTGATTCGGCATCTGCAGCGCGCCTGGGGCTTCATGCGCCCCGAGATCGGGGAGTTCGTAGAGATCATCCCGGCACAGCAAAGACTCCGTCCCGAGTGGTACCAGGGAACGGCCGACGCGATCTACCAGAACCTCGACATCGTCTACCGCCACGAGCCCGACTACGTACTGGTCCTTGGCGGCGACCACATCTACACGATGAATTACGCCAAGATGCTGGCGGCACATGTGCAGGAGCAGGCCGAGTTGACGGTTGGCTGCATCGAGGTGCCACTCGAGGAAGCAAAGGCCTTCGGCGTGATGTCTGTCGACGAGCAATATCGGATCATGCGCTTCACGGAAAAACCCAAAGAGCCGGAACCCATCCCGGGGAAATCCGATCTGGCACTGGCCTCCATGGGAATCTACATCTTCTCGATGGAGTTTCTTACCAAGGCATTGATCCACGACGCGGAAGACGAGACCTCGCAGCACGATTTCGGCAAAAACATCATCCCGGCCGCGATCAAGAACGCGAAATCGATGGCATTCCCCTTCCTGAACAGCGCCGGAGAACCCGCCTACTGGCGCGACGTGGGTTCGCTGTATTCCTACTGGAAGGCCAATATCGAGCTATGCGATATCGAACCCGAGCTGAATCTCTATGAACGTGACTGGCCGATATGGACCTACCAGGCGCAAAGTCCGCCCGCCAAGTTTGCTTTCGACGACGAGGAGCGGCGCGGCCAGGCGATCGATTCTCTGGTCGCCGGCGGCTGCATCATCTCGGGCGCAAAGGTCAAGCGCTCCGTGATCTTCTTCAACACCCAGATCGAGACCGGCAGCTACATCAAGGAGAGCGTGATATTGCCCAAGGTTCGCGTCGGCAGGGACTGCGTACTAAGGCGTTGCATTGTCGACAAGGGGACGGTGATACCGGACGGTTGTCAGATTGGAGTCGATCCCGAGGAGGACCGTAAACGCTTCCTGGTAACTGCCGAAGGCATCGTACTGGTAACACCGGGTATGATGAACCAGCGCCTGCACTATGAGCGCGACTGAGCCATGATTCAGAATGAAAATCCCCGCCTCAACCTGGTGCTCTGCTGGCATATGCATCAGCCGTGGTACCGCGAAAGCCAGGACGGCCAATACCGCCTTCCGTGGGTGTATCTGCATGCCCTGAAGGACTATGTGGACATGGCTGCGCACCTCGAGGCCCATCCCAAGATGCGCTGCGTGGTCAACTTCACACCGGTGCTGCTCGAACAGCTGGATGACTATGCGACGCAGTTCAAGCGTCACCTGGAGTCAGGCAGCAAATTTTCCGACCCGCTGCTCAATCTGCTGGCCGGGACGGAGCCCATCCCGACGGATGCCGAGGCGCGCGTCGAGATCGTGAGCGCGTGCCGGCGTGCGCATGCACCGCTGATGATCGACGTGCATCCAAAGTTTCGCAGCCTGTTCGATATGGTGATGGCGGTCGATGGCAACCACGTCGATCCGCAGCACCTGGCGTACATGAACGAGCAGTTCTTCCTCGATCTCATCAGCTGGTATCACCTTGCCTGGTTGGGTCACTCGCTGACGCGCCTGCCCCACGTCAAGGGGCTACTGAAACACGAAGGCGTTTTCGACGACAGCGCCCGGCGCGCGCTGCTCGAGATTATGTGCGACGCCTTCGATGGCCTGCTGGGGCGTTATGCCTCTCTCGCGGGCAAGGGTCAGATCGAACTCTCAATGACGCCCTATGGCCACCCGATCGTCCCCTTGCTGCTCGAAATCGACTCAATGCACTGCGCCCTGCCCGAGGCAAAGGGACCCAAGGCTGCAGAATACCCCGGCGGCCTCGAGCGCGTGCGTTGGCACATGCGGGAAGGCCTTCGGGTTTTCGAGCACTTTCTTGGCTGCCGCCCTACCGGCGTCTGGTTGTCCGAAGGCGGCGTCAGCAGCGATGCCTTGAGGGTGCTGGACGAATTCGGGATGAGCTGGACCGCATCCGGGGAGGGCGTTTGGAACAACAGTCGCTTCCTTTCCGGTTTCGAGGCGCACGGCGAAGAGGCTCGCCGCAGCCTGTTCCGCCCGAACGCTGTAAACGGATGCAAGACGAGCATATTCTTTCGCGACGATGGCCTGTCGGACATGATCGGTTTCGAGTACCAGCAATGGAACGCCTCCGATGCGGCCGCGGATTTCAACCAGCATCTGAAAAACATCGCGCATTACCTCGGCGACGATCGCCATGAGCACGTGGTCAGCGTGATTCTCGACGGCGAGAACGCCTGGGAATATTACCCGGACAACGCATTCCACTTTCTCGGCGCCATGTACGAGCAGCTGACCACCAGCGAACACGTAACACCGATCACGTTCAGCGAGGCCCTGCAGATATGCGAGGCGCAGCCGCTTCCATCGCTGTGTCCGGGGAGCTGGGTCTACGGGTCTTTTTCCACCTGGATCGGAGAAGAGGACAAGAACCGGGCCTGGGATCTGCTGATCCAGGCGAAGGAGACCTACGACGAGGTGACGCGCACCAAGCGCTTTACAGCGTCAGAGTTGGCAGATATCGAAAGGCAACTGGCAATCTGTGAGGGTTCGGACTGGTTCTGGTGGTTCGGCGACTACAACCCGGCCGACAGCGTCAACGATTTCGACCGCCTGTACCGCCAGCAACTCACCAATCTCTACCAGATGCTCGGCGAAAAGGTGCCACCGGGTCTGGACCGACCCATCTCGAGTGGTGGCGGAAAGGCGGAGAACAGCGGCACGATGCGACGTGGTCATGGATGAGAAAATGGACGCCCGGCGTGCGGGAATTTTGCTGCACCTCACCTCTCTGCCTTCCGCACGACTCGACGATGACGTCCTGCGTTGGCTGGACTTCATGGCTGCGGCGGGACTGTCTGTCTGGCAGATGCTGCCGCTGGTAGTGCCCGACGCCTACGGTTCCCCCTATCAGAGCTCCTCGGCCTTCGCCGGCAACCCCGGCCTGCTGCCGCCGGACGACACGCCACTGCACGAATCGGAGTTCGAAGAATACTGCGCACGTCAGTCACATTGGCTCGACGACTTCGCACTGTTTCAGGTGCTCAAGCGCCGTTTCAATCACGAAACCTGGGTGGCATGGCCAGATCCTTTCCGCTACCGCGACCCCGAGGCCCTGCGCCATGCACGTGAACTGGACCACGCCGACATCCTGCACATCAAGCAACAGCAGCACCGGTTCGACCGCGCGTGGGAGCGAATTCGCCGCCATGCCGGCGATCGTGGGATCCAACTGTTCGGCGATATGCCGATCTTCATCGCCCACGACAGCGCCGACACCTGGGCCCGGCCAAACGATTTCCTGCTCGACGACGAGGGTCGACCGACCCATGTTGCTGGTGTTCCACCTGACTATTTCGCTGCGCTAGGCCAGCGATGGGGTAATCCGCATTATCGCTGGGAGCGCATGCAGCAAGATGGCTTCAGCTGGTGGATATCACGTATGCAGCGTCAGTTCGAACTGTTCGACATGGTGCGCATCGACCATTTCCGCGGACTGGTAGCAGTATGGATGATAGAGGCAGACTGCGAGACCGCGGTTGATGGCTTCTGGCAGGAAACGCCCGGCGACGAACTGCTCGCGACCTTGCAGGCCCGGTTCAGCGAACTGCCGATCGTGGCGGAAGACTTGGGCGTGATCACCGACGAAGTGCGGCAGCTGCGCCGCAAATACAATCTGCCGGGTATGGCGATTCTGCAGTTTGCATTCGATCATTTCACCGACAATCCCCACAAACCCGCCAATATCACAGCAGACACGATCGCCTACACCGGCACCCACGACAACGACACCTGTGTCGGCTGGTTCGAAGGCCTCGAAGGGCACGAGAAGGACTTCGTGTTTCAGGTCCTCGGCGTACCGTCACGCGACGACATTTCTGACCTGATGATAAAGACGGCACTGGACAGCCAAGCCCGCCTGGCAATCGCCCCGTTGCAGGATTTTCTTGGTCTCGGTCGTGACGCGCGCATGAACACGCCGGGTGTCGGCGAAGGCAACTGGCGCTGGCGGTTCGACTGGGACATGCTGAACCAAGATCTCACGGATTGCATCCGATCGATGATCGCTGCCAGCGGGAGGATGCATGCCGGCTAAGCTGGCCTATCCACTCGCGATGCTTCAGCGCGGTGAATGGCACGACCCCTTCGGCGTGCTCGGCAGACAGGCCGTTGGCGACACCGAGATCGTGCGCGCCTTCATGCCGAGCGCCGAAGAAGTCGAGCTCGACGGTATTGGCCAGCTGCAACGGATACCGAACACGGATATCTTCGAGCTGCCTCTCGATACCGCACAACGGGCCGAACTGCCGGCGCACTACCGTTTGACCTGGACCGAAAAAGCGGACGGGCAGCGTTATTCACAGATATCGCCCTACAGCTTTGCCCCGCTGCTGGCCGACCTTGACCTGCACCTGTTCAATGAAGGCCGGCATCACCATATCTATCGCCTGCTCGGCGCCCACTATCTGCAGATCGACGGCATCGATGGCTGCCGCTTCGCGGTCTGGGCGCCGGGCGTCAAACGTGCCAGCGTGGTCGGCGACTTCAATGGCTGGAATGGCCTGAGACACCCCATGCGCAATCGTGGCGGCAGCGGCGTCTGGGAGCTTTTCATACCGGGCCTGCAAGCCGGCGACCTTTACAAGTTCGAATTCATCAGCCATGCCGGCCACCCCATCCTGAAGGCCGACCCCTACGGACAGTCGATGACCCTGCGCCCGGACACCGCCTCGCAGATCATGAAGCCCAGCGAGTACGACTGGCAGGATCAGGGCTGGCTGGCGCAACGGCCACACTGGCGCTGGATAAACCAGCCGATGAGCACCTACGAGGTTCACCCGGGTTCCTGGCGGCGCCGGCCCGATGGCAGCTTCATGGACTTTCGCGAACTGGCCGACCAACTCGTACCCTATGTCGCGCAGCTGGGATACACACACATCGAACTGCTGCCGGTGATGGAGCACCCGCTGGACGAGTCCTGGGGCTACCAGGTTTCCGGCTATTTCGCGCCTAGCGCGCGCTTCGGCGCACCGGACGATCTGCGCTATCTGATCGATCGCTGTCATGGCGCCGGTATCGGCGTCATCCTCGACTGGGTGCCGGGTCATTTCCCGAGGGACGACTTCGCGCTGGCGCGCTTTACCGGAGAACCGGTGTACGAACACGCTGACCCGCGCCGCGGCGAACACCGTGACTGGGGTACCCTGGTCTTCGATTACGGTCGCCGCGAGGTCGCCAATTTCCTGCTGGCCAATGCCGTTTACTGGCTGGAAGAGTTTCACATCGACGGATTGCGCGTCGATGCGGTCGCATCGATGTTGTACCTCGACTATTCACGTGACGAGGGTGACTGGCTGCCCAATCAATACGGCGGGCGCGAGAACCTGGATGCGATCGAATTCCTGCGTCACGTGAATGCGGTCCTGCACGCCCGCTTCCCCGGCGCCCTGACGATCGCCGAGGAGTCGACGGCCTGGCCTATGGTCTCACGACCCAACTGGATGGGCGGACTGGGTTTCAGCATGAAGTGGAACATGGGCTGGATGAACGACACACTGTCATATATCGAACTCGACCCGGTGCATCGTCGCTACCACCACGACAAACTCACCTTCAGCCAGATGTACGCCTACACGGAGAACTTCGTACTGCCACTGTCGCACGACGAAGTGGTGCACATGAAGCGCAGCCTGCTGGACAAAATGCCGAATGATGACTGGCAGAAGTTCGCCAACCTGCGGCTGCTGTTCGCCTGGCAATATGCCCACCCCGGCAAGAAACTGTTGTTCATGGGCGGCGAGTTCGGTCAATGGCACGAATGGCGTTCACAGCAAGCCCTCGACTGGCCATTGCTGGAGAACGCCAGCCACCGGGGAATCCAGGCGCTGGTGCGCGATCTCAACCTTTTGTACCGGGAACTCACGGCATTGCATCGCTACGATTTCGAGCAACAGGGTTTCGAGTGGATCGACTGCCACGACAGCGATCATTCAATACTGTCACTGATGCGCCATGGCGATGGGCAGGCAATCGTCTGCCTGTTCAACTTCACTCCGGTACCGCGCGAAGACTACCGAGTTGGTATGCCGTGCGAGGGCGCCTTCCGTGAGATCCTGAATACTGATGCCGCCTGTTACGGTGGCAGCAACCTCGGCAATGCCGGCCGGATCGAGGCGACCAGTGACCCCTGGCGCGATCGTCCCTGCTCGGCACGGCTGAACCTGCCGCCACTCGGTGCGGTATTCCTGCAACCCGAACGCTGATCAACCATGAATATCCTGTTCGCCGCCAGTGAACTCTTCCCGCTGATAAAGACCGGTGGTCTGGCCGATGTCGCGCACAGCCTGCCGAATGCCCTGGCCGACCTCGGTCTCGACGTACGCGTCATGCTGCCAGCCTACCGCGAGGTGCTGGCCCGGGTCGACCGTTTGCGCACCCTCGGCTGGCTGCCGCTGGGCGGTGATCGCGAGGTCCGTATACTCGAAGCCGCACACCCGGAGTGTTCCGCTCCGCTCTGGCTGGTCGACGAGCCCTTCCTGTTCGATCGTCCTGGCCTGCCGTACAGCGATGCAGAAGGCGTAGACTGGCCGGACAACCCGCAGCGCTTCACGCTGTTCAGTGAGGCGGTCGCGGCGTTGGCGATGGATGGGATGGAGGTCGGATGGCAGGCCGACGTAGTCCATGCCAACGACTGGCAGACAGGGCTGGTGCCGGCATTCCTAGCCCTACGGACGCCGCGGCCACGAACGCTTTTCACGGTGCACAATCTCGCCTATGACTGCCAATTCGACTTCGAGACCTTCGAGGATCTGTCGCTGCCGTCAAACTGGTGGTCCATGCACTACGGCGAGTTTTATGGGCGGCTATCGATGCTCAAGTGCGGCCTGGTGTTCAGTGACGTGATCACCACCGTGAGCCCGCGCTATGCTGAAGAAATACGAACGCCAGAGTTCGGCTACGGTTATGCCACGATCCTCGAGGCCAACGCGCACAAGCTCACCGGCATCCTGAATGGCATCGATGACGCCACCTGGGATCCGAGCAACGACGCACTGCTGGCGGCCCACTATCATGTCGACGGCAAGATCCGCACCGGCAAGTTGAGCAATCGCCAGGCCCTGCTGGGCGCACTGGGGGCGTCACGGGAGGCAATGGAGGACACCGACCCGCTGGTCGGCTCGGTCGGACGACTGGCGCATCAGAAGGGCATCGACCTGCTGCTGGAGTCGATCCCGCCACTGCTGGCCGCCAGCGATGCCCGTTTCGTGCTGATCGGCGCCGGCGAGACCGAACTCGAACGGCAGCTGGAGCAATTGGCGACAGACTACCCGAACCGGGTGTTCTGCCACATCGGTTACTCCGAGATCCTGGCCCATCAGCTCGAAGCCGGTTGCGATATCTTTGCAATGCCATCGCGTTACGAGCCCTGCGGCCTCAATCAGATGTACAGCCTGCGGTATGGCACACCACCCGTCGTGCGTGCCACCGGCGGCCTGGCGGATACGGTTGAGGATGCCACGCCACGCAGCATCGCGCGCGGCGAGGCCAACGGTTTCGTCTTCGTCGAGCCGAGCAGTGCCGCGCTGCAGGAGGCATTGATGCGTGCCTTTGAGCTGCATGCCAAACCGAAACAGTGGATGAAACTGATCAAGAACGGCATGCGGGGAGATTATGGCTGGCGCAAGAGCGCCGAAGCCTATTTGAACCTGTACCGTGCGGAACCAACGCAGGAGACATGACTCGTGGCTGAACAAGAGACAACAGATACCTGTGTACTGCCAAATATGCCGGCGTTGCCGACCGATGCGGAAACACTCAGCCGGGACATGCGGCACTACCTCGAATACCACCTCGGCCGGTTCCTCGGCTGCGACCGATTCTATTTGTACGAGTCGCTGACCTATACGATCCGCGATCGCATCATGAGCGATTGGCGCAACACCTGGTGCCTCTACAAGAGAGACGGTGTTCGCCGGACACACTATCTGTCTCTCGAATATCTCATCGGACGCTCGCTGGGCAACCACCTGCTCAACCTCGAACTCGAGCAACCGGTGAACAAGGCGGTAAAGGACTTCGCGATCACGCTCGAGGAGATCGAGGACACGGAGCCGGACGCCGGTCTCGGCAATGGCGGCCTCGGGCGGCTGGCTGCGTGTTTCCTGGACAGCTGCGCCACGCTGGGCCTGCCGGTGACCGGGTACGGACTGCGCTATGAGTACGGCATGTTTCATCAGCACATAGAAAACGGCTACCAGATCGAAGACCCGGACCACTGGATGCGCGACGGCCATCCGTGGGAAGTGGAGCGTCCCGAGTACACGCAGGTGGTGAAGTTCGGCGGGCGGGTCGAACATTTCGTCGACCTGCAGCACAAACCGCATGCCCGCTGGGTCGATACCGAAGACGTACTGGCGGTGCCCTACGATGTGCCGGTCTCCGGTTACCGCAACAAGATCGTCAACACACTGAGGCTCTGGTCGGGCTCGGCGACAGCAGCGTTCAACCTGAAGGAGTTCAACGCCGGGGACTATGCCGAATCGGTTGCCAGCAAGAACGAAGCGGAAAACATCACCATGGTGTTGTATCCGAACGACGCCAGCGAGAACGGCAAGGAGCTGCGCCTGCGGCAGCAGTATTTTCTGACCTCGGCCAGTCTGCAGGATATATTCCGCCAGTGGGGCGACCGGCCGTTGAGCGAATTTGCCGACTGCAACGTATTTCAGCTCAACGACACCCACCCGAGCATCGCGGTGGCCGAGATGATGCGCATCCTGTTGGATGATGCCGACAAGCGCCTGCAGTGGAACGAGGCCTGGGCCATCACCTGCCGCTGCATGGCCTACACGAATCACACCTTGCTGCCCGAGGCACTGGAACGCTGGCCGGTGCGCCTGTTCAGGTCCCTGCTGCCGCGTCTGCTCGAGATCATTTACGAGATCAATGCCCGCTTCCTGGCAGACGTACGCCAGCGCTGGCCAGGCAACAGCGACCGGGTAAGCCGCATGTCGCTGATTGAAGAGGGCCCGGATCCACAGGTCCGCATGGCCTGGCTGGCGATCGTCGGCAGCTTTTCCGTCAACGGAGTCGCGGCGCTGCATTCCGAGCTGTTGACCGAGGGGCTGTTCAAGGACTTCTACGAGCTGTGGCCGGAGAAGTTCAACAATAAAACCAACGGTGTCACGCCACGTCGCTGGCTGGCGATGGCAAACTCGAGCCTCGCTGAGCTGCTGACCGAGAAGCTCGGTGACGGTTGGCAGGCCGACCTCGGCCGGCTTGTGAATCTGCGGCCGCTGGCCGAGAACGGCGACCGGGCGTTCATCGACCGCTGGCGTCTGATACGTCAGCAAAACAAACAGCGCCTGGCCGAATTGGTGCGGTCGGAAACCGGGGTCGTGTTCGACCCGAACGCATTGTTCGATATCCAGGTCAAGCGGATCCACGAGTACAAGCGGCAGCTGCTCAATGTGCTGCACGTCATTCACCTCTACAACCGGATACGCAATGGCGACACGACCGACTGGGTCAATCGCTGCGTGCTGATCGGCGGCAAGGCCGCACCGGGCTATCAGCGCGCAAAAGAAATCATCAAGCTGATCAACAACGTTGCCGGGGTCGTCAACAACGACCCGGCCGTGGGCGATCGCCTGAAGCTGGTGTTCCTGCCAAACTACGGCGTCACCAAGATGATGTATATCTGTCCTGCCGCCGACCTGTCAGAGCAGATCTCGACGGCGGGCAAGGAGGCCTCGGGCACCGGCAATATGAAGTTCATGATGAACGGCGCGATCACCATCGGCACCTACGACGGCGCCAACATAGAGATCATGGACGCCGTCGGCGAAGACAACTTCTTTCTGTTCGGCCTCAAGGCCGATGAGGTCAAAGCGCTTCGCGGCAACTACAACCCGCAGCAGTACATCGACGGCGATTCGAGCCTGGCCCAGGTCATCAGCCTGCTCGAAAGCGACCACTTCAGCGGCATGGAGCCGGGTTTGTTCCGCGGCATCATCGACGGCCTCCTAAACCCCGACGACCCGTGGGTGACGCTGGCCGATTTCCGCAGCTACATCGATACTCAACAGCGCGCCGAGGACGCATGGCGGGACCAGGAGAGGTGGACGCGCATGAGCGTACTCAACTGCGCGTCCAGCGGCAGCTTCTCGACCGACCGCACGATCGGCGAGTACAACAGCGACATCTGGCACCTGGAACCATTTGCCTGATAGTCGCCAGGCAAGCTGCATGTCGTACCCGACATCAGGATGACCGTACCGGACGGGTACAGCCGGACCCCGTGGAGCGCACGAATCGCCCGAAGCGATTCGTCGCGCAGGCCGCGCGGCATCGGGTCACGCGGATAGGCAACTCGACAGCGGCAGACCGATCAGGTTTCGCTGCTTGACCCATGATCGGCAGCGGCAGTGCTCGAGGGCCATTTATCAGCGACCCGCCGTTGCCGCGTGCCGAACGGAAGCTGGTCAGTGATGCGGGGACGCCGACTGCCCGGCGAGCTGAAACTTCATAGAGACGTCACGCTGCTTGCCAAACAGCCCTTTGCGTTGCAGCCCCAGTTCAACCTCGTTGCCCGGACGCTGATCGATCATCGCGATCTTGACGTCGGCGAAATGCTCGATCGCGCCGCCGTTGATGCTGGTGATCCGGTCTCCTTCCTTCGCCCCGGCCTGCTCGGCCGGGCTGCCGCCGGAAAAGCCTCGAATGTAGATGCCGCCGTCGCGCTCGTCGAGCATCACCCGCATCAGGCCGGCCGGCGGCAGCGACCGGTCACTGGCCAGCACCAGGTAGTCGGCAGCGTTGAAGAGTTCACCCGAGGGACTGAAGGTAGCGATGGTCGCGCCCTGAATGCCGGTGCGCCGCGTTACCCGGTTGGGGATGCCACTGCGTCCCGCGATGTGACCGCGGCCGGCGAGTACCAGCATGCGACCAGCGGGGTTGGCCGTCAGGTAGTCAGCGACGGCCTGCGCCATAGTCTCGTCCCAGGTCAGCTGCACCTCAAGGAATCGTTCGAAAACCCCATCGCCCGACGGGTGGCTGGCAAACATCTCTCGCAAGGTGGCTTCGTACGACCGGTCTTCGAAATCGTAGCTATCCGGCAACTCTCCGCGCAGTTCCTCTCCCACCCCTTGGATGCCCACACGCCGAATCTCGCCGGTAAGTTCCCTGGAGGCATTCAGCGCGATGATCGGTATGCCCTTTTCTTTCGCAAACTGGATGATCGGGCGATACAGGCGGTAGTCGAAGCTCCAGCGCCCGAAATACTCGGTACCGCGCAGCATCTCCGCCTCGTCGATCCTGCCCGCGAGGTAGTCGTCAATGACCGGCTGAAAACGCTTCTGGAACCATTCCACGCCAACCGCCAGGCCCGCTGGTCGTTGCGCCATGCCACGTAACACCTCGAGCTGGAGGAGGTGGTCGGAAAAGGCGGTGTGCGTCTCGCCGACATAGAGCAGGCGCTCGGCGCTCAGCCTCCCCATCAACTCCGGCAGGGTTGCAGATTTCGCGGATTCGACAACAATCGGGTTCAGAACAGCCACACCCTGATCCGCCGGAGCAATCGACACCATGCACATACCCGCCGTCAGCACGGTAGCCAGACCGCGCACCGCCCGCGCAGCGACGCTGCTTGTCCTTTGCCTCAGTTTCATCTGTTCACCTCTGTGTGCATCGAACGCCGGCCTGGCGCACGAAATGGCGGTCGTCGTCGATCCCGAATCCGGCGAGATTCAGGTCGACGACACGGTGCGAATCGATCGCAAATCGACCCAGTTCGAGTTTGTACTCAACAGCGGCTTCGCAGTGCGTGCCGAGGTTGGGCAGCTGCAGCGGCTCACCACCTCAGCCGACGGCCTTCGTTCCGCCTACCGTGTCACTTTGCAGACTCCGGCCGAAACGCTCAAGTTGCATTACCACGGCAAACCGATGTTTTCTCAGGATCGCCGTCTGGGCGACATGCCCCAGGGCATCGTCTCCAGTCAAGGCGTTTACCTGGACGGCTCCTCGGCCTGGTATCCCCTGTTCGACGTCGACCTCGATACGGTCAGCATGCGCGTGAAGCTACCAGAGGGCTGGCAGTCCGTCAGCATCGGCCGACGCGGCGAGGATCTCGGGGCGGTGACCTGGACAAGCCGGGCAAGGCACGATGATCTCTATCTCATAGCCGGTCGATTCACCCGGCATGCCCGGAGGCACGGCAATATCGACCTTTCCGTATACCTGCTGCAGGATGACCCGGCGCTGGCCGAGCAATACCTGGGGCTGATCGGTGGCTACGTCGACCACTACAGTCACCTGATCGGCAGCTATCCCTATTCCAAGTTCGCAGTGGTAGAGAATCACTGGCAAACCGGTTTTGGGATGCCGTCGTTTACCCTGCTGGGATCACGTGTGCTGCGCCTGCCATTTATCCCCTATACCTCCCTGCCGCATGAAATATTGCACAACTGGTGGGGCAACGGCGTTTGGGTCGACTACGCCAAGGGCAACTGGAGCGAGGGACTCACGGCCTACCTGGCCGATCATTGGATGCAGGAACGTCAGGGCAAGGGCGATCAGTATCGGCTGAAGGCCCTGCAGCGTTACAGCAACTTCGCCGCCCAGGGCGAAGACCTGCCGCTGCAGGACTTCGTGAGCCGACACAACGATGCCACCCAGTCTATCGGATACAGCAAGTCGATGATGCTGTTCCATATGCTGCGCGACGCCCTCGGCGACGAGGGCTTCGTGACTGGACTGCGGCGACTCTGGCAAACCCACCGCCACACGCGCGTCGGCTTTGCCGAGACGATCCGAACGATCGCGGCGGCCGACGATACGGTCGCCGCGCGTTTCGCGCCCTGGCTGGAACGTGCCGGCGCTCCAGGCATCCGATTGGTCGAGAGCGATGTGAGCGAACTGGACGGGGGCTGGCAGTTGCACCTGACTATCGACCAGGAACAATCGGAACCCTTCCTGTTTGATCTGCCGGTGCTGATCACACTCGAGGGCGAGGATCATGCACGGCGCATACTAGCCCCAATTTCCGAGCGCCGGACGCTGCTCGAATACCGGTTCGACAAGCGTCCGCTGCGCGTCGACGTCGACCCCGAGTACGACCTGCTGCGATATCTGGATCCAACCGAACAACCGCCCGCCCTCAACCGCCTGTTCGGCAGCCCAAACGCTTGGCTGGTAATGCCGACCGCGGCCGCCGACGACCTGCGCGAGGCCTGGTCCGCGCTGGCCGCAAGCTGGCAGCGCCGCTACCCGGGGTTGAAGATCATCGACGACACTTCCGCCGCACGGCTGCCGCCGGATGCCGATCGCTTCCTGCTCGGCTGGGACAACGCCTTGCTGGGCCAGGCGCGGAGCGCGTTCACGCGCGACGATCAGTCCCTCGATGCTCGCGAGGTGACGATCGCCGGGACAGGCTACCCGGCCGACGCGGCCGGCGTGGTGCTGGTTGCAAGTGATTCGCAGGGTGTCAGCACCGGGTTCATCGGCGCACCGACAGCGCCGCTGATAGAGACCCTGGCGCGCAAGCTCACCCACTACGGCAGTTATGGTCGACTGTTGTTCGACGCGCAGGGGGTCAATCTGCTGCGCGACACCCTGTCGTCCGATCACTCCAGATTGAGCCGACAATTCGGGCGGGAGGCGGTGCCATTGCGACCACCACCACGAAGCGTGCTCGGTGCGGGCGGGTGAGGCACGCCAGCTCAGCGTAGCGGCGAGCCGCATGGCCCAGCGGCAGCCCCTTGCGAACCGTCCGGGCCGTAAGCATAGAGCTCGACGTCGGGTGCCGCGCACTGCCGGCAACGCGTACCGCAGTCGGCGCTGGTCCTGACCGCATGCACCAGCCCACGGCGTTGCAGTGTTTCCAGCATGCTTCGCACCGCGCCGGGCGTTGAATCTAGTGCAACAGCGATCTCGGCCGGACTGGCGACGCGGTGTTTCGCGAGAAAATCCAGGACACGACCCAAGATCAACGCTCGGCCCAGCCCAGTTGTTCCGACTGGCGCCCGCCACGCCGGGCCCAGAACCGCAATCCGAATATCGAGAGGCCCAGGATCGCGGTCAGCAGCACGATCCAGGCGACCGAGCTGGCGGGGTGCTCGGAATAGGTAGCAGCCTGGTAATAGACGGTCGCTGTGAAATACGCCACGCCGGTGGTCCAGGCGACGACGAAAGTCGCCCAGGCCGCACCCGCCTCACGGCGGATCACACCGATCGTGGCCACGCAGGGAGAATACAGCAGCACGAACAGCAGGTAGGCGAACGCCCCCACCTGGCCGTCGAAGCGTGCATGCATAGCGCCGAACACGGCGTTATCGACCCCCTGAGACGCGGCCTCCGTTTGAGTCACACTGCCGAAGCCCAGCGGATCCAGCAAGGCCCGGGAGATTTCCGCCAGGTTGGCCGGCACAGTGGCCAGTGCCGCACGCAGCCGCTCCATCAGATCGAACGGCGTCGCCGCCCCTGCGGACGCAGCCTGGCCGACACGGCTGTAAAGATTGTCCAGCGTGCCAACCACGACCTCCTTCGCCAGGATCCCGGAAAAGATGCCGACCACCGCCGGCCAGTTGTCCTCGCGCAAACCCAAGGGGGCGAATGCTGGGGTCACCAGGCGCGCCGTCTCGCTGAGCACCGAGTGCTCGCTGTCTTCGTTGCCGAAAGAACCGTCCGTGCCGATGGAGCTGAGCAGGTTCAGCGCTATGACCATGACGACGATGACCTGCCCGGCCTCCTTGACGAACAGGCGGACCCGGTCCCAGGCACGCAACAGCACACCGCGCAGGGTCGGGAGATGATACGGCGGCAGTTCCATCATGAAGCCACTGCTGGTGCCGGGCAACAGCGACTTCTTCATCGCCAGACCGGTCAGGATGGCGACGGCTATGCCGGTGAGATAGAGCGCGAATACCACGTTCTGGCCGGAGGTCGGAAAAAACGCCGCCGCGAACAGCGCATACACCGGCAGGCGAGCACCACACGACATGAACGGGTTCATCAGGATGGTCAGCTTGCGCTCACGCTCGTTCTCCAGTGTACGGGTGGCCATGATCGCCGGCACGTTGCAGCCAAAGCCGACGATCAGCGGGACGAATGCCTTGCCCGGCAGCCCGATCGCGCGCATCGAACGATCCATCACGAAGGCCGCGCGCGCCATATAACCGGAGTCCTCGAGCACGGATAGAAAAAGGTAAAGAGCGGCGATAATCGGGATGAAGGTGGCAACCACCTGGAGCCCGGCACCGGCACCGTCGGCGAGCAGCACACGCAGCCAGGCCGGCCCGCCCGCGGCGCTGATAAGTTCACCCAAGCCGTCGACGAACAGCGCACCGGCGACGCCGTCGAACAGGTCGATGAAGGCGCCGCCGACATTGATGGTGAACAGAAACATCAGGTACATCACAGCGAGGAAGATCGGAACCCCGCTCCAGCGCCCCAGCACCAGACCATCGATGCGGTCGCTGAATGTGCGTTTATGCGTCCCCGACTCGCGTGTCACCTCGCGTGCCAGGGCGTGCGCATGAGTGTAGCGGCTATCGGCTATCGCCAGACCCAGGTCCTTGCCGAAGCGCTCGCTCACCCATTGTCGTACCTCGGCCACTGCGGCCTCAGTCTGCGCCGTGGGCGCGCCCTCACCGTCACCCTCCAGGAGCTTGAGTGCCAGCCAACGCCGATTGACCTCCGGCGAATCGTCGAGCAGCGGCTCGAGGCGCAGCAGGGCCTGCTCCACCGCCTCGTCGAGGGCCAGCGGAAAACCCGATGTCTGCCGGTTGTCGGCGACCGACAGCGTGCGCGCCTTCAACTCGCTCATGCCTTCCTGGGTCGTCGCGACGATCGGTACCACCGGGCAGCCGAGCCGCGCGGCAAGTGCCTCGGCATCCACGGCGACACCTCGCTTGCGCGCAACATCCATCATATTCAGCGCTATGACCAGCGGCACGCCCATCTCGAGCAGCTGAACGGTGAAATAGAGATTGCGTTCGAGGTTGCTGGCATCGACCACATTGATGACCAGATCGGCGTCGCGCGACAGCAGGTAATCGCGGGTGACCCGCTCATCCAAAGATGCGGCGTCGAAAGAGTAGATGCCGGGCAGGTCGACTACCGTCACGTCGCGGCCATCGACCCGGCTGCGCCCCTCTTTGCGCTCCACGGTTACGCCGGGCCAGTTGCCGGTCTTCTGCCGGATTCCGGTCAGCGCATTGAACAGCGCAGATTTTCCACAGTTGGGATTGCCGGCGATAGCGATCGTCAGCCCGCGCGTCCTCTCACCCTGCTGCGGCGGCCGGACGGTGCTCATCAGGGCCTTTCAACCCGATGCGGATGCCCAGCGTTGGCTCTCCCATGAGGCCTGGCAAGGCGCGCAGCGCGAAGCGTGGTGGCGCCGAATGAACGATGCGCAACGCCGAATGGCCTCCTTGCAGAGCCAACCCGAAGGGACGCGGCCATTGTCCCCCATGACCGCGTTGCACTTTCGCTGATGCACGCCAGGGACAAGGCGCTCAGTGCGCCCTGCCCTGTGAAACAATGACCGCCGTCGATGAATATCCGCATCGTGTAAACCAGCCCTAATCCGAATGGCACTGACTTGGGAGCGCAAGCTACAAGTTGGCCTGCGGATTCCGATTATTCCTTGCGCAAGACGCGGTGAGTGCGTCCCTGGAGGCTCGACGGCGGCGTCCATGCCGCCGACGTTTTTTCCAGAGACGACCGGAATCCGCCTAAGTCAGTGCCATTGGCCCTAATCCAGCACCTCGGCGTAGAGCTTGTGCATGACACCCTCGCCGAGCGCCACACGGTTCGCCCCGCGAGCCAACACGACACCACCCGGCCGCCGCTGCACCAACTCGGCCTCACCGCCGACGCTCAGGCCCAGCGCCAGCAGCCGGCGCTGCAGCCGCTGGCCGCCGTCCACCTTGACCAGGCGGATCCGCTGGCCGACCACCAAATCATCGAAAGGGATTACCTGGGACAACGTGAAACCTGTTTTAATGAGAAGTGTTTGCGATAGCAATAGATTACACCGAGGACAAATATTAGCAAAACCTGAATCGCATGTTGTGTCCAACTTTACGCTCGACCCCGCTTTTGCCTGCGGGTCCGCTCTGCGGGCACGCGCGGCATGCCGAATCTGCTGCCAACGCCCTCCACTTGCGGTACCCTGCGGGCCGGTTCGGGTAAGCGGTCGGAGTATGGCCCGCCGAGGACCGTCAATCCGGGCGCAGTCCAACAGCAAGGTCACCAAATGATCAGAAGTCTCGCATCATTATCAGTCATCCTATCGCTCACCGTCGCACTCCTGGCGACTGGCTGCTCGGAGAACACTCCGCAGACCGGCGAGGATGCACAGCCCCCGGGCGGCAGCGCGCCTGCGGTTGTCGGCGATCTACTCAGCCCGGCAGCCCAGCACAGTGCAGGCACCGGCAGCAGTCGGGACGACGGGCCAGCGCCTGCAGACGCGGCGGCCTCAGAACTCGAGTGGGACGCACTGATACCCGCCGACTACCAGCCGGACAAGCTGATGGGCGAGTTGAACATCGACGACCTCTCGGACGACGATCCACGTGCCGAGGAGGTCATGGCCAAGCTGAGGGCGCTATGGGACGAGGCACCGGTGCGTGAGGACCTGGACGGCGCCTCGGTGAAGCTGCCCGGCTTCGTGGTCCCGGTCGAGGGCGACGCCGAGGAGACCACGGGATTCCTGCTCGTGCCTTACTACGGAGCCTGTGTTCATGTCCCCCCACCACCGGCCAATCAGACCGTGTACGTGATTGCGGAAGCCGGCAAGGGCACCGCGCCGGGGCTGTTCGACGTCGTGTGGGTCAGCGGCACCATGAGTGTCAAACGCATCGAGAACGACATCGCCGAGGCCGGTTACACCCTGTATGCATCGCAGATCGAGCCCTACGAGTAGACGGCCGGTGCGCGGCCTGCTGCTGGGCATGCTGTTTGGTCACGCAGCACTCGGCGCCGGCGGTGTCAGCTGTCACATCCACCCGCCCGGCTCCACGCCGGAGCATCCGCGCGACATCATCGGGCCGTTCGATTCGCTCAAGGCCTGCGAGGACCAGCGCGCGAAGCGTTTCGGACCTGGAGGGCGCTGCCATTGCGCCGCGGATTTCTCACCACGCTGGTTGCCGCCACCCGCACCCGCCCCCGGCCAGTCACCACTCGGCTGACCACGGACGAGGCGGGAAAATGCGCTCGGCGTCGGCGACGAACCCGGCGCCCGCTTCATACGACGGCCGCATTCGTGCGATCATCCCGGCCCACCTTTGTCAGTATGAGTCGGCCGATGCAAGACCTGGCGCCCGTCAACCTCGCCGCGTTCGACATCATGCATGTCGTGCCGCTTGCCGTGGCGTTCGCATTCGGCATGCTCGCGCGGCTTGTCAGCCTGCCACCGCTGATGGGATTCCTCGCGGCGGGCTTCGTGCTGGGCGGGCTCGGAATGCAGAACACGCCGATGCTGCAGGAGATCGCCGATCTCGGCGTCACGCTGCTGCTGTTCACCATTGGCCTGAAGCTGCATGTGAAGGACCTTGCGGCGCCCGTGGTGTGGGCGACCGCAACGCTGCACATGCTGGCCACCACGGCGCTCGTCGCACTCACGGTCGGCGTCCTTGCATTCTTCGGCCTGGGTATATCCGGCGAGATGCCGCTCCCCAAGGCGCTGCTGATTGGCTTCGCGCTGAGTTTTTCCAGCACGGTCTTTGCCGTCAAGGTATTCGAGTCGCGCGGCGAGATGGAGTCGATCCATGGCCGTATCGCCATTGGGCTGCTTATCGTACAGGACATCTTTGCGGTCGTGTTCATCGCTGCCTCGGCAGGCAAGATGCCGAGCGCCTGGGCACTCCTGCTGATCGGGCTGATCCCGCTGCGGCGTTTGTTGCTCAACGTGCTCGACAAGGTCGGACACGGCGAGTTGCTCATCCTTCTCGGCTGGTTGATGCCGCTGGCCGGGGCGGCGCTGTTCGAGCTGGTGGGCATCAAGGCCGACCTGGGAGCCCTCGCGCTGGGGATCCTGTTGTCCGGCCACGCCAAGACCAACGAGCTGGCGAAATCCCTGCTGAGCTTCAAGGACCTGTTTCTGATCGGATTCTTTCTCTCGATCGGCCTGTCCGGGGAATTGAGCTGGCAGACGCTGGGAGCCGCGCTGCTGCTGGTGGCCCTGATCCTACCGTTCAAGACCCTGCTTTACTTCCTGCTGATGACCCGAATGCGCATGCGCTCGCGCAGTGCCACGCTGGCCTCCCTGGGGCTGGCCAATTTCAGCGAGTTCGGCCTGATCGTCGGCGCCGTCGGGGTCAGTCAAGCCTGGATCGGCCCGGAGTGGCTGTCCGTGATCGCATTGAGCCTGGCGATCAGCTTCCTGATCGCCTCGCCACTGAACATGCTGTCGAAGCAGTTGTACGCGCGCTGGCGCCACTCGCTACATCGTTTTCAGACCCGATCGCGGCTGCCAGGCGATGAAATGATCCGGGCCGGCATGGCCCAGGTCGTGGTATTCGGCATGGGGCGCGTAGGCACCGGCGCGTACGACTTTCTGCGCGAGCGCTGGGGCGATGTCGTACTGGGCATCGATATCAACGAGGATTATGTCAAGCGTCACCTTGCGGCCGGTCGCAATGTCACGCTCGGCGACGCCACCGACTCCGACTTCTGGGCACGCGCTGAGCGCACCGGCCGGGTCAAGCTGGCCGTGCTGGCATTCACCGACCACGAATCGAACATGGCCGTGGCGCGACTGCTGCGCGAGCAGGGGTTCGATGTGGAACTGGCATCGGTGGCGCAATACCCGGACCACGAACAGGCCCTGCGCGATGCCGGCGTCGATGCGGTGTTCAACTTCTACGCCAGCGCCGGCGAGAGTTTCGCGGAGCAGGTCGCCGACGCCTTCGGCGAACGGATCGAAAAAGAGGCTCCCGGGACCGCATGAAGATGTCGCTGCGACGGCCCCGGGCGGGCCGCAACCGCCCGGCTTTCTGATATACTCCCGCTCTTCCGGCGCACCATCGGTCTGCGCCCGGCCCCACGCCACCCGGACGTGGCACGAATTACCCCGCACCCCTCGACCGCGTCGGGCCAAACGGCCTGGGTGGGTGTCTCAGGAAAACTGAATCAATGACATTCGAATCGCTCGGCCTGTCGGCCGAACTGCTGCGTGCGCTCGCCGACCAGGGCTATGCACAACCCACGCCGATCCAACTGCAGGCCATTCCGGTCATCCTCGACGGCCGCGATGTGCTCGCTGCGGCGCAGACGGGTACCGGCAAGACCGCAGGCTTCACCCTGCCTCTGCTGCAGCGCCTGAACGAGGCGGCCGGCAACAGGGCCGGCCAGCACCGGCCACGTGCCCTGATCCTGGTCCCGACACGCGAACTCGCCGCCCAGGTGGCCGAAAGCGTCTCGACCTATGGCCGCCATCTGGCGCTGCGCTACGCGGTCATCTTTGGCGGCGTGAAGATCAATCCACAGATAGCCGAACTGCGCCGGGGGGTCGACGTCCTGATCGCGACACCTGGCCGACTACTCGACCATGTGCAGCAACGCACGCTCGATCTCTCGCAGATCGAGATCCTGGTGCTGGATGAGGCTGACCGGATGCTCGACATGGGCTTCATCCGGGACATACGCAAGATCCTGGCACTGCTGCCCGAGCGTCGTCAGAACCTGCTGTTTTCCGCAACTTTTTCCGGCGAGATCCGCACACTGGCCGACCAGTTGCTGGACCGACCGGTATCGGTCGACGTCGCGCCGCGCAATACCGCGGCAGAGACCGTGGTACAGGTGGTACACCCGGTCGACAAGGCGCGCAAGCGCGAGCTGCTGTCGCATTTGATCGGCGCCAACAACTGGCGTCAGGTGCTTGTGTTCACCCGCACCAAGCATGGGGCAAACCGCCTCGCGAAGCAGTTGGAGAGCGACGGTTTGTCCGCCGCGGCGATCCACGGCAACAAGACCCAGGGCGCCCGCACGCGGGCATTGGCCGGCTTCAAGGACGGTTCGGTACGTGTGCTGGTCGCCACCGATATCGCCGCACGCGGCCTCGACATCGACCAGCTGCCGCACGTGGTCAATTTCGAACTGCCCAACGTCGCGGAAGACTATGTGCACCGCATCGGACGTACCGGGCGGGCTGGCAACGAGGGCGAGGCCATGTCGCTTGTGTGCGTGGACGAACTCAAGCTGCTGCGCGATATCGAGCGTCTGCTCGGACGCAAGATCCGGAGCGAGACCCTTCCAGGATACGAACCCGACCCGAGTATCCAGCCCGAACCCATCCAGAATGGCCGTAGCAGCGGCAGGCGGGCGCAGCCGGGTGGCTCGCGCGCCGACAGTCGACCACGGTCGCGCCCGTCGGACAAGCCGGCGGCGAAGCGGCAACGCGGCCCGGCACGCGCAGAGCGGCCAAGTGGAAACGCCGAGCGGTCGAGTGACGGCCGCCGGGCAGCAGCCGGGCCACCCAAGCAGACCGGCAAGCGCAGCGCCGAGGCCAAACGCGCGAGCCAGCATCAGGCCGGGCACACCCGGCGCTCGAAGCCGGCACTGCTCGGCGGCTGAGCGCGACCGGGGGGCCGGCCGACAATTCCCGCTGGCAGTCGATGGACGGGCAACAGGCCCCCGCGCATTCGATGCGCGGAGGCCTGCTCACTGGATTGACTGGCACGGGATGACGCAGTCAGGCGGGCCGCCTTGGGGCCCGGTGGCGAGGCCGAGCGACCATCGATCGCAGCCATGCATTTTTAAACCCCTCCTGGAAGTGCTAGTGTCGGCCGGACATGTCAACGGGAGCGACCCATGTCAGACACCTTCAAGGCCCTCGTCCTCACTCAGGAGGACGGAAAGACCGTCAGCACCATCCGTGAACTCGGCAACGACGACCTCCCGGATGGCGACGTGCTGCTGGCCGTGGAGTACTCGAGTCTCAATTACAAGGACGGTCTGGCGATCACCGGCAAGGGCAAAATCGTACGTCAGTGGCCGCTGGTGCCGGGCATCGACCTCGCTGGACGGGTGTTGGAATCCAGCAGCGGTGACTACGCGCCCGGCGACAGGGTGATCCTCACCGGCTGGGGTGTCGGTGAGAAGTACTGGGGCGGCTACAGCCAGCGCCAGCGGGTGCAATCGAAATGGCTGGTCCCATTGCCGTCCGGACTGGAGAGCAAGCAGGCGATGGCGATCGGTACCGCGGGTTTCACCGCGATGCTCTGCGTGATGACACTGGAAGAGGCGGGCGTGACACCTGACAGCGGAAGCATACTGGTCACCGGTGCCTCGGGCGGGGTTGGGAGTGTCGCGGTGGCGATCCTGGCCAAGCTGGGCTATCAGGTAACCGCGGTCAGCGGCAAAGGCGACGCCGGCGAATTCCTGCGCCAACTCGGCGCCAGCGAGATCCTGACGCGCGATGAAATGAGCCAAGCGGCGCGCCCGCTGGAGGGTCAGCGCTGGGCCGGCGCAGTCGACACGGTCGGCAGCACCACCCTGGCACGCGTGCTGGCCGAAACCAACTACGGCGGCTGCGTCGCCGCCTGCGGACTTGCCGGCGGCGCCGATCTGCCAACCACCGTGATGCCTTTCATCCTGCGTAATGTCAGCCTGCGCGGCGTCGATTCCGTGTCCTGTCCCCTCGAACGGCGCAAGAGCGCCTGGCAACGCCTGGTCACCGACCTGCCAGAGGCGGCGCTCGGTGAGATCGGCCAACTCGCCGGTCTGGCGCAACTGCCGGAACTGGCGGACAAGATCGTCCGGGGCGGGATCCGCGGCCGCATCATCGTCGATCCCAACGCCTGAAAAAGTCGCAGCTGCGACTCACCCCAGGAGTGGGATTGTCCGCAGGTTCAAGGTCGGCCCGTTGCCGGCAGGCGCAAGCTGCGCTATCGGCGCACCTCAACGATCGAGAGCCGGTCGACGAATACCAGTTCGCAGGCGTGGGCGCCGCTGTCTTTGCGGCTCAGCGAGCTGCGCCATCGCCAACCGTCGGGTGCTCGGACCTCGACCAGATAGCCGCGCAGACGCACGACATGGCCTGGCCTTACATCATCGAGCACGTCGGCTACCGCCTCGTCTTTCGGTATCAGGTGCATGTTGGCGCTGTTGTGCTGGATTTCCTGCCGTGCCACGGGCAGCTTTGATGCACGCCAATGGTACCAGCGACCGCCCTGGCTGATCTCGATGTGATCCAGCACCTGCTCGTCGGACATCGGACCCCAGCCCAGCGCCAGGTCCACAGGCGCAAGGTCCGCCTCGCGGTCGAATCGGTAGTTCTCGCGGCCAAGCACCCTGCCGTGCAGGTCGAAACGCGCCAATGGCGTGATCCGGTAACCATGGTGGTCGAAACCCGGCGCCCCATCGACATTCGACTGCAGCGGCGACTGGGCGGCAACCGCGCCCGTACCGTAACGGATCGGGTCGTCGCGCAACAACCACCAGGCCAGCCCGCAGGCCGCCAACACGCCAAACAGTCGCAACAGGCTCACAAAGAAGATACCCAGCACATCAGTCCACCCCCCGACGCCACCGAGACCATCCCGGCAAGTGCGACGTATGCACCGCGCCGGTTCGATGAAAGACTCGGCGGCAATGGCAATCCACTGAAGCAGCGGCACGCCATCACGGCGCTCCAGCAAGTTCGATCCACCGGCGTGCTGCCGCAAGGCAGCGGAAGTCGCGCCGCCCGGGACCGCAGCACCGCGTCCCCCGGCTCGAAGGCGCCACAGCGCCAGTCCTGACGCCCCGACCAAGTACCATTGGTCTAGCGGCGCGGCACCGGAAAACCGAAACCGCCTTGGATCGATGCCGGGGCCATTTTTCCCATGACCGCGTTGCACTCTCGCTGCTGTACCGCAGGGACACGGCGCTCAGTGCGCCTCGTCCTGTGAGATGCCATCTATGGATTGTTAGAGGTGCCCTCAAGTAAGTGCCGTTGGTGTTAACGGGCGCCAATCTCTGACCGGATCTGCGGGAGCGCCGCCGCTTGCTGCAAGCTGCGATGCGTGCGGGGCAGCAGCCCGGCCCGTGATCGACGACTGGACTTCCATGGCATGCTGCAAGACACTGCAGGCACCCGACAGGCAGGAACTGAGCGCGCTGGTCGTCAGCCATGAGCAGACCCACCTTTGCCACGATCGACACGGCGGCATTCGTCGCCAATTACCGCTATGCCAAGTTACTCGCGCCTGGTTCGCGCGCGGTCGCGGTGGTCAAGGCCAACGCCTACGGGCACGGCGCGGTCAGGCTGGCGCAGGCATTGGGCGACGAAGCCGATGCGCTGGGCGTCGCCTGCAGTGAGGAGGCAATGGAGTTGCGCGAGTCCGGGATCGGCAACCCGATCGTGCTGCTCGAGGGCGTCTTCGATCCGGACGAAATCAGGAACGCGGCGATGCATGATTTCCAGGTCGTCATACACTCGCAGACCCAACTGGAATGGTTGCTGGCGGCGCGCCCGGCACGGCCACTCGGTGTCTGGCTGAAGGTCGACACCGGCATGCATCGTCTGGGGCTCACTCCGGACGAGCTGAACCCCGCCTATCGACGACTGAGCGACAGCCCGAATGTCGCAGGGGTCGTGCTGATGTCGCATTTCGCCCGTGCCGATGAGACCGGCAGCCCGGCCACCCGGACACAGTTGGAGCTGTTCCAAAGCAGCACTGACGGCATCGAGGCATCTTTCAGCCTGGCCAACTCCGCAGCAATAATGGCCTGGCCAGATACCCATGGCGACTGGATACGACCGGGGATCATGCTGTACGGCAGTTCACCGGTCGAGCGCGCTAATGGCCTGGCTGCCGGGCTCACCACAGTCATGCGGCTCGAGTCGCACCTGATCGCAATCCATGATCTCACAGCCGGCGAGTCGATCGGCTACGGTGCCCGCTACACCTGCGATGAACCGACCCGGGTCGGGGTGGTGGCCATCGGCTACGCGGACGGCTATCCGCGACAGGCCCCTGACGGCACGCCGGTGGCGGTCAACGACCGGCCGACACGGCTGATCGGACGCGTCTCGATGGATATGCTCACCATTGATCTGACCGGCCAGCCGAATGCCCGGATCGGTGACCGGGTTCAACTCTGGGGCGACCTGGTCGATGCCGGCGAGGTGGCCCGACGCTGCGACACCATCGCCTACGAGCTCTTCACCCGGATCACCCGCCGGGTGCACCTCGTCTATCGCTGAGACCCCGATCGCGCTGAGGCGCCCTGTCCGGTTGGCGCAAGGCGACCAGCCGGCGCCCATCCGAAAATAGCGCCAGCGAATCAAGAGAACGTCGGCCGCGCCGCTAGAGGGGCCATGAACGCAAAGCGGTTGATCCCTGTGCTGGCCGGCGGCGGGACCCGGTTGCCGGCGCATGTGGGCATCCTTACCGCCCTGGAGCAGATGCAGTACCGCGTCGATGGATTGGTCGGCGTATCCGGCGGCGGCATCGTCGCGGCACTGTACGCCCGTGGTTTTTCTACGGATTATCTGAAGAAACTGGCAATCGACGTCGACTTCCGCCAGTTTCGCGGCTTTTCGCTCAGGCGACTGCTGTTCGCCGGCGGCCTGTCGACCGGAGAGCGTTTCGAAGACTGGCTCGACGACCAACTTGGCGGTGCGACCTTCGCCCAGCTCGAACGCGAACTGCACGTGGTGGCGACGGACGTGCGCTCGGGCGAGCCCGTCATCTTCGACAGTGAAAGGTCTCCAGGCTTCCGGGTGGCCCGCGCGGTGCGCTTCTCGATGGGAATCCCGCTGTTGTTCACCTTCGAAAGGTACAAACATCACCTGATGGTCGACGGCAGCATCCTGGCCGAGGATGCGCTCTACCAGGATTGGTCCGACGACAATACACCCGTGGTTTACTTTCGCCTGCGCGCGACCCGTGAGGCCGGGCAGATCAGGGTGTCTCCGGTGTTCCCGCTGCCTGACTACCTCACGATGCTGATCCGCACCTTCATGACCAGCATCTCGCGCGAGTACATCAGCGATCCCTACTGGCGTAATACCGTCGTGGTGGAAACCGGTAGCATCTCGCCACTCGAGTTCGCGATGACGATGCAGCAGAAGCAGGAACTATACCGGCGCGGTCTCGAAACGGTTCAGCAGGTGCTGCCGATGAAACTGGGGCAGATCCCGCCGTTACCTCAGGCCTGTCAATACACCTGATACGGGTCAGGCGGCCGTCCCGAACCCGTTCAACGTCCACACGCTAAAGGCCCGGCAGACGGCCGCGCGCCTGCCGGCGCGGCATAGTCCTTGGCAACGCGAGCCGCCTGGTCAGTCCGGCAAAACGATGTTCAGCTCGAGGATTTCCTGATTGCCGTCGCTCTCCACGTTCACCGAGACCGATTCACTGTCCACTGCGACATACTTGCGGACCACCTTGAGCAGGTCGTTCTTCAGCTGTGGCAGGTAGGACGGCCCCCCTTCGCGCCGATCATGGGCCACCAGAATCTGCAGCCGCTCCTTCGCGATCGCGGCCGAACCTTTGGTCTTGCGTTGTCTGAAATAATCGAGCAGCGCCACGGTCAACCTCCGAACAAGCGGCCGAACAGGCCTTTTTTCTCAACGGTCAGGAAGCGGTGCGGCAAGTCCTCGCCGAGGTAGCGCGAGACCATGTCGCCATAGGCCTGCCCGGCACTGCTTTCCCGATCCAGGATGACGGGGACACCGGCGTTGGACGAGCTGAGCACCGAGACCGACTCCGGAATCACCCCGATCAGGTCCAGCGACAGAATCTCCTGCACGTCCTCGATGGACAACATCTCGCCGTTTTTCACCCGCTCCGGCGAGTAGCGGGTAACGAGCAGATACTCACGGATGCCCTCCAGGTTCTGCTCGGCACGGCGCGATTTGCTCGCGAGTATGCCGATCATGCGATCGGAATCACGGACCGAAGACACTTCCGGATTGGTCACCACGATCGCGTCGTCGGCATAGTACATCGCCAGCGTCGCACCGCGCTCAATCCCGGCCGGCGAGTCGCAGACGATAAACTCGAACTCTTTGCTGAGTTCCTCCAGTACCTTACCCACTCCCTCCAGGGTCAGGGCATCCTTGTCGCGCGTCTGCGATGCAGGAAGAACGAAAAGATTCGGATTGCGTTTGTCTTTGATCATAGCCTGGCCGACATTCGCCTCGCCGGTGATCACATTGACGAAGTCGTAGACGACACGGCGTTCGCAACCCATGATCAGGTCGAGGTTGCGCAGGCCGACATCGAAGTCGATGACGACCGTCTTGTTTCCACGCTCGGCCAGACCCATCGCGAAAGCCGCGCTGGTCGTGGTCTTGCCTACCCCTCCCTTGCCGGAGGTCACAACGATGATTCTTGCCAACTGGATACTCCTTTTGGACCCAAGGTCCGCGTCGGTCGCACGGTGACGTGCACCATCAACTCAAAGCAGTTTGAACTTCAGCGCATCACCGGCAAGCGAGATCTGGACCGCACGCCCGAGGTAACGACCCTCGAGTTTCTCGCTGACCCGGTAGAGTCCGGCTATTGAGACGAGGTCAGCCCCGAGGGAGCGACAGAAAATTCTGGCCTCCTTGTCGCCGGTAACCCCTGCCATGGCGCGGCCGCGCAGCGCCCCGTAAGCGTGGATATGCCCATCTGCCATGACTTCGGCGCCCGAACTGACCCCGGCCAATACCACCAGATCGCCCCCCCGGGCATAGACGCGCTGTCCCGAACGCACCGGCTTCTCGACTACCAAGGCGCGGCGGTCGGTCGTGGGGACCGCGTCACGCGTTGCCGACTCCGTCCTGGCGACCGCGCCTCTGCGGCCCGCCGGCATGATCGCCAACTCGAGCGCCATCGCCTGGGCCTTCTGCTCGGTGGAAGCGCCGCGAACACCGACCGGTATCATCCCGTGCCCGCGCAGCATGCCCACCACCATTGGAAACTCTGAGAGCTCACCCTGATTCGGCAGCGACGAGAGGTCGATCGCCACCGGCGCCTGGTCGAAAAACGACGGCAGGCGGGCCACCTGCTGCGCCAGAAAGGCGTCCAGGCCTGCCAAATCGGTATCCCGTAGTACCAGGGTCGGGATGGTAAACTGCCCGGCCTTCATATCGAAGGGCGCCGGGACCTGCGCGCTGCGTGCGGATGCCTCGGACATGCCTGTTGCAACTCCGGCGGTGGGATCGGCTTCTGAGGCCTAAAGTCTATCTGAATTTGCTGCCCTGTATAGCCGGGCTTTACCTGATTCGGTTCGGGCAACACGGCCCGAATGGCACCGGGCCGCTGCCAGCATCAATTGGGCATTATCGGATTCATTGCGCCCATCGGGCCGGAGATCTGGTGCACGTTCTGGCGCATTATGCTCATGCCGCCGGTGATATAGTGCATCTGCTGGCCGATGCCGGCCATCGCCCCCGTCATCTGCTGCATGTTCTCGTCGATACCTCCCATCTCACTCTGGATGGTCTTCATGTTCGCGCTCATCTGCGGCATCACGTCGGTGATCCCCTGCATGCTCGCGGAAATCGCGCCCATGCGCTGGATATGGCGGTCGAAACGATCCACGCGCTGAGCGATCAGGTCCATATCCCGGTCAACGCGCTCCAGGTTTCGATACATCGAATCCATGTTGCTGACAATGCCGTCGAGATCCTGGTAAAGCACGCTTACGTAATACACGTTGACAAAGGCCAGAAACACCAGCAGCAGCGAGATGATCAGAATCACCTTGTCCGTGACCTTGGAGTGCCGATGCCGCTCGTCGAGGTGTAACTGGGTCTCGCGGCCCAGCCGTGCCATCACCTGTACGATAGGGGTGCGTGGATCAATCATGACAAACTCCGCTCAGCTCGACTGGGCCATGTGATCCACCGACAGCTACTTCCGTGCACCACATCATCAGGGAAAGGGAAACATCTTGTTGAGCGTGCGAGCGGGCTTGGCCATGCGATGCATCTCTGCACTCATTGCCTGCACCTCCTGATTCATCGCATGCATGGTGACGGCGATGTTCTCGACGTGCAGACGAGTGCCCGTCATCTGCACTCCTACGCTGCCGATGCTTTCCTCGATACTGCCGGTACTGGCGCCTATCGCAGCAATCTCGGTCTGCATGACTGCCGTGTTGTCCTCGATGGACCTGAGCTTCGCCACCTGGGTTTCCATCGACCCGAACCTGTCGCTGATTTCGTCCATGCGCAGGGATACCGCAGAGAAGTGAGTATTCATCGCGCCGACGACGCTCGAGATCCGGTTGATCTGTGAACTGAGAGTCAACAGCAGCACGAGTATCGAGAACGCAATGACGAAAAGTATGATCAGACCGGACCGGATGCTGTAGTTCAGGCGATCGCCTAGTTTGTTCTTGACATCGATCTGGCTGAGCACGATGCCCTCGAAAGAGCTGAGCGCCCGCAGATATTGCTGCTGCAGGACCGCGTCATCAGTGCGTATTTCGGGCTCCGTGTTTTCGCCTACCATTGTTCAGCCACTGTTTCGATTGTCGCCGCTATCGAGTGTCCTGCCCGGCGAGAGCCGTATCACACCCTCTCTCCGGTTGCATTTTGGCACATTCCGCGGTCCGTCACCGCTACAAACCGATCGAATCGGCGCACCGTGTCCTGAAAACGGCACCCTGCCTGGCCGATGCGGCCGGCATCCGGCGCCCCCGGTCAACCATATGCGTGTCGTGCCTGCTTCAGAAGTTCCCCGGCCTCGCCAGGCGGCACCGGCCTGGAGAACCAGAAGCCCTGAGCCTCGGGACACTCCAGCGACAGCAAGGCTTCCAGCTGTTCCCGCGATTCCACACCCTCGGCGACCACATTCATATCGAGCATTCGTCCAAGCCCGACGATGGTCTTGATGATCACCTTGCTCTGGTGTTCGCTTTCCAGACTTTGCACGAACGACCGGTCGATCTTGAGGGTATCGTAGGCGCAGCGCTGCAGATACGAAAGCGACGAATAGCCGGTGCCAAAATCGTCCATATGTATCTTGACACCGAGTTTCTGCAACTCGGCAAGCACCGACTGGGTCGCCTCCTCATTGTCCATGCAATCGCGCTCGGTGACCTCCAGAGAGAGGTCTTGCGGCGCGATCCCACTGTCCTCAACGATCTTCTCGACCCGCTGCGCCGAGTTTTCCGCCCGGAACATGCTCGCGGAAACGTTCACACTCATCCCGAGCGGAGAGCCATCGCTGAAGGTACCGCGCCATTCCCGCGCCTGCCGGCAGGCCTCTTCGAGCACCCACCAGCTCAGGTTGGCGAGCATGCCGGTATCCTCGACCACCGACATGAAGCTGTCCGGGAACAACAAGCCCTTTTCCGGGTGCATCCAGCGCAGCAAGGCCTCGAACGCCACGATGCGTCGCTCGGACAGCGTGACGATGGGCTGGTAATAAACGATGAATTCGCCCCGCGCCATAGCGCGCCGCAGGTCCATCTCCATGTTGAGACGGGAAATCGCCGCCTGGTGCATGGTCGTATCGTAGATCACCGTGTTCTCGGTTTCTGAGCGCTTGGCGCGGTACATGGCCAGATCGGCGTCGCGCAGCAGTTCCTCGGGTGACTCGTACTGCTGGGTCACGACAGCAACCCCGATGCTGGCGCTGCTGTACATACCGCGCCCCGCGATAGAAAATTCCTGCTGGAAGAGCCTGTGAATGCGCTCCGAGACCTGCCGCGTATCCGATTCGTCCTCTATATCGCTAACCAGTACCGCAAACTCGTCCCCGCCCATGCGCGCGACCGTATCCCCCGGCCGGATGACCCTCATCAGGCGCCTCGCGATGGAAACCAGCAAACTGTCCCCGGCGGAGTGGCCAAGGCTGTCGTTGACGAACTTGAAGCGGTCCAGATCGAAATAGAGCACCGCGAACCGGAGGGCATGGTTGCGCTTGAAACGGCGCAATGCCTGCTGCAGACGATCGATGAACAGCACGCGGTTGGGCAGGCCGGTCAGAGGGTCGTGCAACGCACGATGAATCAGTTGATTCTCAGTCTGCTTGCGCTTGGCAATGCTGCTGATCGAGCCGGCCATTCGCACCGCCCTGCCCCTCGCGTCGGCCAGGATCACTCCACGCGCATAGACCCAGATATAGTCACCATTTTCGTGGCGAAGACGGTGCTCGTGCTCGAAGTGATGACGCTCGGCCTCGGAATTGCTGCGCAATATGCGCCGCAGTTCAGCGATGTCTTCGGGGTGCACCCGGTCAAACCAGTGCTGCAGCCGGTCCACCTGGGCGTCTGTCGGCAGACCGACCAGTTCATTCCAGCGCGGCGAGAAATAGGCACCTTCACTCGCCGCATCCCAATCCCAGATACAGTCATTCGCCCCGGCAACCGCGAGGGCGTAGCGCTCCTTGACCTTGACCAGCGCCTGCTCGGCGCGCTGGCGTTCGATCGCATACAGAATGGCCCGATGCAGCAGGGCGGCATTCACCTCGCGCTTGATCAGGTAGTCTTGTGCTCCCCCGCGCACCGCACTGGCTGCAGTGCTCTCTTCGTTGCAGTTGGTCAGAATGATCACAGGGACGCCAGGCAGGGCGCCGGCGACCTGCCGAAAACCTTCCAGCCCCCTTGTGTCGGGCAAATGCAGGTCGAGAAGTACCACGCTGGGGCGGTTGCCACCAGCGATGTTGGCGAGCGCTGCCCGGATGCTGCGCACGTGGCGGATCGAGTACCGGTGTGAATACCTTTTCGCGAGATAGAGACGAACAATTTCCGCTTCCTGAGGATTATCTTCAACCAGGAGGACGTCGATAGTCTCGCCATTCATTATCGTGTTTCGCAGCTCGCTCTGAAAATCACCCCCCCGCCAAGGTCGCCGAGTCGCCGGCCTGGGGCACCGAAAAAATGAACACGCTGCCGCTGCCGGGCGACGAACGAACCCAGATCTTACCACCGTGGTTCTGGAGAATGCGCTTGCAGATCGCCAGCCCCATACCGGTACCGGGGTGATCTTCCGATCCAGTGGAGCGTTCGAACATCTCGAATACCCTTCCGGCGTCCTGCTCGGCGATGCCGATGCCGTTGTCCTTTACGCCGATGCGCCATTCGTTACGGACACGCTGCGCCCTCACAGTGATGCGCAATGGCCGTTCGCTGCGAAACTTGATGGCATTGCCAATCAGATTCTGAAAGACGCGCTGAAACTGCCGACGGTCCACCATCAGTGTCGGCAAGGAATGCTGGCAGTTTACGGTAGCACCAACCTCCTCGAGCGATAGCTTGTAAAGGCCGACCACCTCGTCGAGCAACTCATTGAAATCCACCGACTGAAGGTCGGGCTTGGCATTTTGCAGACGAGAATAGTCCAACAACTCGTCGAGCATCTCCTGGGTCCGGTTCAGATTGAATTTCAGGTGTCCCAGTACCTTGGCACCGGAATCGCCCAACGCGTTTTCGAAATCCTCATCGAGGATCTCCGCATAGCGGCGCGCCAGCTGCAGTGGATCCTGTAGATCATGCGACACGGCATAAGCGAGTCTTTCCCGCTCCTGTTCCAGGCTGTCCTCAGGTTTGCCGTGGGCAAGCTGCCGATCCATACGCAGACTGAAGCTGCCTCCCTGAACAGCCAGTTTCGACACCAGCTTGGCGAGTGCGATGAGTCCTGCACTGGTGCGCGGATAGATAGCGGCTATTCCGGCGGTAAGCGCCGACTCCTGCCGATCGGCTCTGTCATGGGCGCCCAGCAGCACCAGGAGCGCGTTGGGCCTACTCTTCGCGCAGGTCTCGACGACGCTCTGCCAGGTTGCCCATGGCTGTCGATCATCTATCACGATGACCTGATAAAGCTCTTCGGAATGCACGGCATCGAAGAAGGCCTGCGCGTTGCGCGACGCGGATAGGCGAATCTCTTGCCCGACCCGCTCTTGTCCGAGGAGCGTGCTCAGGACCCTTTCATCGGCCACGCAGGCACTGATGAACAAAACATGAATGTCGGTTTTCACTGCTAGTTTTTTCGGCACTTGTAATTATTTTTTTGGCCCCGGCGCACACCCGACGGGTACCCGGAAGTCCAGCTTTCTTCGGGCTTCAACGCGCGGCGCACCGGCCACCGTTCGGCCCGCACACAGTCACCTCATTCGAACTTTTTTCCTTTATAAATCATATCTTAAGAGGCCGCCATTTGCGATGCGGCTGAGTTCGATTCTGGCAGAAAATGGGCCACAGTGAACGGCGAATATCCGGCACCCCTGTTTCGTTGACGCAGAACCGGGCGCATACCGAAATGCCTTCGCAAAACACGTAACTAAAGGCAACCATGCGAGAATAAACTTACTGTTTTCGATGCCGGCGAAGGCAAAGACCGCGCCGGCCGCGAGACGATTCATGCTTTTTGTTCGCCGGCACGCGCATGCCCGTGCGGCTCAAGGCCCGACCTGGACCGGCTAGGGCCTGACGATGAACCCGACCACGTGCCCACCGGGCCACCCAGCAGGGAGTGACCGCTGTGAAACTGAACGACCCGTTTGGGCGTGTGTCGCGCAGGGAGCAACACCGCTACAAGACGCTCGAACAACGCCTGCGAGGCGAAGGCGTCCTCGACGCCGACTCGTTGCAGCGATTCACGCGCGGCGCCACGGCTACGATATTGAAGCTGTCGGCCATAATACTGGTGCTATCGGCGACCCTGGCCCTGGTGTTCCCTGGGTTGCGCAGCCTGTTACTGCTGCTCGACGTTCTGCTTCTGCTTTGGCTGTCGGCAGGTTATCTTCAGACCCGTCTCTACTTGAAAAGGTACCGTCGGGAGAATTTCCACGACCAGTGACACCGCGCCCCAGGGGAACCCCGTCCAGCACCGGGCAAAGGGCCCGCCCAGCGCAGGCTTTTGCGAACATCCCTCAAATCCACGGAAGGCCTCCCGGACCACCATGGCGCGAAGCGTAGAATGGCTCGGCAACCACGCCCGCCCGGTCCTGTGGGCCTGCCTTGTGCTGATCGGCCTGATGCTCCTCGCTGCCTGCACGGACCCCGACGTCGCCGTGGCCGAACTGACCGGCCCGACCATGGGAACCAGCTATAGCGTGAAGCTCAGCCCTGCGCCGGAGGTCTCGGCACGCAAGGCGCTGCGACGGCAGATCGATTCGCGGCTCATGGAAATCAATCATCAGATGTCGACCTACCTGGCCGACTCCGACCTGACCCGCTTCAATGACGCGCAGACCACCGACTGGCAAGCGGCACCCGCGGATCTGGTGGCGCTGATCGAGCGCGCCGCACAGATCAGCGAACTCACAGATGGTGTCTACGACATTACCATTGGGCCGCTCGTCGATCTCTGGGGCTTCGGCAGCATGGGCAGCCGCATCGCCCCCCCGGGCGAACGGGAAATCGCCGATCTGATTCCACTGGTCGGGTACCGACATCTGCACACCCGCCAAACGCCGCCGGCGCTGCGCAAGTCGGTGGCCGGCTTGCGCGCCGATCTATCGTCGATCGCGAAAGGCTGGGCAGTCGATCAGATCGCCCAACTGCTGGCGGACCTCGGGTACCCGAATTTCCTGGTCGAGATCGGCGGAGAGGTCTACGCACGCGGCGAGAAGCATCCGGGGGAACCATGGCAGATCGCAATCGAGAAGCCACTGTATGACAGCCGTGAGGTGCAGCGAGTCATCGCATTGAAGGGCATGGCACTGGCGACATCCGGCGACTACCGCAATTACTTTTCCGCGGGCGGCAGGCGCTACTCGCACACCATCGACCCGAGGACCGGACTGGCGGTCCGACACCGCCTGGCGGCGGTGACCGTGCTGGCAGGCAACTGCACCGACGCCGACGCTTGGGCGACGGCCCTGATGGCGCTCGGCGACCAGCTTGGCCCGATCGTGGCCCGGAACCAGAACATCAGGGCACTGTTCCTGATACGCGATGATGGGGGCTTCCACGAAATCGCCAGCGCGGCCCTGCTAGCGTCCACGCCCTGGAAGAGGGTACGTTGAACTCATCGATGACAGGCGTCAGAGGAACCGGTGTCCCAGGCGTATTCGAGACCGCTGAGATGCCGCGGATCCCGCCCTGGAGAATCACCCGTCGAGTTCCCGAGCAGCACGCCCGCAATTCAAGAGCAGCGAGGGTTGTTCGGTGCGGCGCCATTGACGTTGGTTCACCGGCCCGCTTGACGGCCATGATGTAATGACATTACATTTTCGCACGGCAGCAACTCTTTCCAGCCACCGACGGCCTCGCAGATCAACACCTTGAAAACCCTTGACGATCACCGACGCCATGGTCCGCCGATCCTGGTAATGGCCTTGTTTGGGGTCGTGACCACCGGGCAAGGCCTCGCAGAGGCCGAATACGGGCAGCGGGAGCATGACGCGCACAAGCATGGCGCCGGCCTACTCAACATTGCTATGGAGGGCCGAGAAGTCTATGTGGAATTGGAAAGCCCGGCCGCCAACATCGCCGGCTTCGAGCATGCTCCCTCGACCGAGGCGGAAAGGGCATCCCTGGACGAAGCCGTCGCGACCCTGCAAGACGGCGAAAGACTATTCCGGTTTTCGCCCGCCGCCGACTGCCGCCTTTTTGACGTGCATGTCGCGTCGTCGCCAAAGGCGCTGGTCGAGGCGACAAGTAGACACCAATTGCACACCGGCGCAAAGATCGAGCACCATGCAGCGCAGCAGGGGCTGGCCCAAAAGGCGCATGCAGACATCCAGGTCAACTATCATTTTGTCTGCGCCCAGCCGGGTCGGCTCGAACAAATCAGCATCGAGTTGTTCACTGCCTTCCCGGCCATCCAAAGGCTGGACGTCCAGTTTGTGGTGCCGAGCAGGCAGGGGGCCGAAGAACTGACCGCTGCGAATCGGGATTTGCGGCTCTGATGGCTCTGAAGGTGGGGCTCGGCGCGCTCTGAAAATGGCGGCACGGGCCCCACAGGACGACCGACATCTGGTCATCGACATCCGCGATCTCCTGTTTCGCTGGGACGATGCGGCCCCGGTCGTCCTCGTCCTGGGGCAACTCAGCATCGCGCCAGGAGAGCATATTTTCATCGAGGGCCCCAGCGGCAGCGGCAAGAGCACGCTGTTGAGCCTGCTGGCCGGCGTGACCGCGGCGCAACGTGGCTCCGTGCGGGTGCTAGGAAAAGACCTGGAGCGGCTCAGCAATATCGAACGGGACCATTTCCGCGCCGACCACATTGGTTACATCTTTCAGATGTTCAACCTGATCCCGTATCTCTCGGTGGTCGAGAATGTCACGCTGCCCTGCCGGTTCTCGTCCTCACGCCGCGCCAAGGCAATTGCGCGCACGGGCAGCCTGGAGCGAGAGGCGCGGCGCCTGCTCGATCACCTGGACATGGCCCATGGCGACCTGCTGGACCGTCCCGTGACGAACCTGAGTGTCGGCCAACAGCAGCGCGTGGCCGCGGCACGGGCATTGATGGGCTCCCCGGAAGTGCTGATCGCAGACGAACCCACGTCCTCGCTTGACGCCGACCGGCGTGAGTCGTTCGTCAATTTACTGTTCGAAGAATGCCGCCAGGCCGGCTCGACACTGGTGTTCGTCAGCCACGACGCATCGCTGGAGCGTCTGTTCGGCCGGACGGTCAACCTGGCAGCGATCAATGAGGCCCCGCATCTGGCCGAGGCGGCTTCGTGAAGGCGCCTGTCTTTGCCCTCGCCTGGAAGAGCCTGATCAACCGACGTTTCACCGCAGCGCTCACCGTGCTGTCGATCGCACTCAGTATCACGCTGTTGATCGGCGTGGAACGCCTGCGCAACGAGGCGCGGGCAAGCTTCGCCAACACGATCTCGGGCACCGACCTGATCGTCGGCGCACGCAGTGGGTCGGTCCAGTTGCTCTTGTACGCGGTATTCCGAATCGGCGACGCGACCAACAACATCTCATGGGCCAGCTACCAGGAAATCGCCCAGCATCCCAGCGTCGCCTGGACCGTTCCGCTGACGCTGGGCGATTCACATCGCGGCTTCCGGGTGCTCGGAACCACAGCAGGGTATTTTGAGCACTACCGTTTTGCCCGGGACCGAGGCCTCGAGTTTGCCGCGGGCCGCCCATTCCACGATCTCTATGATGCGGTTGTCGGGGCCGAGGTCGCGGAGTCGCTGGGCTATCGGCCGGGCGACCCGATTGTCGTGGCGCACGGCGCCAGCGACGTCAGCTTTGCGAGACACGACGACAAGCCGTTTCGCGTAGTCGGCGTACTGGAGCGCACGGGAACCCCGGTCGACCGAACGGTGCACGTCGGTCTGGAGGCGATCGAGGCGATACATATCGACTGGCAGCGCGGCGCGCCGCTCCCGGGCGTTTCCATCGACGCCGATCAGGCGCGGGCTATGGATCTGCAACCCGAAACGATCACCGCGGCACTGGTCGGGCTACAGTCGAAGATCGCGACCTTCAGGGTGCAGCGCTTCATCAACGACTACCCGCAGGAGCCGCTGACAGCGGTGCTACCGGGGGTCGCCCTCAGCCAGCTGTGGGACCTGATCGGCATCGCAGAGAATGCCCTGCTGATCGTGTCCACATTCGTGGTGATCGTCGGCCTGTTCGGCATGTTGACCGCACTGCTCACCAGTCTCAACGAACGCCGCCGAGAGATGGCGATACTGCGCTCGGTAGGCGCCCGCCCAGGGCACGTGTTCGCGCTGATCATGGGCGAGGCGGGCTTCCTTACGCTGCTCGGGGTGTCGCTCGGCGTGCTGTTGTTGTATGCCTTGCTGCTGATCGGTCAGCCAATCGTCGAGAGTCGCTTCGGGATTTTCATCGACATCGGCATGCCGTCACGGCGCGAATGGATCCTGATGGGCACGGTCTTGCTGGCGGGTTTTCTGGTCGGCAGCATACCCAGCTACCGCGCCTATCGGCTTTCGCTGGCCGACGGCCTGTCACTGCGCGTTTAGATTGCTGCAGATGCTGCGGCCGACAACCTCGGGTTGTATGCGCGCGAGAACCGGTAGCCGTTGCTTTTACCGTAAGCATCCAATGACCTTGCGCGCCAGTGGGAGTGAAGCTTGGCGGTGATGTGCGATCCGCGGAATCGGCTTCCTAAGGGATTCTGGGGTATAGTCTTGACTATGCGCAAGTGCTGCTCGGAGGCTCGTCAATCCAAGACGAACCTGCTCCGGGGGTGCGGCGCGAAGGGACGGTCTGGTCTAAGAAGATACGGCCGAACATATCGGGTTAACTGGCCAGCCAGCCCCCGTCGCTTGGTTCGGTCGACGATGTGAGTGTCAGGTTTTTTGTCGGGTCGCGACGGCGGTCCGACGTTTGATTCGAAAACAAGGGAGAGTCTTAAAGATGAAATCAGGACAGCGCCTAGCCACGATGTTGTTCGGTTCGGTATTGTTATTCCTGTCGATAGCCAACACGGCCTTGGCACAAGATCTGACACCGCAGAGCGGCCTGTGGATCATCGCTCAGGAGAACAATGGCCAGCCAGGGCGGGGTTTCAACCTTGACGCCCAAAACAACGCACTGGTTTTGACGTTCTATGGCTACGAAACGTCGGGCGACGCAAGGTGGTGGTTGGCATCCGGCTCATTTGCCGCGGGATCCAACCAGCTCACCATGGATCTGGGCGCGTACGAAGGCGGCATGGCCTTCGGCGACCCGCTGAAGAACGCCACCTATCTCGGGCCTGAAGGCCAGGTGACCATTCGCTTCGACTCGGTCACGAGTGGCGAGATCTGTCTGCCAAACGAGCCGTGCAAGGCAATCGTTCCGTTCATTTTTGGCTGGCCCCCCACCGCAGCAGAGGCCCTGGGAACTTGGGTCGTGTCTGGAACCGTGCTCGCAAATGGTGTGCCATTCGGTGGCGAACTGATCTTTACCGAGCTGCTGGCTTCGACCGGACCGGCCGTCGTGAACAGGGTCCGGGGTGTGCTGAAAATTGGCGATGGCGGCGTCCTCGTCCAGGGCGCGGTAACCTGCTCGAAACTGGTGGTTTCATCCCCCTGGGCTTACACCTGCTCGGCGGCCTTGCCCGGAAGGACATTGCAGTTCTCTTTCGATCTGGCCCGAAACGCGGTCGAGGGTGTCTTCTATGAGGGCGCGCCAGGCAGCGCCCTGACCCGCATTTTCGCCGCGTTCAGAATACTGAACCAGACTGGCCGCGCGATGATTCCAAACTAAGTCGTTGCGAACCTGAGCAGGCCCACAATTCCATCAGTTGTCCATGAATCCTGATGGACACAACGGCTGGGTGGCACCAGGAACCAATGAGCAATCAGAGTCCCCCAGGCGGCCCTGGGGGACTTGCCAGTAACGGCATAACCCTCTCCAAGAACATTTTGTTCAGGTCTGAGCCCGGGTCGCCGACCTCGCGGCCGACGCAACTTATTGGCCGCGGCCCGCGCGCGTTCGGCAAGGCATGCATCCCGCGGCGCGCACCCCCCCGGCCATCGGCCCGCCCAACGCCCTCCCGGACGTGAGCGACGGACCTGCACAAGTCCCATGTCGCAGCACAGTCCCTCAGCGTCGACATTGAGCAACAGCGATGGACGCGGAGGCTGGCAGCTTGTCCCCGATGCTCAACAGATGCGGACCGCCATCAATGGCGCATCCGACTGTTTCGAAACAGCCGGCGGCACCCTCCGAGCGGCACGCTGCGCCCCCAATCCACGCGTACTTATCGACGGTTCAGCACAGAAGCTGCTTGATCTCTGCTGATGTTGATCAGCATATGTAGCAGCCAGCCAGGAATGGAACTGACGTGACAAAACCGAACTTACCTCTCGTCGTTGACCTCGACGGAACACTCACGCCGACTGACACCTTGGTGGAAGCCGTCATTCAGCTGATAAGGCAGTCGCCGGCCAATCTCGCTCTACTGCTGTTCAGCCTGTTCCGCGGTCGAGCGGCTTTCAAGCAGTTTGTGGCATCACGGTCCAGTTTCTCCGCGGAAACGCTGCCAATTCGCGAACCCCTGCTCACCTACCTGCGTGCTGAAAAGACAAACGGCAGGCAGTTGATCCTGGCGACCGCATCCCACGAGAGCGTGGCCAAGCAAGTGGCCAGTCATCTTGGGATTTTCGATCATGCCATCGGGACTCAGGGCAAGACGAACTTGAAGGGAGAGAACAAACTCAGGGCCATACATCGAACCGTCGGCGAGCGATTCGTCTATGCCGGAGACAGCGCCGCAGATTTACCGATCTGGAAAGCTGCCGAAGCCGCCATCCTGGTCGGCGCGGCTCGCAGCGTTACCCTGACGGTGCGCGCATCCACGCCGATAGAATGGGAACTCGCTCGGAGCCGGCCACGGCTGGTGACCTGGATCAAGGCCCTTCGCATCCATCAGTGGCTGAAGAATCTATTGATATTTGTTCCGCTGGTGACCGCCTTCTCCTTCATGGACGTTCAGTCACTGCTGACCTCGACCATCGCCTTCATATCATTTTCGCTTGCCGCCTCCGCGGGCTATATCGTCAACGACCTATGGGACCTGGAAAACGATCGGCGTCATCCGTACAAGCGCGCGCGCCCTCTTGCCAACGCAGAAATATCGATCAACAGCGCAATATCCGTCGCAGTCATCGCCCTTTTCTGTGCGCTTTTTCTCGCCACCACGATCTCCCAACAGTTCGCATTTCTACTCGTTTTTTATCTTTTGCTCACGAGTGCGTACAGCTGGTTCCTGAAATCGTATTTCGTCATCGACGTGATCGTTCTATCGGTTCTCTATACGCTGCGGATCATCGCCGGTTCGATTGCCATCGAGGTTCCCACAAGCACATGGCTATTGGCTTTTTCGGTGTTCATCTTCTTCAGCCTGGCGCTGGTCAAGCGTTGCTCTGAACTGGTGTCCTTGAAAACAGTCGATGGAGAGGCTACACGAGGCCGCGATTATCGCGTCTCCGATTTGGTGGTGCTCTGGCCCTTGGGGGTGAGCGCCGCGATGGCATCGGTGGTCGTTTTCGGTCTTTTCATCAGCGCCCCCGAGACCGAAGCCAGATACCAGAGTCCAGTCATGCTGTGGACGGTTGCCCTTGGCCTGATCTACTGGCTTTCCCGACTCTGGATTAAGACCGCCAGAGGCGAAATGCACGAAGACCCGGTCGTTTATGCCGTCAGAGACAAGGGCAGCCGGTTGTTGATTCTGGTGATCGCCGCGGCAATGATTGCGGCACATTATGCCAGACTCGACGGATTGTGATGGGCACGCTGCGGACAGCGTTCCCGAGCACCGCGATGTCTCGGCTCCCGAGAATCCGCTGCCTGGGGGTCCTGCACAACAGGGACGTACGCAAGGCCTGTCCAATCGTCTGCGCGGGCTTTGTGCCGATGGCTATCATCGGCACAACTGACGGTGAGCAGCGCCTCTCTGCAAGAACACACGGCAATCCACTGATATGTTCGGGTGTGTTGATGATCGGCAGTACTTAGAGCCGCATGGACACAGCGCCCTATCTTTTCGTTGCGGCCAATATCGGGGCCGTGCTTGCCGCCTTGCTAGCCGCCCAAACGATCAGCCCGGGTAGAGAGCGATGGCACATGGCCCTCGTCGCTATCTCAAGCTACGGGATAATTGCCAACGCCACCATTCTCATCCTTGGACTGTCCGGCCTTCTGACGCCTTATCACGCTACCGCAACAACGATACTGATTGCGCTGACCTTTCTGACGATTCGTCGCCTCGGATCGCGAAAAGGATCGGCATCTCCGACCGCGCACAGATTGCCACTCCGAAGCGACAATGACCGACTCAGGTCGCTGGCGCTAAGTTTGCTGGCCGGCGCTTTCGGCCTGCAATTGATGCATGCCGCCTTTGATGCGACCGTTCTGAAGTGGGATGACCTGTCTTACCATGCCGCTGTAACCGCCCAGTGGTTGGTGGACGAACGCATCAGCATCGCGCCTTCTACCTACCAGGCGTACTATCCGTTCAGCTCCGAATTGCTTTCTCTATGGTTCATGTTGCCGTTCGGCGACGACGCTTACGCAAGCCTCGCGGCTTTGTACTGGTTGCTGCTGGCGAGCACCGCTATCTTTGGCATCATACGCGGCACTGGCGGGTCGGCTTCGACGGCTCTCCTCATTACTGCCGTTTTCGTCGCATCACCGCGTGTCACCGAACTGAGCAGAAACTTCTCTTCGAACGACCTTGCAGGCGCGTCGCTGATTCTGGCGGCAATTGCAGTCGCCATACCGGCAGCATCGCATCGCGGTCGCCAGCTTTGCCTGGCTTGGAGTGGTCTTCTCATCGGAATGGCTGTCGGGTCGAAGGTCACGTTCGTGCTTCCCGGCTGCGTGGTATTCGCTTGGTTGATGTTGAGAAGTCCGCGCACGGCCCCCAGCGTCCGCCCCTGGAGCTCGCTTGTTTTGATCCTGGCCCCAGCAATGCTGATCGGCGGCTATTGGTATCTTCGAAACTGGGCGTTGACGGGAAACCCCATTTTTCCAGCAGAAATCGGCCCTCTCCCGGGAGCATTCGATACCACGTCCAGCGGGAGGACCGCTGCGTGGAACTGGCTTCTCGATGGAAGGGTTCCAGCATGGCAGCTATCCAAACTGCTGGACTGGCCCTACCCGATGGGACTGATGGCATTAGGCGGTTACGCCCTTATCCTTCCGAAACTGTTTTCTTCTTTTCGCATTTCGACTGCGACAGGCTTCGGGATCGATTACGCGCTATTCATTTCCGGGATTCTGGTCCTGGTTTCCTTTCCATTCATGCCCTTCTCGGGGACGATAAATCGCCCCTATGCCGGGGTTTACTTGGAAAGTCGTTACATCGTTCTGTTTTTCATCATTGGCTTGGTACTGTACAGGCACGTATTTTCAGCGAACGGGCACTGGCGGCTGCTCGGATACTTCCTACCTTTCTGCTCATTGGCACTTGGCATTTCCACCCTGGACCTTGTAGAGATCGCAGTCTTCGTTGCTTGCGGCATATCCGGTCTTTTCATTTTGCGACATGTTCCCAAACCGCCCAGTCCCTGGCTCATCAGCATGGCCCTCGCGATCACCTTTTTCGTGTCACTCAGCGCCTTTCACTCGACCAAACTAAGCAAGACCTCCGACCGACTCTATGCATATGACGGCCCGCAAAAGAGGGTCGGCATGGCCTGGAAAGAACTGGAGCGACTTCCCGTCGGTTCCAGCATTGCCTTTTTCATGTCGGAACCCGAAGAGTACACCCAGCACTATCCGGTCTTCGGCAGGCATCTGCAGTTTCAACCCGCCTACGTCGATGCGGATGGCAGGGCAAGAAGGCCCATGCATGAATCATCGGATCGAGCAATGCCGAGCTGGTGGGGCGAGTGGGAACAAGCGGCATCGGGTTGGCGCAGGCGCCCCCCCAGGATCCCGGGTGAGCAGTTTGTCGGGAACCTGCGGACATCGGAAACGCAGTTCGTTCTATCCAGCAAATGGTCACTGGGGCATTGGCCCCCGCAGCATTACCTGCTGAAAGAATCGCCCCAGGCGATCGAGCTGTTCAACGATGGTTACTCCGCGATCTGGGAGATACGACCTGACGGTTGACCCCGGCATCCAGGCCTGACGCGGACACGATCGCTTGTTGCGATCCCCAGTGTCATCGACGGGTCGCCCGGTGATGCGCGGTATACCCAACGGCAAGGTCGCGCACATGGCCCCATCCAAACGCGGGGTTTTCAGGTAGTATCGTCGAGGCGGATTTGATGGCGGGCTGAACAGGTCGTCGACGAAACCCGGATACGGGTCACCCGTGTAGCACTTCGACGCATCCGCCACCTTCGGCGGGCTTATCACGGCCAACCGCGTCGAGGTCTCGTTCAGGTCCTGAAGGCGAAGCTATCGGCGCGCCCGCTCTGTGCAGTGGCGACCAACGGCCATGGCCTGAGGGAGATCGAAGCGCGACAGGTGGCCGTTGGATAGAAGCGGCGCAAGTCGGGGCTCTCTGCCTCGGCATTCGCTTTGTGCTGCAGCACTTCACGGTGCAAAGGGCAGCCCCTTGAAATCAAACAGACCACCAGAGTCTTCTGTGCGCAACTGCTGCATAACCTCCAAAAGATGCTCCGCTGTGTACTCTGGGCTTTGCAGCTGCCGCGCGGGGAGATTGCGCTGAAAAGGCGCAGATAGTGCAGTGTCGGTGGTCCCGGGCTGAAGGCCGACGATGACGTGGCGACTCTTCTTGCGCGCCAGCTCAATGGCGAAATTCCTGATCAACATGTTCAGGGCAGCCTTGCTGGCACGGTAGGAATGCCACCCCCCCAATCTGTTGTCACTGATGCTCCCTACGCGAGCCGACAGCACCCCGAGCTTGCACACATTCGCAGGATTCAGCCGGGGTATCAGGTGCTTGAGCAGCAGAGCGGGGCCGATCGCGTTGACACGGTAGGAATACAGCAAATGGTCGGCGGCGAGACTCTTGTAGGTTTTTTCCGGCCCTCGATCTTCATCATGCAGCCAGCCGGTCGCAACGAAGACCCAATCGACTGGCATTGTCTCCGGGATCAGGGCCACCGCGTCGCGGATGCTGTCTTCCTCAGCGATATCGAAACCAACATCGATTGTCTCCGAGGTCAAAGGCGGCAGTCCCGAAGGATCACGCGCCATTCGAACGATTCTGGCTGACGGAAAGCATTCTGAGAGTTGCTCACACAATGCACGACCGATACCGCCGGAGGCACCGGCGACCAGGGTACATGTCGGATTCAATTTGCCCCCTCGGGAGGAGCGCTGCAGGACGGAACTGACCATGATCCAATCGATGGGCCGCGCTTCATTTCAGGTGCCGACCACCGTCTACCGGCAAAACCCTGCCGGTCACGTAGCGACTGGCAAACAGGTAGTCGACGGCATGCTGGAGTTCGTCCAATCCACCCTCCCTGTGCATCAAGCTCTTCGACAGGGTCGTATCCCTGTAGGCCTGATCGTCGTCTTCGTTGAACATCAGGAGTGCTGGCGCCAGACTGTTGACTTTGACCTTGGGTGCCAGTCTGGCGGCGAACGAAAGCGTCAGGTTGTCCTGTGCGGCCTTGCTCGCAGCGTAGGCGATGTGTTTTTTACTACCCCGGCCGCTGACGTAGTCACCGATGTGGACGATATCCGCATGCGTGTCGCTACAGGCTTCCAACAGTGGAGCCAGTGCGTGGTTCAGCTCAAACGGTACGTTGGCATGCACCCGCATCATGGTTTCGATGACCTGATTGAGGGGCAAGTCAGTATCGTCGCTCATCCAGTCTGAGGCGTTGTGAATGATTCCACGGAGCCGCTGATGGCCTGAAGTGACACGGCCGATGAGGGACTCCACATCTGAACGCTCGTTGAAGTCGCAGCGATGCAACTCGGCACCGAGTTCGCTGAGTTCGTCGAGGCGCCCATACCGCGTTCGGAAGGTCCCGATCACAGGCATACCCCGCAGCAGGAATGCCTTGGCGATATGAAAACCGGCGCGTCTGCCGACACCGGTAATCAGCGTCGGATCGGCGGTCATGGATTGAGAAACTCCGCACGCGTGTGGATATTGTCGATGAAGCAACCGCCGAGCGCGGTAGTGCTGGTTTGTGAGTTGCTGTCCATGACGCCACGCGATTTGACGCAATAGTGGGTCGCATTGATGCTCACGGCGACGTTGTCGGTGCCGAGCAGGGTCTGCAGCGCGACCAGTATCTGGCGCGTCATGCGCTCTTGCACCTGCGGGCGCTGAGCAAAGAACCGCACAATGCGATTGATCTTGGACAGGCCGATGATCTTATCACCGGGTATGTACGCCACCTTGGCGACCCCGTCGATGGTCACGAAGTGATGTTCGCAGGTGCTGGTGAGATCGATATCCCGAATCTTGACCATCTCGTTGGCGCCCATCTTATTCTCGATCAGCGACAGCTTTGGAAACTTGGTGTAGTCGAGACCAGAGAAAATCTCGCGAACGTACATTTTGGCGATACGGTGCGGTGTCTCAGCCAGGCTGTCGTCTTCGAGGTCGAGACCCAGTGTGCCCATCACATCGCCCATCAGGTCTCTGATACGCTCGTACTTCTGCTCGCTGCTGAGGCCGTTCTCGATCATCGGCGTCTCGAGGCCGAGATCGATCAGCGTGTCTCTCACCAGCGCCGCTTCGGAACTGATTTCAGGATGCTTTGCTAAGCGAACGGGGGTAATTTTCATGTGGATTCTCACTCGTTTGCTGGCTTTGTTGCCTGTCGAACTGAAGCGTCAGCGACACTGAATCGGCAAAGCGAAGCGCATGCGGTTTATCGACGGTGACCACTGCACGGGTCACGGCAGGATCTTGACTGCATATTTCGACCAGGTCGTTGGCCAGCCTTTCCAGGAGCAGGAAACGGCCCCCTTCTACGTGATCGATGATGGACTTGCTGATCATCTTGTAGTCGAGCGCGGCCCCGACATCGTCGTTTAATGCCGCCGGCTTCGCGACATGATGGATCTCCGCGTTGATCACGACGTCCTGTCGTTTGGTCCTCTCATCGGGATTGAACCCGATGTGGGTTCGCAGCCGTAGGTTGGTGATCCGCGTGATGGCTGAGTATTCGGTCATGTGCCTGGTTCCTGGGGACGGGGCCTGGATTTCAGCGCGCTGCCAGCGGAACACGTCAGAATCGATGGCACGCCCGCGGACCTGGCACGTCTGCTGGCGCGGATCCACGGGTCGAATGGTGCCGCTGCGGCAACGCTGCACTCATCCCAACAAAATGGACAATATTTTGACATTCCTGGAGTTTAGGCGAAGGTGCCGCCGTTAAAACCGGTCATTCTTTAGTAGAAATCGTGACGTCCCAGAGAATTGCAGCGAATACGTCGACAAACAACGTACGGCATGGTCGATCCCAAGAATCGGCGCATAGGGGCGGCCTTCCCGCTGACTGGACATGATGTCTCGATCCATGCGGCCAGCATGTTGCGCCAGGATCTGGATGATCGCGCCGGAAAGGTACGGGTGAACGCCGCTTTGGAGCGGATAAATCGCTCGGAACGACTGGTCGCGTGGGTCCGGCAGCGGAGAGACGCATGGATGCGCCCGATAGTGATACGGCCGTCAGCGTGACTCGAGCGGCAAATCCGCCTTGAGCGGAGCAGGACACTCCGCGGATACTCAAGGGCAAACGCCAGGCAACATCTCATTCGCCTGCCTGGCCCCAGGCCGGACTTCGACCGGCATGCGCAGAGTCACGGCGTCCACCGCACCGGAATTTCAATCTCTCGTCGCCGGGCCCGAGGCTCTCATCAACCCCGCGGCTCAGCCCGCGGCGTCGAGTGAGTATTCGCCAGCCAGCACATAGCCCATGGCATCATCTTTCGTCAGCGGCAGCGCATAGTGGCGACCCTGGGCCTGTATGCAACCTTCACGGCGCAGAAAATCGACTTGCGCCTGTGTCTCCACGCCCTCGGCAATTGTCAGCAGGCTCAAGCGGTCGGCCACGGAGATGATGGCCCGGACAATCGCCGCATCTTCGGGATTACTTGCAGCGCGGCGCACGAAAGAACGATCGATCTTCAACGCATCGATCGGGGCGTTCTTGAGGTAGCTTATCGACGAGAATCCCGTTCCGAAGTCATCCACAGTGATGCTGGCGCCAAGTCCATGCAGGGCCTCGATCACCCTGATGGAGCCGTCGGGATCGCTCATCAGGACACTTTCCGAGACTTCGAATCCCAGTGAGGCCGGCGCCAGCTCGAACTTGTCGACCAGCGTTCCTATCTCATCGACCAGGGCCTCATGTTGAAGCTGCCGCGCAGACAGATTCATGAACATCCGCAGTTGCGAATGACCGACACGTTGCCAGGACTTCAGTTCAGTGCAGGCCGTGCGCAACATCCAGTGACCGATGGGTATGGCCAACCCGTTCTCTTCAGCCAGGGGAATGAACTCTTTCGGCGAAATATTGCCCAGTTCAGGATGATCCCAGCGGAGCAGCACCTCGAAGCCGATCAGCCGCCCACTCGAAACAGTTATCACAGGCTGATATCGCAAGCTCAACTGCCCAAGCGCCAAGGCGGATCGCAGACCTGCCTCCACGGTCAGACGTCGGACGTTCATCGAGTCCATCTCAGCGGTGAAGAACTTGTAACACCCGCGCCCCGATTGTTTTGCCAGGTACATGGCGGTGTCCGCATTCTTCGTCAATGCGGCGAAATCGTCGCCATCGTGGGGGTAGATCGCCAGCCCGATACTGGCCCCGATGTACACGTGGTTTGAGGAGATCTCGAAGACGGCCTGCAGGTCCTGGATCAGCTTGTCCGCAATATATCCGGCATACGCAACATCCTTGAGCGAAGACAGCACCAAGGTGAATTCGTCACCGCCCAGGCGCGCGACTGTATCACTCTGTCTTACCGCGCCCTGAATGCGTTTCGCGGCCTCGATCAGCAGCTTGTCGCCGATATCGTGCCCAAGGGAATCGTTGACATTCTTGAACCGGTCGAGGTCCATGAACATCACGGCCAGGATATCTCCGTCCCTTCGCGCCACCTCGATTTCGTGCTCAAGCCGATCGCGAAACAGCAAGCGGTTCGGCAGGTTCGTCAACGGATCATAGTAGGCCATGCGCTGAAGTTTCTGCTCGATGGCCTTTTGTTGTGTAACGTCCTTGAATATCCCGACATAGTTGGTGACATCGCCCCGGTCGTCTGTGATAGCGTTTATGGTCAGCCATTGAGGAAAGATTTCGCCGTTCTTGCGACGGTCCCACAGCTCGCCCGACCAACGGCCCGTGCTTTCCAGACTGCGCCACATGGCCTGATAAAAAGCCGCATCGTGCGAACCTGACGTCGCGATCGTCGGATTGGAACCGATGACCTCTGCACGGCTGAATCCCATGACCTCCAGGTAGGCTGGATTGACGTCGACGATTTTGGTTTTCGCATCCGTCACCAGAATGGCCTCGCCCGCACCCCGGAAGACCTGATCAGCCAGACGCAGTCGCTGCACGACCGCCTTCTCCTCGGTGACATCGCGCGCCACGCCAACGTAACCGGTGACTTGTCCATCGGCGCCGAATAACGCCGTCACCGAGAGGCTGACCATGAGGCGGCTGCCATCCCTGCGAACATAGGTCCACTCGCGCTCGTCTGCCTTCCCTTGGCCCGCCTTGGCGACAAAGACACCAAAACCGGGCTCTATCCGCCGGCCGAGCTCCTTGCTGAGATCGGCGGCCCGTCGCGTTATCTCATCGGCATCGTGAATGCACGCCGGAGTCGACTTGCCGATCAGTTCGACCGCACGGTAGCCGAGCATACGTTCGGCTCCTGCACTGAACGACTGGATCACACCCGCGGCGTCGGTCGAGATAATCGAAAAGTTCGTACTGTCGATGATGGTTCGCTTCAACTCCTCACTGTCACGCAACGCGGCCTCGTCGCCCACTATCCTGTCCAGCAGGCCGTCCACCGAGCGGGCCAGCGTCGCGACCTCGTCCTCACCGGTGAGGCCCGTGCGTTTTTCACGCATGCCGCTGCCAAACAGGTCCAAGGTGGAGATGATATGAGTAACCCTGAGCGTGATCAGTCGATGTGCCATAAGCAGCACCAACAAGGCAGCTAGCGCAAACCCGATGCCAACGATCCTGGCTTGACCGAACAGCGCGTTCGACGCCCCTTCGCGGTGAAACCGAAGATCGATCTGATGGAACAGCAAGCCGCAACGGCGTGAACGCAGCTGATCCGATACATTCGGGTCACAGATACTGGCGTATCCGTTCAACCAGTGCCGATCCGAAGAGATAGCAACTTCGCCGACCATCTTGCGGGTAACCCGTTCGACGATCTCTGGATCGATATCGTACTCTGTGGTCGCAAGCGACAGTCCTTCCTCGCGGTAGTCAGTCGACGCGACGATCTGTCCATCTTGATCCGCGACGAGAGCAACGTTCAAATCCAGATCGGAGCCGAAGGCAGATATCACCTTTCTGACACCCTCGGGGTGGCGCAGCAGCAAAAAGCGCTCCACGGTGCCTTGGGTGGCATTGAGACTGGCGTGCATCTCCTGCAGGAGCGAGGTCTCACGATCCTCGATGATGATCTGCTGGCTGGTGACATATGCGACGACAGTCACGAGCAGCAGAAAACTGCCAAGCACGATGGGAAGGATGACGCGTAGCGAAAAACGGGCCATTACCATCGTCAATGCGGAAGAAGTCCGCTGTCGAGCAGGTCATGAACATCCTGACGTTCTCTGAGAAGGCCCGAACCGACCAAGGTCTCCTGCAGACGCTCCAGCGTCTTGGGCAGATCCTGATTCAACAGCTGCACATTCTGAGAGGCATCAGGCGATTCAATGCCATCGAAACTCTTGATCACCTCCTGCGGCGTCATCTTGAGCCTTCGGGCAGTGAACCGGGCCGCAGCCAGGGGTTCATTCTGCATGTACTTCAGCGCGCGAAACCAGCCTTCCAGCATCTCGCGAAGTCTTCGCTGCTCAAAGCGCAGCGTTTCAGCATGAACGACGAGCACGTCCACGACCTCCCCCGGTATTTCACGGCTGCTGAAAAGCTCGCGAGCGCCGGCGCCCATCAGTTTCGTCTTGACCGGCTCGAAGGTCACCACCGCATCGACCAGGCCATTGTTGAAGGCGCGCAGGTGCGCGCTGACATCGAGGTGCACGACATGGACATCGGTGAGTTTCACATCATTGAGCTGCAGCGCCCTGGTGAGCACGTAGGCTCCAAGCGCAGTGCTTTCCACGCCGATCGTCCGCCCCATCAGATCGACAAAGCTGCTGAATTCCGGCTTGGCCAGTATGACGTCGGCACCAGATGAAATATCCAGCACGGCGACCACTCTGAGTGGAATGCCAGCCTCGCGCAATGTCAGAACCTCGTCCAGGGTCAGCCCGGCCGCCTCCAGGGTTCGATTCCGGAATGCCCGAATCACCTCGGTCGCCGACGGGTACTCCACGAGCCGGATGTTCAAGCTGCCTCGCCAATCCTCACGTTCGGCGGCAAGGTAAAGCGGCTCGTAGCCTGGCCACACATTGGTGCCTATCCGCAGCGGCTTCGGCGCCGCTGCGAATGCCGGCCCGACCAGCCAGATGCAGAGCAGCAACAAAGCGAGTTGTCGATCGCTTTCGCATAGGGGTTCTCCATGTTGGCTGGATGGCCGCTCGCGTCGACGAGGGACGCAGAACGCAGGCCGCCCAAAGGACCTGCGGCCCTTGGCCCAGCGTCGCGGCCGGAGGAATCCAAGTACACATGACGGGAATACTCGGCCCGGTTTTGGGAATCTTGAGCAGATTCTGGCCCCGAGCAGTCACAGTGGAACACACAAATTCCGCCGCATCGTGGCAGGGTATCGATGCTGGCATTCAGTACGATTCCCTTTACTACTACCACGACGACACCCTGGCAGACGATCGCTCCAGGCGATCCGGAATACGCGCTGGAATGCGGCGGCGGGAGGCGGCCATGACGCGATCATCTACAGCTCGGCCCGCCCAAACAACCCCCGCCGGTGCCAAGAGGTTGTAATAGGCGGCATCGCCATTCTCGATTGGCGAACCGCGCCCGGAGGACCGCAGGCCCCTTTCAACGGATCAGCACGCTTTTGCCAGCATGAAGCTTTCGGGTGTTTTTCGTAAACGACGAATTCGGCCCTGTTAGTATCTGTTTTCGATACGATTGTGTTCGGCGGCCCCGTAAAGCGATCCAATCCCGGATTGGTTCCACCGTCGTCAACGGCAAGGCTTTATCTGACTGTTCTATTGCACGTTTTTCAATGATGCCTGACCACCGCCTATGCATAGCGCCGATGCTGGATTGGACCGATCGTCACTGCCGTTATTTCCTGCGGCAGATTACCCGCCACACCCTTTTGTACACGGAAATGATCACCACCGGCGCGTTGATACACCGCGAGCCGGCGCGCTTCCTCGACTACCACCCGGCAGAACACCCGCTGGCGCTGCAGATCGGCGGAAGCGATCCCGCTGAACTGGCTGTCTGTGCGAGACTCGCTGACGAGTGGGCCTACGACGAGGTCAACCTGAATGTCGGCTGCCCATCCGACCGGGTGCAATCCGGACGGTTCGGCGCCTGCCTGATGGCCGACCCGCCGCTGGTCGCCGACTGTGTCACAGCGATGTCGCAGGCCAGCCCGCGGCCAGTCACGGTGAAACACCGAATCGGGATCGACGATATGGATAGCTACGATGCGTTGGCTCGTTTCGTCGACAGCGTCGCACAGGCCGGCTGCAAGACCTTCATCGTGCATGCGCGCAAGGCCTGGCTGCAGGGATTGAGCCCCAGGGAAAACCGCGAGATCCCGCCCCTTCGATACCAGGTGGTGCACCAGCTCAAACGCGACTTCCCCCACCTGGAGCTGGTGATCAACGGCGGATTCAAGACCCTGGCCCAGGCCCAGCAACAACTCGTGCATCTCGACGGCGTGATGATCGGCCGCGAGGCATACCAGAACCCCTGGATGCTGGTCGACGCGGACAGCCGGATATTCGGTGACACGACCGACATGGTGGCTCGAAAGCAGGTCGTTAAACGGATGCTTCCCTATACCGAGCAACAGCACGCGGCAGGCGTGCCGCTGCACAGGATCACGCGGCATATGCTCGGGCTGTTTCAGGGTCAACGCGGCGCCCGGGCCTGGCGTCGCTTCCTCTCGGAACGGGCGCACCGCCCTGACAGCGGCCCGGAGCTTCTGAACACGGCCCTCACGCTGCTAGATTGAGGCTTGCGCCGGCGGACCGTATCCGTCGCGTGATTATGGTCTAATTCGAACTCAGGACACTAGGGGCAGCGACGATGCGTTCTTTGCTTACCACGACGCTATTGGCCATGGCATCGATCAACACCGCAATGGCCGATGCGCAGCTCACAGCGGCACCTGCGGACCTGCAGAGACTGCTCGACAGCGGACACTGTCCGAAATGCAACCTCGCCGGGGCGGACCTGTCCGGGATGCGGCTGATGAGTACCGATCTCTCGAGCGCCGATCTACGTGGGGCGAAGCTGCGCAAAACCATACTGTTCCGCGGCAACCTGTCCGGCGCCGACCTGCGCGGTGCGGAACTCGAAAAAGCCAGCCTCGGGCGTATTGACCTGTCCGGCGCCAACCTGACCGGCCTCGATCTGAGAGGCGCCCGGCTGGCCTATTCAGACCTGCGAAACGCACGACTTGGTGGCAGCGATCTGAGCGGCAGCATGCTGGAACATGCCGACCTGCGCGGGGCCGATCTGAATGGCAGCCGGCTGGAGGGCGCGGCGATGCGCAATGCCAAACTCAGTGGGGCGATTCTCGATGGGGCCGACCTGTCCGGTGCAGACCTGCGGGCGCTGGACCTTCGACAGGTCGGCGGCGTCAGGAATGCGGACTTTTCTCGCGCGCGGCTCGAACGTGCCAAGCTCGACGCGCTCGATCTCGCCAATGCCCGCTTCAGCGAAGCACAGATGGCCGACGCCAGCCTCGAGGCCGCCAGCCTCAAGGGGGTGTTGATGGCCCGGGCGAGTCTGCGCAAGGCCGATTTCAGCAAGGCCGACCTCACGGGTGCCGACCTGCAAGGCGCAAATCTGCGAGGCGCCAAGCTGCGCGCCGCCAATTTGCGCTCGGCCAATCTGGAGCAGGCGTTGATCGGGGGCAATCTGGTCGGCGCAGACTTTTCCAGCGCGCGGCTGGCCAAGGCCGACCTGTCCGGCGCCAACCTGAAGGATGCGAAATTCAGAGACGCCGACCTCCGGCAGGCCAACTTCAGTAGCTGCAACCTGTATGCGGCTGACTTTCGCGGCAGCAAACTCGACGGCGCCAGTTTTCGTGGCGCAAATCTGCGCAACGCCGTGTTCACCGACGCCGAGCGCGATGGAGCACTTTTCGACAACGCATCGGACCGGCCCAGACAATAAAAAAACCGGCCCGAAGGCCGGTCGGTTACGTTTGCCAACGCAAGCCACTATTTGGTGATGACCTCGGGACCCATCAGCATCGTCGGCAGCCAGGTCGACACAGCGGGCACGTAGGTCACGACAATCAGGAACATGAACATGATGGCGACCCAAGGCAAGGCCGCCTTGATCACGTTGGACACCGACATCTGGGCGACGCCCGCGGTCACGAACAGGTTCAGACCCACCGGCGGGGTAATCATCCCGATTTCCATGTTGACCACCATGATGATTCCGAGGTGAATCGGATCGATACCCAGCGCTATCGCGATCGGGAAGACCAGCGGCGCAACGATGATCAGCAGGCCGGAGGGCTCCATGAACTGCCCCCCGATCAGCAACAGCACGTTCACCACGATCAGAAACGCAATCGGACCCAGCCCCGCCGACAACATCGCCTCGGTAATCATCTGCGGCAGCCGTTCTTCGGTCAGCACATGTTTCAGGATCAGCGCGTTCGCGATAATGAACAGCAGCATAATGGTCAGCTTGCCGGCCTCGAACAGCGCGTGTTTGGTATCCGGATGCCAGAAGATCGACACAGCGCGTAACGGCACCATCGCCAGACCGCCACCTCTCTTTTCTCTGAATGGCCCCATGTCCCGATAGATGAAATTGGCGATCAGGAAGGCATAAACCGCAGCGACCGCGGCAGCCTCGGTCGGCGTAAAAATGCCGCCATAAATTCCGCCCAGGATGATCACGATCAGCATCAGACCCCAGGACGCATCCCTGGCGGCATCCAAGACCTCGCCCCAGCCTGCCCACGGCTGTGCAGGCAATCCCTTCACGCGGGCGAAAATGTAGATCGCAACCATCAGCATCAGACCCGCAAGCAAGCCGGGGAACACCCCGGCGAGAAACATCCGCCCGACGGAGACGTCGGTCGCCGCGGCATAGACCACCATGACGATCGACGGCGGAATCAGGATGCCAAGCGTCCCGGCATTGCAGATGACGCCGGCAGCGAACTCGCGCGTGTATCCGACACTGACCATACCGGCGATCACGATCGACCCGATCGCCACCACGGTCGCCGGTGAAGAGCCGGACAACGCAGCGAACAACATGCAGGCAAAGACCGAGGCGATTGCCAGTCCACCACGAAACGAGCCGACAACGGCAATGGCAAAACGGATGATGCGGCGCGCCACACCACCGGTAGACATGAACACCGACGCCAAGATGAAGAACGGGATCGCCAGCAGCGTGTAGTGCCCTTCGAAAGCCGAAAACAGGGTTTGCGCCACAGATGCAAGCGAGGCGTCGTGGCCGAAAGCCATCAGAAAAATGATGCTCGAAAGGCCGAGCGCGACAGCGATCGGGATACCGATCAGCATCATGCCGATGACCATACCGAAAAGAATGGCTATTTGCATGGCTCAGCCCTCCCTGCGATCGTCAGACGGTCCGCCGGCAATCGGCACCGCGTGCGGGCTTTCCATCTCGAGTTCTTCCATCAACTCTTCCGCTTCGTGGCTCGCGATAATGCGGTCGAGACGCCCGGTGAACACCTGATAAGCGAGTTGCACGAAGCGAAACGTCAGCAGACCGACACCCAGCGGTAGCGCCAGATAGGGAATCCAGCGCGGCATCTTCTCGTAGCGCTCACCTTCGTTCATCCAGTTAGCCAGAAACTGCATAAACTCCGGCATCGGGATATCGTCCGTCTCCAGCCAGGCTCGTTCCGTCGCGAACGGATACCAGTAGTCCCAGGAACCGATCAACAGCAGGATCGCGAAAATCAGCGAGGCGGATACGGCAATCATCGCGAGAATCTTTCGCGTCCCCGGTGAGACCGCGTTGATCACGACATCCACGCCGATATGTACGTGTTTCTTGACCGCATAAGACATGCCCATCAGGACCAGCCAGGCGAACAGGAAAACGGTCAGTTCGAGAGCCCAGAGAATGTTGGCGTCGAATACATAGCGCGCGACAACATTGGCGAACGTGACAAGGGTCATCAAACCCAGGCAAATGGCGATGCTGGTTTCTTCGATCGCATCGGTGAACCTGCCCAGTCTCGATGTGGATTCTGTATGCATCTGTGTCTCCGGCGAATCGGCGAAACCCTGACTTCAGGTTCGACAAAAAGTTGGTGGCCAGCGAGTGGACTGGCCACACCTTGAAAGCGCAACGATGAGTCATCGGCCTCCTGAACCGAGACAGCGTCGAGCCGTCCCTCACTCCTCAGTGCTCGTGCCATCGTGACGGGTAGATACGCCGCCTGGAATGAGCCGCCCTCATGGGGCGACTCGTTCACAACGCCTGAGAATTCGCCCGGCTGCCTCAGTTCGACTTCAGTGCATCCTCCATCAGATCGGCACCAATGTCGTTTTCGAACTTCTTCCAAACCGGTTTCATCGCTTCGACCCAGGCCTGGCGCTGCTCGGGCGTCAAGGTCCGCACGACACTGCCTGCGGCGATGACATTCTGCTTGTTTTGCTCATTCACCTTGGCCGATTCCGCATTCCGGTCATCGGTGACCTCTTTGAGAATAGTAGCGAACTGGGTCCGGACATCATCCGGCAGTTCATCCCACCAGGTAGACGAGGTCACGACCAGGTAGTCGAGAATACCGTGATTGGTCTCGGTGATGCCGTCCTGCACCTCGAAGAACTTCTTCCCGTAGATATTCGACCAGGTGTTCTCCTGGCCATCGATTACCTTGGTCTGCAGCCCACCGTAAACTTCCTTGAACGACATCTTCTGCGGCGAGGCACCCAGTTGCTCGAACTGGGCGACCAGCACGTCAGAAGCCTGGACCCGGAACTTCAGGCCTTTGGCGTCCTCCGGCATGATCAACGGGCGGTTGGCCGACATCTGCTTCATACCGTTGTGCCAAAATGCCAAGCCCTTGAGGCCGCGGCGGCCCATCGAATTCTTCAGCTTCTCGCCGGCGTCGGAGTTCTGGAAACGATCGACGGCGGCCACGTCATCGAATACGAAGGGAAGATCGAAGATGCGGAATTTCTTTGTGAACTTTTCGAACTTCGACAGCGACGGTGCTGCCAATTGAACGTCCCCGTTGAGCATGGCCTCGAGCACTTTCTTGTCGTCATACAGCGTGGAATTCGGGAATACCTGCATGCAGGCCTTGCCATTCATTTCCTCGTTGACCCGCTTTTCCAGCAGCGACGCCGCAATGCCCTTCGGGTGCTTGTCGGTGTTGGTCACATGGCTGAACTTGATCACAATCTCGCCCGCATCGCAGTTCGCCAGCACGGGTGCGGCCGATACGGCCAAGGCGGCCGAAACAGCCAGAACAATGAAATGTTTGCGCATGAAGCTTTCTCCTAACTCTGTTGTGTTTATAGTCGGATCCGCGTCGAACGACACGCAGCGAGAGGAAGCAATCGGGATGCCAACTCCCGGAGAAAAAGCTAACCTGTTGTTCCGCCGCGCTAATCAGGTATCGACATCGCACCGCGATCGAGCCGCGATCGGCGGAAACCCACCCGCCGCATCTGGGCGTTTGTGTGAAGAATCGCCGATTGCACAACCACAAGGAACAGACAGGCACTGGGTGAAGCAAGCTGTCGGCGTGCCCGGCAATCGGTCGCAGCCCAGGTCCGTCCGGGCCCGGAAATCTGTGCGGCAGGGCTTGAGGGACAGGCCGGATGCCGGCAGCCATTCACCCAATGGCGATGCCTGCCAGCGCATGCCCGGGGGATCGGCGACGCCGGGAAGCCTGCGCGATGGGGGTGCCCAGCCTGAGTTCCAGGCAGGCTGGCTTGTCGGATTGATTGCAGCGGATTGTGCGCGACCGCCATCGGGCTACAATCCCCAGATTGTTCGCCTGGGATCGACGTTCTCTTGCACTGGCTAGCGCTCAGCCTGATCTGCGCCTTCTGCCTTGCCTCATCGGATGCCGCCGCCAAGCACTGGTTGAGGTCCGCCGGCGCGCGCGAGTTGGTGGCAATACGCCTCGGGCTCAGCGGACTGCTGTTGACACCCTGGGTGCTGACCTTCGATGTGCCGGAACTGCCCCCGGCCTTCTGGGCCTGGCTCGCCCTGATAGTCCCGCTGGAGATCGTGGCAATGCTCCTCTACATGAAGGCAATACGCGACTATCCGCTTGCACTCACCGTCCCCTATCTTGCTTTCACGCCGGTGCTGGTGGTCGCCACCGGCTGGGTCGTGCTCGGCGAGAGGGTCGACGGCAACGGTCTGCTCGGCATCCTGCTGGTAGTTGCGGGGTCCTGGTTGCTCAACTTCGAGCAATCCGACCGGCTAAGGCTGAGCACCCTGCTCGCCCCGTTGCGGGCGATCGTGGCCAACCCGGGCTCACGCCTGATGCTGGCTACTGCAGCCATCTATGCCATCACCTCGGTCGGTGGCAAGGCCGCGATGCAATGGATGCCGCCGGAGCAGTTCGGGGCCTTCTACTTCGTCGTGCTCGGGGCGGTCACGTTACTGCTGCTTGGCCTTACCCACCCGGCTTCGCTGCGGGTGCGCCGTCATGGCCTGGGGCCCCTGCTGATCGTTGCCGGCTTCATGGCGGTCATGGTGGTCACCCACTTCATGGCGTTGGCACAGGTCGAGGCGGCTTACATGATCGCGGTCAAGCGCACCAGCCTGCTGTTCGGCATGCTCTATGGGGCTATGCTCTTCGGTGAGCGACACCTCGGCCGCCACCTGATCGCCGGCACATTGATGGTCGCCGGCGTCGCTACGATCGGTCTGTGACCCGAGCATCTGCGGAGACTGTCATGCTCACCCGTTACTTCGACCAACCCCCGTTTATGACCAAGGACGGATCCGAGATACGCGAGCTGATGCATCCCTCAGTGCACGGCAACCGCAAGCAGAGTCTGGCCGAGGCACGAGTGGCGCCAGGCGGCGCAACGGCGTTGCATTGGCATCGAACCAGCGAAGAGCTGTACCACGTCACTCGCGGCGAGGGCCTGTTGACGCTGGGCGACCAGAAGTTCGCCATCATGCCCGGGGACACCGTGGCGATCGCCCCCTGCACGGCGCATCGTGTCGAGAACACCGGCAGCGAAACACTGGTGATTCTGTGCTGTTGCAGCCCACCGTATGCCGACGAAGATACGCAGTTGCTCTAGCGTCGGCAACGGGCGAAAAGGGTCCCTGTACCGCTCGGAGCATTGTCCCCATTTTGCAGGCTTGTAGGATTTTACCGCCTGAGCTGCGCGAACATCAGTCATCAAACCGCTTCACCGACAGTCATCTGCGGGGTTGCGTGCATATCAACGAAGAAGAAAAAAACTATTGAGAACAATAAGCGTGTCGCCATACTCTGAGACGTGGGCCCGTAAAAGGCTGACCACAGATCAACGGCAGAACCCTCGCTAGGAGAACCACAATGTCAATCGATGCACCTTTGACCAAAAACGCAAAAGCATTCGCACAACTGGATGTCGAATGGAACAGTGCCGAGGGAACCGTCTGGTGTTACATGGTGCCGCAGCCGCGACCCTGCTTCACGCCGCAACTGCTCGACGAGATCAAGCGGCTGCCATCCATGCTCAGGGATTCGGGTATCGATGAATCCAGCCTCGGGCATAAGCCGCATTTCCTGGTGTACGGATCCGGGGTACCGGGAACGTTCAACCTGGGCGGCGACCTGAATCTGTTCAGGAAAATGATCGACATGCGGGATCGTCAGGGACTGGAAGACTATGCAAGGTCCTGCATCGACGTCTCTTACCAGGTGTCGACCGGATTCGGACTGCCGCTGACCACCGTCAGCCTGATCCAGGGGACGGCGCTCGGCGGCGGCATGGAGGGCGCATTGGCGGCCAATGTAATCGTCGCCGAACGCGGCGTACATATGGGCCTGCCCGAGGTCCTGTTCAACCTGTTTCCGGGGATGGGAGCCTACAGCTTCCTTTCGCGTCGCCTGGGCGCAACCGAAACCGAACGCGTTATTCTCAGCGGCAAGACGTGGCAGTCGGAGGAGCTGCACGAATTGGGCGTCATCGACATGTTGGCCGAACCCGGCGAGGGGGTGGCGACTGTCCGCTCGTATATTTCCGAACGCCAGCGGCGCTCGCCGAATACGATGATGGCCCTGCAGCGCGTCAGAAAAGCGGTGAACCCGGTCAGCTACGACGAGCTGGAGGAAATCGCGCTGATTTGGGTGGATGCAGCGCTGCGTCTGAATGACCGGGATCTCAAGATCATGGACCGTCTGGTGCGGTCGCAGAACCGGGTCTGTCGGGAGGAGCCGCTGGCCAATGTCGGATGACGAACGCCCAGTTCGCGTCAGCTACGTGAGACCTGCTCCTTTCGCTCACTGACGTAGCTGTTCAGCGCGGATTTGGCCTCGGCAAAGGCCGACTGCATCTCGGAGAGCGCAGTCGGCCCCATATGCGAGAAATCCGCGTCGCCGATCCGGCTTGCGCGGCCACTGAGTTCCTGCAGCCGTCGGGCACCCACGCTCCCGGCGCTGCCTTTGAGTGCGTGAGAAAGGTCACGAAACTGCGGCATTTTGTGCGACTCGATCGACTTGCCCATCTGCTCGAACAGGCTCTCGGCGTCCTTTGCGAAGCCGTCGACCAGATCAGCGACGAACTCCAGTCCGCCGCCAAGATCTTCGAGGTCAAGCAGAATCTGGCGATCAATCGTATCCGCGGTCAACCATGAGGTGTCGTGTTGGCGGGGTCCGCGCTGCGCCGCGCCGGGTTTGCGATCGGGGGCATCATCCGCCTTGACCGATTCGCTCTGCAGTGCGCTGGAAATCGATTCCAGCAGGGTTCTGGCGCGGATCGGCTTGGAGACGAAGCCGGCCGCCCCGACATGGAGACACTCATCGCGTGCCTCGGGTGTCACGTCTGCCGACAGCATCACGATCGGGATCGTATAGTCGTTGGCGTGTGCGAAGCGGTAGATCTTCAGCGCCTCCAGGCCATCCATCACCGGCATCTGGATGTCGAAAAGGGCTATATCGAAACGATGTGCATCCAGCGCGTCCAGGGCCTGCTCACCGTTCTCGACCAGGTAAACGCGGTGCCCCGCCTTCTCGAGAATGCCCCGCACCACCTTTTGATTTGTCTCATTGTCCTCGGCCACGAGAATCTCGAGTGGCTGTATTGCCTTGCGCTCACGGGCGTAGTGGTCGATGAAGTTCGCCACATGCGGATCGTCGACCGCCCCGACATAAACTGAATGCAGCGCGTTGAACAGCAGGGTCTTGTCGAAAGGCGTCGCCAGCACGGCCGCGAAACCCGCGTCCAGTAGCCGCTGCTGCCAGTCGGGGGCCGGATGAGGCGGAGAAATCAGGACAAAGGAGAGGGATTGCAACACCTTGTCCTGCTTGGCCGTCTTGAGCAACTGCATCGGATCCGAATGTGACCCTCGGCTATCGACGATGACGGTGTTGTACGGCACGCCTTGGCTGACCGCATTGATCAGCTCGGCAATCGCCTGGGCCGCTCCGTCGCGCTGCTTGGCTGCAACACCCCAGCCCGACAGCAGCTTCATCACCCGTCGGTTGTCGGAGTGATCGCCGGTCACCACCAGCACCCGGCTCTCGGCAAGGGTCAAGGTCTCGGCCTGCTTGTCCGGGGCCTCGTGCAAGGCCGCGAATGGCAACTCCAGCCAGAAGGTACTCCCGACGCCGACCTCGCTGTAGACGCCGATCTCACCACCGAGCAACTCGACCAATTGCTTGCTGATGGTGATGCCCAGCCCGGTGCCACCGTAGCGCCGGGTCGTCGACTCGTCAGCCTGGGTGAAACGCTCGAATATGCGCTCCTGGGCCGCTTTGGAGATCCCGATGCCGGTGTCCGCCACCTCGAACCGTATCCAGGTGGAGGGTCCACCCTGCCGGTCGTGTGCCAGGTTTACGTTGAGATCGATATGGCCCCGGTCGGTGAACTTGATGGCATTGCCGATCAGGTTGACCAGAATCTGCTGCAGATGGTGCTCGCTGCCATGCAGCCAGTAGGGCAGTTCCGGCGCGACCCTAAAATTGATTCGCAGATCCTTTTTGCCTGCGGGCGCCGCCATCATCTTCGCCGTGTTGCCGACCAGGCGATGCAGATCGAAATCGACCTCCTCGCGGGACATCTTGCCGGCCTCGATCTTCGAGATGTCGAGCACATCGTCGATCAACGACAGCAGGCTGGCCGCAGACACGCTGATGGTGCGCGCATAGTCTTCCTGTTCTCGATTCAGGGGCGTGGCACGCAGCAGGTCGGCGACCCCGATGACTCCGTTTAGCGGCGTGCGGAGTTCATGGCTCATCGTGGCCAGAAAACGCGACTTCGCCTGGTTGGCCTCGATGGCCTGCTGCTTGGCCTGATTCAGGCGGGCGAGCAGCATGGCCACATAGGCCGGCAAGACCACCAATCCTGTCAGCAGGCCGACGCCGAGCGGTACATGCTCCTGCCAATAGGGATTGTTGGTGATCACCAGGCCGAAGCCGAGTGTGCTTGCCGTCGCGGCCAGCACGAGATAGGGCGTTCCATAACGAAAACCGTTACCGAAAATCACCCACAGGTAGACGATATAGAACGGGACCGTCGTGGTCCCAAAAAAAAACATGCCGTAGGTCGGACCACCGATATCGTGCAGTACGCTGACGATCTTGCGCAGCGGGGACGCAGCCGGCTTCATCACTACCCAGGCGAACAACATGAAGCTCAGCATCAGGAAGCCGACAGCCGAGTACAAAGCCACCGAGTTCAGCCGAGTCGGTTCGAAAAAGTGCATCAGGGCCAGATAGATGACCATGGCCGAGATGATCCCGATCCGCAGCAGGGCCTGCTCGAGCTCCGGCTCTATGCGTTTGCGGCGTTGGGTAATGAAGCTGATGATGGATTTGAGTTGCGGCATGTCAGCCCTGAATTAGCCGGCGTGCGGAGCATTTGTAGCGCGGAACAACTCACGCGAAGAAACGATACGGTCCAGATTGAGCAGCAGGGCCTCGACACAATCCGGGTCAAAATGCCTGCCGGACTCGCTGCGGATCAGCTCCAGCGCGCGCTCCACCGGCCAGGCCCCCTTGTACGGACGCTCCGAGAGTAGTGCGTCAAACACGTCAGCGATCGCGACGATGCGCGCCTCCACCGGAATATCGCTGCCCTTCAGGCCTCGCGGGTAACCTTCGCCGTTGAATTTCTCGTGGTGGCACCATGCGATGGTTGCGCCAAACTGGAGGTACATGGAAGGACTGTCGCGCAGAATCTCGTAACCGATGCGGGCATGCTCCATCATGGTCGAGCGTTCTTGCGGCGTGAGCACCCCGCGCTTCAGCAGGATGCTGTCCGGCACGCCGATCTTGCCGATATCGTGCATCGGCGCAGCCTGCTCGATGATGTCGCAATAATCCTGGTCCTTGCCCAGGGTCTCGGCGATGAGTCTCGCCGTGTAGGCCATTCGCAGGACATGCCCGTTGGTGTCACTGTCGCGGTACTCTCCGGCCTTGGCCAGACGCAGCAGGGTTTCCTTTTCACGCTTTTGGAGCTCGCGCGTCTTCTCGCTGATCTCCTTCTCGAGCCACCGCGCGCGGTCGCGAATGATCGACTGTTGCTGACGCAACTTGAGAAGATTACGGCAGCGGGCGCGGCATTCGTGGTGATCGATCGGCTTGGTGAGGAAATCGGTTGCACCGGCCTCGAGCGCCCGGTACTTGGTCGACTGATCGTCCATGCAGGTGATGATGATCACCGGGACGTCGACACAGGATGGGGTATTCCTCAACCAGTGAGTGAATTCCACCCCGTTCATGTTGGGCATCTTCAGATCGGTCAACACCAGATCGTGAGAATTGTGTTTGGCCCACTCGAGCGCCTTCACCGGGTCGGAAAAGGACACCGCCTCCGTGTCATCACCGATCGATCGGATCAGCTGTTCGAGAATCATACGGCTGATCAGCTGATCGTCGAGTATCAATACTCGAGACATCGAGAATTCCCTCGAAACGCATCAGGCTGACAGATTCTACGTCCGAATTTCTTTTGTCAACATAAGGTTGCCAGAATTCCTGCGGAAGTAGGGATTCACCGGAGATTGAGCTCGGATGTTGCCTTGGCGAACGGTACCACAGGGCCGACAGGCATCACAGGGACTGTGAACGCACGATCACGGCCCAGGGTGCACTGCCCTGCAGAGGTCCAGGGTGATAGATATTGAGGCGCCCGCGCGAGTCCTCCGACCGCCCCGAGCGCCTTTGGGCGTATGACCGGACTGACATCGCCATTCGCCAGCCCATGCACCGATTCGCGCAAGAATCCACGTGGCGACCGCCAGCCCGGAGCTTCGCACCCCCGCAGCGCTCAGGCATGGGTAGGGCGCAATGCTGCGCCGCACAACGTGGCGGCCACCGAGCGCCTGAAACGCCCCTGGACGAAGCACCGCCGGCCGCTACAGGGCTCATTGAACGTCGGGCAAAGGCCGGCTCAGGAGGGATCGACGACGCGGTAGCCCGCCCGCGTGATCGCACCCTCGAGCAACTCCCGACGCAACTGCCCACCGCTGACCTGCACGATACCGCTGCCGAGATCGGCAACCACCTGCTCGACCTGGTCCACCGATTGCAACGCATTCTTCACGCTGGCGACGCAGTGCTGGCACATCATGCCCTCGACCTGCAGGGTCACATCGCCTTTGCGTTCCACCGCCTGCACGCGCGATCGGGCGAGGTGCAGCCAGACCCGCCGACCGAGCAGAAAGGCCATCAGCGCCAACAGCAGCAGCGCCGAGCCCGTTTCCCACCAGGCCCCGCTGTCGTGTGTGTGCGCCGCCACGTCCGCGGCCGTGTCACCAAGCACGAAATCGAAGGTCATCCCCAGCGACACACTGGCGGCGATCACCGTGCCCAGATAGAGGGCGAGCACGCGTGCCCCGAGCGCCCGGTAGACTGCGCCAATCGTTGCGACGTTGGTCGCCGGACCCGCCATCAGGAAAACCAGCGCAGTACCGGCCGGCATGCCGGCGGCGATCAGCGACGCGGCGATCGGCACCGAACTGGTGGTACAGACATACAGAGGCAGGGAAATCGCAAGTACCAGCAGCATCCCGCCCAGCCCCTGGGTCCATACGATGCCCTGCAGATAGTCCGGAGGTATCGCGGTCGTGACGAGCGCCGCCAGCAGGATGCCGACGATGAGCCAGAGATCGATTACTGCGAGGATATCGAACAGCGCATAGCTGAACACCGCGACCAGCCGGTTCCTCGCTGAACGCCAGTGTTCGCCCTGCTCCAGACCCGCCCCGCCGGCCTCATCGGCCCGAGTGTAGCGGTTGACCAGGTGGCCACCGAGTACACCGCTGACAAACGCCGCACCCACCTTGAACAGCGCGAACGGCCAGCCAAGAAAGGCCGCGCTGACCAGGACCGAATCGACCCCGGTCTGCGGCGTGCTGATCATGAACGAAATGGTCGCGCCCTTTGACGCACCCTGATTGCGCAGACCGATCGCGGCCGGGATCACGCCGCAGGAGCACAGCGGCATGGGCACACCGATCAACGCGGCACGCACTGCGCTACCGAGCGTCGGCTGGCTGAGATGTGCCCGGACCAGGCCGTCGGGAAAGAATACGCGCAAAAGGCCGGCGAGCACGAGCCCGAGCAGCAATGCCGGTGACAACTCCAGCAGGACCGTCCAGAGCGCGTCGAAATATGTCTCGACCATGGCTGAATCCAAGTGTCCTGAGTCAGAGGTTCGCATGATTTCAGAGCATCCCGAAAGTGGCAATGCAGGGCGCGATTCGCCGGCAATGGCAGGCCCTTGGCAAGATTCGCAACGCCGCAGTGGCGCATTCGGGGCGCTCCCTCCGGGGCGGGTCAGAAACGCCCCTGGACCGGCGTTGCAGTCGTTCGCATTGGCGACGGCCAGTCCTGCAATCGCATGCCCTGGCCTGGCACGTTGCTGAATCCCGCTGAAACCATGCGAACCTCTGACTCAGGACACTGCAGCCATGCCACCTCAACCCGGCATATTCGACGCGCGGGATGCCGGGAATCCACCGCTGCACGCCCAACTGCCGCTTGTCTGCGGCAAGCTCACTGGCTTTTTACATCGCGAGCGCCGGAAATCACGGCCGGGTTGGGATATCCGGCAAGAACTCTGCGCTTAATGGGGCGGTATGCAGCTTGCCAGTGGCGGCGACTGCCCATTACATTGCCGTGCAATGTGGACTTCCTGGAATCGGGCACCCGCACCGGCCAAGCGGCCAGCGTGGTCCCCGGCAGCCGACCCGCGAGTCTGCTGGATGGCGGTCCAGCCTGGGCGCACCGCATCCTCCACGACCCCCCGGGACACAGCCGGACATCGGGGGGTCGAAACACACCACAAAGGCAAAAAATCATGGCAATGAAGGAAGACCTCGAAGCACGCGAAACGGATTGCGTTTCGCTGCAAGATTACACGGACCTCGCCCGTGAGGCCCTGCAGGACCCGAAAGACCCCGAATATGCCAAACACCTCCTGGAACAAGCCGAGATGCAATGTCAGTTTCCGGCGGACTACATCCAGGTCGCCGAAGTCGCGATCACTGCGGACGACAAGGAGATGGCGGAAAACCTTTACCAGCAGGCAGAGGAGTTCTGCATGGAGGGCAAAGAATTCGCAGAGCTCGCCATCAGCCTGGCGGCGCACACCGACCACAAGGACAAGGCACGGGAGTTGCTGGAGCGTGCGGTAAAGGAAAGTAGCAGACCGGAAGAGATCCTGGCCTATGCCGGCTATGCGAAAAGTGCCTTGGCCGATGAGGCCCTCGCCGCCTCGCTGATGTCCCGACTCGGCGAGCAATTGAAATCTCTCGACGACTACAAGGCCCTGGCCGCGAAGGTACTCGCCGAGCAGCAGGATACGGACGCAGCGCGCATGCTCTACCAGCAGGCAGCGAATCTGGGCGAGGGCCCGACCGGTGCGGTCGAGTTCGCGACCGGCCTGGTCGAGTTGTTCGACGACAAGACGGGCGCGGCGGAACTACTGTCCAGCGTCGAGGGCGAGTGCATGTTCCCGGGGCAGTTCGTGGCGTTGGCCGAGGGCTTCAAGACCCTGCTCGACGACAACGACAAGACCGCCCAGCTGCTCGAACAGGGCAAGGAATTCGCGATGAGCGGCGAGGAGAATCTGGACCTCGCCAACGGCTATGCCGGGCTCCTGGGCGATCAGCAGACCGCACTGGAGATGTACCGGCAGGCGCTGAACGACTTCGCCTCGAAAGACGAGCTGATCCGCCTGGCCGGCGACATGGCCAGCAAGCTCGACGACAAATCGCAGGCCGTGGCGGCCTATGAAAAGGCCGAAAGCAGGATCAGCGACCCGAACGATCTCGCCGCGTTGGCCAAGGCGGTGACCGGGGCACTTGGCGACAAGGCGCTGGCCGCAGGCATCTTTGCCCGCGCGGTAGATAAGATCGATCAGCCGAACGACCTGCTGCGTCTCGGCAACGAAATCCACGAAACCCTTTCGGACAAGGCGCAGGCGGGCGCCGTCTATCGCAAGGCCCTCGAAGCGGCATCTGAATACCCGCAACTGCAGCGCCTGCTCGACCTGCTGGGCGGCGGCTTCGACGACGCCGAACTCGCGCAGGCAGCAATCGCCAAATCTCTCGAGGTGTGCGACAACACCAGTGCACTGCTGGACGCCGCCCAGCGCAGCGCAAATCTCGGAGCAGAAAAGACCGTCACCGCGCGGGCCCTCGATCTGGCCGAAGAGGCGGTCAATAGCCTGGATGAGATGCGCAAACTGGACGAGACGGTCGGCAGCCTCGCCGGGGACGATCAACAGCGCCTGGATCGGGTCAAGGCGAAACTCGAGAAGCGCGAGGCCAGCCAGGCCAAGTACGTTGCGTTTCAGGACCGCGAGAACAAGATCTCACGTTACAACGAGTTCATCGCGCTGGCCGAGGCGGTCAAGGAGGAACTGGACGACCCCTTCTATGCGGGTCAACTGCTCGAAAAGGCCGAGGAGACGCTGACTGCGCAGGGCTTCAACCTGCAGCAATATCAGACCTTGACCCGGGCGGTCGACCGACTGACCGGCAACGCCGACTGGGTCGGTCGCCTACTGGACGGCAGTGCGGAGAAGGTCGGCTTCTTCGCCCAGGTACGCGCGCTCGGTCAGATGGCTGCGCGGGAACTGCATGACAAGGAGTCCGGCAAGCAATGGGCGCGAACCCTCTACCGGCGCTGGGAAGAGAGGCTGCTCGACGCCGACACCATCTCCGCGCACGAACTCAGCAAGCTGGCCCGCGCCGCCGGCGATGACCTCGGCGACAGGGAGTGGGCGCTGGCCCTGCTCGACAAGGCCGCGGAAAAGGCCACCAGGCCTGTGGATCTCGCCTGGCTCGGCCACTACGCGAGGAGTTGGGACGAGGCGGATCGGGCAGACGGCTATTTTCGCAGCGCGGCGGCCAAGTGTGGCAATGCCGAACAGTTCATTCAGCTGGCTCGTCAGATGAAAGGCTTCAACGAGTCCGGCGATCTGTTGCGCGAGCTGTATGGCGCCGGCGAAAAGTCCCTGAAAGAGCCGCTGGCAAAGCTGCGTTGGGCCGAGGGGATCATGCGCGAGTTCGGTGATCTTGATTGGGCGCAACGGGCGTTTGACGACTTGCAGGCCGATTTTGCACATGCCGACCAGCGTTCGGTTTACGACTACAGCCGCCAGACCTGGTTGAAGAAACGCCCCGGCTAGGCAAAACGGCACTCGCTGGACGAGCGGACAGGCATAAAAAAATGCTCGCCTGCTCGCTCTGCCGGCGTCTGCCGCAGGGAGGCGGCAGCCACCCCAGAGTACGGCCTCGCGGCGCCGAACCGAGCACCATGGTGGTCAGGGCATCGCGCCGGCATACGGACCGGCGCAGAGGGATCACTCACGCGCCGCGGGGATGACGCTGATGGTCACCGGCACGCCATCGCGCAGTACCGTCATCTCGGTCGCCTCGCCGGCCTTCAGACCACCCAGCGCGCCCATGAAGTCGTGGATGGTCTCGATCTCGACCCCACCCAGACCCACCAGAATATCGCCGTTGCGCACGCCCGCCTGCTCCGCAGGTCCGCCCTTGACCGCGCCCTGCAGCTTGACCCCCCTGACGCTCTCATCCTGCCCATAGGCCGGGATGGTTCCCAGGTAGGCACGCAGATGACGGCGCGACAGCCCGCTGCTGCGGCGCTCAACAGCAACGTAATCCGGCGCCTGCTCTGCGCGGGCCAGTGAGCGGGCGATGCCGGCCATCAGTCGGGCAATATCCCGGATACCCTCGTAGTTCAGCTGATCGGCCGTGTCGCGCGGCGTCGAGTAGTCCTCGTGCGCCCCGGTAAAGGCGTGCAGTACGGGCACACCCTGCATGTAGAAGGGGGTCGAATCAGACGGCAGGTAGGGGTCGGACTTGGTGGCGATCGGCAGGCCGACCGGTATGTTGCGCTGCTCGATCTCGGCACCCCAGGCGGTACTCGAACCGGTACCCTGCAGGTATAGTTTTTCATCGAGGTGGCCGACCATATCCAGATTCAGATAGGCGGCGACCTTGCCGCGCAGATCGCTGCCACCGGCCAACTGTTGGACGAAGTGCGCGGAGCCCAAGGTGCCGAGTTCCTCACCCGACCAGGCGGCGAACAGGATGTCGCGCCGCGCGCCCAGCGCGCCGCGCCGATCCAGGTCCGCCAGATACTGCGCTGCCTCCAGCATGGCCGCGACGCCGGACGCATTGTCGTCGGCGCCGCGATGAATAGCGCCACGTTCGGCGTCGCTCGCCAGCGACCCGGACACCTCGCCGCGTCCCAGGTGATCGACATGGGCCCCGATGATCACTGGCGCACCGCTGGTAGCCGGTTCGGCACGCAGCCGGGCCAGCACATTGCGGCCCTGGCGCTGCTCGCGGGCGATGTCCAGGGTCGTCGCCACGCTGACCCCGTCGAGCGCAAAGCCTTCGAGCGCGTCCCCGCGATCCAGGGCGGCCTGCAATTGCATCAGGTCTTTGCCCGCGGCAGCCAGCATTCGCCCCGCCAGTTCGTCGCTGAGCGATATGCCGGCGAGCGAGGTGGTCGGGCCCGCCGCATCCAGCTTCAGCTCGACCAGCCGGTCGCGCGCCGCTGCCTCGGGCCCGGTAACCACGATCAGGCCACGCGCACCCCGCCGCTTGGCAACCGACGCCTTGTACGCCAGATCGGAATAGTGCAACAGATGCCGGCGCCAGGCCGGCGGCACCGACTCTGGCTGAAAGCGCAGCACCATCACCCATTTGCCGGTCACGTCCAGATCACCGTAGGCGTCGTAATCCGGGATCTTGTCGGTGCCGGGCGCGATGATCCCGTAGCCCGCAAACGCCACCCCGACGGCCGCGATCTCGCCGGTGGCTGAGAGCGCGAGCGGTCGCCAGTCGCGGTCCAGAACAGGGGCGGCGGACGGCTCGATGCCGCCGATCGTGAGGCGGTTGGCGTCACCCAGCGTGGCGCCGGCGGTAAACGGAAAGGCCTGAAACCAGGTGCCCGCATCGCCGGCAGGCTCCAGCCCGAGGCGCTCGAACACCTCAGCCACATACGCGGTCGCCCGGACCTCGCCGTCGGTGCCGGTGAGGCGGCCTGCCATGTCGTCGGCGGTCAGTCGCTCGACGTAAGCGCGGGCGTCGGCGACGCTGATCGCCGCGTCGGTGGCGCCAACACCCTGAACAGCGACGGCGGCGCTGCCGGACCTCGCGGTGTCCAGACCCAACAGGCGCCGAGCGCTGTCGTCGTCCCAGTCCGCGATAAAGATCTGGCTCTGCCGCTTGGCCGTTCGGTTGGATGTCCACGACAGCTGCCGACCGTCCGGCGAGAACACCGGCAACCCGTCGAACCCATCGCTGAAGGTCACGCGTACCGGTTCGCGCTCCCCGACAGCGTCCACGATGAACAGCTCGAAGTTGGCGAACCCTTCGCGGTTGGCGGCGAATATCAGGTAATCGCCGCTCGGATGGAAGTATGGCGCCCAGGACATCACACCCATACGTGTGATCTGCCGCTCCGCCCCGCTGGCCAGGTCCATGGTGTAGATCTCCGCGCGACTGCCGTCGGCCGAGAAGCGCCGCCAGGTGATCCGGCTGCCGTCGGCGCTGAAGAACGGGCCGCCGTCGTAGCCGGGTGCCTCGGTCAGACGACGCACCTTGCTGCCGTCCGCGTCCATCAGGTACAGGTCCATCATGTACGATTTGTCGTGCTCGAAGATGCTCTCTTCGGCGGCCGACATCTCCCCGAGATAGGCACGGCGGTTCGAGGCGAACACAATCTGGCTGCCGTCGGGCGAGTAGGCCCCCTCCGCGTCGTAGCCTGGGGTGTTGCTCAGATTGCGCCGCTCGCCCGAGGCGAGATCCTGGTCGTAGAGCTCGAACGTCTCGTCATAGTCCCAGCTGTAACGGCGCTGCTGGCCCGAGGCACGGAAATCGATCTCGGTCTGCATCTTGGTCCTGGCGTCCGGGTCTTCATGGGTCGATGCGTAAAGCACGCGGTCGCCGGCAGGGTGCACCCAGGCGCAGGTGGTCTTGCCGTATCCGGGTGAGAGACGCTCGATATCGCCGGTCTCCAGGTCGAGTAGATGGATCTGGTAAAAGGGATTGGTTGCGTCGCGCTCGGACTGGAAGATCATTCTGCGGCCGTCGGCGCTGAAGTAGCCTTCACCGGCCCGCCGACCGGCGAAGGTCAGCTGCCGCGTATTCGAAAGCAGGCTGGCCAGCTCGGGCGGAGCACCGTCCGCAGGCAGCCGGTCGGGTAGCCAGGTGAGGGCGAGCAGCAGACCGATAAAGACGAAGTTTCTTTGCACTCTCGGCCTCCTGGCGGGGGATGCGAACTGTGGCGTTGCGACCCGATTGTAGTGGCCGCGCGTGTTCACCGACAGCTCTCGTCAGCGGCAATCGGCCATGCGCCGTCCATGTCAAAAAGTGGTCGGCGCGCGAGGGGCCGCGCCAACTACCGCAGATTGACTTTATATATTAGATTTAGCTAATATCTGCGGCGTTTCGCACCGCAAGCCGTAGCAGCGGTTTCGTCCAAACCCTTATGGAGAGACCCTATGTCGATTGAGCGTATCGTTCTGGCATTTGCCGGGTTCATGATCATGTTGACCGTCGCCCTCGGCGCGCCGGCAAGCCCGATCTTCCACCACGAGTACTGGCTGTTCTTCACCGCCTTCGTCGGCCTCAACTTGTTCCAGTCGGCCTTCACCGGATTCTGCCCGCTGGCGTTGATCCTGAAGAAAATGGGCAAACAGCCGGGCGTCGCCTTCTAAGGCGTCACGCCGACCCGCGCAGCACAAAGCCGGCCGCTGGGCCGGCTTTGTTTTGCCGGCGTCGAGCGGCATGAGCTACCTCCCGCCGCTTCAGGGTCGATATAGCGCCAATTCCGGACCGGAACGATCGCGGGACAGGGCACCAGGGCCTGTTAACACATTGCGGGTGCCCAGCATCAGCTCTCCCATGACCTCAGGCAAGGCGCGCAGAGCCGGGTTTGGTCGCCCCAAATGCGCGATGCGCAGCGCCGCATGGTCTTATTTGGTGAGCCATCCCGAACGGACGGGGCCATTTTTCCCGTGACCGCGTCCTTTCGCTGATGCACGCCAGGTGCACGGCGCTCAGTGCGCCTTGTCCTGTGAAAAAACGACCTCCGTCGATGGGTATGCGCATCGTGTCAACAGGCCCTAACCGTCCTCCTGGGTGGCCGGCGGCTCGTTCGGCGCCGAGACCTCGACGCCAACGCCTGCGGGAGAGCCGGCGCCAGAGCCTCGCTTGTCGCGATACATGCCCGCATCCGCCGTCTCGAACAGTGCGGCGATGTTCTTGCCGTCACTCGGGTAAACCGCGTGGCCTACGCTCATTCCGAGCTGCACATGCACCTTGCCGATGACGAAAGGCCGGGCGAACTCGCGCCGCAGGCGCGCCATCAGGCCATCCAGCAGCGGGGGGCTAGACGAGCCGGCGGTCACCCAGACGAACTCGTCGCCGCCGTAGCGTGCCAGCAGCTCTTCCTCGCGCAGGTGCCGGGCCAGTCGCCGGGCGGCCTCCACCAGCACCAGATCACCGGTCGCGTGACCGTGCGAATCGTTAACCTCTTTGAATCCGTCGAGGTCGATGAACAGGACCGCCAGCTGCAACTTTTGGCGACGCGCCCTGGCCAACGCACTTTCGAGAACGTCCATCAGTCGATTGCGGTTTGCCAGACCGGTCAGCGGGTCGAAGTTGGCCAGCTCATACAGCCGCCCCTCGTTCTCCAACTCGTCCAGTTCGCTCGTGATGTACTGCCTGGCATAGCTGCGGACCCACAGGAACAAGAGGATCGAGCAGAAGATCACCGCCGCCATTGGGCCAAGGCTCAGATCGCTCCAGGCCAGTTGCCAATCCAGGCTAAGCAGGAACGGCTGCGAGGTGAGCTGCAGTTGCCGCAGCACGCTGAACCTCGGCAGCAACAGCGACTCGGTCACCGATGCCGGCCGCGCAGCCACGAACAATACCGCGCCGCGCGGGTCGTCAATGGCGAAATCGCCATGCGCCAGACGGACTTCGACACCGCTTGGCGCACTGGGCAGCGCCCCGAACAGTTCCTCGGAGCGCAACGCGAGCAACACGTATTGATCGGCTTCAAAGGCGCTCGGCGGTCTGCTGCCGAGATCCTCGACCGAGCGATGCAACACGTACCCACGCCGACCCTCGGCAAGTTCGAACGGATGGGTGGCAACAGGCTGCCCCCGGGAGAACGAGGCCTGCATGGATTTCCTCAGGAACTCTCCGGAATGGATGTCCAGGCCGAGCAGGTTGGCCGGCCCGCTGAGCAGGGGCTCCTGGAATACCAGCGGATAGTAGAAATCCGAGTTTCCGGCCACCTGCCAGCTGCGGTCGGTGTCATAGTCGAAACGGCGGATACGAAAACCCGGGTAGCGTGCGGCCAGGCGTTGCTCGAAGGCCATGCGGTCCGTATCGCTGACCCGTGCCGCGACCTCGAACATATACAGGAAAGGATAACGCACCAGCAGGGTGCGGGCGTACTCATGAGCACGCTCATGATTGAGCGGCTGAAGCGCGGCGACGAAGGCCGCGAAACCCTCGATCGCCGTCTCACTGACCAGGGCGCGGTCGGAGACGTGTTGCAGATAGACATCGCCGAGTTGCTCGAGCTGCGAGCGTGCCCGACCCAGGTCGGTTGCCAACAGGGCAACCAGGACACCGGCCGTCAACACTGCCCAGGCGACCAACAGGACCCGGCCGCGCGCTGTTGCGAATGGACTGTGCAGATTCAACTGCCGCAGCAGCCCGCTCGGCAGCCCTGATTCGACGACGTGTTTCCTGGCCAATGCGCTCTCTCCCTGGACGCCCTGCCAAGCGGTGCCTTGGACTCGATTGCCCAGATTCGGCGCCCGCGCGTCGAGCACGCCGGAACCCTGCTCAATGCCTATCGGCTCATCGAACAGGTGCCATTGCGCCCACGGCCAAGGCTACACCATCGGCAGATGGTCGTGGAGATTGAAACGGGGCTACCGCCCTGTCCATCACCGCGGTTCCGCGAACAGGTCGTGCTCATCGTAGCCGGTCACCTGCACCTTGATGAAGTCACCTGCGGCCACGCCCTCCCAGGCACCGTCGATGATGACCAGGCCGTCCACTTCCGGCGCATCGCCGGGGCCACGAGCGACTATCCTGTGGTCGCCGACTTCATCGATCAGCACGGTCATTTCACGCCCGACCTGCAGCGCCAGCTTGTTGCGACTGATCTCGGCCTGCACCTCCATGAAGCGCTGCAGCCGATCCTGTTTGAGCGCCTCCGGAACCGGATCGGGCAGCGCGTTGGCTGCCGCCCCCTCGACCGGGGAATAAGCGAAACAGCCGACCCGGTCGAGTTGCGCCTCCTGGATGAAATCCAGCAAACGGTCGAAGTCCTCCTCGGTTTCGCCCGGGAAGCCCACGATGAAGGTCGAGCGCAGCACCAGATCGGGACAGATCTCGCGCCAGCGGGCGATTCGCGACAACACCTTTTCAGTCGCCGCCGGGCGCTTCATGAGCCGCAGGACGCGCTCGCTGCCATGTTGCAGCGGCATATCCAGGTAAGGCAGGATCAGGCCCTCGGCCATCAGCGGCAGCAGCGCGTCGACCTGCGGGTAGGGGTAGACATAGTGCAGCCGCGTCCAGGCCGGCAGCCGGCCGAGTTCGCGCGCCAATGTGGTCAGACGGGTATCCAGCGGCCGACCGTGCCAGAAGTCGCTCCGGTACTTGAGGTCGACACCGTAGGCACTGGTGTCCTGCGACACCACCAAGAGCTCGCGTACCCCCGACTCGACCAGTCGCTCCGCCTCGGCCAGGACTTCGCCGACCGGGCGGCTGACCAGGTCGCCGCGCATACTCGGGATGATGCAGAAGGTGCATCGATGGTTGCAGCCCTCGGCGATCTTCAGATAGGCGTAGTGACGCGGCGTCAACTTGACGCCCTGCGGCGGGATGAGGCTGGTGAACGGATCGTGCGGTGCCGGCAGGTGTGCATGCACTGCCGACATCACCGCCTCGTAGTCATGCGGCCCGGTCACTGCCAGCACGTCCGGGTGGGTGGCGCGGATATCGTCCTCACGCACGCCAAGGCAACCGGTTACGATGACCCGGCCGTTACCGTGCAGCGCCTCACCGATCGCATCCAATGATTCTTCCACCGCCGCATCGATGAAGCCGCAGGTGTTGACCACGACCAGGTCGGCGCCCTGATAAGTCGCCGACAGCCCGTAGCCCTCGGCGCGCAGCTGCGTGAGGATGCGCTCGGAGTCGACGAGGTTCTTCGGGCAGCCGAGGCTGACGAAGCCGATGGTGGGTTCGCTTGCGCTCATTTGCTCAATGGATCAGGCGCGCCAGTTCACCCCGATAGCGCTTCACCAGCTCGTGGTCGCCGCCGAGGGTTTCGAAGATAGCCAGCAAACCCCGCCTGGCTGCACCTTCATCGAACTCACGGTCATTGCGAAGAACCACGATCAATGCCTGCAGTGCGCCCTCGTACTCGTCCCTGAGCAGATGTAGCGCGGCGACCTGGAAATGGGCGGCGAGATCCGGCGGAGACTGCGCGGCACGCGCGAGCAGGGCCGGCTCATCATCGACCGCAAGCGCGGCGGTGATGAAATCTAGGTGCGCGCGCAGCGTCGCAAGCTCCGTGGTGTCACGGGCCTCGGGCGGCAACGCCAGCAGCACCTCGCGCGCCTCTTCGAAGCGCTCCAGGCGCATCAGCAGCTTGACCAGCATCGCCGGTATGTCGAGATTGTCCGGCTCGGCCATCGCGCCTTCTGCGAGGACCTGGACGGCCCGGGCGTGGTCTCCCTGATCCCACGCGCGCCCAGCCGCCAGACGCACCTTGTCGCCCAGCGGCACCAGGTGCCGATCGACGATCGAGCGATAGTCTGCCTCCGGCTGCATGCCGTGGATCTCCTCGACCACCTTGCCGTTGCGGAACAGCTTGAACGACGGCAGGCTTTTGACACCGAACCGTCCTGCGATGCCCTTTTGCTGGTCGGTGTTCACGGTGACCAACAGAAAACGCCCCTGGTATTCGCCGGCCAGGCGCCTCAGCTGTTTCTGCTGACGCAGCGAGGGGCCGGCCCAGGGTGCCCAAAAGTCCACCAGCACCAGCCCCCGGCGCGAGTTCTCGAGCACCAGCTGATCGAAGTTCAGCTCGGTACCCTCAAGGATGTGGGCACTGTCCGCCATCAGTTGAGCAGGTCGGCCAGATTCACCCCCGGCGTGCGCTGCACCTCGACGACCAGCGTTTCACCGAGCGCGACTTCACCGGCCTCGATGTGCGGGCGCAGTTGTTCGCAGATCTGTTGGATTAGCATCACGCCCTGGGCGTTGGGTCCATCCAGGCCGCCGTTTTGCAGGACTGCACCGAGGTCCTCGAGGTAGGATCGGAACTGCTCACCCTGCTGATTCAGATCAGCGGCCTTGAAGTCTTCGTTGAAATCGATGTGCAACTCGTAATTGCCCTGCGGCGTCGGCTCTACGACGCCAACTTTGAGGGGACCTGCGATATCCATGGTCATCTCCGGATCGGGTGGTGTTCGGCCTTGGAGCCAGATTGCGTGTTGCAAGGATACGGCAAGTCCTGGACAGAATTAACCCGGGCGATGCCCGGACAAAGCAGCACCGGTAGGCAAAAAAAGACCAGGCAAACCAGCCCTTACCGCGGCCGGACAATAACCAAGCAAATTGCTCAAATTTGTAATCGATACAGCAATTTAACCTGGATCAATCAAGTATTGGCATTTCAATGCATGTCAGTCTTGTCACAATAAAAGATGCGTGCCAGTATCAGTGAACTCGAGGGGAATAAAATTAGCATTTTCTAATTTAAAATCCGAGAGTTGAATTTCACGAACAAAACTAGAAAAGTCGATCTGGAGGTAGGTCAGTGAAGTCTTTCATGAGTTGTACTTTCGGCAAGGTCTGCAGCGATATCCCCGGCGTATGCATTGTGTTGCAGATGATCCTAGTGGTCGCACTCTCGGGCGTACTCGGCTACGTCTTCGTTACCCAGGAACTTATGAAGTAGGCCCTGGACTCCCAATTCGACCTGTCGCGGCGGCTTGACCGCCGCCACGCAAGTCCCTACATTCTGGTACCTCGCCTGAGGTGCCTCTCGCCAACGTCTCTTCGGCCAGGGGTTAAATGGGAAGTCGGTGCGCTCCACGGGAGCCACTCCGACACTGCCCCCGCAACGGTGATCGGGTAGTCCTGGCATAAACCGCTGCGCCTTTGGCGTGGTGGCGATCAGCAGGGCCACACCGCGTATCCAATATACCCGGTGACAACCCGTCAGTCCGATACCGGCCTCCTGCACTCACTCACCACGCCGCGGTGGGCCGCGTGAGGGGCAGTCTGCCCGGCTCGGGCCAACTGCACCTCCAGGCACCCCCACGCGGCTCGACACGCGCAGCGCGGCGGGCGTTGCGATGCGGAGCATGCATGCGTTGCCGATCGCTGGCCCTGGGCCTCTGCCTTTCCGCCTCCGCCATGGCGGCCACTCCGCTGCCCCCGATACTGATCAGTGCCGCACGCACTGCCGAGCCCGGCCTGGACATTCCCGGCCGCAAAGACCGTGATCTATCGACAGGATATCGAAGACAGCGGCGCGCGCGACGTGGCCGAGCTGCTGCGCCAGGTCACAGGGGTACATGTGTCGGATGCCATTGGTGACGGCAGCAGCGCCAACATCGACATGCGCGGATTCGGCAGCACCGCCCAGTCCAACGTAGCGGTCATGATCAACGGTCGAAAGATCAACCCGGCCACCGACACGGCCACGCTATATCTGAATACCATCGACCTCGACACAGTCGAGCGGATCGAGATCATCGAGGGCAGCGCAGGCACGCTGTATGGCAACCAGGCGGTCGGTGGCCTGATCAACGTCATCACGACGCGGCCGGACAGCAGCGTGCGGCGCGCACGCGCCGGCGCGGGGAGCTACGACGCCTGGGAGCTGCTGGCCGGGATCACCGAGCGGATCGGGCAACACGCCGGCCTGAGCGTGCAGGCCCACAAGCGTGACAGCGACAACTACCGCGACCACAACAACAGCCGCCTCGAGCGGATCGACGGCCGCCTGGAAGTCGATCACCACGCCGGATACAGCTATGTGGACGTCCAGTTGCTGCGCGATTACGTGCAGACACCGGGCGCGCTGCTCGCCAGCGAACTGGCCGCCGACCGCCGCCAGGCGGTGTTTCCCAACGACTTCCTGGACACCGACAGCAAAGTTGCCCGGGTCGGCACCCGCCAGCAGTTGGATACGCATTGGCGCCTGGAGGCCGAACTGGCCCTGCGCGACGATCAGCGTGAATTCGTCCAGAGTTTTCGAGGCTTTCCCGGCAGCCGATCGACCCAGGACCGCGACTCGACCGAGTTGACCCCACGCCTGGTGGGCCGATATGACGACAACCTGATCACGCTCGGCGTGGACTACCTGAGCACCGACTACGAGCTGGTGACGCAATTCGGGCCGCAAGGCAACGATCAGGACATCGCCGCCGCCTATGCGCAACTGACCCGACCGCTCTGGGAGCAACTGTCGCTCACCGCCGGTGTCCGCCACGCACGGGTAGACAACGACATAGACAGCGGCGGGATCCCGGTCGACATCGACGACTCGGTGACGGTCGGTTCGCTCGGTTTAGTTTACCGGCCCGAAAGCGCCTGGCGGCTGTTCCTGCGGGTGGATCAGAATTACCGCTTTGCCAAGGTCGACGAGCACACCAATGTGCCATTCGGTCAACCGGTCGGCCTCGAGACCCAGCGCGGGACATCCTACGAGACGGGTGCCGAGTATGACGCAGATCGCCTGCGCATCGGTGTGAGCGCGTTTCAACTGCGGCTCCGGGACGAGATCAGCTATGACGCGTCCACCTACACCAACGTCAACCTGCCGAATAGCCGGCGCAACGGGCTGACACTGTCGGCGGACACCGGCCTGTCCGACTCGCTGCGCATCGGTGCCGGTTACAGCTACATCGACGCAGAGATCCGCAGCGGGACGCATGCCGGCAAGCGCGTCCCGCTGGTACCCGAGCAGCAGTTCAACCTGTATGCCGAGTGGCGGCCGCAGCCGAACCTGTTGCTGCGCCTGGACACCGAGCATGTCGGCGAGCAGTTCCTCGGCTCGGACTTCGACAACGCATCGCCACCGCTCGATGCGTATACCGTGGCCAATCTGGTCTCGCATTACGACCTGGGCGACTGGCGCTTCAGCGCCAAGATCAATAATCTGTTCGACGAACGCTACAGTGAGACCGGCGCCAGCTCGTTTGCCGGCGACGGTTTCAATCCGTCCCCCGAGCGCAATGTCTGGATCGGGGCCAGCTACGTTTTCGAGGACTGAACTTGGGCAATCGGCTGACCAGAATCTACACGCGCAGCGGCGACGACGGCACGACCGGCCTCGCCGGCGGCGCACGCCTGACAAAGGACCATGCCCGCATCGACGCGATCGGCAGCGTGGACGAACTCAATTCGTTTATCGGACTGCTGCGCGCCCAGATGCTGCCGCAGGCGATCGACCGGCCGCTCGAGGCGGTACAACACCGCCTGTTCGACCTCGGCGGCGAACTGGCCATGCCGGGTACCGAGGTGATCGGCGACCCGCGGGTGATGGACCTGGAGAAAACGCTTGACCATTTCAATGCCGACCTGCCACCGCTCGAGGAATTCATCCTGCCCGGCGGTAGCGAGGCCGCGGCACGCTGCCATGTCGCTCGCGCGGTGTGTCGGCGGGCCGAGCGCGACCTCCTGCGCCTTTCCCGGCTCGAACCGGTAAACTCGGCCAGCAGCAGATACCTGAATCGCCTCTCCGATCTGCTGTTCGTGCTGGCCCGTGTGCTGGCGCGCCGGGACGGAGGCAACGAAATCATCTGGAAGAAGGAAGTCTGAATTGGCGAAGCGACCGGTCGTGGTGATTGGAGTGGGTGAAATGGGCAGTGTTTTTGCCCGCGGCCTGCTGCGCCTGGGGCACCCCGTTTACCCGGTCAATCGGGATATCCGGTTGCGGAAGCTGGCCAAACGCCTGCCGGACCCCGAACTGGTTCTGGTCGCGGTGGCCGAGCAGGATCTCGCAGGGGTACTGGATGATATGCCCAAGGCCTGGCGAAAACGACTCGCCCTGCTGCAGAACGAACTGCTACCTGACGACTATCGGCATCTCGACAAGGTGACGGTCATCTCGGTCTGGTTCGAAAAAAAGAAAGGCCAGGACAGCAAGGTCATCATCCCGTCTCCGGCCCACGGTCCGCGTGCCAGGTTGCTCGCACGAGCGCTGGCGACGCTGGAGATCCCGGTAAAGGTGATCGGCAAGAAGCGTGACATGCTGACCGCACTGGTGGTGAAGAATCTCTACATCCTGACGAGCAACATCGCCGGCCTGCGCACCGGCGGCAGCGTCGGCGAGCTCTGGGCCGAACACCAGGACTTCGCGCGCAAGGTGGCGGACGAGGTGATAGCGCTGCAGGAAGGTCTGACCGGCGCGCACTTCGACAACGCGGAGTTGATCGCTGCGATGGTCGGGGCCTTCGAAGGCGACCCCGGGCACAACTGCATGGGGCGCAGTGCAGCGGCGCGGCTGGAGCGCGCCCTCGAGAACGCACAGCAGCTGCGCATCGACCTGCCGACGCTGCGCGGGATCGCCGAGGATTTGCGTCAGGGTAAGGGCTCATGAGCGACGAGCAGAAGATCCTGCCCGGCTCACCCGTCACACTGCATCTGTCGATTCGGCTCGAAGACGGCAACGAGGCCGTGTCCACGTTTGGCGAGGAACCGGTGACACTGACGATGGGCGACGGCACCCTGCAACCCGGTCTCGAACTGGCACTGTACGGACTTTGCCCCGGGGACACCCAGACCCTCAATCTGCTCCCGGACCAGGCCTATGGCCCGCGCGACCCCGCACTCATCCAGTTCATGCCAATGACCGATTTCGATGGCACGTTCACGCCCGAGATCGGACAGATCGTCGCATTCGCCATGCCTGACGGCGACGAGATCCCGGGGATGATCCGCAGCGTTGACGAAGGCCGTATCGAGGTCGACTTCAATCATCCCCTGGCCGGACACGAGATCACATTCGAGGTCGAGATTCTCAGCGTTTCAGTCCCCTACCCAGGTAGCCAGCACAATTCTTAGGGCGGCGGTCCCCTCCGAACGATTGCCTGGCGTGGCCCGAACGGCGCCAAGTACCCCGCGCCCTTGAAAATAAGCCGACAGCCCGGGACAATCGGTCGATGAAAATCCTACTCGCCAACCCACGCGGTTTCTGCGCCGGGGTAGACCGCGCGATCGAGATCGTGGAGCGCGCCCTGGATACCTTTGGCGCACCGATCTACGTCCGTCACGAGGTGGTCCACAACCGCTTCGTCGTACAGCGTCTGCGCGAGCGTGGCGCGGTGTTCGTCGACGAGTTGGGCGAGATACCCGACGACGGCACCGTGATCTTCAGTGCCCACGGCGTATCTCAGCAAGTACGCGAGGAGGCCGAAAAACGCCGCCTGACCGTCTTTGACGCCACCTGCCCGCTGGTCACCAAGGTACACCTCGAGGTGGCTCGGCATTGCAAGGCCGGTCACGAAGTGGTGCTGATCGGGCACAGGGGACATCCGGAAGTCGAAGGTACGATGGGCCAGTACCGTTGCTCGGACGACCGGGCCGGCATCCATCTGGTCGAAACGCCACAGGACGTCGCGGCCCTGAATATCCGCAATCCCGATGAGCTGGCGTTCGTCACCCAGACCACGTTGTCGATGCACGATACCGCGCGGGTGATCGACACGCTTCAGCAACGCTTTCCCAGCATCAAGGGGCCGAAGAAGGACGACATCTGTTACGCCACCCAGAACCGACAGGATGCGGTGACCCGGCTGGCCAGCAGGTGCGACCTGGTGCTGGTGGTGGGTTCGCCGAACAGTTCGAATTCCAACCGACTGAAGGAGATCGCCGAAAAGCAGCAGCGCCCGGCCTATCTCATCGACGGCCCCGAGGACATCCGCCGCGAGTGGCTCGACGGCGTCGCGTCGATCGGGCTGACGGCCGGCGCCTCGGCGCCCGAGGTATTGGTCGAAAGCGTGATAGCGCAGCTGCAGCAGTGGGGGGCGGATTCGGTCGAGGAGGACAGCGGCGAGCCGGAGACCGTCGTATTCGCCCTGCCGAAGAACCTGCTCGGTGCGATGGCCGGCGACCCCGGCGGGACATCTTCGTAGGGCAGGCTGTGCCTGCCGAGCAGCGTCGGGCGCAGCCCGACCTACCGGCCTTGGGGCACAACTACCAGCATTTGTCGCCGGTCGCGGTTTTTTCGCCCGATTGATTGATCGAGAAGTTTGCGCACCCGGAGTCACCAGCCTGGCTGCCACTGCTGTCCGCCTGAGCGGACGCAACGAAGGTCTGGGGATCGCCACCATCATAGGCCACTGAAATGTCGTAGTAGCCTTGGTCTGAGGCCCCACCCTGAATCTCCGTCGACACCTGTAATGAACTCAGGGTGACCGCATACCTGCCATTGATCGTGTAGAAGCGCTCCTCCGCCATCGCGATCGACTCCAGCGCGATCTTCGCGTCCGCCCGCCGCGACTTCTGAGTCTGGTTGGTGTATAGCGGGTAGGCAACCGAGGCGAGGATCGCCATCACGGCGACGACGACCATCAATTCGATCAGGGTCAGTCCACGTTGCTTGGCTTGCATCATCCGCTCCTACTTGATCCTGACCCAGGACTTGCGGCCGGCACCGAGCAAGCCGGGATTCTCGATCGTGACGTCGATCTTGGCCTGATTGCTGCCCGATGCATACTTGCCCTCCACCCCATCGTAGCTGCCGTCGCCCGACCCACCGATGCCGGCCAGGATCGCGGGCGGCTGCAGGATACCGACCTTGGACTTCTTGCCGGAGATCGGCGTGTAGGTCGTGACGTCGTCGCCGTCGGTCTGGGACAGATTGTCCTGCAAGTCGAACAGCCCGTCGCCATTCAGATCGAACACCGGGTAGTTACAACGCCCGCCGTTGGATGCGCAGACCTCCATCAACCAGCCGGTGCCACCTGAGCCACAGGACTCTTGCGAGGGGATGGTGGTCACGAAGATCAGACGCCCGCCGCGCAGGATCGGGGTCGACACCATCTTTTCCCCGACATCGGTGAGATCCAGATACCAGCCGCAGGACTTGTCGGCGGCGCAGGCTTCGTTCGGCAAGGCCCATGTTATCGGCGTGTCGCTGACCGTCCGCACCTGATAGGTGTTACTGCCGAAGGAGTCGGTGCTATCTGCCGCCGTTTCATATTCGATCGTCTGCTGCTGCAGGCGATTCGAATTGCGGTTCGTGACGCTGCTCGGCCTCAGGGCCGGATCGTCGCGATCCCAGATGCCGTACATGGTGTTGTACTGGACCGCATTCAACGGATCCTGATCGGCCGGCTCGTAGTACTTGCCGGTCCCGAAGTACACCATGCGCCCGACCGCACTGGTCGGATGATAACCGACGGACATGCGCGAGGTGATCGACTGGGGAGCCCCATCCTTGTTCTTGGCCTTGTACAGCAGGCTGGCTGAGGCCGTCTGGAAGCCAGTACCCTGGACAAAGGTGGGCGGTCCGGCCGGGATCGTCGCGGCGACACGCCAGACGTTACCGTTCAAGTCTCCCGCGTAGATCAGGTCGACGTCGCCATCACCATCACGGTCTATCGGCGCGACGGTCGAAAGGCCATTGTTCAGCCCATGGTTGGCCGCATCCACGGTCGAGAAGTCGATCTTCTGGAGCAGCTCGCCGGTCTCGATATCGGCGAAATACAGTACTGCCTTGCTGTTACCTGGGGTTCCACCATGGTAACCATTGCCAAAAATGGCCACCCAACCGTGCCCCTCGGCCTTCACGACCGCAGGCTGGCTATAGGTATAACCGAGTTCCTGGTAATCGCTATCGGCCTCCAGCGGAGTGGCCACGATGTCCCAGAGCACCACATCGTCCGCATAGCTCTCGTCGAACTTGCTCGGATCGGTCACGTCGAGCGCGAACACACCGGCCCCACCGGCGGCCAGCGTCCCTAACAGTACGGTGTGCCAGCTGCTGTCGCTGCTGAAATAGGCATCCACCACCGTGGGCGCACCATCGACATAGAAGCGGTGCGCATAATCAACCGCTGTCAGTTCCTTAAGCCAGGGATATACCGCCCGCGGCACATAGGCGATACGCTCGGCACCGTCACAGGCCGACACACCGTGCAACGCCCCGTCGTTGCCGCCGAAATACAGGATCGGCTCACGATCCTTCGTGCCATTCGAGCAGTCCACGTCCGCATACTGTGCCTTGAACGCGGAATAGGGTGCCGTCTCGATACTGTCGGGATAACCGAAGTTGGGCGCGCCGACTACGGTCGGGGTCGAGTGCACGACGTCCCCGAGCCCGTAGGGGTTGCCCTGCAGGGTCAGGCGGTCGCGGAAACTCGGCGAACCCCCGACGACATTGCCCTGGGTGACCTCGTAGTACTTGTTTCCGCGCAGGTACTTCAGGCGATCCTCACCGAAATCATCTGTTGCCGGTGGTACATCGCCCGGAGGGGTGTTCAGGAACGCCTGCTGAATCGTGTCCAGGTTGTCCCAGCGGAATGGCACACCGCTGCCGTCCGGGACGCCATCACCGTTGCTGTCGCTGCCCACCTCGCTGTTCCAGGTCAACCACTCGCGCTCGGAATCCCAATCCAGCTTGGCGGTCTCGATGGACGCATCCCACTCGGCAGGCAACAGGGAGCCGGTTGCCACATCGACCGGGTAGGACACGACGCTGCCGGACCAGACCCGGCTGTCGAACTGCGCCTGGTAGATGCGCGTGGTGGTCTGCAGACTGACCGAGTTCGCCACGACAGATGCCGATGAAGAGGAATCCGAGGCCTCGGCCAGGTAGGCTGCCAGCTTGGGTCCGATCTGCGACGGGTCGTCGGCAAAGAAGAAAGAGTCCGGGAGGTCGTCATTGTCACCGTCCCACTCACTCTTGACGCCAGGCATGTCGTCGCCATCAGAATCGCTGAACGAGCCGTACTTTGCAGCGAGTTCCAGGGGCAGGGGCAGGTTGACTGCCGGCGAATCTGCCCGCGGTAGTGGTAAACGTATAGCTCACAGGCGCCGGCTCTTCGGCATCGCGTAAGGGATCATCGTCAAACGAGCTGAAATTGGCGGCACCACCATTGGACTTGCGCACCTCGGCATACTCACCATCTGCCGTCGTACCGGAGGCGACGAAGCCGATCTTCATCGACACGCCCCCCTCCGCATGCATGAAGCGGATCGTGACCCGCGCCGTATCCGCGCCGGGGTTCGAGGTCGTTCGTGCCGTCGCCATCGTCGTCGTGATTCGTACACTCAGCGGCGACACACATGGAAATTCGCGACACCATGTCCATGTCATAGTCGTTACCCCATGCCGAATCCTCCCAGAGGGCCAGGAAACGGATATAGGTGAGCTTCTCCAGCAGCGTGTAGATCTGTTCCTCGATCGTCAATTGCGCCAGGCTGGAAGATTTCCATTCGGTCGAGTCGATGTCCGGCGTCGAACTGGTCGGCCCCGCATAGGCGATCGGGACAAGGGTCAACTCGCCGCTACCCAGCGGCAAGACGAAATCCGGCAGGTTTTTCGCCATCGCGATCGCATAGGTGCTGATCGTCTGACCCTTGCCGGTCAGCGGATCGTTCTTGTAATCGCGCAGATCGATAGTACGCGCCTTGTGCGCCAGGCCGGCCACCGCATAGCCACCCTGCTTGTTCGGTGAGGTCGGACACAGGCCGCGCATCTGCGACAGGCTGGTGAACGTCTTGGCGGTACAGATGTTGGTGTCGGGATTGAGCACCGGCGTGGAACCGACCTCGCCGATGAATACCTGGCCCGAGAATCCTTCGGCCACCCCGATCGCATCCGTCGCGCTATCGATGCTGCCGAGCACCGTTGGCACGTTGCCGAGATGGTCGGTGTCGAAGTCGTTGTCACCACTGGACAGCAGCACGACGTTCATCGGCGTGCACCACTCGGCTTCAGGCATCGGGTCTGTCCAGTCATCCGATGCCGGCAGGCCGTAGTCCTGCGAGGACGAGGTGACGTTGAACGCACTGGTCGCACTCTCCTCGCCGATCAGATAGCGCACCGCCTCCAGGTACATCTCGGAGATCGGGTTGCCCCAGTTGGAACACTGCCGATTGGCCGCGGTGCTGGTCAGGTAGGTGTTGATGCCGATGCTGTAGGTATCACAATCGTTATAGTGCGTGTCGCCATAGTCCCAGGTGTTGAGGCGCACCTTGTCCAGGGTGTAGACGATGCCCTCCACGCTGCTGTTGAAGGTGCCGTCGGCCAGGTTGACCTCATCCTCGTTGGCGTCGCCGTTGCCGGCGAAATTGCTGATGGCCTTGCGCAGCACACCACCCTTGTCGCGGTTCTTGTAGCTGCCGCTCATCAGACCAAACCGCAAGGTGCCATCATCGCCGTATCGCTGCAGCAGACCGACGGGCTTGGCGTCGGTGCCATTGTAGCTATAGCACTCGGGGCCGAGTTTGCCCGCGACACAGGTCTCGACTTTTACGTTCGGCGCATTCTTCGTTCCCGCACCGAAAAGATTCAGTGCATACGCCGGTACGATGCCGGCATTCTGGTTCGCCGTCTTGGCATCCTCGTAGAACTCGCACTGGTTACGCTCGCCGGCCGCCCAGCGTCCCCAGTCACCGCTGACGATACGCACCTTCGGCGGATTGGTCGCCGTATCGATATTCTGCGACTCGTCGGGCTGACCCGCCGCTGGTTGCGGTGTCGAGTTACACAGGGTGATTGTCGTCGCCGAGTAGGGCGTATAGTTCTGAGTACTGTCCCCCGAGGACGCCGTGAATACCTTCGCGAAGGAGTGCACGTCGTTGGCCAGGTAGGCGCGCTCGAGCACCGTCTGGTCCGTGTCGTCGACCGCGCGCTTGCCGCCGTACAGGGCCTTGCGCAGCACGTCGATACGGGTCATCGTGGCCCAGTTCAGGAAGTTGCCGCTCCACTCCGAGCCGGTGCAATGGTGCCCATTGGTACCGCCCGCCTCGTCCTCCGGCTCGAAGTAACCTGAAGCGTTGTCATAGGAGTAACAGCGATTGCTGTCGAAATAGCCGTAATAATCGAAGCTGTCGGTGTAGGTGTTGTCGATAACACCGTCTTTGTTCAGGTCTGTGTAGTCGTCGAAGGCCTTCTTGAACAACTGGTGATCGACCGACATCGCGAACATCACCATCGGCCGGACCCCGTTGGCCAGGAACAGCGGCTCCTGAGCGGGCAGCGCGATGGCCGCGCGACTCGCCAGCGCGCCCCAGATCAATGCAACGGTGCAAACCAGAATTCGATTACGCATGACTTGTTCCTCTGCCCACTTCGGCAATCAACGGAAGTAGGTGCTCTGCAGGATCACCTCGGAATTGGGTGATATCCCATAGCCCTTGCCGGTGACCCGGTAGAACTGCACCGGCGGCGGCTTGTCCTGGAAACCCACGACCAGGTCGCTGCCGGGTAGATCGATCTCCGGCAACTCTTCGATGTAATAATCGGGATCCGCGCTCACCAGGGTGTTCGACTTGTCCAGCACGCTCGAGTCCACATCGGCCCAGTTGGCGCGCCGAGTAATCGGATCTACGCTGCTGCTCATTGCCGCGACGTCGTACAGCCCGTCGGTCCCGGCAGTGCTGAATGTCATGCCGCCAAAGGCCGTCGAACTGCCCAACTCGATCTCGCCGGTACGCAGGGCCGTCTCGGCGGCCTCCAGGGCCACGCTGTAGTCACGAAAGTTACCAGCCATGCGTTCTTCCATGGCCGTATCCCTGACGCTGGCGGTACCGAGTATCGTCAGCACCAGCAGCAACACCAGCGCGACGATGAGCACCGCACCGCGCTGCGATCTGCCGGGAAACCGTCTCGTCTGTCGCATCGTCATGCCCCCCTACTGGACCGCATTGCGAACGGACACCAGCGAGCTGAACTCCTGGCGCAGGCGGAAGTCGTCTGTCGCCGGGGTGATCGGTGTACCCTGCGTCGGGAAGAAGGTGTATGGAGCCACCACGGCACTCGCGGCCTCGACGCTGTTCATCAGCAGCGAGATCCGGATCGCCATGACCTCGCCCCACTCGATGGCGGTCAAGGCATCCGCGTTCTTGAATGCATCGATCCGGCCATTGCCGTCGGTGTCCAGCGCGTAATCGATCTGGAGATCCTCCACCCCGTCGACCAGTTCGACCGCCCTGGTGCCATCGAAGCGGTACAGCGCGGCAATATCCTGTCCAGATGCATTGTCGCGGCCCGTATCGGCGATGAAATAGGTATGCGTGGCGAACCCCGTCACCACCGAGTCGGTCGCAAAGGCGCGCGACAGGTTGGCCTGGGTGTTGTCAGTGTCCGCATGGGCGATGGCGGTATCGCCGCCGACCAGCTGCACGTTCGTGGCCTGAAAGATATCGGCACCGGCGCAATCGGAGATCAGCAGGTAGTCATCGATTGCAAAGTCACCGGTCGCATCTCCCTTAATCGTTATGTTGCCCGCGGCGTTGACGCCCCCGGTCACGTAAGCCGACGGCGGAACGCAGTGGCCCGCGGATCTCGACCGCGTCCGTCCCGGCGGACATCGCCCTGCTGTCGTAAGTGCTGCCGCCGTTGTCATCCCCGGCAAAAAACTGGCCACCGGCGAACTCATCGAGGTACGTCGGCGACCCGCCGACCAGATTGATCACACGCGGCTTCGGCTCGAGGTTCGGTGACAGACAGCCACCGAAGCCAGCCAACTGCAGATCGTTCACGATCTGGCGCATCGCGTAGCGCCCGTTCTCCTGCAGCGTACCCAGGCCGTTCTGCATCCGATAGGTCGTCTTGTTCGCCGCAAACACCACCAGCACTCCGGCCAAAAGGACCAGGCTGAGTGTGGTCGCCACCATCAGTTCGACCAGGGTAAGTCCCGTCTGTCGCTTGAAGCCCTTGCTCATATCTGCGACCTCGTGATGATCTCCAGCTTGTTGCCGCTGTCGCGCGTGTCCGCCCAGCGGACCTTCACCTCGGCCACGCCATTCGCATCGACGTCTATCTCGCCTTCTCCACCGGGCAGGCGTTCGACATAGGAGCGCCATTCGACCAAGTCCATGTTCGCAACGGCCTGCGCAGTGCAGTTGCTGGCGCAGGACGTCGCGCTCGGCGTGGCGCCGTAGTTGATGTCGTAATTGTCCGCATTGGCCGCATCGCTGTTGGCCCGCATCCGGTCCATGATGTCGGTGATCGCCAGCGTCGCCTGGGAGCGCAGGAACGCGCTGTGGTTATTGCGCAGGCTGCTGGTCTGCAGACCGCTAAGCCCGAGCAGGCCGATCGACAACACGACCAGCGCAACCAGTACCTCGAGCAGGGTAAAGCCCGCAGCAGACTTTCGGAACGTTTGATGTTTCAACCGCATGCACCACGCTCCAGTCGAACTTGCCCACTCTGCATTACGTGCAGGCAGTGCGTGTAGCCGGAAGAAGAACTGTCCTGACCCAGTTCCAGACAGGTCCCGCTGCCTGGGCAGTCACCGCCGTTAGCCGTCATGCTGTCCTACCTCTCCTTGCGGCGCGAATCGGACGAAACCGCCAGTCGTCGATACCGTCGCCCCAGCCACCGGGTTTGCGAACAGCTTGAGACGTTCGTCGGTCCCATCCACGCTGCCGGCAGTGCCGGCATCGGTGAATACCAAGAGGCCGTTTGGCCAGTCGCCATTGCCGCCGCAGGTCACCGGGCTGGCCGCAGGATCGGCCACAGCGCAGACCGAGACGTCGGCGCCGCGCTTGACCGCCTCGCTCCTGGCGAGTTTGAATCCAGCGAGAAAGGTGTTCGCCTGCGCGGTCGCACGATTGTTGGCGGCCATGCCACTGAACAACGGCATCCCCACCGCGAGCAGGATGATCGCGACGGCGAGCGTCACCATCAGCTCGACCAGCGTGAAACCTTGTTTGTCTCGTACTCATAGTCATTCGTATAACAGTTTCCGTTAATCACGTACCGACGCGGGTGATAAACTGCAGCGTTTCCCCGACGAACGGTCCCGGAAAGGCGGCGTCCGAGCTGTTAGCGGCAGATTCTTTATCCTCATGAACCGATTCATCATTGTTGGCGGCGGCGTGATCGGCATGCTCACCGCACTGGAACTCGTCCGCGCGGGGCAGGCGGTGACCCTGTTCGAGCGAGCCGACACAGGTCGCGAGTCATCCTGGGCCGGTGGCGGCATCGTCTCTCCGCTGTTCCCGTGGCGTTATCTGGATAGCGTCACCAGACTCGCAAGCTGGAGCCAGGCCGCCTATCCGGATTTTTGTTCCCAACTTTTTCAGGATACAGGAATCGATCCCCAGTACACCGAGTGCGGCCTGATCCTGGTCGCGCCTGACGAGATCGTGCAGGCGCAGCAGTGGGCGCGACAGCACCGGCGGGTCTTGCAGGCGATCGACCGGGCAGAGTTCGGCCGGCTGGAACCCAGGGCCGCCGACCCGGCAGACCAGGCGATCTGGATGCCGCAGGTAGGACAGGTACGCAACCCGCGAATGGTCCGTGCACTGCGCCGCCGACTGCAACAGTTGGGGGTCGAGATCCGGACCGGTGTCACGATCAAAGGTCTGCTGTGCCGGGGCGATCAGTGCGATGGAGTGCGCAGCGCCGACGGCGTGCACCATGCCGATGCGGTTATCGTCTGCGCCGGTGCCTGGAGTGGTGATCTGCTGGGAGAGCTGCCGTCACCGCCAGCGATCCATCCGGTGCGCGGGCAAATGCTGTTGTTCCGGGCCGAGCCCGGCACCGTTTCGCGCATGGTGCTCGAGGCCAACCGCTACGTAATCCCACGACGCGACGGACGCACTCTGTTCGGCAGCACGATCGAGGAGGCGGGGTTCGACAAGCAAACCACCGTAGCGGCGCGCGAAGAACTCTATCGGATCGCCACCACTCGATTCCCGGTGTTGGGGGAATGTGAGGTCGAAGCGCACTGGGCGGGCCTGCGGCCCTCTTCGCCCGCCGGCGTGCCCTACATCGGCCGACACCCCAGGATCGACCGACTGTTCATTAATGCCGGCCACTTTCGCAACGGCATCGTGTTGGGCCCCGCCTCGGCCCGGCTGGCTGCAGACCTGGTGCTGGGACGCCGGCCTATCGTCGCCCCCGAACCCTACGGGTGGACCGCAGCGCGAGGTTGAGTCAGGACAAATCCTGCCCCATAATGCGCCGCCTCTAAGCCGATGTAGCTCAGTTGGTAGAGCAACGCATTCGTAATGCGTGGGTCGGCGGTTCAAATCCGCCCATCGGCTCCATTTTCCCCCGCCGGCACTCGGCGGGCATGGGGCAGCGGTCTACTTCAACCGCGTCCGGCCCAGCCGCCTGGCGTTCGATACCGCCTTGCGATGGATCGGCGTCACGCCCTCGCTGACGACACGCAGTGCCGCGTTGGGCGCGCGCCTCGAGTTCGAATTCAGCGACTTCGGGCTGGACCACATCCACCAGGGCTTAAACATATTCTGCCAGAGGCCGAGCGTGAATTCCTGCTGCGCGCGCAGGGTCTGAAGCGCCATGGCGTTCCAGGCCTGGCCGAAGGCGGTGACCTTCTCCGTGCCCATGGAGAGAAACTCCTCGCGGTCGCGTACCGACGGGGTGGTGCCGGCCAATGCCATACGGGTCAGCCGGTGGGCCACAACCAGCGGCGCGGCCATCGCCAGTTCGAAGGACTGGGTAGCCAGTTTGTTGGTGGTGCGTGAACCTCTGTTTGCCATCGTTGACCTCGTATCGTGTTTGATCAGTCGCCCGTCGCCGGGCATAGATTGAGGGAGGACCGCCGGGATGGCGGAACATGCAGAATTCTGTCGTTCAGCGAGCCATGCGACGGCGAGTCGAACGCGCTGCCACTGTATATCACGGCCGACGTAACAGTCGTGCGCGCCATAATAGTCTGTATAGCGGACGTGTGGATACCCTGCGTGGCGCAAGCTGGTGAGCGCGGTCCAGCACCCGGCGTCAGCCCAGCTTCAGCCCGATCCTCAATCGTGTTCGATTCGATACAGCAGGTCAAACGACTGCTCAATGCCGGAGCGACTCTCGAATTCGAGGCGATCGGTCAGACGCATGCGCAACAGGATCGCGCCCTCGGGACTGAACAGGCCCTGCGAATAACCGAGGTACAGGTTCGGATTGAGGTACTTGCCGAGCACCAGGGAACTGTCCTCCAGCCCTGTTGCTCCACTCTCGACCCGTAAATCGTCCAGTCCCAGACGACCACTCATGTTCTGCAGCAGCGGGGCGCCTTTCGACATGCCGAGCGCGAATGCCGCCGAGGCGATGTCGACACCTTCCTGTTGGCCTGCCCGATCCAACCCCCGACCGGTGAGCAGATAGGCGACCGCCTCGGCCTCCGGCAGTGACGGTTCACTGTAGACGCGTGCCCGTGGCTTGGCCAGAGGTCCACTCAGGGCCAGGTAGGCCTTGACATCGCCATCGCGTGATACGCGCACCGCGCGCAGGTCCACCGAGGGGTTGCCTGGCGGACCGGAAAACAACAGGCGCCCGAGTTCCACCTCCAGTTCCTGTCCATAGGCGGCGTATCGGCCATCACGCATCTCGATCGTGCCATCGACCGTGGTGGAGCGGGCATCGGCTGCGGCATCCAGGGCCCCGACCAATCGGGTCGTCAAGCCGAAGCCCTTGAAATTTACCGCATCGCCGAGTTCGACGCGGACCCTCGCGGTAAGATTGGACGGTCGGGCCGCGGCCTGTCCAGTCTCAGCGGGCTCCTCCGTTTCACCGACCACGATCTCGTCCGGGGACACTTCGACCGTACCCTTCGGCAGCTCTTTGACCTCGATCGCCGCATTGGGTATGCGGGTTGTGCCGGACAGATGATAGGGTCCCTGCCCGCTCAACGTCAGATCCGGTGACAGTGCAATCCGCGCTTCGGGGAGCCGAGCCGCCTCAAAATCCTCACCGCTTACTTTCAGGTCGACCTTGGGGCCGCCTTCCGTGGCAAGATCGACCGTACCCTGTATGTCCAGCCGACCCTCACCCGAGCTGGCGCGCCCATCGACCTGCAGCGGCGCATTGCCATCACCTTCTATGTTGAGCGCGATGTCCTCCACCTCGATACCGGCCTGACGCACCTGGGCGCTGCCGTCGATGACATACAGCCCACCGATCACGCGCGGCGTGTTCAATGTGCCGCCCAACGTCGCTTCGACCTTCAGCCGACCCTTGACGTTCTCGAGTGCCGGGACGAAACCCTCCACCAGCGCCAGGTCAGGAAAATCCACTCGGACCTCGCCGCCAAGCGAACGGTCTCCAGCCTCCAGGGCACCCAGGGTGATCCGGCCCTCGGCGCGACCGTTCTCGGCGAGGTCAAGGCGCAGATCCACGCTGCCGCGATCATTCTCGAACTGGCCGTTCACGCGCGCATTGCGAAACACCAGATCATAGCGCTGGCCATCCCGCTCGTAGCAGACGCGACCCTGGCTGGGACGCAGATCAAATACCAGCTTGGGGTTTTCGAGCGGCCCCTGCGCCGAGAAATCTGCCGAGAGATGACCCTGGACCCTGGCCTCGCCAGGTGCAAACGCCGCTAGCTTCGCCAGCCTCAACTCATGCACGCTGCCGCTAAGATCCAGGCCGTCGACCTGGCTCCAACCGCCATTCGAGCACACTTCCGATCCTCCCTGGACAAGGCACAATCGGCCGCTGCGGACCTGGTTCGCGGCAAGATGCAGTGCGGATGGGTCACGCAGGCGCCACTCCCCCAGCACGTCCTGTTGTATCGTCAGGCCGCGCAATTCGCTGCCAGGTCTGCTGCTGCAACCCACCGCCCGCGTCCAGCGCGACAGCGAAATCCGGACCCTCGGCGTTCAAACCCAGCCGGTGCTCGGCCGGGCTGCCACCTAGATCAGCCACGACACTGTTCAGCACGACCCCATCGAGATCCTGGTCCTCGACCCGAACCTTCCCCTCACCGCCCTCGCCGCCCCAGTCGACATCGACTGTGAAACGCTGGGCGCTCAGGCCCTGGTACCCCAGGCCGCTACCGGTCAATCTACCCGCGCCTGTTGGTTGCGCGGGCGTGCCGCCGAATTGGCCTTCGCCCTGCAGCCGACCCTGCAGGCCCGGGTACAGCGAGGCCAGGTCAGGGGCATCGATCGCCAGGCGCAGGCCGATCTGTTCGTCGACCCGGCCGTCGAGCTCGACGCGGTTGGGGCCCGAGGCGATCTTCAGCGCATCGGCCAGCAGGCGACCGGCATCCCAATCGAGCGTGCCACTGGCGCTGACCGGGTAACCGCGCAGCTGGCCCTGGACGTCCTCGATGTGCGAGCGAGCAGCGAGACGCTCGCCGGTCTCGTCCAGGCTGCCCGAGACGTTTAGCCGTCCGCCGATCTCACCCGGCCAGTCCGGAAAGAGCAGGCCGGGGTTCAGGCGTTCGGCCAACACTGCGAGTTGCCAGCGCAAGCCGGCATCCCAGCGCAGACTGCCATCAGCCTGCAGACTGCCGTCTTGCACCCGCACAGTCAGCGGCCCGAGTTCCAGTCCCTGCAGATCACCTTGTGCACTCAGTGTGAGGACACCGGGCTCCAGTTCGCCGCTCTGCAGCGCAGTTTACAAGGTGATGTGATAGCCACCGAGGTTGCCCTGAAGACTGAGCTGTCCGTCCCGCGTCGTGACCTGCGGCTCGCCGCGCAGCGGCCAGCTGAGTTCGTCCCAGTCGGCCGCCAGGTCGAAGCCCGGCTGTTGCCGGTCCAATGCGAATGTGCCGCGCAGATTCAATCGGGCCGGCGCCTCGATCACCAGGTCGAAGGCCGGCCGCAGTGCCTGACCGGAAAGGCGGGCCCGGGCCATTACCGGTCCGATGGCATCGAAGCTGAGTTCGCTGTCGACCTGCCCGGTCAAGCGGCCGCCGAGCGCGTGCGGCGCGACCGCCTGCAGGCTCAGATCGCCCTCGAGCCGAGCCCCGGCTCCGGCCCCGGCAAACTGCAGATCGCGTAACACCAGGCCGTCCTCGTCCAGACTGGCGGACGCGGCAAGCCGCTCGATGACGAGCGGGCCGTCGGGCTGCTCGATCACGACCTGCTCGAGCAGCAAGCGGTCAACCTGCAGCGCCAGGGGCAGACGCAGGTCCGGGATCTGCAGCGGCTCGGGCCCGCTCTCGCTGGCCGCTGGCGGCGTCAGCCGCACCCCGGCAAGCTCAAACGCGCGCACATGCACCCGCCGCTCAAACAATGCCCGGGGCTGCCAGTCGAGCAACAGGCGATCGATCTGTACTCGGGTATCCATGCCCGCGAACACCAGCCCGCTCAGCTCCAGGTGCCCCAGCATATTGCCCGCACTGTGCTCGAAGCTCAGTTCGATGCCGGCCGGACGAGCCAGTTCGTTTGCCTGCCGCAATAGCCATTCAGTCCCACTGGAACTGGCCAGTAGCGCCAGCAGCGCGACCGGCAGGGCGAGCAGCAACAGCAGCGGCATCAGCAGCCAACGCCAACGCATGCGGCCGCCGCTCATAGGTCGGCACCCAGGCTGAAGTGGATGCGCCAGTCATCCTGTTCCCGGTCGTCCGGGAACGCCAGATCCAGCCTCAGCCGCCCCACCGGGGAGTACCAGCGCACCCCGGCCCCATAGCCGTAACGCACCTCGAGGTCGCTGGTATCGAACGCGTTGCCGGCATCGATGAACGCACCCGCCTACCAGTCGTCGCCAAAGACCGGGTGCTCGTATTCCAGGCTGCCGGTCAACAGATGCTTGCCGCCGCGCGCTTCGCCATCTTCATCCTTCGGCCCAAGCGACTTCCAGGCATAGCCGCGCACGCTGTTGTCGCCACCAGCGAAGAAGCGTAGCGAGGCCGGCAGATCGTCGATGTGGGCGAAGAACAAAGTCCCAACATCGGTGCGGCCGGTCACGCGCCCGCCCTCGCCAAAGCGATAGATGCCCTTGACCCGGGCACCGAACCTGAGCAGGTCGGTGGTCGACAACAGCGCGTCGGCGGCAGCGCGCCCTTCCGCAAAGACGCGATAACCGCGGCGCGTCTTGAACAGATCGTCCGCCTGAACCCGGTCGAACGCGATACCCGGCATCAACAGGGTGGCCACCGTGTCCTCCTGCCCGACCTCAGAGCTCTCGTGCAGCAGTTCGATGAATCTGTTCTGGATCCAACCGGCGGTTTCGATGGTATGCCGCGCGGTCAGGGTCGCACTATCGCTGACCGAGCTGTCATTGTCCTCATGGGCCAGGCGCGCGCCGACGCTGAAGGACTCATGCCGTGGATCATCACCCGGGATCACATAGTCGACTGCCAGGCTGGAAATCACCGACGACACGCTCAGTGCGCCTTCGAATCGATGGCCGCGCGGATTAACGTAACGGTTATCGTAACGCAGGCTGCCGCGCGGACCCGTGTCGGTCGAATAACCGGCCCCGATACGCCAGGCATGCTGGTTCGCCGGTTCGAGCAGGATGTCTATCGGTACGACAAAGTCATGCGCCTGGTCGCGGCGCGGCCGTACCTCGACGCTCTGGAAATAGCCGGCGTCGCTCAAGTTGCGATTCAACGCAGCGGTCGCCCGGGCATCGTAGGGCTCGCCTGGCTGCAGATGCGCCAGGCGGCGGATGAACTCTTCATCCAATGGCGTCTCACTGATATTGAGCTCGCCGAAGCGGTAACGCGGCCCACTGTCCGCCTCGAGATGTATATCCGCCACCTCCTGATCCGGGTAGACCCGTAACTCCTGTCGCGTGAAGGCAAAATCGAGGTAGCCCCGCTCCGCAGCGAACCGCCCCAGTCAGGCCTTTATTGCCTCGTATTCGCCGTGGTGCAACGGCGCACCCTCGGGCAAGGGTAAGGACGCAAGCACGGCACCTAGCGTCTCATCCTGCGCGGCCTCGCCGCTGATGTCGATCTCGCGCCGGCGGATGGATACACGCCGGCCCAGGTCAAACGAGAAGCTCGCCGACCAGCAGTCATCCCCGAAGCTGAGCTGCTTGTCCACCTCACCCTGGTAATAGCCGGAGGCACGCAGTGCGGGCCGGAAATCGTCTTCGGCGCCCGCGAACAGTCTGCGCACGAGCGGGCGCGGCGCATCACACGGCTCGGCAGCCAGGCGCAGCCGGCTCAACAAGTTCGCCTGCAGGCCTTCAACGCCTTTCTCCACAAAGTCGATCTCGACCTCGGCGGTGGCCACGGCGGTCGCCAGGAGCAACAGGAATAAGAGACGACTTGGCCTCACCCGATTTCCCGGCAGAGATGCTGAACGGCCATTTTTGGTCTGACTCCGCGCCGGCTTCAAAGCTGACGGTCGCGCGCATGATGCCCCATTGGACCGCGATCCTGCACACAGGCAGCAAAAAGTCGTCGGGGAACTCGCCAACCTGGCGTTGCCGCAGGCGGCGGTGCGCGGGTTTCGACACCGCCCTGGTCACGGCGCAGCAACGATTCCGGTTATGCTTTGGTAATGATCACCTTATTCGTCAAACGATTGACCGTCATCGACAACTCGATTCTAAGCCCGGCCCGAGGCCTGATCGGTGAAAGCTGGCAGGTTGACCTCGAGTTGGATGGTGAGCCGGACTTCCAGGGCATGGTGCTCGATTTCGGCGACGTAAAGCGGTCCATCAAACAACTGATCGACGAGCAGTACGACCATAAGCTGCTGGTGCCGGCGGACTACCCTTCACTTCAGGTCGCCGAGTACCCGGAAGGCTCGCACCTGTCGTTTGCACTGGAGGACGGCCTGCAGATCGAGCATCGTTCGCCACGCGACGCGATCCGCCTGATCCCTTGCGAACGCATCACCGCGGACCGGCTTGCGCAGATCATTGCAGACTATCTCTCACCGTACACACCCGACAATGTCGCTGCCGTACGCATACGACTTTGGCCGGAATCGATCCAGGGTGCCTGTTACCACTACAGCCATGGCCTCAAGCATCACGCCGGGAACTGCCAGCGCATCGCGCACGGCCACCGTTCACGCATAGAGATCCTGCGCAACGGCCAACGCGACACTGATCTCGAGGACGAATGGGCTGGGCGCTGGGCCGATGTCTATATCGGAACGCGGTCTGACCTTATCGGAGTCAGTCGGCGCGACGCGGTCGAGTACAACGAGTTCGGATACCGAAGCGCTCAGGGTAACTTCGGGCTGACCTTGCCACGCAGCGCCTGCTACCTGATCGACGAGGACTCCACGGTAGAAAACATCGCACAGCACGTGGCGGACCAACTCAAGGCCGCGCATCCGGAAGACCGTTTCAAGGTCTACGCCTTCGAGGGCGTCGACAAAGGCGCAATCGGCAGGGCATAGCGCGGACAAAAACCGTTCCGAAGGCAAGCCACAAATACCAGGTAGCGTCGGGCGCAACCCAGACCCGCGCAGGGTAATGCACGCCCAAGCAACGCGATTGACCGTGATGCCGGTGACGGATGCGGGCTAGTTGATCAGGCGGGCATTGATGAACAACAGCAATCGGCTCATCAGTCGTAGTCCTTGTCTTTCCAGGTACGTAGCGCACGGAACACCGCATCCGGGTCATTCAGCGGACGCCCCGCCCAGCGGCTCGCCGCAGCGATCACATCGCCCTGGTCGGTGCGCAGAAAGGGGTTGGTCGCCAGCTCATCGCCAAGCAGGGAGGGCACCGTCGGCTCGCCGCGCTGTCGTAGACCACGGTCCCGCGCGCTGCGCGCCTGCAATGCCGGGCTGTCCGGCTCAACCCAGGCCGCGAAGCCGAGATTGGCCAGGGTGTATTCATGCGCGCAGTACACCCTCGTGTCGGGCGGCATTCGGCCGATCCGGATCAGCGAGTCGCTGAGCTGCTCAAAGGTGCCGCTGAAGACCCGGCCACAGCCGGCCGCGAACAGCGTATCGCCGCAGAACAGGGCGCCGTCGCCATAATAGGCAATGTGTCCCTCGGTGTGACCCGGCACATCAAGCACATCGAACGCGACGCCAAGGTCCTCGAGCTCGATGCGCTCACCACCGTGCAAGCGGCGCTCCAGGCTGGCGATCGGCTCGTTGGCGGGACCGTAGACGACGGCGTCCGGCCAACGCGCCTTCAGGCCCTTCACCCCGCCGACATGGTCACCATGTTTGTGTGTGATCAGGATCGTGTCCAGGCGCAGCCCCTCGGCCTCCAGGCGCTCGATCACCGGATCCTCGTCGCCCGGGTCGACCACCGCACAACCGGGGTGACCCGGTCGCGTCAGCAGCCAGATGTAATTGTCGTCGAACGCTGCAATGGGACGAACATCGGTCATTTGCGGTACAGCTCCAGGGGATCGACCAGCACCGCCTTGTCGACCACAAGTCGGTCTCCATCGACCAGGTTGTAAAAGCAGTCACGCCGGCCGGTATGACAGGCGGGACCGGTCTGATCGACCTTCAACAGGATCGTGTCGCCGTCGCAGTCGAAGCGCAGTTCTTGCAGCGACTGTACCTGGCCCGAAGTCTCGCCTTTGCGCCACAGTGCACGGCGCGAGCGCGACCAGTAGCAGACCCGTCCGGTATCGAGCGTCTCGGCCAGGGATTGCTGATTCATCCAGGCCAACATGAGCACCTCGCCGGAGTCGAACTGCTGAGCGATCGCCGGCAACAGGCCGTCGGCATTCCAAGGCAGTTCTCCCAGGGCCTGAGCCAACGGCACCGAATCGCCGGTCGCGGAAGACTCGAGCTTCTTGAACATTCCCATCGGCAATCCGGTCGATACAGTATCCGAGCGGCATGATAACGCATTGTCCCGGTCAGTTTCCCCGCATGCGGCAGGAAGTTTGGGGGTAAAATAGTGGCCCTCGGATGACGCCCGGAGGGGCCATGCGGATTTTCCGGATCTCTTTTCATAACAACGGCAAGGTCTATCAGTTGCATGCGCAGCAGGTCGTGCAGGGCGAGCTATACGGATTTATCGAGATCCGTGAGCTGCTGTTCGGCGAGCACACCCTGGTCGTGATTGACCCGGCCGAAGAACGGCTCAAGGATGAGTTCTCAGGCGTGCAGCGTCTGCTTTTGCCGATGCACGCGGTGATCCGCATCGAGGAGGTCGAAAAGCGCGGCCAGAACAAAATACTCGACCTCGACGGCCCGATCAGCAATATCACGCCCTTTCCGCCCCCGTCGGACGGCCGCGGCCGCTGATTCCCGCATGGCCCACCAGCCGTCATTGAAGCCGCATCCGTGAAAATCGAAACCAAGAATTCACCGCTGAAGCAGCGCATCACGCGCCAGCGGGCCATGCTGTACAACATGCTGATCGACCCGATGCAGCGCGTCGCCCGGCGCTGCGCGAAGGTGTGGGATGACAAGCCGACGCTCGACCAGCTGCTGCTCGAATCGATTCCGAAGGTTCCCTACGTGACTTATCTCTACGCGCTGGACATTGCCGCACAACAGGTCAGCGCCAACGCCGCGCCGGACGGGCTGATCGAGCAGGATTTCGGTCGCGACCGCTCGGATCGCCCTTACATGCAGAACCTTTCGCCCGATCACGACATGACCTTGTCAGAAGCCTACATCAGCCTGCGCGTCAGCAGGCCCTCGGTCACCGCAATCCAGCGCGTTCAGCTGAATGGCCGGACGGTCGGCTACCTCGGGGGGGACTTCGATCTGCGCGGCCTGCCGATCACCAAGGATCTGTACTCGGAGCCGACCCGGTGGCGCCAGTTGAAAGGCGACCCGGCGATCCGCGGCCACGTTTTCCAGCAATGCCGCATCGAGAGCCGGCTGGACGACGAGATCGACATGATCGTGCCGGTGTTCGAGGAGTTGGTTCTGGAGAACGGCGTCTTTCATCTGAAGATCCATTTTTCGAGCAGCCGGGCCACAATCTGGCTGCTCGATGACCCATACCGTTACCAGTTGCTCGAGTATGACGACTTGGTCGACCCGGACGTCTGTCTGGCCTTCCCGCACAAGCTCTATCCGAGCGAGGCGGTCATCCCATGCGGACAGGTCAGACCCATTCTCGATACCTTCAAGCACCTGCGTTTCGCCGATGACACGATCTACCTGCGCGCGGGCTCGATCAACATCTTCAATGGTATCGTCGGGCTGAACTTCTCCTGCGACGGCTCGCATTACGTCCCCGCGGACCAGTTCCTGGCGCGGGATTCAAAGTTCTGGGACGGGATCGGCTGAGGCCGTGTTTTCCCCGAATGACAAATCGGTGCCGGCGCCATTTCCGCATCGCTGGCCGGTTTAATCCGCTCGCGCAGCGCCGGAAACTGAACATTGATATTGGAGGGCTATCATGCAGGTCCAGAGAAAGATCGAACAAAAATTACGCGAAGGCTTCGAACCACTACATCTCGAGGTGGCTAACGAAAGCCATATGCACAATGTGCCGGAGGGTTCCGAGTCGCATTTTCGCGTCGTACTGGTCAGCGGCCGGTTTGACGGCAGATCGTTGATTCAGCGCCATCGCGAGGTCAACGGAGCATTGCAGCAAGAACTCCAGGGTCAGGTGCACGCGCTGGCTCTGCATACGATGACGCCGCAGGAGTGGTTTGCCAAGGGGGGCGAGGCACCAGAGTCACCACCCTGTCTCGGGGGTGGCAAGTCGTGATCATGGAACTCGTTCGCTGGCCACTGGGCCGACTAATCCTTCTTATCGATGCGCTCACCGCACCGCGTCCGCCGCAGCGCGATCCGGACGAGCAGGCAGTGTTCGACTCGGCGACACGCGGCCTCGCGCTCTATCAGTTCGAGGCTTGTCCGTTCTGCGTGAAGACCCGCCGTGCGGTCCGCCGCCTCGGGCTGACCATCGAGATACGCGACGCACGCAACGACACGCACTGGCGACAGCAGTTGCTTGAGCAGGGGGGGCGCCTGCAGGTTCCCTGCCTGTACATACCGGTCGACGAGAGTCACGGCCAATGGCTTTACGAATCGAACGACATCATCAGCTACCTGGAAGGCTGCTGCGCGCAAATCGAGGCCGGGCAGGCAGCGTAGACAACGAAAGCCCAGACGCAGCTATCGAGACAGACGACCGCACGCATGATCGAACCACAGGCCTTAGGCGCGCTGGCGAGCGCGCACGAACTGTTGCTGCAGCTCATGGAAAACCTGCCGCCGCGAGACTGCAATCGGCGATTCGATGCCGAACTGCCCTCGGCGGGATGGCTGCTGGGGCGGGCTGTGTATCTGGAACTGAACCTGCTGCGCAGCCACGTGATGCGCGATGACGATCTCGCCGGGCGCGTTCGTCACCTGTTCGGCGCGGAGCAACCCGCGAGCGCCGATTTGGACGCACAGCTTCCGCCACACGACCACCTGCTCAACTGGGCCAACGAGATCTTCGATCAACACCTCACCTGGCTCGCGAATCCCGGACATGTACCGGAGCATGCACTACTCGACGGCAGCTGGCTGGTATGGCAGCTGGCGCAACGCGAGTGGCTGATCTATGAACGTCTGCTGGCGCTCCTGACCGCCCGCAGCGCTCAGCGCGAGGGCGGCGATTACCGTGTCGTCGAGATACTCGAGGCACGCCTGCCGAAAGATGACTCCAGCCGCATCGAGCAGGGCCACTACCGAATCGGGGCTCGTGACGGCGCGGTGATGCCGGACGAGCGGCCGGCCCAGGCGGTCGAGTTGCACGCCTTTCGAATCAGTCGCCGATCGGTGAGCAACGCCGAGTACCTGGCCTTTATCGCGGCAGACGGCTATCGCGTGCCCGACTGGTGGGACACAGCGGGTCGCCAGTGGCTTGAGTCGGCTTCAGCGGATGGCCCATGGCACTGGCGCCGTGACGGTGCCGGCCATTGGTATGGGATAGGAACTAGCGGCCCAATGGATTTGTACCCAGAGGACCCGGTGGCCGGCCTGTGTGCACACGAGGCACGCGCCTTCGCCGCCTGGGCGGCAGCCCATGGTCGGGGGTTGTCCGGCGCCGTGCCGCAGCACGAGTACCAGTGGGAGGTGGCTGCACGCCTCGACCGGATCGAGCTACAGGGACGCTCCTGGGAATGGTGCGCCAATACCTTCCACCACTACCCCGGCTATCAGGCGCCGGCCGACCCGGCGCTCGAACGCTGCCCGACAGACGCGGGGCAGCTCAGTCTGCGCGGGAGCTGCCTGCACACCCAAGCTGGTCTGCGACGCTCGACGTTCCGACGCTGTGCGCTGCCTGGAGAACGCGCACTGTTCGCCGGCACGCGCCTGGTCATGCCGCCTGGCAGGGCGGCCTGGGAATAGCGCGTCCGGATCGCGTCAGCGCAGAATGTCGAGCAACTGGATGTCGAACACCAGGGTCTCGTTCGGTCCAATATTCGCACCCGCGCCACGCTCGCCGTAAGCCAGGGCGCTCGGTATGAATACCTCCCAATGGTCTCCGACCTGCATGTTGGAGAGCGCCTCGCGAAAACCCGAGATCACGCCCGCCATCGGGAACTCCGCTGGCTTGCCCCGCTTCACGGAGCTGTCGAACACGCTGCCGTCCAGCAGCGTGCCCTGGTAGTGCACGCGTACCTTGTCTTCAGGACCGGGGCGCTCGCCGGACCCGGTCTCCAACACTCTGTATTGAACGCCGCTTGGCAGCACCACAACGTCGCTGCGTTCGGCATTGGTGGCCAGAAAATCGCTCTCTGCCTGCAGTCTCGCCTGCGCACTCTGTGCACGCTGCTCGGCGAGAAGCCGCTGCTGATCGCGCAGCGCCTCCTTCATTTCATCATTACCGAGGCGCAGTGAACGACCGCTCAATACGTCGTCGATGGCCGCGGAAAACGCGGCACTGTCGAGTTGGGTTATACCCTGCGCCTTGAGCAGCTGACCGAACTGCACGCCCATGGCATAACTGTACCTCTCGGACACACCCAGAGCGCCGGCATCTTGCGCGATCACGGAGCAGCTCAGAGAGCCGCATAGGAGGGCAAAAATGACTTTTTTCATCCTGTGTTCTTCCTTCGGGGAAGCGCCATCCCGGATTCAGAATCTGCGGCCTGAAACACGGAAAACACTTCGCGGGTTGCATGAGTGACGTAAACCACCAGCCGGCGGTGTCGATAATAATGGCGAGACGCGCATTCTTGGACAAGTGCAATGATCGGCAAACTCGGCAATACCGCGCTGCAAGGCATCCAGAACAGCAGGCACAGCATGGTGCGCAGCGCCGCCGAGATCGCGCAGGCCTCGCGGCCGGGGGACCGGTCCAACATGACCCGGGCGATGGTCGAACTGAAACAGCATGAGCATGCCGCCAAGGCGAACCTGAAGACGCTCGCGACGGCCAACAAGCTGCTCGGTTCGCTGCTGGACGTAAAGGCGTAACGACCGGACCATGGCCGCTACGCCGGCTCGAATAGCATCGAAAAGTCGGTCGCCTTGAGGTCCTTGGTCAACTCCCCAACCGAGATGAAATCCACACCAGTGCGGGCAATCGCCGCCACTGTCTGATGGTTTACACCACCCGAGGCCTCCAGCCGTGCCCGGCCGGCAGCGCGCCGCACCGCATGTTCCAGCATGGGTTGGTCGAAGTTGTCGAGCAGGATGCGCTCGGCGCCCGCATCCAGCGCCTCGCCGAGCTCATCGAGGTCCTCGACCTCGACTTCGATCATGACAGGGCCGCTGGCACCCGCCGCGGCAGTTCGCAGCGCTGCGGCGATCGATCCTGCTGCGCGAATGTGATTTTCCTTGATCAGTATCGCGTCATACAGGCCGACCCGATGGTTGCTCGCACCACCGCAGCGCACGGCATATTTCTGCGCCAGTCGCAGTCCGGGCAGTGTCTTGCGCGTATCCAGGATCACTGCGCCGCTACCCGCGACCGCTTCCACGTAACGTGCGGCGGCGGACGCGGTACCGGACAGGGTCTGCAGAAAATTCAGTGCGGTGCGTTCGCCTGACAGCAGTGGCCGCGCCCGTCCATCGAGTTCGCAGACGATCTGACCAGCGGTCAAGCGTTCGCCGTCCCGCGCCGCCCAGCGCGTCTGGATGGTCGAATCGAGTTGGCGAAAGGTCTCATCAAACCAATCGCTGCCACACAGGACCGCGGTTTCGCGGACCATTACGCGCGCAGTCGTCTGCGCCGTGGCCGGAACCAGCGCGGCGGTCAGATCCCCGGCACCCAGATCCTCAGCGAGGGCCTGGGCAACCTGCCGGGCGATATCGTCGACCACGGGTCGGACAGGTTGGCTCACTCAGCGGATTTCCAGTAGCTCGACCTCGAAAACCAAGGTTGCGTTGGGCGGAATCACACCACCGGCGCCCTGCGCGCCGTAGCCCAGCTGCGGCGGAATGGTCAACTTGCGTTTACCGCCGACCTGCATACCGCTAACACCCTCGTCCCAACCACGGATCACCATGCCGCGTCCCAACGAAAAGCTGAACGGTTGGCCGCGATCGAGGCTGGAATCGAACTTGCTGCCATCTGTGAGCCAGCCTGTATAGTGCACAACCACCTCTTGCCCGGCGGACGCGACCGCGCCCCCGCCCTCCGCCAGGTCTTCGTACTTGAGCCCGGAGTCGGTGATCTTCTCGGCCATGGATTCACTCCTGTATCGCTGTCTGTCGCTGGATAAGCAAGCGCCGGCTCAAGGCCGGCGCGTCGATTGTACCCGAAAGACGATGGGATCAGGCGGGGTCGGCGGCATCCTCGGTGTCGCGCAAGGCCCCCAGCATCGCGGTCAGGGCTCGATCCATCAGCGGCGTGTTGAGGTCCTCCAGAATCCGCGCCTGTTCGGCACGGAACAGCACAGCAATGTCATTGACCGACATCTCGGCGACCTTCATCCCCTTGCGATTGACAAAGATACAGGCACTGGTCACCTGGCTACGCCACGACAGTTTGCCGCGCACCCAGGTGTCGTCACGCTGCCATTCAAGCCACTGGCCCACCTGCAATGCTGCGGCCTTGTCATACCAGTCGTCTTTGATGACCTCCGGCTCCGCCGCAACTGACAGTGCGACTTCTTCCGGGACCAGTTCGTCGACTGCCTCAGCGTCCACGGGATCGCTCTCGCCGCGCAATGCGGCTATGTGCGAGGCTTGCAGATCCTTAAACAACTGGCCGGCACGATGCTGGTCGAATGAGATGTTGTTCAAGCCATCGCGCAACCTCTTCAGCAGATCGGGGATGGCCTTGAGCAGGCGTTGCCGGTCGGCCGCTTCAACCTTCGGCTGAACGCTCCAGATCAACTCCTCAACAGCGCTGAAGGCATCTTTCCAGGCGATGCTTTCCTCCCCCTCTCGCAAATAGGCCAGCAGCATCACATCATGCCAGCCCTCGCGCAGGATGTTGACCACCGCTGGTGGCAGGTCCGGCTGCTCCACGCGAAACTGGTTGAGCACCTCGGCCACCCGGCGACGCGCGACAAGCAACTGTTCCTGGCCGCGGGTAACCTGGTTGATCCGCTCCTCTGCAACCTCAGCACCGCGCGCCTCGCGGTCGACGAAATTGGAGAATTCGTCATAGACCTGGGCGAACAAGCCGATGTCGTCGTTGAAGTCGCTCAGGATGCGGCCGACCGCAGACTCGATCCGGCCGTACAGTGACTTGGCCGAACGGTCGCCGTCGTCCACCCACCCCATGGCGGCACGGGCCAGGGTATTCAACAGACGCCGCGCCGAGTGCTGTTTGTTGCCAAAAAAGCTCCGGTCCAACACGGCGACCTTCAGCATTGGGATCTGCAACCGTCCCAGCAGTGCCTTCATGGCATCGGGAACATTGCGGTCGTCGAGGATGAAATCGAACAGCATCCCGATGACGTCGAGGAGATCCTGGTCGACCTGGTTAAGGCGCTTCGCCGGGACCTCGGGTGTCCCCATGTCGAGCTGACGACCGAGACTGACCAACATCTCGTTCTGCAGCTGGTAGATCTCCTGGGGACTGACCGGCGCCTCTGCCGATGCGTCGCGTTGCAGGTTATGCAGGGCGTCGAGCAGTTCGGTCGAAGCGACCGACGGCAGGTCCGTATGGTTGGCTTCACCGCTGCCCGGCAGTCGACGAGAGTAGAGATTCCTGGCGCCATGGTCGCGGCGCAGGGACAGCAGCTGGCCGAGCATGCTGAGAACCTGCTCCTGACTGACTTCTTCAGACTGGACCTCTTCGGCTCCTGCCTCGGCGGCCACGGTAGCGTTGGACTCATCTCGCGCCCGCTGCACCGACGGCGCCACCGGGTTTCGGCGCACGCGCTGAACGATCTTCGGCAGGACGCCGGCGGCCACCATGGCGTCGTTGATATCGTCGTACAGGCCACCGATGTAACCCATCACGTAGCGGTCGAACAGCTTGAACACCACCAGGCGAACACCCAGGTCACCGCTCCACTGACGCATGGCCTCGCGGAACCCCTCTGCCAGGCTGAACGGGCCAACCGGGTTCTGACGCGTGGTCAGATCCGACATGCCGACAAGCTGGGCAAAGCGCATGTTGATGGCAAACAGCTCGCGGTGATAACGGTTCTCTGCCTTGGACACCATGCCGCTGACGGCGAGATTCTCTTCCAACTCGTCATTTTCGACCAAGCTGAGTTCGTCGGTCGTCTCCGCCTCCTTCGCGGCATCCTGTCCGGGCAACACGTGCAGCCAGAATTCGTCGTAATGGACCAGCCGATCGTGCAGGAAACTCTGTTCGATTGGCTCACGCAGCTTGCGCAGCTCGCGCATCGCGTCGAAGTAGAGCGTCTGCAGGACATCGCTGGCCGACTTGTCCGCGAGCTGATACAGCTCATCGTCGACGTGCTCGAACAGTTCCTGCAGCAGGCGAGGTAGGGTATCGGCGACATGCGTGCGACAGGCCGCGACCAGTGCGTTAGTCCTCGCATCGAGTACGCGCCGGCGACCGCCGGGATTCTGGTCAAAGGAAATCACATTGTCGCGTGCCATCAAACAACCTCTGGACTCAATCTCTTTGGCCGCCATCCGTTGCGTCCCGAAACCTGATCAAACAACCAAGCGGCGCCCAAGGCAGTCTTCTTCAAAAAACTATAGTCAGGGCCAGCCCTCGAGGTAGGCGAGAGTGCTGAAGCGGTGAATGCCGTCACACTGTCTTAGGATGCTGCAGCCTGTGCAATCCGCCCTGCGCATCGCCTCCCGGTTTCCTGTCGAGGTTAGCGGCAAACCGCAGCATTTCATGACCGGAATCCCGGCTCGATGCTAAGTTATTACCTCAGCCTCAGTTTTCCAATGAATGATGCCTGATTCATACCCGATTGCGGACGCGACGAACCTGCCTGCACTGTCCCAGTTCGACTTCCACACCCGGATGGCAGATTGCCAAGGGACCACACTAGTGGCCTTCACCTCGCCGGGTTGCGGCGCGTGTCGTCACCTGCGCCTGGTGCTCCAGCAACTGCGCCGGGACGAGCCGGGCTGGCGTGTGTTCGAAATCGATGCGCAGCGTGAGCAAGCGTTGACAAATGAGTTTGAAGTCTTTCATTTACCAACCGTTTTTCTATTTTTAGACGGCCAGTATCATTGCCAACTGCGAGCCGAGGCGCGGCCCGATGCGATCGTGAGCGCCACGCATGCTGCACTGCAGCAGCCCGCCGAGGAGGCGCCGTGAGCGGGCCGGGCGACCTATGGCTGACCGGCCTGGCACACGAACCCTCACCGAATGCCGACGAACGGCCGGCGGGTCACTGCGTTGACCTGCTGGTGATCCATAACATCAGCCTGCCGCCCGGCAAATTTGGCGGCGGATATATCGCCGACCTGTTCCACAATCGGCTGGATCCGTCGGCACACCCCTATTTCGCCGCGATCGCCGGTCTCAATGTCTCGGCCCATGTGCTGATCCGACGCGATGGTGACGCGATACAGTTCGTCGCGCTGGACCGCCGTGCCTGGCATGCAGGGCCATCGAACCATTGCGGGCGCGAGCGCTGCAACGATTTCTCGATCGGGATCGAACTCGAGGGCAGCGATGATACGCCCTTCAGCGAGGCCCAGTACCTCCGGCTCACGGATCTTGCCCGGCAGATCCAGGCGCTGTTCCCTGCAATAACACCACAGCGCATCGTTGGGCACTCGGACATTGCCCCGGGGCGAAAGACCGACCCCGGTCCACATTTCGACTGGGGACGGTTCCTCACCCAGTTGGCGCAGGTTGAACGGGAACGGCGGCATATCGGCGACAGCTGAAGCCAACAGCGCTGTCGCAGGGACTCGGGGAAGGGCAGGCTCCGAACGCAGGTCGCATGCGCCACGGCGCGCTCAGGCAAAAATGCGGTCGCACTTGAAGTAGAATCCGGCGGGGACAAGCGCGGCAAAGAGGCCATTTTCTCGATGACGGTTTCGGCGATATTGGTGGCGCTGTTCGTCGAACGCATGCTGCAACAGCATCGGCCACTGCGACGGCACCGCTGGTTCGACCTTTCGCTGCTGCTGGGGCTGCTGACAACACCCTGCCCAGCTTGGTGCGCCGAGGTTCGCGACGACCTGGGCAGGGTGTTGACGCTAACTCATCCGGCAAAACGCATCGTCACCCTCGCCCCACATGCCACCGAGTTGGTACTCGCCGCCGGGGCTGGCCGGCAGCTGATAGGCGTCGCGTCGGGTGGGAGCTATCCGGATTCCGTGGCGACGCTGCCGCGAGTCGGCGGTGCAGGTGCACTCGACCGGGAACAACTCCTGAAACTCCAACCCGACCTGGTGATCGGCTGGCAGTCGGGCAACCGCGCCTCGGACCTCGAATGGATCGAAACCAGCGGTATGGCCCTGTATCGCAGCGAACCGAGCACTCTCATGGACATCGCGCGATCGATCCGCGCAATTGGCAGACTCAGCGCCACGAAGGCAACGGCCGACGCGGCAGCGAGCGCCTTTGCCGATGCACTGACCACGCCTTGCGCGGGTTTGCAACCACTGCCCGCCTACGTCGAGGTGTGGCGAACACCAGCCATGACGGTCGGGGGCGTGCACTGGCTGAACGACCTGCTAAGGCTAAGTGGCTTCCGCAACGCCTTCGGCGATGTGCCGCGCGGCGTGTTCGCGATCGGCGCCGAAGCTGCCTATGTCCGCCAGCCCAAGGCGACCATCTCTCTGGCGCCGGTTTACGATGGCGGCACACCCGATCGGCTGGCCGATCTGCTGTCGCGCCCGGCGCCGGGTCTGGTCGAGGCGGTGCGCCTGCTGTGTGCCAGGAGACTGGACTCCGATGTCGCCCGTCGGGTGCCTATGCGTCACTGATCAACCCGCTGATGTCCGGCACCACTGGACGGCGACCACGTGGGTGGCAGCAAAAGCGGCCGGGCCAAGAAGCTCAAACCATGCGCAGCACGCTGCGGCAACCCGCCACTGGTATACCCCACACTTACAACTCAGCACCTGTCCCTAGGCTGAAGACATTGGCGTCGAAGGGCTGCAAACCCGATCCCGCCTGTCTCATTTTCGCCTTTTTGACCACTTTTTTTGCGCGCAAAATCTAGTGACTGCGCGAGCCCCGCGGCATACTATCCGACAAAATCGGGGCATTGACCCGAAAGGCACACCGCGCACAAACCGCCTTCGGACGACGGGAGTGAATTGATGACGGCAACAGGACAGACCATTTCGTGCCGCTCCATCCAGCACAGACGGCTTGTCTTTGTCGCGCTGTCACCGGCACTCGGCACGGTTTTGCGGCTTCTTTCGATTACGCCGCGGAACGCCGCGCGAAAGCCCCGATGACCATCCGAGACCGGGCCGATTTCCGGCTGATCACCGATCTGCCGCCGCATTTACGCGAGCGCAGCCGCTGGTTGGCCGAGCGATCGGTGAACCCGGCAGGTGACGTCGTCCTTTACTGGATGCACCATGCGGTGCGTGGTCACGACAATCCGGCGCTGGATGTGGCCCTGACCCTCGCCGGGCGGCTGGGGCTGCCGGTGCTGGTGTATCAGGACCTGGGCGGCGCCCCGTACGATAACGACCGCCATCACACCTTCGTCCTGCAGGGTGCGCGCGATGCGCAGCGCGAATTGCGCAAGCGCGGCATCAGTGCGGTGTTTCATCTCGAACGGCGAGATCAGCGGCCATGCCCGCTGCAAAGTCTGGCGCGGCGTGCAGCGTTGCTTGTCGTCGAGGATTACCCGACACCGCCTTCCCGCGCCCGGAACCAGCGCCTGGTCGAATGGGCAAGCGGCCCAGTGATCGCTGTCGACTGTTGCTGCCTGGTGCCGATGCAGGCGCTGCCCGGTCGCTTCGACCGTGTGTCCGAATTCAGGCGCGCGACGGCGCTGCAATTCGCGGCGCGCGCCGCGCGCGCCTGGCCAAGGGTCGAGGCCAGGGCGACACCTTTCGACGGCGGCCCGGGTTTCGTACCGCTGGATCTGCGGCGCACCGACATTGCTGCAATTTGCGCGGAGTGCACGATAGACCACAGCGTCCCGCCTGTCGCCCACACTCCCGGCGGCTCAGGTGCCGGCTATGCCTATTGGCGGGTCTTGCGTGACCAGCGCCTGTACGGCCACATCAGCAGGTACGATATCCCGCGCGAGGGTTTGGGGCGGCTCTCCGCCTACCTGCACCATGGCCATGTCTCGCCTTTCCGAATTGCCTACGAGGCGCGGCAGGTCGAAAGCCAAGGCGCCGAGAACTTCCTGGACCAGCTGCTGATGTGGCGTGAACTGGCCTACAACTTTTACTTCTTCACGGTGAATCCGCTCGACATCAAAGCATCGCCCCGGTGGGCAGAGGCAATGCATCAGGCACACGCCAGCGACCAGCGCCGACAGTCGATTGATATCGAATCCCTGGCGCGCTCGCGCAGCGGCGATCCGGATTGGGACCAGGCGCAGGCCTCCCTGCGGATCCACGGCGAGCTGCACAACGATTTGAGCATGGCCTGGGGAAAGGCACCTGCGTTGCGACGACATAGCGTGCAAACCGCGTTTGACGCGTTGACCGAACTCAATCAGCGCTATGCGCTGGACGGCTGCGACCCGAGTTCCTGCCATGGTCTGCTTGAGACGCTCGGCCTGTTCGATCGTCCATTCTACGAATCGCCGGGTGTGCGAACTTCACACCGCCATTCACGCGGCGCGAATGCGTTCCATTCGAGTGCGCAGTCCAGCCAGCGCCAGTCGGTACAACCCAGCAGCGGGCGCGCGTTGCGAGTCGCAGTGATCGGCGCCGGCATAGCCGGCCTGACGGCCGCCCGGACACTGCACGATCAAGGACACAGGGTCAGCGTGTTCGAGAAGTCGCGCGGGGTCGGAGGGCGTGCAGCGACTCGTCGTATCGGCGATATCGGATTCGACCATGGCGCCCAGTACTTTACTGCGGACGATGTCAGGTTTCGCCGTGTGGTCGACGCGTGGAGGGCAGGTGGCCTGGTGGAGGCCTGGCAGGGCCGTATTGGACACGCCACCGGCGGCCGTGTCGAGGCATCACCGGACACGCGCGAGCGCTTCGTCGGCGTACCTGGGATGAGTGCCATCGGCAAACACCTGGCCGCCGAGCTGTCGATTCATCGAGGGGTTCTGGTGGCGCCACCACGCTGCAGCCGGGCGCTATGGCAACTGCATAGCGAGGCCGGGGAAGCGCTCGGGGAGTTCGACGCACTGATCGTCGCGGCGCCGGCACCTCAGGCGCAGCTTCTGTTGGCGCCGGCTGCACCACACCTTGCACAGCGGGCTGGGGAGGCAGTTTTTGCTCCGGCCTGGGCGCTGATGCTGGGGCTCTCAGCCGAACCGCAATGGCCTTGCGACGGACTCTTCTTCGACGGTGGCGAGATCGCCTGGGCTGCACGCAACAACTCAAAACCCGGCCGCAGCGGACACGCCTGGGTGATCCATGCCACTGCGGCCTGGACGCGGTCGCATCTGGACATTTCCACGGAGCAGGCCGCAGACCAACTAACCCGGGCGTTCGCGACGCGGACCGGTGGCGACCTCGGTGAGGTCGTCGCCCGAAGCGCACACCGCTGGCTTTATTCTCTGGTCGAGAACCCACTCGATGTCGGGGCATTGTGGGATTCGGACCTGCGACTCGCGGTATGCGGCGACTGGTGCCAGGGCGCACGTATCGAAGGCGCGTTCCTGAGCGGCCAAGCGGCTGCCGGTCACCTGATGAGAGACCTGACACAGCGCCGTATTGAGCCACAGTGGCCGACCCAGGTCGTTCGCGGTGTGCCTGCTTATCGAAGGACGCCTGCTCTCGGCAGGGACACAGGCATCCCTATCGAATGAACCGCTCGCAGGTATCGCCCAATGGGACATGAGGCCCGCAATGACCACCGTCTGTTCGCGCTCAGAGGCATCTGGCGACATGCCGGCAAACGGCGCCCGGTAGTGATGCAGGTTGGCGATGCAACGGTTGCACACGCATGGCGTGCGGTCCGGGTCCTCGAGACCACGAGCCCACCCAGTGTCTATTGGCCGCCGGACGGCATACGCACAGACCTGCCGCGCAGAGCACCGGGTGAGGGCTCTTACGAATGGGAGGGCCAGGCCGCTTCCCTTGCTGCCACCGCAGTGCAGGGCACGATTTCGCAGGCAGCTTTTGCCAGCGATGCGCTCAGCGCGGGATTCGTGGACGTTCGTGGCTACCTGGCGTTCTACGCAAACCGCGTTGCCAGCTTTGGCGATGGAGAACGCGTTCGGGGCCAGGCGGGTAGATTCAACCTCGGCTGCGTTACGAATGCGCTTGTTGGTCCGTGCACGGGCGATCCGAGTACCAGGGGATGGTAGTGCGCGGCTGGATGCAGATCGCCTTGTTGTTTCTGACCGCATCATTGGCCCTGGTGGCGCTCGCCTACGATCTCGACCAGCACCGATGGAGCGAGCGCCTGCTGGTCCTGGTGACACCGCAAGCCGACGACCCTGCGTTGCAGGAACAACTGCGCACCATCGGTCGGCGCAACGACGCCATGCTCGATCGGGAGCTGGAACTGGTCCAACTGCATCTGGAAACCGGACGGGTGCGCGACCGGACCCTGAGCAGCGATGAGGTCAAGCAGCTGCGCAGCCGGCTCGGGCTGTCTGACGGGGACCGGTTGCTGATACTGATCGGCAAGGATGGCGGAGTGAAGCGCCGTGCCACACTGGACAGCGACCTAGGTGAGGTGTTTTTGCAGATCGACGCCATGCCGATGCGGCGCAGCGAAATCAGCGCCAAGCGAGCCGCCGGTCTCGAGGTGACGCCGCCGTGACGGGGATGATGGCTGTCGACCGAGCCGACAGGCAGCCATCTCCTCGCTGAAAACCAGCCGATTGTCCGCGTCGATGGACGCCTCATTGATGAACCGTCGATCCCTGAGCAACGCACCCAGCATCAGGGGCAGCATCATCGGGGCGGCAAGATTGAAGTCGAAGCCGATGTTCGAAAGCAGTACCGGCATCGGGCACAGAAGCAGGATGGCGATTGCTGCCCCCGTCGCGGCTGAAGGCAACCCTCAGCGAATGGGCAAGGCGATCCGGGCTGTGCGCATCGGCGCCGATTGTCAGGGCGTGTCCGGGATCGCGCTGGCAACGTCGGCCGCAGGCACAAATTCGCGAAGCCGCACGGCCAGCGCGGCACTGGCCTCGGGGTCGCCATGGACCAGCCAGACCTGCCGCGGCTTCCTGTTCATGTTGCGTACGAAGCCGATCAGTCCGGCTTGGTCAGCGTGCGCCGAATAGCCCGAGATCGTATGCACCTGGGCGCGGATATCGAAGTGCTCGCCATCCAGTTCCACATAGCCGCCACGCGGCCCATATCGTTGGATGTCGCGCCCCGGGGTTCCCTGCGCCTGATAGCCGACAAACAGGATGTCGTTTTTTGGATCACCCAGCATGGCCTTGAGATAGTTCACTACCCGCCCACCGGCGCACATGCCGCCGGCCGCAAGCACAACGACGGGGCGGCCGGTCTTTGCCAGGTAGTCGACCACTCGCAGGTGATCCTCGTGGCTGTCGACGGTGGTGAGTTGCTCGAAGTTCAGAGGGTGGCGACCCGCGGCCAGGCGCGCCCTCGCCTCCGCATCCCAAAACGGGCGCAACTCTCGATACAGGTCGGTGAATCTTGCCGCCATCGGCGAATCGAGCACGATCTCGATCTCGTCCCACGGCAGATCATCGACCGCTTCACCACCCTGGTTCCGGTGCAGGATATCCTCCAGCTCATATAGCAGTTCCTGGGTGCGTCCGATGCTGAATGCCGGGATCAATACCGTGCCGCGATCCTGCAGCGCATGACGGATGACATCCTCCAGCGCCTGCTGTCGCTCGGTGCGCCCCTCGTGGTTGCGGTCGCCGTAGGTACTCTCGATCACCAGGACATCGCAACCCTCGGGCTGATCCGGCGGATTGAGCAAAGGCGTCTGCTCGGCCCCAAGATCTCCGGAAAAGACGACATGCTGCGCCTCCTCGCCGGCGCCGCAACGGCAGTCGATCCAAGCGGATCCCAGGATGTGTCCAGCGCGTCGGAATTGGACCGCGAGCGGCATCTGGCCGACGACGGCGATCGACTGCCACTGACCATAAGGCGCGGGACGGATCATCTGCTCGAGGCGGCGCATCACGCGCCGGATCAGGCCCTTGTTGCGCGTCACCCCCACCTTGAGTGCATCTTCGAGCACGACGGGCAGCAGCCTGGCCGATGGCTCCGAACAGTAGATGGGGCCACCGAAACCGGCGGCAAGCAGATAAGGAATGCGACCGACATGGTCGATGTGCACGTGGGTGACGATCAGTGCGCGCACATGATCGATCGGAAACTCGATGGCGAGTTCACGCGCATTAGCGCCTCTGCCGGAACTCTCGGCACCCTGAAACAGACCACAGTCGATCAGGATCGCATCCTGATCACTTGGCCGCAATTCATGGCACGATCCGGTGACGCCGCCAACGGCACCGTGATGCAGGATGTCCATTCAGGCGAACTGCCGCGTCTCGCCTTCACCGAAGACGTTGTCCACGCAGCGCCCACAGAGTTCGGGGTGCTCGGTGTTGGCACCGACATCCTCACGATGGTGCCAACAACGCACACACTTGGTATGCGCGCTGGCCCAGGCGGCGACCCTGAGCCCCTCGACTTCCGTATCCATTGCCTCGGGCGGGGCATCCGCGAGCGGCGCCACGCTGGCGTAAGAGGTGATCAGCGCAAAGCGAAGTTCGTCACCGAGCTGCCGGAGCACAGCCAGCAGACCCTCGTCGCAATACAAATCAACCTCCGCATCCAGCGAGGAACCGATGATGCCTTCCTTGCGCATCAGCTCGAGCTGTTTCGCGACTGCGGTCTTGGCGCCGATGAGCTGCCTCCAGGCGTTCACATCAAGCGGTCCGGACGTCAGCGGGGAGAGCTTTCCGTACCAGGTCTCCATAAACACCGACTCGTCGCGGGCGCCCGGCATGAAGCCCCAGATCTCATCAGCGGTGAAACTCAACACCGGCGCCATCCAGCGCACCATGGCCTCGACAATATGGAACATCGCCGTCTGGCAGGAACGCCGCGGCAGGCTGTCGGCCCGGGTCGTGTATTGCCGGTCCTTGATCACATCGAGGTAGAAGCCACCCATGTCGGCGACACAGAAATTGAGCAGTTTCTGATAGATCAGATGGAAATTGTATTCGTCATAGGCGCGTTCGATCTCCTGCTGCAGGCGGTGCGCACGACCCACCGCCCACTGGTCCAGCGCGATCAGATCGCCCGCTGCCACGCTGTCCCGTACCGGGTCGAAACCCTCTAGATTGGCGAGCAGGAAACGCGCCGTGTTGCGGATACGCCGGTAGGCGTCCGCGGTGCGCTTGAGTATCTCGTCGGACACCGACATCTCGCCCCGGTAATCGGTCGCCGCCACCCAGAGTCGGATGATGTCGGCCCCGAGGGTCTTCATCACCGCCTGCGGTGCGACCACATTGCCAAGCGACTTGGACATCTTCTTGCCGTCGGCATCCACGGTGAAGCCGTGGGTCAGGACCCCACGGTAAGGTGCGTGTCCATTCATCGCGACCGAGGTCAGCAACGATGACTGGAACCAACCGCGGTGCTGATCGGATCCTTCCAGGTACAGGTCGGCCGGTCTGAGCAGCTCGATGCGGGGCTCGAGCACACAGGCGTGGGTCACGCCTGAGTCGAACCAGACATCCAGGGTGTCGGCCACCTTGTCGTAGTGCTGGACCTGGTCGCCCAGCAAGTCGGCCGGCTCGAGGTCGAACCATGCCTGAATACCTTCCCGCTCGACCCGCTGCGCCACCCGTTCTACCAGAGCCACCGTTTCCGGGTGCAGTTCGCCGGTCTCCTTGTGGACGAAGAAGGCGATCGGGACACCCCAGGTACGCTGACGCGAAACACACCAGTCGGGACGGTTCTCCACCATGCCCGCAATCCGGGCCTCACCCCAGTCTGGCGTCCAGGCCACGCGCCCGATTTCCTGCATCGCGGCGTCGCGCAGGCCGTTCTGTTGCATCGAGATGAACCACTGTGGCGTGGCGCGAAAGATGATCGGGGTCTTGTGCCGCCAGCACACCGGGTAGCTGTGCCGGAACCTGGATGATTTGATCAGCGCACCCTGCTCCTCGAGCACCGCGATCACGTGCTCGTTGGCACTGAACACATGCTCACCTTCGAACAGCGGTGTCCCCGGAAGGAAGCAACCATTGCCTCCTACCGGATTGTCAACCGGCAGGTCGTAGCGTCGACCGACAACATAGTCGTCCATGCCATGTCCGGGGGCGGTGTGTACGGCGCCGGTGCCCGCCTCCAGGGTGACATGCTCTCCAAGCACGATGGGCACCTGGCGATGGTAGAAGGGGTGCTGCAGCATCTGGCGTTCGAACATCGCGCCCCGGGCCCGCCCCAGCACCTGGTAGACGTCAACCCCCCAGCCCAGCATGACGCCCTCGAGCATCCCTTCGGCAAGCATCAGGCGCTCGTCGCCGACCTGGACCAGCACATAGTCGAGATCGGGGTTGAGCGCGACGCCCTGGTTGGCCGGCAATGTCCAGGGTGTCGTGGTCCAGATGACGACGGATATTTCGCCCTCGCCCGGCCCATCGGCGCCCAGCGTAAAGCTGGCGACGATGGCCTCAGGGTCGACCGCGCGGAAACGCACATCGATTGCGAAGGACTCCTTGTCCTGGTATTCGACCTCGGCCTCGGCCAGCGCCGAACCACAGTCGGTACACCAGTGCACCGGCTTCGCGCCCCGGCTGATATGTCCACGTTCGACGATCCGTCCGAGCGAGCGAATGATGTCCGCCTCCTGGGCAAAATCCATCGTCAGGTACGGGGCCTCCCAGTCACCCAGCACGCCGAGGCGCTTGAAATCGACCCGCTGCCGCTCCACCTGCTTCTGCGCATAATCCCGGCAGGCCTGGCGAAACTCGGCCGCACTGACCTTATGCCCGGGCTTGCCGACCTTCTTTTCGACTTGCAGTTCGATCGGGAGACCGTGGCAATCCCAACCGGGGACGTAGGGGGCATCGAATCCGGCCAGCGTGCGACTCTTGACGATGATGTCCTTCAGCACCTTGTTGACTGCATGCCCGATGTGAATCTCGCCGTTCGCATACGGAGGCCCATCGTGAAGCACGAATTTGTCGCGCCCCGCGCAGGCGTCGCGGACCTTGCGGTACAGATCGTTGGCCTCCCAGTGCTTGAGCATTTCCGGTTCACGCTGGGCCAGATTGCCCTTCATCGGAAACGCGGTCTTGGGAAGGTTCAGGGTGTCCTTGTAATTGTTGCTCACGGACTCGACTCGGTTGTTCAGTGTGTTAGGAGCTGGCCCGATCGCAGCAGGGCCAACGCATCCAGGCGATGGATCTCGCGGGCACGCTGCGCATCGAGTTCGATCTGTGACCGCAGCGCGTCGAACGACTCGAAGCGGCGCTCGTCGCGGATGTGCTCGACGAAGTCGACCTCGACGTGCCGCCCGTAGACCTCATCGGAAAAATCGAACAGATGCACTTCGAGCAGCAGACGATCATCGCCGTGGACCGTCGGCCGGTTGCCGATGTTCGCCACACCGGGCAGGGGCTCTGTACCTAGCCCCAGTACCTGAACCGCAAACACTCCGCGCAGCGGTGTGGAGAGGCGCAGCAAGCCCACGTTCAGTGTCGGAAACCCGATCGTCCGGCCACGCTTGTTGCCGTGCGCCACCCGGCCACAAATGCGGTAACGCCGCCCCAGGCAGAGCGCAGCCTGCTGGAGATCACCCTGCTGCAGCGCCTTCCGAATCCGGGTACTGCTGACGCGACTGCCGCCCTCGGACACGGTGTCGAGGCTCTCGACCCCGAACCCCCGCTCGCGACCCATCGCTTGCAGCATTGTAAAGTCTCCGGCGCGCTCCCTGCCGAAACGAAAATCATCGCCCACATAAAGGTGTTGGATGCCGAGTTTTTCGACCAGGATCCGGCGGATGAAATCTCCAGCCTCGACGTTGGCGAACGCCGCATTGAATCGAATCAGCAGCACGCGGTCTATCCCACAGCGGTCGATCGCCTCGAGTTTCTCACGCAGGCGAGTCAGCCGCGCGGGAGCCCGCTCCGGGCAGAAAAACTCCATCGGCTGAGGCTCGAAAGTAATCACCAGCGCCGGCAGGCCAAGCGCCCGGGCGCGCTCGGCCAGCGCTGCAAGCACCGCCTGGTGCCCTAGATGCACACCGTCAAAGTTGCCAATGGTGGCAACGCAATCGCGGTGGGCCGCGCGCAGGTTGTGCAATCCCCGGATCAGTAACACGGCTCTGGCCAGTCTGTTCAGCGTTAACGGGCCATTATATAGGGATACCGGGCGGAACTGTCCGGACTTAATCCGCGCGACGCGCAGGCAAAAATCGGGATAGGGGCGACCAGCATAGCTGGCCGAGCCCCTCCCACACCACCCGGCAAGCGGGTCCGCACCGGGCGGTTCGAGTAGTTGAGGTCATGAGAGCCGGGGAACACCGAGGCGATCGAAGTGGGCAATGGTCAGGACCTTGTTGATGACCAGGCCACTGTTGCGCCACCAGCAGCGCGAGTTCGCCGCGACCCGCCGGGCCACCGGTTCGCTCGCACCCAGGGCTCGCAGTTCCCGATACATCGTCGATCCGCGTTTCCATTGCTTGAGGTGGAAGGCACGTAACCGATGCCGTAGCCATTCATCTAGCCTGCGCCAGATGCCCGGCGTCTGCGCCAACCGGTAGTACCCTTTCCAGCCCAGCAGGTACACGCGAAGACGTTCCACCACCGTTTCCATGCTGCGTCCTCCCGAGCGTCGAGTCAGTTGCCTGATCCGTTGCTTGAAGGTCGCCAGTGGCTTGGCCGCTACCTTGCACTTCACCTTTCCACCCGGACCTACCCAGAAACTGAAGCCAAGAAACTTGCGGCCAAAGACGCTCGCCACCGCACTTTTGGTCTCGTTGACCCTCAGGCGCAGCTTGGCGTAGAGCTTCCGCAGCAAGATCATTACCCGCTCACCCGCCCGACGGCTGCGAACGTAGACGTTCGCATCATCAGCGTAGCGCACGAAGCAATGGCCCCGGCGTTCCAGTTCCTTGTCCACCTCATCGAGCAGCAGGTTCGCCAGCAGCGGTGACAGCGGGCCGCCTTGCGGCGTCCCCTGGTCTCGCATCCTGGTGATCCCACCATCCATGATCCCGCTGTTCAGGTACGCCCGGACCAGCCGGGTGATCCCGGCATCACCGATGCGTTTGTCCAGACGGTCAATCAGGATGTCATGGTTGACCCGGTCGAAGAACTTCTCCAGGTCCACATCCACCACGATCCGCCGGCCTTGTTGGACGAAAGCCCTGGCGGCCAAGACCGCACCATGGGCCGAGCGTCCGGGCCGGAAGCCGTAGCTGTACTCGCTGAACGTGGGGTCCAGCAACGGCTGCAGCACTTGCAGTACCGCCTGCTGGATCAGTCGGTCCGTCACCGTCGGGATACCGAGCTCACGCTCGCCGCCGTCCGGTTTGGGGATCGTTACCCGTCGTACCGGACTCGGCCGGTACGTCCCCTGCAGCAGTTGATCCCGGATCGTCGGCCAGGCCGTCTTGAGGTGCTCGGCCGTCTGGGCAATGTCCAGACCGTCCACCCCCGCCGAGCCTTTATTGGCTTTGACCCGTTTCCAAGCCCACTGCAGGTTCGCTCTCGTCAGGGCCGCCGTGAGCAGCCCTGACCCTGTGCCCTTGTCCTCGTGACGCGGGCCGTCGGCTTCGTCACTGCCAGACTGACGACCGGCTTCGCCGTTCGCTTCCCCTGACCGCTCCGCTGACGCGGACTTCTGACGCCTGGCCTTCGACATCGTCACGTACTCAAGCACTCCTTCTCGTTCGGCCCTTCGCCTCCTCTGGCTACTATGGCCTCTGCTGACTTCTCGCTCCGGCTTGCACCGTCGCCCTTTCAGGCATGAGGCGAGACCTCCCCAGGTAAGAACGCACTCCTTCACTGCACAACCGCCGGATTTACGCCACTTCGCCTTGATCACGAGAGCTTCGCGACTTCTTGCCCGCTCGCCCTGCTCGGCAGCGCCTTCTATCCGATTCTTGTCCATCGGCTCGCAGCTTCGCTCCACGCTTCCTCCCCACGGTCGGTCACCCTTCCGCAGTTGCGCTTCGCTTCGTTCGCTGTGATCAACTCACGGTGGGACTTGCACCCACAAGAGTGCGCCCATGCTGGGCGCACAAGAAATACCCGGCAGCATCCCTGCTGCCGGGTGTAGCCACCTGAACCCCGTATCGATCCGTCCTGGACCCCGCGACGTCCGTGTCGGCCGGTACTTCCGGTACTGTCACTTCGTCCCCGAAGGTGGTGCAGTGAGTATCGTCAGTCCCGCACACGGAGCAAAGGCGCACGTTTCCGCCATCCTCGTAGGAATCGTCCTAGGAAGTCTTGTCTCCGCGTGGCTGGGCGGTAAAAAGGCCCTCGATCAGCAGCAGCACCACCCCGAGCGTGATCGCGCTATCGGCCAGATTGAACGCAGGCCAGTACCACTCATGCCAGTGCCATTGCAGAAAATCCACCACCTTACCAAGCCACAGCCGATCGATCAGATTGCCTATTGCGCCCCCGATGATGAAGGCAAGCCCATATCCGGTGAGACGCTCCACGGGCTGCAGGCGACCGAGCCAGACCGCCATAACCAGCGAGATAACCACGGCGACCAACACGAAAAACCAGCGCTGCCAGCCACCGGCATCGCTCAGAAAACTGAATGCCGCACCGGTATTGAAAACCAGCGTGAGATTGAAGACCGGCCAGATGGTCAGTACCTCGTACTCACGAAAATTCGCCAGGACCGCAAACTTGCTGGCCTGATCCAGAACGACGACCAGCGCGCTCAACCACAACAATCGCAACAATTCCTATACCCCCAAGCTCAATTGCACTCAGCTAAACACGCCGACGGGCATTGCACTGCGTCCAGGCGTGTTCGATGTACGGGCGCCTGCCGCAGGGAGGCGACAGACGAGCCTCCGCGGACAGATCAGGTCCCGGCGCAGATGAAATCCGCCGGACCGCAGTCGCCAAAGCCAGCTCCATCATCTCAGGACACTAGACTCGCGCCCGGAAATCGCCTGGGCGCAGGCCCGCCGCCAGCAGTACAAGCACGTAGACCAGACCGCCCCCCAGAATGAGGGTGCCGAGCCAGATGACACGCTGAATGCGCTCCGCGACCACCCATTGGTCCAGTGCCGGCGCCAACCACAACAGCAGGAATGCCATCGCCGCGGCCGCAATCGCGACACGCGATGCAAGCCAGGCCCATCCCGGGCAGGGAACATAGGCCTGGTCACGCCTGAGCCCGCGAAACAGCAGAAACGCGTTCAGATAGGCCGACAGGGTCGTCGCCAGCGCCAGGCCGGCATGTTTGAACGGGAAGATCAGGGCAATATTCAGCAACATGTTCGTAGCCATCGCAATCACCGCGATTCGGACCGGTGTGCGGGTGTCCTGGCGGGCATAGAAGCCGGGGGCCAGCACCTTGATGAGGACGAATGCCTGCAACCCCAGCGCATAGGCCATGAGGCTTCGTTCTGCCATTGCGACGTCGTGGGCGTCGAACACCGACGACTGGAACAGCGTGGCGATGATCGGGCCGGCCAGCAGGATCAGACCGACGGCCGAGGGAACACCGAATATCAATGTTATGCGCAGGCCCCAGTCAAGCGTATTGCTGAACGCCTCGGGTGCCGCCTCGGCCTGACGCCGCGACAGCCGCGGCAGGATCACGGTGGCGAGACCAACCCCCAGGATGCCGAGCGGAAACTCCATCAGCCGATCCGAGTAGTACAACCATGAAATACTGCCGGTCACCAGAAACGACGCCAGTACCGTGTCGAGCAGGAGATTGATCTGGGTCACCGACACCGCGAACAGGGCGGGCACCATCAGTTTCAGCACGCGCCGTACACCCGGATCGTGAAAGCCCGGCCGCGGCCGCGGCATGAGTTGGATCTGCGCAAGGAAAGGCAGTTGGAACACGAACTGGGTGATACCGGCAAGCAGCACCCCCCAAGCAAGCGCGACGATCGGCTGGTCCATCAGGGGCGCCAGCCAGAGCGCGGCGCCGATCAGGCAGAGGTTCAGCAGTACCGGCGTAAAGGCAGGTACCGCGAAACGGTCGTGGGCATTGAGGATCCCGCCAGCGAACGCAGTCAGCGAGATGAAAAACAGGTAGGGAAACGTCAGGCGGAGCATTTCCGTGGCCAACGCCAGCTTCTCGGTCTCTCCATCCATCACCCAGCCGAATGCGAATAGCGCGACGATCAGCGGGGCAACGACCACCCCGATCAGCGAAACCGCGAGGGTCGCCAGACCCAGGCTACCGGCAATGTGATCCACGAAATCGCGCAGTTCGCGAGAGTCACGCTGGCTGCGGTATTCGCTAAGAACCGGCACGAAAGCAGTGGCGAATGCGCCTTCGGCGAACAGGCGGCGAAGGAAATTGGGGATCTTGAACGCGACGAAGAACGCATCGGTCTGGGCATTGGCCCCGAACACCTGCGCCATGACCAGGTCGCGGATGAATCCGAGGATGCGAGACAGCAAGGTGTAGCCGCCGACGGTGGACAGGGATTTGAGCAGAGACAGGGCGCGATCCTCCGGAAAGCGGCGATTATAGTGGCTGGCGGGGCGCGAGTTCGCGCGGATAGCACACTTGACAGCGAGCTACCCGGTCCGCATAATTTCGCGTCTTTCGTGAAGCCGCATCGATCAGGAGACCCGGATTGGCCAACTCAGCACAAGCCCGCAAACGCGCCCGCCAGGCGGAAAAACACCGCCAGCACAACGCCGGCCGCCGCAGCATGATGCGCACCGAGCTCAAGCGTGTTCTCAAGGCGATCGAGGCGGGCGACAAGGCCGCCGCGGAAGGCGCCTTCAAAGCTGCAGCACCGCTGCTCGACAGCCTCGCCACCAAAGGGCTCATCCACAAAAACAAGGCTGCCCGGCACAAGAGTCGGCTGAACGCGAAAATCCGCGCCCTGTAACAAACCGGGGTCAGCGCACAGAGAACCGGCCAATGGCCGGTTTTTTTGTCCCAAATCAAACCACAATCGGCGTGTAGGAAAAATCCTACACCACCTGCGGATAGTGGACATTCCGGCCACAGCCCGCGTGTGGCAATCTGCAGTTGTCGTCGAAATGGACTCAATGGAATGCCCCCGCGCCAGGATGCGCTGCATGGACCGAGGAGTTTGCCAACCAAGCCTGACGACACTGAACCCCGGGCACATGGATCCGCCTGGGGTTTTTTATTGCGCCAATATGGCCGTCGTCAGATCAGCACCAGGTTGTCACGGTGGATCAGTTCGTCCTCGTCCACATAACCAAGGATCTGTTCGATTTCGGCCGACGACCGCCCGCGGATCTGCCGGGCCTCGCTGGCCCCATAGTTGACGAGCCCCCGGGCGATTTCGCGGCCGTCTTCCGCAACACAAACAACCATCTCGCCGCGCCGGAAGTCGCCCAGAACCTCCTTGACACCCACCGCCAGCAGGCTGCGTCCGTATTCGCGCAACACGCGCACCGCACCGGGATCGAGCACCAGGCGCCCCCGCGCCTGAAGCTGCCCCGCCAGCCACCGTTTGCGCGCCGCATCAGGACCCTGCGATGGTATGAGCAGCGTGCCCAAGGCCTCGCCGCGCTTGAGCCGCGCCAGGACATCTTCAGCACGCCCATAGGCAATCGCGGTAGCGGCGCCCGAACGCGCCGCGAGACGCGCGGCACGCAGCTTGGTCTGCATGCCCCCACGACCCAGCAGGCCGCCATCTCCTGCCATCAGATCCAGCGAAGCGTCGCCGGCCGCCGCCTGGGAAACCAGCCTTGCATCCGGATTCGAGCGCGGATCGGCATCGTACAAGCCGTGCTGATCGGTCAACAACACCAGCAGGTCGGCCTCAATAAGATTGGCAACCAATGCCGCCAGGGTGTCGTTGTCACCGAAGCGCAGTTCCTCGTTGGCCACCGCATCATTCTCGTTTACCACCGGAACCACACCGAAACCGACCAACGCCCGGAGCGTGCTGCGCGCATTCAGGTAGCGCTTTCGATCGGAGAGGTCGTCGTGCGTCAGCAGGACCTGTGCGGTATGCAGGCCGCGTCGCTGGAAACAGCTCTCCCAGGCCTGCACCAGACCCATCTGCCCGATCGCCGCCGCCGCCTGAAGATTGTGCAGACTACCCGGGCGGCGCACCCATCCCATCCGGTTCATGCCTTCGGCCACCGCGCCCGAGGATACGATCACCACTTCCATGCCAGCCGAGATCAGGTCGGCAACCTGGTCGACCCAATGGCGTAGACGGTCACGATCGAGCCCTCGCCCGTCACCGGTGATCAGGGCGCTGCCAATCTTGATCACCCAGCGGCGGGTTTCGGGGATGGCCTTGTTCCGCGTCATGACCGCAGCGGATCGTAGGGTTCGTCGTCCGCCGCCGCATCGGCGGCGGACGTCTGCTCCAAGCGCAACGCATCAAGACGCCAAGCCAGGGCCTCGATGAGCCCATCCAGACCCTCGCGCGTCACGGACGAAATACCATATACCGGGCCATCCCACTCCAGCGCGGACAGCAGCGACCGCTCACGTTCGAGGTATTCCGCCGGCTCGAGCAGATCGCGCTTGGTCAGCACCAGCCAGCGCTCACGGCCGACCAGGTCCCGGCCAAACTTTTCCACCTCGGCGACAATACAGCGCACTGCCGCAGCCGGCGAAGAACCGTCCTGTGGGGCGATGTCGACCAGGTGCAGCAGCAGCCGGGTGCGCGAAAGGTGTTTCAAGAACTGAATCCCGAGCCCGGCGCCCTCTGCGGCACCATCGATCAGCCCCGGGATGTCGGCGATCACGAAACTGCGCTCGCCGGCGGCGGCCCGCACGACACCCAGGTTCGGGTACAAAGTCGTGAAAGGGTAGTCTGCGATCTTGGGACGCGCGCTCGACACCGACGCGATCAAGCTCGACTTGCCGGCGTTGGGCAGACCGAGCAGACCCACATCGGCCAACAGTACCAGTTCCAGTTGCAGGGTTCGCCGCTCGCCCGGCGTGCCGTGGGTAGACTGACGTGGCGTACGGTTCGTGCTGCTCTTGAAATGCACATTGCCCAGGCCATGATGGCCGCCGCGCGCTACCAGCAGTTCATCACGGTCGCCTACCAGCTCGCCGATAAACTCCCCGGTGTCGGCGTCCGACACCCTGGTGCCGATCGGCACCCGGACGTAACGGCTGGCGCCCTTGCGCCCCGTCATCTGTCGGCCCATCCCATTCTGACCGCGCTCGGCACCATGGTGGCGCTTGTGGCGAAAATCGACCAGGGTATTCAACCCACTGTCCGCGAGCAGAAACACGTGGCCACCGTCGCCGCCGTCGCCACCGTCCGGCCCCCCCTTGGGGATGTATTTTTCGCGACGAAAGCTCACGCAGCCGTTACCGCCGTCGCCGGCCTCGACCTTGATCACCGCCTCATCGACAAACTTCATCGCTGCTCACCCCCAATCGCACCGCATACCCGCCATAAAACAAAAAAGCCCCGTCGCGGGACGAGGCCTTTCCGGCAGATCTGTTCGCTAGCGCGTCAGGCCGGCTCGACACTCACGAATTTGCGGCTCTTCGGGCCTTTGGTCTCGAAGCGGACCACGCCATCCGCCTTCGCGTACAGCGTGTGATCCTTGCCGCAACCGACGTTCACGCCAGGGTGCATACGAGTGCCGCGCTGGCGGAGAATGATACCCCCGGCGGAAATGGCCTGACCGCCGAACACCTTCAACCCGAGGCGTTTGGATTCTGAATCGCGGCCGTTCTTGGAGCTGCCGCCTGCTTTTTTGTGTGCCATGCTGGATTCTCCTTCAACCGGCGCTGATACCGGTGACCTCGATCTCGGTGAAGGCCTGGCGATGACCCTGGCGCTTCATGTGGTGCTTACGGCGACGGAACTTCACGATCATCACCTTTTTACCCCTGCCGTGGGCCTTTACGGTTGCGGTCACCTTGCCACCGTCGAGGTAGGGGGTGCCGACTTTCACGTCATCGCCGTCGGCGACCATCAGCACCTTGTCCAATTCGACGCTGTCACCCGCCTCAGCGGCGATTTTTTCCACTTTCAGGGTAGAACCCTGGGCGACCCTGTATTGCTTGCCCCCGGTCTGGATAACGGCGTACATGACCGTGAAATCTCCCTTGAAGATACCATCGCCAGCCAGGTCGGCCGGCGGAAAGACGCGAAATTCTATAGGGCCGAAGCGCCATCGTCAACCACTGCCAGCAGCCAGCCGGCCGTCTCCCCGACAGCAGGCGGCTTGACAGGACGAAACGCCGTTCCATACGATGCGCCGCAGCTTTTTCCTTAAATCCTGTCCTTATGGATTTCCCCAGCATTCGCGAGCTGATAGAGGACGACATCAAGGCGACCGACGCCCTGATCCTCGACCGGCTCAGTTCCGATGTCGTCCTGATCAACCAGATCGGGCATTACATCGTCAACAGTGGCGGCAAACGCCTGCGCCCGATGATCGTGCTGTTGGCCTCGCGCGCGCTCGGGTACCAGGGCCGTTTGCACATAGATCTCGCGGCTATCGTGGAGTTTATCCACACCGCAACGCTGTTGCACGACGACGTGGTCGACGACTCCGAGCAGCGGCGCAATCGCGATACAGCGAACGCCGTCTGGGGAAACGCGGCGAGCGTGCTGGTGGGCGACTTCCTTTACTCGCGAGCCTTCGAAATGATGGTGGCGGTCGACTCGATGCGGGTGATGGAGGTGATGTCCCACGCGACCAACCGGATTGCCGAAGGCGAGGTACTGCAGCTGCTCAATTGCAACGACCCGGACACTGACGAAAACCGCTACCGGGAGGTGATCCTGCGCAAGACCGCGACCCTGTTCGAGGCCGGCGCGCAGCTCGCCGCCATCGTCAGCGGGGCCGACCGCACGATAGAAAAGGCGCTGGGAGACTATGGGCGCCACCTCGGCATGGCGTTCCAGATGATCGACGATGCCCTGGACTATGGCTCCGCCGGAGTCGACATCGGCAAGAATCTGGGCGACGACCTGTCCGAAGGCAAACCGACCCTGCCTTTGATCCGCGCTATCGAGCAGAGCACCGCGAAGACGCGCGAGATGTTACGCAGCGCGATCGAGCATGGCGGGGTGGATAGCGTGGATGATGTGCTTGCAGCGATTGAATCAACCGATGCGATCGCTTACACTGCGGGGCTCGCGACGGCAGAGGTAAACGAAGCCAAGCGCGCTCTCGACGCGTTGCCCCCGTCGGCTTTTCGAAGCGCCCTGGAAGTCCTCGCGGACTTTTCCGTGGAACGCTCGTTCTGATTTTGGCTCACTTCGGAGTGTAGCTCAGCTTGGTAGAGCACCGCCTTCGGGAGGCGGGGGTCGAAGGTTCGAATCCTTTCACTCCGACCAATCTGAAAAAGCAGCCTGAACGGCTGCTTTTTTGTGTCCGCTGGCACAGCCCGCGATAAGCCTGGTTTTCGCGTTGCCGGCCTCCCACTCCCCTCAGGCAATCTTGGCTTCTACCAAAATGAGACCGCCCGAGGAAGACACCATGACCCCAATCGAGACCAAAGACCCACTGGTCTACGGGCCGATAACGCTGCCGCCGCGGCGCACCATTCGACTGGCTGAGCCAGGGTTGGCGATACTTTAACCGCAACCCGAGCGTATCGATCGCCTATGGCGCCGTTTTCGCGTCCATCGGCATGCTGATCACCTCGCTCGGCCTGGAGCGGCCGCAGTTCGTGCTTACCTTCTGGACCGGTTTCCTGCTGGTGGGACCATTGCTGGCGATGGGCCTCTATCGCATTGCGCAGCTGGGTGACCGTGGCGAACATACGAGCCTGACGGCGTGCTGGGCGGTGCTGCGCCACCGGCTCGGCTCGGTTGCGCTCTTCACGCTGCTGCTCAGTCTAGTGATGCTCGCCTGGATTAGATTCTCGACCATTGCCGCAGCACTGTACATCGGCAACATTGCCGGCAGTTCGGGATTCGTCGCGGCCCTCGCCACCCCCGAGGGCTTCGGATTCCTACTCGTGCTATTTGGCACCGGCGCAGTCTTTGCGGCAATGATGTTTGCGCTGACAGCATGGTCGCTTCCGCTGGTACTCGACAGGCGAACGGACTTCGGTCGCGCAGTATTGACCAGTGTCCGGGCGACCGTCGAGCAGCCGTTACCCATGCTGACCTGGGGCGCAATCGTCGCCGGACTGACCGCGCTCGGGATGATCACTTTTTTCGCCGCCTTCGTGGTGATCTTTCCATGGTTGGGCTATTCGACCTAGGCCGCATACCAGGACCTGTTTGCCGAGGACTGAGACGCAAAATGGACACGGTGAGCAGGCCGCCGTGTCCCATCTGCAGAAGACGCCAAGGCATCAGATGATGTCGTAGCCGCGCTCTTCGTGCATCACGATATCCAGGCCCTCGATCTCCTGCTCCTCGCTAACCCGCAGGCCAAGCAGCGCACCGACCAGTTTCAAGATCACAAAGGTAACGATTGCGGCAAACGCGACGGTGGCCACAACCCCGACGAACTGCACATAGAGTTGCCCCCCCATGCTGGCGATGCCATCGGCGAAACCATAACCACTGAAAACGCCGAGGCTGGTGGAAGAAAACACACCGGCCATGAGGGTACCGAGGACTCCGCCAACGCCGTGCACCGGAAACACGTCCAGCGAATCGTCGATCTTCAAGATCCGCTTGATGAAGAGCGTGGCATTGAAGCAGACGAAGCCCGCCATCATGCCGATGATCAGCGCGCCGCCGGGGCCAACGAAGCCGGATGCCGGTGTGATGGTGCCAAGACCGGCCACCATGCCGGTGACCGCGCCAAGCGCACTGGGCTTGCCGAATTTCACCCACTCCATGGTCAGCCACAGAAGCGCACCGGCCGCCGCAGAGATATGCGTGACCAGCATTGCCATCGCGGCGTCGCCATTGGCGGCCAGCGCACTGCCGCCGTTGAATCCAAACCACCCGACCCACAGCATGCCGGCCCCCATGACGGTCATGGTCATGTTGTGCGGCGGCATAGCTTGCTGGGGGAAGCCGCGCCGCGGCCCAAGCACGAGCGCGGCAACCAGCGCCGCGACTCCGGCGGTGATATGCACCACGGTGCCGCCGGCGAAGTCATACAGCCCCATCTGACCCAGCCAGCCGCCACCCCAAACCCAATGGGTGATTGGCACGTAGACCAACAAAAGCCAAAGCGCGCTGAACAGCAGCATCGCGGAGAATTTCATGCGCTCGGCAAAGCCGCCGATGATCAGGGCAGGGGTAATGATTGCGAAGGTCATTTGAAACAACATGAACAAGGACTCGGGTATATCGCCCGAAAGATCGTCACGCCCCACCCCAGCCAGCATCACCTTGCTGAAATCCCCAATCCAGGCGTTGCCTTGACCAAACGCGAGGCTGTATCCAACGATCAACCAGAGGACCGAAACGATGGCGGCGATAGCAAAGCACTGCATCAATACGGACAGCACGTTCTTACTACGTACCAGCCCGCCGTAAAACAGCGCCAGGCCCGGCAACGTCATGAACAGCACCAATGCGGTGGAGGTCAGAATCCAGGCGGTGTTGGCACCATTGGCGACCGCATCGTCGGCCACGGCAGTGTCCCAGATGAGCAGAAATGGCAACGCCATGGCGGTCAGGCGTTTCGCGGTGATGGTTTTCATGTCTTCCCCGTCCGAGTCAAAAATTCTGGTTATCGAGCACAATCGGCTTGGCTTGCGTATGCACCAAACATGCCACGCCATGAAGGCCACCGAGAAGGGGAATGCCGCTGCATCTACAGACCAGGGACCGACCGTACCTGCACCATAAAGGGGCACCAATAGGCAGTGGTGCACAAAAAAGGGCAAAAAAAACAGGCCGGCGCCCCTGAACGGAGCACCGGCCAATCACCAAGGGGAGTCTCAACGAACTCTGTGTTCGTTGCGGGGCATCTTGCCCAATTATGTAGACCCGTGATCCGCGAAAAAAGTTTCCGTGGACATACGAATGCCGGGGCAGGAACCGATGCACTCTAATAGGAAGGGTCGCAGCGGACAGCCGGGGGATCAGGAAACACCCCCCGGCCTGCGGCGATAACGCCCGCCTGGCACCACCAGTTGCGCCCCCTCACGAGCCTGGGCCGTCCAGCATGCGGATACAGGAGGCGCGGAGAAGAGCCGCGACAGGTGTCATTCACGGCAGCAAAAACCGGCGCGTCACGGCCGAGAGAAATGGTAGCAAGGGGCAGACTTGAACTGCCGACCCCCGCATTATGAGTGCGGTGCTCTAACCAGCTGAGCTACCTTGCCAAATCAGGCGCGAGAATAAACGGTAGAGGCTGCTGACGTCAACGAAAGCAACCCGATCAGACATTGAAGCGGAAATGAATCACATCACCATCCCGCACCACATAGTCCTTGCCCTCGAGGCGAAGCTTGCCGGCCTCCTTGGCACCCTGCTCCCCATTGCCGGCGATGAAGTCTTCGTAGGTGACGACCTCGGCGCGAATGAACCCCCGCTCGAAGTCCGTATGGATCACCCCAGCCGCCTGTGGAGCGGTGGCGCCGACCGGGATGGTCCATGCGCGCACCTCTTTGACGCCGGCGGTGAAGTAGGTCTGCAGATGCAACAGGTGATAACCGGCACGTACCACGCGGTCCAGACCGGGCTCCTCGAGACCCATCTCGGCGAGGAACTCACCCTTCTCGGCATCGTCCAGCTCCGCCAGCTCGGCCTCGATCGCAGCACAGACCGGCACCACCTCGGCGCCTTCCTTTTCGGCATGGGCGCGCACTGCATCCAGGTACGGGTTGTTGTCGAAGCCGTCATCGTCGACGTTGGCGATATACAGGGTGCGCTTGATGGTCAGCAGATGCAGGTCGCGCAGCTCCAGCGCCTCCTCGTCGCCGAGCGACATTGCCCGAACCGGCAGACCCTGGTCCAGTTGTCCGGCCACGCGCATCAACAGTTCGCGCCGCGCCAGCACCTTCTTGTCGCCAGTTTTGACCAGCTTTTCAGCCTTCTGCAAAGCCTTTTCTGCCGATTCAAGGTCCGCCAGCGCGAGCTCGGTATTGATGACCTCGATGTCCGAAAGCGGGTCGATCTTTCCCGCCACGTGCACGATATCGTCGTTCTCGAAACAGCGGACAACCTGTGCAATCGCGTCCGTTTCGCGGATGTTCGCCAGAAACTTGTTGCCCAGGCCCTCACCCTTGGAGGCCCCGGCGACCAACCCCGCAATGTCGACGAACTGCATCGTGGTCGGTATCACGCTCTGTGGCTGGACGATGTCAGCCAGCACATTCAGACGCGGGTCTGGCAGCGGAACGACACCGACGTTCGGGTCGATGGTGCAGAAGGGATAGTTCTCGGCGGCGATGGTCGCCTTGGTCAGGGCATTGAACAGTGTGGACTTGCCCACGTTGGGCAGTCCGACAATACCGCATTTGAAACCCATCGCCCTACTCCGCTTTGCAACCCGTCAAAAAGGCGCCAAAGCATAGCGGAAAAGTGCGGCGGCGAAAAACACGGGCGCCAGCTCAGCCCTTCTTGCCGGCACGATTGTAGACGTCCTCGAACCGTACGATATCGTCTTCACCCAGGTACGAGCCGGACTGCACCTCGATGATCTCGAGCGGGATGGTGCCAGGGTTTTCCAGTCGGTGGCGGGTACCGATGGGTATATAGGTCGACTGATTCTCGCTCAGCAGGCATTCGGTGTCGTCACAGGTGACCCGCGCGGTACCGCTGACGACGATCCAGTGCTCGGCCCGATGATGGTGCATCTGCAACGACAGCGAGGCACCCGGCTTCACGGTCAGACGCTTGACCTGAAAACGTTCGCCCTGGTCCACGCCCTCAAACGAACCCCAAGGGCGGTGTACCTGGCGATGAAACTCACTCTCGCAACGCCCCTGCGCATCGAGTTGCTCGGTGATCCGCTTGACATCTTCGGTGTGGTCCTTGTGGGCCACCAGCACCGCATCCGGGGTCTCGACAACGACCAGATCCTGCACCCCGACCGCCGCGACGATCCGGTGCTGGGCATGCAGCAGATTGTCACGAGCATCAAAGGCCATCACATCTCCGTGACAGGCGTTACCGGCGGTGTCGCGCTCCAACACTCCCCACAGTGCTGTCCAGGCACCGATATCGGACCAGCCGGCATCGAGCGGGACGACCAGGCATTCTCCGGCCTCCCGCGACAGGGGCTCCATGACCGCATAATCGATCGAATCAGCCGGCGAGGCGGCGAATGCCTCTGAGTCGACGCGGAAGAAATCCATGTCGCGCTCGCCGCCCGCATAGGCACTGCGCACGGCGGCGGCGATATCGGGCTTGAAGCGGGCGATCAGTTCAAGCCAGCGCGTGGCGCGCAACAGGAAAATCCCGCTGTTCCAGAAATAGTCGCCCGTGGCGAGGTAGGACTCGGCGGTCGCGAGGTCTGGTTTCTCGACGAAGGCCTCGAGCGAGAATGTCTGGGTGTCGACCTGGGCTCCCGCACGAATATAGCCAAACCCCGTCTGCGGCGTGTCCGGCACGATACCGAAGGTCACGACCTTACCCGCCGCTGCATGGCGCAGGCCCGCAGCAACCGCGCCCGCGAATGCATCGACGTCTTTGACCGCATGATCCGCCGGCATGACGATCAATACCGGATCGTCGGCCTCCGCATCGAGCGCCGCGAGCGTAAGGGCCGGAGCGGTGTTTCGTCCAACCGGCTCTAGCAGAATATTTTGTGCCGCGTGCCCGCTCGCGCGCAGCTGCTCGGCCACGAGAAAGCGATGTGCCTGGTTACAGACGATCAACGGTGCGCAGACCCCCGCCATGCCCTGCAAACTGTCGAGGCGCGCCGCCGTCGACTGCAACAATGAGGCATCGTCGATCAGGGCGAGAAACTGCTTGGGATAAGCGCGGCGCGACAACGGCCACAGCCGAGTCCCTGAACCCCCGGAAAGGATGACGGGTTGAAGTCTGGTCATGAAGAAACCTGCACAGTTGCGAGATCGGCGACGATTAAACCAGCCGCCAACTCAGCCAGTCAAACTCGGCTTCAAGTGGCCTAAGAAACCGTCACGCGACAAACACTTGGACAAACTCAGTTTAGCCCGCCGATGCCGTTCCGCTGGTTTGTCGCTTGTCCCTGGATGAACGACCTACCGGCTGCAACGACGCCTCACAACACGGACAACCGGTTAGCGTATCGACGTAACCTCTGAAACCTTGAGAAAGCCGGGAAAGGCCGTGGGCGTTGTGCGATGGCTTGGCGAAGGGTTGCCCAGGAGTCTCTCGGCCGCCGGCCCCACCTGGCCAACGTGTGCGGCTTCAGACGCAGCCAGTGGGCTTGGGCAGGCCGCCGTATTTGGTTATCGGCTTCATTGGACCGGTCTTCCACATCTTGAAGATTTGTTTCTGGTCCTGACCGACGTATTTTGCGAACTTGCGGATCGGAGGCACTACGTTCTCTTCTTCGTAATACTCACGCGCCTTCAGGATCTGATCCCATTTCACGTCGTCCAGTTCGACACCATCGACCTCTGCCATCGCGCGGCCGATCTCCGGGGTCCACTCGGACATGCTCAGCAGATATCCATCGCCGTCACGTTCCGGAAGTTGCACACTCATCTCTCTACTCCTAAATTCATTAAATACTTCGCGCAGCCACGGCTGCGCCCCGCACGATGATAAACACGGTAGGCAGGCAAACCCCACGGATAATGCAGGGTTGGCGGCCAGGTGCCTTCGCGGCCCCGTCCGTGCGACGCTATGCCCTCTGCGCCATAAGGAGAAGCGCAATGCGCCTCCCGGTGATAGTGATCTGTCTAATGTCCGCCTGGGGCGAAGGCACAGCGTCACAAACGACCACGGTCGCGTTCGGTTCGTGCCTGCGCCAGTGGAAGCCGCAGCCCATCTGGTCCGCAGTGCTGGCCGAGAGGCCCGACGCCTTCGTCTTTCTCGGCGACAACGTCTATACGGACAAGGGCCCCCTGCGCCACGCAGACGAACCCGGGCGCATTGAACAGGCCTATGACCGGCTGGCCGAAGACGCCGGGTTCGCGTCGCTGCGGGCGCGCATACCCATCTATGCAACCTGGGACGACCACGACTACGGGCGCAACGACGGGGGCCGGGAGTATCCCTGGAAAAACACCTCCGAACGCCTATTCCTGGACTTCTTCTCTGTACCGGAGGGCGCCGAAGAGCGGTCACGTCCCGGCATCTACACAGCGCGCTATCTGGATCAGGGCGACCGACGCATCCAGATCATCCTGCTGGACACACGGTTTTTTCGAAGCCCCCTGAAGGTCGCGCCGACAGCGGACGGCTGTCCCAGGCGCAAGCTGCTCCCCAGTACGGGGCCCGACGTGACCCTGCTGGGCGAGCCGCAATGGGCATGGCTGGAAAAGACCCTGCGCACGCCGGCAGACCTGCGGATCATCGTCTCGAGTATCCAGGTGATTCCCGACGAACACTGCTTCGAGAAATGGGCCAATTTTCCGACCGAGCGCGAGCGGCTTTTCCAGCTTATCCGCGACTCGGGCGCGAACGGCGTAGTCTTGCTGAGCGGGGACAGACACCTGGGTGAAATCTCGCGCTTGCCAGCCGATGTTGTGGGCTATCCGCTGTTCGAGGTCACCGCGAGCGGCCTCAATTCTGCCGGCGCCGGCAGGGGCGAAAAGAACCGCTACCGGATAACCGACGACAACGTGCGTGAGGATCACTTCGGTGTGCTGCAGATCGACTGGCTGCAGCCCGAACCCAGCCTGCATATCTCGCTGAAGGGCGTGGACGGACGCGAGCTGGGCGTAATCACTGTACCACTGGGCATGCTGCAACGGCCTTGATCCTTCCATGCCCGGACGGAGCGATTTTCCTCCCCTTCAGGGCCCGACTGCCAGCACGCCTCGGCAGCGCTGGAGCCCCAGCCGAAAGCCACCATCGATTGCCAACAACAACAGCAGCAAAAAGATCAACCCATTGAGCCAGATCGGGACTGGACAGCTAGAGACCAAATTTTTGCCACACGCATGGTCGCCACTGCCGTGGTTTCGGCACGAGGCGGACCCCAAGAAAAAACTTGTGGGAAGCAGTCCTTCGCCTTTACAACGATGTTAGGAGGCGGTTGCGTTCTCGCACGCAACGGAGTGCCCACCCCGAGGGGCAGACCAACGAGGTATACGGACGGCCCTTCTGCGCGTCAGCAAACCTGCAGAATACAGGCAGGTTGCCCGGCAAGCACAGCGAGAAGATCCTGCTTTCACCCATGCACTGGAGAATCGGTGCACCGGCAAACCGAAAGGCCTGAAGCCCCTTGCATCCCTGTGCCATCGAAATATCTGTTCGACGCCGCAATCACCCCACGCCGCTGACGAGTTCGGACTATCCGGTCATTGCGCAGCAGCTTTAGCAAAGTCGGCACACGAACCCGCCGCGTTTCCGTTCGACGGAATCAACAGCATGTTCTCGAGTCGGCCGGGGCCGGTCGCCTGCTCATCCGTTACGACACGGATTCTTATCTCACGGACCTGGCCAGGGAAGCTCTCACGGATCTGGCTGAAGATCTCTGGATCCTTCTCTCCGGAGTCGCCGATCAAAACGAAGCTCCGCCCGGGAAAATGGTTCATGATCGTGCTGATCTGCACAAGTTTCTGTTCGAATGTCACCTGCTGAGAACCGTTCGCGATGATGTTCCAGACATCTTCATAACTGCCTTTTTCGAATACATTGGTCCTGAGACTCTTCATGTGAAAGCTGCCCAGAGGGAAGGCTGCCGGGTCTGCAAAGAGGAAGTCGTCGATGGGTCGATACATCTGCCATGGGCCGCCAGACACATAATGGAACGCGGCATCGTCTCCAAAATCCCTGTACATCCCGGCCATACACGGGACGGGGACAAAGTCACGGAAGAAGGTGTTCATCAGCACCGTGCGTTCTCCGGCGGGAATCCCGGTCACCTTGATGGTGTCGTCGATATCAGAGATCACGGAGAGTCCCTCGGGTGGGACAAGCCTGACGAACCCAATGCCGCGGCGGCCATCATCGGATACCGCCCGGAATCGGAGCCAGCCCTGCGTGGATCGTTGCGCCTCGAGCAGTCTGCCGGCAGTCGGCTGATCGAGCTTGAACGTCCCCTCCAGCAGGCCGTTGAGATCCGTGGCGGTCTTTCCGTCCGCACTCTCCAGTGAAAACTCCTGGTTCTCGGGATCATCGTCGAACCGGAATTTCACAGATTCCTGAGACTCACTGTCTGCAAAAAAATCGTCCGAGCGCTGCTCGAACAACGCTTTTTCTGCGTCACTCAGATCGGCGATCCCCGCCCTCTGCGCCAAGAGCTTCCGGGCAACCTTGGCCAGTCCACGCCGCGCCGGCGCGGGTTCTTCGTGTACCCATGCGCGCAACGGGATCACCCAGTCCTGATCCTGCAGGTACCCATAGGTGTGATAGAAGGTCACCCGTTTTTCCGCAAAGTGTTCGCTTGATGCCTGGCCATCCATCGCGCCGGCCCCAACGCAGAGCAGCGCGAACAGCAGACAGACCCATGTCTTTGCAAGGCAGACAGTTCTGCAGCGCCTGTCACAGTTCCTTTTCACTGGTTGACCCCCCCCGCCGCCGACCGAATCGATTTTTCGGCCGAACCTCATTGTGGACGTTATGCGGACAGCAGTCAGGCGATCGCGCGGGCCACCACTGCATCAGTCGATTGTAGACACCGAAACGTCGGCCTTCTCAGCTTGAACCCTATTCGACCATGAAAGATGTCTCAGTAACGCGGCACCGCCATCACCTCGCAGGCATCCGGGGCTATCGGTTGGTCGTGTCCAGAAGATCAGGCTGCGAATCTGTCTCCTGCTCGGCGTCCGGGGCGCTGTCCGCGTCCGGGCCAGGAGGCGCAGATGCTGGCACCGCTGCGGTGGCAGTCACCGCGCCGACACCGGTCTCCGCACCTTTTCTTCGGCCCCAGGCGCTTTCCTTTTCCCCCATCTCGAGGACCTTGGCACAGACGTCGGAGTTGGCCTCGGCCTTGTCCCACATCCCTTTCACCAACCCAAAAATACCCCCGGTCATGACCGTCAGGTAATACTGGCCGTATTTCTTCGCGACACCCTCCGGGTCCGGCAAGATGACGGGACTGGCCAGGGTGCCGCCGACATGTAGCAGGCTGGCAAGCCCTGCGGTGCTGATCCCCAATCCAGTGCGCGCCTTTGACTGGGCACCCAGGTCTATCGCCTCGGTCTTCAGATTGACTTGGCCGCCGCCGAACCAGGTGACCTTGCTCATCTGGGCGACGATCTTGTCCTCGGCGTCGGCTATCCCATCCTTGATGTCGAATCGTGCGATCGCACAAATGAGCTTGGTCGTCTTGTCTTCCTCGTTGGAGGGGCTCATGGTATCGAGCAGGCCACGCCCCAAGTCGGTCATCAGGGATTTTTCCATGTCCATATCACGGATATCGAAGACAACCTGGCCATCGAGTCCGGCCATGAGCTTCGCGATCGAGTCCCCGGTCCCATCGAGATCGACCTTCAGGTCGTATCTGCCGCCGAAATAGCGCGAAGTCCCGTTGTCCATATTGATATCGACCGAAAGGGTAGCCGGGGACCGTGAGGCATCCATCACCAGGCTGCCCTGGAATAGGCCTTCACCAACCGTCGCCTTCACCGGCTCTACGCTGAGTATGCCTTTGTTCAGCACCAGCTTCGCAACAACCCCCTTTAGTAACAGTTCCCTGGTACCGATCTCATCCGCGGTGATCGCTATGTCGGCGTCGATGGCACGCAGTGCCTCTACGGGTAGTGGCTCGCTCGAAAAGACCTTCGCTGCTTTCTGCCCGCCTGCCCCCGCTGGCGCGGACGTGTCGGCCTCTCCATCCGCCAATTCGTCAATTTTCATCGGTTCACCCGTCTGCGCAGCATCGGCACCCGCGGCGGGGGTTGCCTTCCCGGGGCCCGCTGGCGGTGCCTCGGCGGACTGCGTCTCTGCCGCATGACTTCCCCGACCGGAGAGTGCGTCCAGGTCCAAGGTCCCGAGATGCAAGTTGCCGCGAATGCTGACCGACCCACCCTCTGCCGCCGGCGGGGTCAACTCCGCGGCCCCGCTGACCTCGTTTTCGCCGGATTTGAACAGCAGCTTGTCGATCTTGTAGGTGCCAGCACTGGCACTCAGGTCACCCATCAGCTGCATCGGATCCTTGCTCGGCAAATCCTGCCCGGCCAACCTGGCGACCTGCTGCAGCGAACCACCCTCGACCTTCAGCGTCAGCGAGATGCCCTCGGCCGCAAGCAAGTCGGCAATGCTGCCAACGGCATCGGCATTCACCCCGTCACCCGTAATGTTCACGGAGACATCACTAGGTGAATCGAGTCCCTCCGGACTGCTCAGCTTCCCGGCCAACGCTACCGGCCCGGAATCCGGCAACTCGGTGTTCGCAAATTTCGACAGCGCCGCGAGCGAGGTGGTCTCCAGGGACAAATCGGCCATCAGGCCCTTCAATGCAAGCAGATCTCGCACCTGACCCGTGGCTGCGGCTTTGACGCCCTCATCCTGGATTCCGACCTGGTAACCGGGCACCGCCAGCGCGTCCAGGCTGCCGGCCAGCTTCGCCTCGGCGTTGACGGTCGAAGGCAGGGCGACGGGCACCTCGACACCGATCTGCTTCATGAGGACCGGCAGCTGCGCGGTATCCGCGGCTACATCGAGTTCGATCCCGCTCAATCCGGCGAGGTCGGTAATCACCCCCTCGACGGAGGCGGTGAGCATCTCCGCGCCCAGGTTGAGCTTGATATCGTCTGCTCGGTAGTCGCCACCGCCGCCGCGGATACGGAAACTGGTGTCCAACGGCCCCTGGTCCGGCAGATCCCTGCCCACGAACGAAGTCAACGCCGCGAGCGACGGTACCTTCGCCTCCAGCACCAGATCGACATTGGCCGCTGTGGATATTGCATCGAGCATACCGCGGGCCTGCAGCCCGATGTCGCCCAGCCGGCCGCTGAGGGTGAAGCCGGTAGGCTGATCGGCGCCACCGATAACGCTGTCGTCGACCCCACCCGTCAGGGTCAGTTCGTGTTCATCTAACCGCCCATTGAGCTCTACCGAGACACGCTCCCCCTGCGAACTCAACAGGATCTTGTCGAACTCCGCATAGTGCTGCCGACCGGTCACCGCACCAAGATAAGTCACCTTGAGGTGCTCCAGGCGCAGCTCGCGAATGAACGGACGCAGCAGGGTGGAGCCGCCATCAGCCGGGACCTCGTCCCGGGGCACAGCTTCCTGCTGCTCGGCACCCATCTCCCAGTTGCCGCGCCCGTCGGGATCGGTTTCCAGCAGCAGATCGGGCGCTTCGAAGACCAGGCGTACGTCCAGCAGCCCCTTGATCAGTGGCGCGAGCGCCACCTCGCCCTCGATCCGCTGGCTGGAGAACATCTCCGGTCGTGAACCCCATTCCGCATGCGCAAAGCTGACGTCCGAGGCGGTGAACTTGAAACTGGACCCGAGCTCTACATCAACATCGCCGACGATGACCAGATCGCGGCCGGTGGCGGTCTTGACCACAGATGAGATGGTTTCCTTGTAATATTCGCCGGGGATCAGGTTGATGATCAGGACTGCCGAGAGCACCAGCGCGACGATTACCGCAGCAGTGATACCAAGAATCTTCAGAAACCTCATCGTCCTACTCCCGATCCATCCACGCACGCCTGGTCATTTACGGTTAGTTTAGGGTATCTCTACCGTGGCTTTCCCCCTATCCCTTACAGAACGCTGCAAGTGCATGACCAAAAGAGCAATACTTTTCCGCGCAACAGCAGTTTTTCTGGCAGGCGGGTGTTTTTGTTGCACCAAGCAGCCGCCATGAACGGGTGAAGAATGGCGGCGGTCTCGACCGAATTGCGCAGACCTTGCCCAGGGCACATCAGCCCTCAGCGATCGCGCAGGAACCGCCCGGTACGCAGGAACGCGACGGTCTGTCGGGCCACCTCCCGGCTGTAGCGCAAAAAGGCATGATTGGAATCCACGGTGATGAAATCCACCATGCCATCGATCCTCGTCGACTCCAGTGGCACCAGCCCATCGTGCTCGCCGGGGATCAGGTCTTCTAGCAGCCGATATTCACGAACACCAGCGATAACCCCAACCGGATAATCCGGTTTCGGCAAGGAGTTGGGAAAGCTGTCCAGGCCGGTGCCGAGGCTTTGGGCAGTGGGGCCGGCGAGATCCATCCACCAGGCGTCGACATACGCATCTACCAGCGGGGTACCGGCATTCGGAGTGGCGATCAACACGACGCGGCCGCGCGAGCGCAGCTCGTGCCCGGCAAGGTAGGCACGGATCATCAAGCCGCCCAGCGAATGGCCAACGAAGTGGACGGGCTCCGGCAGATTTGCGCAGCATGCGTCGATCTGCCGACTCACCTCGGCAAGGATCTGCTCCGGCGTCTGGCGAAGGGAATCGTAACCGATGCGTACCACATCGAACCCGGCCTTCTCGATACGGGCTGCCATCGGCCACATCGCGGCCCTGGTCCGGCCCAGACCGTGCAGCAGCACGACCGTCTCCCGGGTGGCGCCCTCGTCTGCCACCGTCACACCCTGCACAGCGTAGATCGGCGAGCCCAGTCCGATGAACGCCAGGACGCCGGCAAGTAAATTAGCGGCCATCCTCACGATCATGCCAGTCCGCCGATCGGAAGATCTTTAGCAAAAAGGGTTTTCGACTTATTCACGCGGATCCGGCAGGGGTGGGCGCGAAAGCGGCAAGCGCACCGGGAACGTCGGCCGCGCCACGGCGGGCAACGGCACCCGCCTGCGCAGACTGCCGATGCTGGCGCACACCATTCGATTGGATGCACGGCCGATCTCAATAATACTCCTTGGGGAGTGCCTTGAAGATCACGTCCATGATCCGCTGCGTGCCGTCACGCGCAGGCTGCGCATACACGGTCTCGTCACTATTGACCCAATAGGGCTTACCGGCGTCATCGAGCAGCACCTGCCAGGCGTTTTCCCCTTCCATGTCCCGTTCCATCAGCGCGACCACGTCCGCCGCCAGCGCGGGGCTGTCGACAAAAGCGCCCGCCTCGGTATTGATACCCCCCGAACGCGGGTCCAGGTTCATCGAGCCGATGAACACATGCCGCCGGTCGACTACCGCGGCCTTGCTGTGCAGCCCGATGAATTCTCCCTCGTTCGGCGGGACCTCGACGATCGATCGGATCGCGGGGTCGGGGCGCAGTTCGTAGAGCTCGACGCCGGCATTGATAAAGTCGTCGCGCCAGTCCTGATAGTGACTGTTGACAGCCGGCACGTCGTGCGAGGCAAGGGAGTTGGTCAGGATCCGCACCTTGACGCCGCGGTCGGTCAATCCCTGCATAAGGTCGATGCCACGTTGGTACGGGATGATATAGGCATTCGTGATCAGCAGTTCCTGTTCGGCTCCGGCAAAAAACGACAACATCTCGCCGATCATGTGCTGCTGGATCTCCCTGCCGGTGGCCTCGTCGTAGCTGACCATGCTGGTCCCGATGTGCAGCTCACCGGCAAGTTCGGCCAACTCCGCGCCCCAATCCGTAACGTCGCGGGGGAAGGCCGCAAGTGCCCCGGCCGCGCGGTTCTTGTCCTGGATCTCCTGCCATGCGGCCGCGGCGAATTCCGGGTCCGGGTCGACCTTGAGGTTTAGCGCGGAGACGACCCATTCACTGTTCCAGAAATGATCGAACATGCCGTTCGCCTGCTGTGCGATATGACCGATGCCGAGCAGGTCGAGATCGTGGAAGTTGTAGGCATCGCTCAGCCCGAAATAGTGATCGCCGATATTGCGCCCACCGAGTATCGCAGCGACGCCGTCGACGATCAGCAGTTTGTCGTGCATACGGACGTTTAGCCGTTCCATTTCCGCGATCAGTTCCGCGACCCGGCCACCCAGGTCACGCCCCTTCCACGGATTGAACGCCCTGATCTGGATGTTGGGGTGGTTTTCCAATTCCGCGATCAGCTGATCCATCCCGACCGTCAGCAGATCGTCCACGATCAAGCGCACATGCACGCCTCTCTGGGCCGCACGCACGGCGCGCTCGAGTATCAGGCGGCCCGCGTTGTCTGCGTACCAGAGATAGGTCTGGATATCGACCGAGGAGACTGCCGAATCGATCAATGCAAGCCGCCAATCCAAGGCATCCTTGCTTCCATCCAGCGCCCTGAAACCGGACGCCTGCGCACCGTGCTCGGCCCGGATGCGTTTCGCCATCTCGGCCAGCCGACCGTGCGTGGCCGCCGGCATCGCATAACTTGGCGCGGGGCGGATTATGGATTCTGGTGGCGGCTTGGTGGCGCACCCCCAGACCAGCAATGCGCAAAGCGCAATCGACACGACCATCAAGACTCGGTTGGTTTGTTTCGCTTCGCGCATAGCTCCCTGCACCGGATTGCCGGCCGCCCCCTTCTGGTCCTTAGTACGTCGTCGAGGCCGCATGCCAAAGCGCGACCGGCCTTGTTCAGGCTCCCTCCGATCAGGTTAGGCCGGGGGGGGGGGGGGGGGGGGGGGTTACCCCATACCTCGCGCCATCGCCGTTGTCTGGATGACAGATGAGGGCCAAAACCGATGGTTGCCCGCGATCTTTCCCGTTGCCTCCTGTGGATGGCAGCACTGAGGCTATCCAGCAGATCGATGCCGCAACATATGCATACTAAACCAGATTCGTCCGAGCAGCCGATGGCCGACGTCGCCAACCAGTGTCAGGAGCTTGAGTGCCGGGCAGCGAACGTGCTGCCGTGAGAGCTCGAAGCAGAAATGGATCCGGGATCCCGCGGAGCCCGGTAAGTGTTCTTCCCATTATGCCAACAAACTTCCGCTGGCCAACTGTTTCCAAGCACAGGGCATGCTGCTTCGGAACAGCGGCCCTCGGGCCGCTTTCGATTGAGGCGCAGACTACTGCTTATTGCTCGAACTTCAACGCGAGCGGGCGTTTCACAAATGCGTGACGGACCTGGGCATTGTCGAATGCGGAAACACCAAATAGGTAAACGGCTGCCAAATCGTCGAATTGCACATCGGTCTCGCTGCCGGTGACCAGCTTGCGGCCCAGTTCCATGGTCCAGACCCCGTCCTTCCATGCCATAGCACCGGAGATGTCACCACGATCGCCCTCGAACGGAGCAATCATGATCGAGGCCACCTCGTCTCTCGCGGCACCAGGCGTTCTTCGCCTCGTCATCCATAGCAGCGGTCACGATCGCCACCTCCAAACGCGCCGCGGCCAGCCAGATCCGCTTGCCACTCGGCAGTGACAGCGCTTCCGTGCGCCAATAGCTGACGCACATTTGCGACACCGTGAATTGCGGTAAATGGCCGGTTCCAGCGGTAGCCCACCGTCACGCGACGGGCCGGTCAGGAGAAAGCTGACGCTCAGATGGTGCAGCGCAACAGGCCGTGATCGACCCGACCTAGCCGCAAGCAGACCGTTAATCATGTCCGCATTGAAGGAGGGCAGAGATGATCCGGCACCGTCAGGCTCCGCGGCTGTCGGCCACTTATCAACAACGCCGTTTCACCTAACCAGGAAAATGTCAGGTAAATTATATTTTTAATGGAGCTGGCGACAGGAATCGAACCCGCGACCTGCTGATTACAAATCAGCTGCTCTACCTACTGAGCTACGCCAGCCTGAAGAAAACATGCCCGAGAAATCGGGCAACCGGCGGGATTCTAGCAAGTTCTCAGCACGTCACACAAAGCGAATGGCCTAAGGCGCATCGGTCCCGTACGGTCATTTCACCCAGCAGGTGACTTTCCCGATGCCGTTCATCCTCGAGCAAAGCCACTCCGAAATTTACGCCTCGGCCGGCGGCTTGGCCGTCGTCGGCCCCATCATTAATCGACGCAGCGGGCTCACGCAACGCTTGAAGTCGGTGCCGTTGCGCCATGGCATCACCCACATCGACCTGGTGCGTACCTACCTGGGCCTCCTGTGCCAGGGCAAGAATGACTTCGAAGCCGCGGAGGGAATCCGCGATGACGTTTTCTTCCGCCATGCACTGGGGATTGCTCGGGTGCCGTCTTCGGCCCGACTGCGCCAGCGCTTCGATGAGCAGGCCGTGGTGCTGACCGACGCGGTGGATGACTGCCTGGTGCCGCTGCTGTCGAATCTGAAGGCGCCGATCACCGCGCTGCCCAGCGGCCATGTCGCCCTGCATGCCGATGTGTTTTGTCTCAACAACGGTAAGACCCGCAAGGAAGGGGTCTCGCGCCCTATCACGGCTACGACGGCTATGCCCCGATCCGAGCCTATCTAGGAGAAGAGGGTTGGTGCGTCGGTCTGGAACTGCGCCCCGGCGAGCAGCACCGCCAGAACGACTTCGCCTTCTTCCTCGACCGGGTGCTGCCACGCGCCAAGGCGCTGGCCAGCTCCCGCCGCCTGCTGGTCACGCTCGATGGCGCGCACGACGCGGCGGCCAACCGTGAACAATTCGCTCGGGAAGGCGTTGACTACCTGATCGAGTGGAACCCGCGCGGTGAAGACTCGCAGGCGTGGTGTAAACAGGCCGAGAATTAGGGTTGCTTTGTCGTTGAGCGCGCTGACAAGCGCATCGCGACGGCGCCGGTCGCCAGAGCCCGAACTAACCGAATATCCCCTTGAAAATGAGGAAGAAGATCGCCGCCAATAAGCCACCTGCCGGCAACGTCACGACCCAGGATATGACTATGTTGCCGATGACTCGCAGATCGAGCCCACCTATCCCGCGGGCCAGGCCAACACTCATAACGGCGCCTCTGCGCGAGACATGACAGCAAAGAACTGGGCCCCTCTCGAAGCTGACGCAAATTTTCATTTTTGGCCTTGTCGAGGAAGACGTTCGATGAGCATTCCGGGCTTCTTCGGCGTCTCCCGGTGCGTACTCGCAGATCAGACGAATCAGCGAAATAGCAGCCGCTATCTACGCGACTGAGCGTACAGGTCGGTCAGACTCCACCTGACGGACGAAACCACATTTTTGCCGCTTGGCAGGAAAGTAGCTGTAGCCTTCCTTACGCTCCAGATAGTTCAATAAATCGACCAGATGATTCTGGGCTTCCGCCAGGCGCTCCCAACCGTCTATATCTTCGGTACCCTTTGCCGCGCGCAGCGCTTCGAGAGTCTGTGTGACGGCCGAACTCTCCGGCATGCGATAAGGCGATTGAATGATTTCCCTGAATTCGTAATAGGATATTGTATCCATTTCGTGGCCGTACTCCCCTTCCAAGCTGTGCATGACCATCTTGCCAAGTGCTTTCTGTTCGGCGGGGAAAAAGTTGAACGGTCCAACCTCGCGGTCTTTACTCGAGGTCGCAAACGCCCGGCGTATCGCAGCTGAGTACTTAATCATCACAGCATCCTGCGTATAGGGACCGTAGCGGCCGACGGCCGCCAGCCAGCCGAAAAATCGGACGATAAGATAAAGTGTCTCTTCGGCGTATGCCCCATCCGGATAACGCTCCCGAAGCTTGGTCAGGCCTTCCAGCTCAATAATCTTGTATATCCTGCTCTGCAGGTCCTCGCATGCTGAGAGAAAGGGATTGACGTAGAGCGCTGTAATCCTGGCGCGCTCCCTCTCCCGTTCGAGAGATTGTTCATGTGCCCATGTCCATACTGCCCAAGCGGCGGTTGCCGCCGGGACCAACCAAGTAGTAGGAAACCTCATGATCATAACAAAACCCCCCGGCATTCAACTCGTTACTAGATATGGTGGAATTAGAATTTCTGCGATTTTAACATCGGTAGCCGTCTTCTGCGAAACATGCGGGCATCCCAATTACTCCTCTCTGTGTGACATGTATGGTTGCCGCGCCCTTAGCAAGCATGATTTACCTTGCTGCAATCACTCGCGTGACAATAAATCTCAGCGGTCACCGCCCCTTAAATCCCCAAAGCAAAATAAATATGGATCAAGCTAGTTTAATCTGCATCATTAAATTTCACAGCGTAAGCTCCTCCTTTTATTTCTATTTCCAACTCCATCGGAATATTCAATTTCAAGAGCAATTGAAACGTCTCTACTGGACGCCTTTTCATCAAATGCTCTAGTTCCTCTATATGCGCCAAGGCATTTTTCAAGTTAAGCTGATCTTCGGGTGTCAGCACTTCTTTTTTAGTCATAACCTGATCCTTTTGTATCTGTTGGCGTATGGGAAGTATAAATCGCCTTTTCGTCCAGCGGCAGTTTCTCTTCACGTCCATCGTCGCCGACGGTCGGCCATCGCTCAGACTCGCAAATTGTCCTTGAGCAGCATCCCATCACCCGAATCCGCCCAAGCGCCCGTCCACTTGTCCACGCTGCTCCGACTATGAGACCGACCGCCATCAGAGCCGGAGCAGACTTCCCAAGTCACCGTAGACACATTGGCGACGCAAGAAATTGTGTATCTCTTGGGCATACGTTGTGTTTACATATATAGATTCGGATACTCACTTGTTGTCGCACGCACGACAACGATATCGATTTCACAGCCCAAGAAACAATGAATCGTTCACATCGAAAGCATGCCATTGATCCAGGTCAGATAGATTGCCAAGTATAGGGCCACCTAAGGGAGATTAAGACAAAACCTCGCCAAGCTGCAATCTGAATGAAACAAGTGGGCAGCTACAACATTGACCGACTGATAACAGGTGACCAACATTCCAACACCGGTACAAAACGAAGACGACGAATCTCCGGCTTCAAAATTTGTAGCGCGCCGAGCTTTCATTGTAGGTTTCGTTACTTCATTCACACTGCTTAGCTCTTTGGGCTGATAGCTGCCATATACCGCGTTACGACTCTGACATGCTGTGAGCCGACCGTCGTTCGCAGGTTAGCTTCTGAGGAAAGCTCTGAAAAACTCGCTGAATCGTCGAGGATGGCGCATCTTAGGTGAACGGCGGTGACTGAATGGATCAAATGAGCTTTTTCGATGCGGGGTTCCGCAGCAAGCGCAAGCCGACTCGGTGGGAGAAATTTCTGGTTGGGATGCCGCGGGCGATCCCCTGACAACGCCACGAAAAGCGTGTTGAGCAACACTATCGCAAGTCCGGCAATGGTCGCGCGCCTTACCCCCTGTCGATGGTGTTGCGCGCTCAGTTGCTGCATCACTAGCATGGCTTGAGCGACCCAGGCATGGAAGATGCGCCGTATAGGATTGCCTTTATGCGCCAGTTTGCGGGGCTGTCGCTGTCTCCCGGTCCAATACCGGCTGAAGCTACGATCCGGAACCTTCGCCACCGGCTTGAAGAAGCGCGGGCTTTCGGCGATACCGGTTGCCCGGCGGCGGTGAGCAATTTGTACATGGCGAGGCGAATGCCAAAACCGGCACAGGACAGGTGGACCCGCATCCCTGCAATACGGGCACAAGTACCGCCGTCAGGCCTCAAAAACAGGGGGACTTTGCCTGACCGAACCTGATCAGGCGAGAATCAAGCGAAATTAAACGTTACTCGGAGCCACCTTAGAGGGTGTTTACAAAATCAATTACACTACGGGCTGTGAAACCGAATGCTTCCCGAGGAGACACAGCCGATGGCCAAACGCGGCCGACCATTGAAGATTAACGCAGACCAGCAAGCCGTGCTGGTCGAAATAGTGGAATCGAATCCGACGGCCACGCTGTGCGAGATTCAGCAAGAACTGGCAAGCCGCAGCGGTGTGATGGCGCATGAACAGACGATCCAGAAAGCGTTGCGGGAGGCAGGCTTCGAGCGCAAGGCGTCAACATCGAGCGTGAAGGTCGAGGTAAGGGAAGCAACAAAGCCACGTTACGGCTATACCGATGCTCATCGCCGCGTAGAGCCGGAGCAAACCTATCCCAGTTGCTTGACAGACGCGGAGTGGGCATTGGTAGAAGACCTGTTCGATAACACGGGCAACCGAGGTGTTCCGCCGCAGCACGATCGTCGGGTGCTGGTGGATGCGTGTTGTTATGTGGTACGTACAGGCTGTTCCTGGCGGATGCTGCCGAAAGAGTTTCCGGTCTGGCAGAACGTATACCGGACGTTTCGGCGCTGGAGTGAACAGGGCAAGTTCGAGCAGATGCACGACCGCTTACGTGAGCAATGGCGTGAGCGCGAAGGTAGAAAGGTGGCGCCGACGGCAGCTGTGCTGGACGCACAATCGACACGCGGTTCACCGCAAGGCGGCGACAGTGGGTACGATGCCGGAAAGAAAATCAAAGGTCGCAAGCGTCACTTGGTGGTTGATACGTTGGGCTTGTTATTGGCCGTCAGTGTGACGGCGGCAAGCGTTCAGGATCGTGATGGTGCGCATCCGGTGATGGCCTCGGCGATGCAGAAATACCCGAGCATTGGAGCACTGTTCGTTGACTCCGGCTATGCCGGGCAATGTGCCCAGACGGTGTCGCAGTGCCACGACATTCAAGTGCAAGTGGTTCGTCACCCCGCCAACAAGAATGTTGGACGATGGAGTCCTTCTGACCAGGGGGACCTTTTCACTGTCCAGGCCGATGCCAAAGGCTTCGTCGTGTTGGCCAAACGTTGGGTCGTAGAGCGCACGCATGCCTGGAATGAGCGTGCCCGGCGCCTCGTTATGCACCATGACCGCCTGTCGAGCGTTGCTGAGTCTTGGGTGTGGCTCACCGAGGCACGAATGCTCATGCGGCGATTAACCGCATGATATTTTGTAAACACCCCCTCAGCCACAGTGACATATTCCACGCTGGGTTCTTCAGCCTTGCGATAGTACTGAATAGCGGCCTCTCCAATGAGCTGACTTGTAGTCATCACGGCGGCGCCACCTATGACGCCCTTTTTCAGTGGCTGCATGTATGCCAACTGTGGCAGTTGGGATGTATAGGTCGCCAAACCGGTAGCCGCGATGATGGCGGCCAATTCCTTCAGGCGCGCGCGATCGTCGATATCGTGGCCAAACAGCAGAGCGATCTGCAGAACCAGTGTCATGTTGAGGCGTACCATGAGCGAGGAACCGACGGCTACCCCCAGGAGTTTTACAACGGGGCCGACCGTCGGAACAAACATTGGTGCATGGAACAACGCGCCGCTCAATAGTGACAGTGGTGCCTGCGAAGAAACGAAGCGGCGGGCCAGTTGCTGGGGACTGTCGTCCGGATAGCGGGACCGCATCATGGACACCTGCTTGCGGATCTCGCCTTTGCGCAGGCCCATGAAGAAATAGAAGTATTTTTCCGTTGCCAAACCCCATGGCTTTGCAGTGGCTACAATTTCTTGGCTCATAGTCGGGTAGTTTCCTCAAGTCTTCCGAAGTATACGCCGCCTTCACGCCAATTTTCCCGATTTCGCAGTATCGTCAGCCCCTCGACTGGCCGGCCTATCACCTCTTCGAAACCATTTTGACCTGCATCCCGCCTCCGGAATCGCGGCAAACCTGCATCTGAGCACGATTTTCAGGCGCCTTTACGTCCACCGCCCGAACAGGACCGATCCGGAATCCTGCCGGTTGCCAAGCAGGCCGGGCAGGTCTCGATGTCGTTACCGAACACCCGCTTCAGGCGTTGTTGCGCCAAGTCATCGAGGCGCGGCGTTCGGCCGGTGAGTTCCTCCCTCTCCTCCGTTGCAGCACGCTGACGGCCCCTGCCCCGCTTTGCCGGGGTCACCCGCGCGTAACCGCATCACATTCTGCGCACTGAAACCTGCATCTTGCAGCGCATTCTCGCAACCCCTGGAGGGTACGCCGGCCGGCATGTGCAGTTCGTAGGTTTCAAGCCATCCTGTGGTCGCTTGCTGGATTCCGGCGCGGTCAGACGATGGTCGGAGCCTTTACCAGGTACCGTTACCGCGATAGCGGGCAAAACGCGACGCGGACTCGGCTTTGGGACTTGGAGTAACGATGCGGTGCGCGCTTATCCCCCGCTGGAAACAATCGGCAAGTCCGTTCAAACTCAACGTTCAATACTGATTGGAAACCGTGCGGTAATGTGGGTGAGAATTTTTGGATCGCTCGTTCTGCTTGCAAGTGTGGGCCTGGTGTCATGCCAGGCATTTATTCGTGCCTTCTAAACTACGCAGCTAGGGTGTTGATCCAACGCCTCGATGAATTGATCAGGGCGGCGCGCAACGCGCATCAGCATTTCAGGTCCTGGCGATGGTCGCGATTGGGCCTGGTGGCGGGCTGCTGTATGTTCTCGCCACGCCGCCGGCGTTTGCTACGATAGCCTCGCTGGCCCTTGCCGATCGAGCCTGCCAATGCGACGATCGAGGACAGTCTGCGGATCGCTGACCATGGTCGCGCCGCCAGGGCCGAGGAAGTGCCGAGCTCAATTCCCATAGAGCAGCAGTTGCGCAATTCGCTCGCGGCCACGAGCGCACGCGAGCAGGCGAGGCCGAGGTCGGCCTGACCGCGCCGGCGATCCACGCCCTGATGACAGAAGACGTCGCCGGAATGCTCCACCATGAGGCATAGTCCCGGGTTCATATTCTGACTGCCGATAGATTATCCGCGATAATCAAAAGGCGCCCCGTGACTTGACTGAAAATTGGCAGGCGCATTGACAAGTGCACGGCAAAATCGACGCCATCCTAGTTACTGGACCCACAAATCCAAGTAGACAGCGCCCGATCCGTGCTCAGCTACATCCGCAAGCACCGCAGCGTGAGCAGGCGCGGATTACACCGGATCCATCAGTCCCCCGCCTGCTGCGCATCGCGGTAGGTCTTGAACACTTGCCAGGCCAACGCCACGGCGGCGATCACGGCTGCCGAAGTAACGATCGACTGTGTGCCTTGGGCCAGATGACGAAATTCTTTGAGAGTCATTTGCATGGGTGAGGCTTGCCATTGTTCTCGTCGGTCGACGCGGAAGCGAGTCTGCTAACAGCGGCGCCCCGCGCCCGCAGCGACGTTGAAATGCGCGAAAGACAGCCACTGTCTTGGCAAAGATATTCCAATGACAACGGTGCCGATGTGTGGATCATAACAAAGCACGCGGACCGGGTGAACGGCAATGGTCACGCCATCTGGGCAGTGATGCGGAGCGTTCGTCCCTGGTCCCCATCCCTTTCGATCACGCCACGATCAATCAGGCATTCAGCCCTTGGTGTCGAAGGGAAAGCTCGAGAAGGGCGGTTCGGAGATCATGTGCGAGTACCGTCGGGACACGTCGTTTTCAGCAGCTAGCCAGATACAGCGCGCCACATGCTCGCCAGTCGGCGCAGTACTGCCGGAGAATCCTGGGGCCTTTCTGGATGTGTGTGATGATATTGCCAATGATTGTTATGCTGTCCGGAATTTCCGCGTTGGGTGTTGCACGCATTATTCTGGCCACCAAACGCTGATTCACTCCCCCGCCCAGTCGGTCATGGCTTCAGACTCATGCCCAGCAACAATTCGGAATCGGGTGGCCGGCGCCCGGGTCGAGCGGATCATACGTCTGTAGGCCAATCCCGCTGGGTGGGGGCGGACAACTGTTGCAATTATCTCCTCAGGCGAGTGGGGGCTTGTCGGAGATCCCGGGGATTAATCAGGCAGCGAACGGGCGAAGCGCCTTCGGTAACTCCTCCGTGCAGCGGCTTGACAACGCCTGCACGACTTCTTCCGTCTGCTCACCGTGAGGCAACCCCATGATATTGATTCGAATCAACTTCTTATCCACATACACGACATGAATATGTTGCTCCGCCAAGGCCTCTACCGTACCGGGCTGCACGGGCAGGATACGGAACAGACCGCCGTAGCTGGAGTCGAAGAAATCAGCCAGCGGCGTACCAGCGGCGTTTTTCGCCCAGTCCTGCTCAGCCTGATTCAGGCGTTGCAAGATCTTGGCGTGATCGGTACTGAGACCGCTCGGGTTTTCCGCCATCGCTTTCATGAGCGCGTAGGTGGCTATGTCAATAAAGCCCGTGCCGCCACGGGCATTGGACATCATCCGATTTCGGGCGTGTCTGGCTTCCTTCTCAGTGCGACAAATCACGACGGTTGCCCCGCCAGGACGGTATTTGAATGTATTGAATACCTTCGTCGGTCCGAACCCGACCACGACAGGCGCACCTGCATCAACGAGAGTCAGCAGCGGCTCCGCCGAGCTGTTCAATGCTTCGTCGTAGGGAAGTTCGGCATGATCAAATCCGGTGTAGGGGATATCCAATATCACTGGCTGGTCGCGATGAGCAAAAATCGTGCTGGCCCGTCTCCAGTTTTTGGCGGGGACGAGCAATCCGCTCCCGTTGTGGATGGTTTGAAGAACATCCAAACCCTTCCGCGGCAGCTTGGCTAGCTCAATGGGTATTGGTCGCGTGCCAAGTCCACGGTTGTAAGCGATGGAATCGTAGCCGACCCATGAGTACCGCTGCAGATTGAGATGCCGGATGTCGGCATGTTGAGCGGTAACGAAGTCAATCGACCGACCGACCGCACCCGATCCGCCGCCAGCCGTGAAGCTGGTAACGCAACGATTCCAGATGCTCGAGGGGAGTCTCAACTGCTGGCCTAGTACGAACTCTGCTGCAGCCTGCTGCACATCCTTGGCGGGGTTGTAGCTGCCGCAGACGTCACCGATATCATTCACCAACTGGAGAAGGGAAGCTGGGAAAGTGCTAGCCTGATTCCAGGATTTACCGTCAGCACCAACATTCGTCCCGACACCGAGGTTGATCTTTTTAGAATCAGTGTCCGCCGAGAACCGTTGGTTGGCGGCAAGGTTTTGGTCAAGTGTTCCGCCCCATTTGCGACCAAGGGATTTCCTCGAGATGGTCTTGGTTTTTTTATCCATATCGTTTCTCTTTATCGTTGTTGACGAGTCTGAGGATAGACGCGAACCATAGGCCTCCTCTAACTCAAGGGATTCAAGTGCACCGTGATAGTCCGGCTACGGGCGTGTTGAACATCGAGCTGCCCAAACACCAGACTCGCACGGACTGGTCACAAGGCCCCTTGGATGACCAGCAGCAATACTATGCGGACGCTGACTTCCCTACCTTGGAGAGCAGCGCCTGGAGGTCAAACAGGGGAATCTGCGCAGTCTGTTCCGCAACCCGCTACGAGCTTTCCTAATAAAACCACACGGCGCCTGATAGGTCGACTCACTCTCCCTCTTGCGAGTCACGCGCCCAATGTTTGCTGCGTATGAACTCCTCGCCAGATACGTGCAGCAGATCGGCCAGACGCCGGATCAGCTGTTCCTCGTCGCGGTGGATCTGACCATCGGCGCATGCCGCCTGCCATAGACTACGGACCAGTCCCAGCTTACGCGCCGGCGAGAAATTGCGGTTGATCACATCGATGTGTTTTTGAAGAGAATCACTAGCGTCAGACGCGTCTCGTGCGACTGCCACCAGGCCGTCCAGGTCCGTCTCACCGAGCTGCCAATCGCGTCGAAGCGTCGAACGCAGGCGCAGGATCTCCGTTTCGTCAATGCTTTGATCGGATCCGGCCACTTTCACCATGAGAACCGCGGCAGCCAGATGAAGGGCTGCCTCGTTGTCGCCGGCCTCCGCTGCTTTTCGGGCGAACAGTGCTCGAATCTTCTCCAGCATCCTTATATCCCCGCACAGTCATCGCAGCCGACGCACGTGCCGGCCATTGCCCAACTGTCATTTCTCGGCCACCTGACAGTCTAACGCCTCTGATCGCAAAGACGATGCATTCAGGCAAAGTGCCCGGCAATCATGAACCTGGAGAAAAGCAAAGCGTCCAGTTCTATTACAAATTTGTTTCAGTTTTGCTCGGACCGGACGCCTTGTTGAAGCAGATGCGGCGAGTTCGCCGAACGACCAGACCCTTCGCCTGTATGGCGGCTCGCGATGATAATGCCAATGCTCATGATGCTGTCTGGAATCAGCAAACTCGGTGTCATAAGCGTTATTCCAGTTACCAAACGCTGAGCCAAGGCGCTCGCACGCCAGCGCCGGGGTTCGTGCCCCGCACAGGCCAATGGTTTTCAGACGGATTCGGCCTGGCTATTGGGCCGCGGCTTTTTGGGCCTGGATTTCCAATAGCTGCTTCTGATCCATGCAAGGTTCAACGTCAGATGAGCCACGAGCACGATCGACAGGATCACCGCCATCTGCTTGTGCATCAGCCTGAAGGTACCAGGCCCATAGAGTCTTGGTTTAAAACCGGTACCCAATTGATTCACCATTAGAATCAGGAGAATCGGGTTGACGATCTTCAGCAAGCTTTTCTTGTCCATTCATTCACCCGTGCATGGAACCCCTTTGCCTGGTAAATCTAGTGTACTGCTTCGTAATTACTAGTGGGCCATTCTGCCTCAAGAGGGCGGCCCGGAACAACGCGGATGACCGCGCAGGGCCCGCCCAGGCACGGCCGGACCGGTCTCGATCAGCCGATTAACTGCTGATGCGCAGGGCAAAGGGTACGTGTTTCAGGTTGCGCAATATGTTCGTCAGCTGCTTTCGCCCGGTAACCGAATCGATGACAGTTCAAAGAGGCACTGCATGACATCTGGATGGCTGAGACGCGGGATACTGCGAACAAAGCTTTAGAGCAGTGCGTGAAGCGTTGCCACGCGAAGTATCCGAAGTCCATGGATTGCCTGGTGAAAGACAAGGAATGGATGCTGGCGTTTTATGGTTTTCCGACGATGCGCTGGCAACATATCCGGACAACGAACCCGATTGAATCGGTGTTTGCCACGGTGCGTCTGAGGACGGCAAAGACGAAAAACTGTGACCGTCGCAAGACAACACTGACGATGGCCTGGAAGCTGATGGGAATGCCGCAGAAGAAATGTCGCCGCCTGCGAGGCTACAAGCTATCAGCAGATGTCGTCGAGGGAGTGAAATTCAAGGACGGCGAAAGAGTAGAAGACGATCAATTGCAGGGCACGTCCGAAGCATCCGTACACCAGATTTGACTATAGCTCTCCTGATGGTGGGCATCCTGGTTGCGCTACTGGCCGGTCTGGGTGCAATATTATTGGACGTGCCAGGCCTGTCGCTAACAGCCTCTGTCATGTTCGTGCTACTACTGGCCGGGCAGATTCTGTATGAGACCAGCAACATCATCCGCGGCGGTGAGACGAATTACATCATGGCCACTGTCACCCTAACGTCGGGTGCCCCGAACATTGATCGGTTACCTGACGAATATCCATAGCCGAGCACCAAGCACCATTCGGAGGGTATAGAAATGTTTGAGTGGATCTACAGCCCCGAGGCGTGGATAGCCTTGGTGACCCTGACTTCCCTGGAAATCGTCCTGGGTATCGACAACATCATCTTCATTTCCATCCTGGTAGGCCGGCTGCCTGAGCATCAGCGCGACAGCGCGCGGATCATAGGCCTGTCGCTGGCCATGATCACCCGGGTGCTCCTGCTGCTGTCGCTGGCCTGGATGATGCGTCTGACCGAACCCCTGTTCACGATCCTGGAGCACGAGATCTCCGGGCGCGACCTGATCCTGATCCTGGGCGGGCTGTTCCTGCTGTGGAAGAGCGCCCAGGAGATATGGGAGAGCGTGGAGGGTGAGGAGGACACAGAGAGCGGCAAGCCCGCGGCGGTTGCGAGCTACGGCATGGTTCTGGTGCAGATCGCCATCATCGACATTGTCTTCTCCCTCGATTCGGTCATTACCGCGGTCGGCATGGTCGACATCATACCGGTCATGGTGATCGCCATCGTCATCGCCGTGGCTATCATGATGCTCGCGGCCAAGCCCATCGGCGAGTTCGTGGACAGGCACCCGAGCATCAAGATGCTGGCCCTGAGCTTCCTTATCCTGGTCGGCGTAGTGCTCCTCGGTGAGGGCTTGGATCTGCACGTCCCCAAGGGCTACGTCTACTTCGCCATGGCTTTCGCCTTCGGAGTGGAGATCATCAACATCCGCATGCGCAAGAAGCGGGCGGAGCCGGTGCACCTGCACAAGACGATGCCGGGAAAACCGGGCGAGTAAATGCTCCACCGGCGAAAGCCGGTGGCTTCGGGTTACGGGTGAAAGCCGAATCGATCGGCCATTCGGCCGATCGCTGTCGCTACCCGACGTGAAAATCATTGTCCGGCTCTGGCGGCGCCTCACCCACCTGGACGCGAAAGCTGCTGAATCTGAAGCATCGAGGCGCCCGCCTTGCCGGCGGCTGGTTTGGTGGTCGGCGAACGAAGAAGAACGTGCCTGCGAACGCCTCGCCGGGATGGATTCGCGCACCAACAGTCGGCCTGATGGTATTCGCCAGTCAGCGGGACGGTCGCGCGCAGGTGTCGGCCGGTGGCCGCGATCGGGCGATTCAGTTGAAGGAAAGGCCTCTTGTACTGCCTACCCTCCGGCCAGATTAACCCTCACCGCGCGCGCCATGAGGTCCGCCGGTGTCAGCGCAAGATGCAGCAGCATGTCCTCCCAACGCTCGCCGAGTTGGAGACCGGCCTAATGCCCACCGCGATCGTGCGCCTCGATCACCGCCATCTCGGCACAAGTCATCGCTTCCAGCGCATCGTCAAGCGCCGTATCGAAGGGGTAATGTGCAATCGCGCGAGCCATCGCGCTATGCGACCTGCTCCATACCCAGGACTCGTATCGCTCCCACAGCTTATGGCGCAGCGACGAGTATGCGGCATTCAACTACACGCGGGACGGGGCCTGTTACCGACTGATGCGCCATCCCGGATAGCAGATCCCGCAGATCATAGGTGAATCACAGGAGAACCGCCGGGTGCTCGACCGGGTAATGGACAAGGACGGGATCGAGATTGACCGCGAGATCAGGCGCTCTGTCAGCAACCTGTTCAAGTGACTGCGGGGTATTCAGCGAATCACAGTCCTTTCACACCCTTTTTCTTGGCGTTCTTGAGATCGGCCCCTCTCGTTTTCGCCTTTCTAAGGTTGGCGTTGCTCAGGTTGGCGCCTCGCAGAGAGGCCTTTCTCAAATCCGCCTGCCGGAGCCTTGCATCTTCCAGATTGGCGCCATCAAGATTGGTTCCCCGCAGATTGGCACCGTTCAGGTGGGCATTCGCCAGATCGGCACCCTTGAGTTTCAGGCCGCTCAGGTTTTTGTCATCGAGATCGATCGATTTCTTGCCGCTTTTTCGCCATTGCTTCACCCAAGCATTGAAACTATCGACATCTTCATTTTTCAAAAGCTTATACGCCTGCTTGGTAGTCATGTTTGATACTCCAAATTAGCCTTTCAAGGCCAAGAATAATCGGGCAGCGCACCACGCGCGACCGGCAGCCGTCGTCCTGTCGCACTACCAGTTTCAGCCGCCCGATTGCTTTTTACCGGAATCCACCGCATCCGACTCAGGCGCTGCATCCGGATCCTCAAACATATCGGGCTGATCCTGCTGCGACTCCAGCCGGTATGATTGGCGCCCCAGGTAATAGCCGGCCACGAACAAGCCCCCGCAGACGACCATACGCATTAAAGAACCCATCGAGTGCACCCTCCAAAATTTCTGGGTTCAGTATCGCAACGGCAAACCCTGAATGCCAGCTGAGGAAGCATGCCCCCCGGTCGGTGGGCTGCCGCGCCCCGTGAGAAAAACACCGGTGCCCCGGAAAAACGCAATCGCTCAGCCGGATATCTTATCGACGAGCATGTTGGCGCAAGTGTTGTAAGTGCCGTCTCTGCAGCGCAATCCGGGCACGGCGTCGATCGCCCCGTCGTATTTCGAGACCAGGCAGAAAGGGACACGCCGATACGGTGTTCGCAGAGGCAAGCGAAACTGTGGCCGGCTCGTTGGCAGCATTCGCTCGAATACGATCCTGCCGGCTGCACTGCGATGGAATGACCAGGATCCGTCGAACCGCCATCGCGCAGTACAGACACTCGGAAGGAGCTGCGAAATTCTGCGCAAAAAAGCAAGCCTTACGTATTTGCGTCCAGAGTTCGACTTCGCTTGACCTGCATCAGATCATCCGTCTTTCCCTTGCGGGTATCCTGAGCGAGACTTCCACAGTTGATGTTGATGGGATATTTTTTCAATCAGGCCGGCATGTAGTAAATTGCCCCTTGGATGAGCGAAAAGAAAAGTAGAAGAAACATGGCATGAAAGATCGGTATCGATTTCATTCGGTCGAACTGATTCTGCCGCTTGGTCAATTACAAGGAGACAGGCATGGCACAACCCGTCCTTTCCAGTCCGGCACTCGCTCTGGGCGCAGGAATCCTGGTACTTCTGAAACCCAAACTGCTGAACTATATCGTGGCCGCTTATCTGATCAGCGATGGGCTCCTGCGCTTGACGCAACGTCGCGCATAACGCGACAGGGTTTGAGAAGACCGGACAGAAAAACTCCAGCCGCAGAACTGTAGCGCGCCTTCTCGTTGCTCCGCACAAGAGGCTTTGACCACATTCGGTGAGTCGTAAGATCTATCCGGAATTTGGGTCTTGTTCCGAATCGAGACTCGAAAAAAAACGGAAAGCCAGGGTTCTCAGAAAAACTCTGATGTGAGGTGCGAGTCATGATGATCGGCAATTACGAAATCGGCATCCTCACCTCACTACTCGTTTTCATTCCAGTCACCTTCGTCTAGATGTCTGCCATGGTGCGCGCGGACCAACGCATCTGGTTGATAATGAGCACATAACGTTTCCCTTCGTCTGCGTCGAGATATTCAACCCGACGGATGAGCCTGAGGCCTGCTTTGATGGCCTTGGCGCTGTTCAGGCATCAGTACCAGCGCACGGCTGAATCCAGCGAGGACTGTGTAACCGAGGCTTATAACGAGGGCAGAAGAGCTTCGCGGGGAGACTACCGAACCTTGCCGTTCGGTTTGACGACGAGCAAGCGCCCCACGTTGCATTCGGCGACCAGCTGCCTGCCGCCTGAGCCTACTTCCAGGTGCGGCAATAAAGGGGGGGATTGCACTACAAAACTAAAGGGCCTGGCAGCATGCAAAGGCTACCTATCTGCGGAACAGGGTCATCAAAAATGAATTTTTTGTGATGTCTTCGAAATCGCGGCCTAGCCGCACGGCGGGTCGCCGACATAGATGATTTTCACCCGAACTTCGGTCAACAATGCCGCCAATGCTCCCAAGGCCGTCAGCATGGGGGCCATAATCGTGAACACGCCGGCCACCGCAACCCCGGCGGTCAGCGAAACCTGAAACAACACTATTCCGTTGGGTTTGACAACCAACAGGCGACGGACGTTGCCCTTGGCCAGCAGACTCTCGACCAATGCGACCAATTGTCTGCCGCCCACGGAGACCTCTTCGCTCCACGTCCCTGGTTCCTTGGTTAGATTTTTTTTCAGGCCCATGTTCAAGCTGTTGCGTGACCTCAGGCCAGCTTCGTTCCCTTTTTGCCCGACATCTCTGCGGCGATATTCTGTTTGACCGTCTTTTCGATCTTGCCCTTTAGCGGGGCGAGAACCACCCCCAGTTTGATTTTCAGTTCGATGAAGCCGTCCCCAAGATCCAGATTGCCGACAGCACCGGAGCGCTTGAACAATAGACGATCACCCTTCCACGCGTAATTGATTTTGTATTCCTTTTTGAGATCCTTGGCGATCTCTTCAACCCGTTTTCGGGTCTCTTCCGGATTCAGAGAGTGTTTGTACTTTACATGGATAAGGGACATTGCCTTTGGCGGAAACCTCTATTGAAAAGAATTAGGGTACACGCACCGTAATTATGACCCGGAGACCTATGATACATGCTCAGATTTATGTAGTAAAATTAGAAGTATCCATCAAACAAGAGGGTTCAGATATGGGCAGCATGGTCATCACCGGAGTGACGTTTGCAGTCTTTATGACCGAAGGGTTGATTCACTACAACATGGGCATGGCCAAGTCAACGGGTGGCTTCAAGCTGCGCATGCCGCCGCCCAAGGAACTGGCGAAGATCGCCGCAGTCACCGCCGCTTTCTCGATTGCCAGCGGCATGTTGATCAAGGCACTGCCGCAAAAGGCCCAAACGCACATTTGATAGCGTAGGCAACGGATCACGGCGGCCGGGCCCCCAGGGGTCCCGGCTAGGATGAGCGGACGCGAATTTCCAGCACTTGTCAGTATCGCCGAGTGCACAATCGGGACCTGAGGGTCTCCAGTCGAGAGGCGATCAAAACTGACGCCTCAGATGCCACTATTGCAATTGATTGAGGGCATCTCTAATAATCCTCGGTGCGCAGATTGGGCGACATCATTCGGGACATCAAGGCGAAGACGGCACGTAATAGCTGGCTATTGCGAAGGTCTTCAACGCAGAGAGCGCGGATTATGTCGTTCAAGATGTCATCTATGGATTGTTAGAGGTGCCCTTGAGTGACCGCCGAGCGGTTCACCCCTGCTTGGTGCGGCGCTGAGCTATAGACATAACTCGCCAGTAGCCGCGTCCAGCGATGTTATTTGCTGCCTTGATTCGTGTTCCGGATGACCAGCACCGGCTCTTCCGCGCAGTGAATGACCGCACTGGCGACACTACCAAGCATCCAGCGGCTGATACCGTGCCGCCCATGGGAGCACAGAGCGGTTACGCTGTTGGGTGTCTCGATCGCGAGATTGGTTATCTCCTCAGCCGCCAACCCCTTCATCACCTTGTACGAAACCTTATCTACGCCTTCTTTTCTCAGTTGTTCGGCCTTGTCCTTGATGTAGTTCTCTGCCGAGTCATGCACAATCTTCGCAACTTCATGCATCCGGATAGAGGTACCGGGAAAGTTGGGGTGATAAGACCTCGCCAGAATCAACTCCATGCCCAGCGTTTTACACAAACTGACCGCGTAGGGAAGAATGGTCTCAGCGAGCTCGGAACCGTCGAGAGGAACGATGAGCCGCTTGAACTCAACCAGATCACCTTTTGGATTCTTGGCCTCGGCCGGAACGAGCAGTACCGGTGTTTCTGCTGCCTGGACCACCTTGTCCGCGACGCTGCCCAACAGCAGACGCTTCACCCCGGAGTAGCCATGAGTTGACATCAGGATGAGTGTGTCATCCTGCGACTCGGCCTGCTCGATAATCACGGAGGCCGGGTAGCCTTTCAGCACGCTAGCCGACACTTTCCCCGCCGCCTTCTTCGCAGACAGGGTATCCACCATACCTGTAAGGTACGCCTCACCTTCCTCATGCGCCTGAGAAGTGATCCCCTCCGGTACATCTTCCGAGACGGTTGGAACGACGTAAATCAATTCGACACTGGAATCAAAATACTCGGCAAGACACTCTGCTATTGGTAATACCCTCTCCGCCAGGGCTGATCCGTCAAGTGGTACTAAAACTCTCTTAAACATCTCTGCGTCACCTGTAGGGGTTAGTCAATATTGTATCCACCGATGGGTATGTGCCGCGTCTCCCGATGAGATCACTGTGCGAAAGGCACAACCCAGATCATCATCCCGATAATGAAACAGATTATGCTCGCGGCCAGCGTGAAGGTGAAACTCCATTTGAGAAACTCCTTAATGGGCACTTTCCGCTTGTCTTCACGTTCCACGATGTTGAGGGCGACGTACAAAGCGGGGGCTCCAGCGATCGTCAGATTGCTTCCCAACGTACCGGACCAAACCAGCATCCAGTAAAGTGGCCAGACTTCGACGCCCTGCTCACCGAGATCGCGGATCATATAGAGGAACGTCAGTATATAGGCATCGTGCTCCACGACACCGACTATCGGAACGGTCACCCAGTAGAGCAAAGAGGCACCCACGATGATGTTCTCCTTGAACAGCGGCGCGAGGTAATTGGCAAGATCCTGCAGCAGGTGCGTCTTCTCAAATCCTCCAACCAGGGCAAACAGTCCGATGTAGAAAAAGATGGCCCGCCAGTCCAACTCCTGGAGTATCTCTTCGAAATCAGGTTTTTTCAGTCGATGCCCCATTCCCTCCACCACCAGGATCAAAACCATTGCGCCAGTCAGGGCGATGAATCCCAATGGGAAGCCCAGATGCTCCCGCAACGCCATGGCAATAATGGTAGCGAAGAAGCCTGTCACGACGATGGTCGCAAACAGCTTGTCCGGAATCGACGCATCGAAGGGAAGCTCGACCGGGCCGCCTTTCCCATCCGTGCTGCCAGCGGCGGCATCAGCACTCTTGTTGGAGGCCTTACGGAAACCGAACAGATACATGATGTAAAGAGTCAGGATAAAAGTCACCATCAAAATGGGGAAGGATGATGGGCGACCGTCCTGCCATATGAATTCCATGAACTCGATACCGGAAACACTGTGCAGCATCTGTGGCGGCAGGTCACCCAGCAGCAGCGCGGTACCCATGAAGTTCGAACTGAACCCGATCATGAGTATTACCGGTGCCAGCGGCAGGTTCAGGTGACGGACGATAGGGATCGCCACCGGGGCCATCATCAGTATGACGACGACGTTATCCACCACCAGCGAAATGGTTCCGGACAGCATCGAAAGGATCATCACAAGCAGTGCGCCATTTCCCCGGGAGACAACCAGCGCCTTGACAGATAGCCATTCAGGGATGCCGGTCTTGCCCAAATAACCGGCGATGATCCAGATACTCACCAGGATTGCCATGACATTCCAGTCGACGGCATTGAAGGCATCCGACGGGGTCATTGAACCTAACCACACCATCGACAAAACGCCCAGAACCGCGGCAACAGAACTGTCAATCACCCCGCTGACGACCGCCAGGATGGTCGCCGCGAATATGATCACCGTCATCCAGAAAACAAAATCCGTCATCTCTGTCATTTCTTTCTCCCCTCTGCCGTAAATCTGCACTGGATGACACTTCCCAACGCTGCAGAATCACGATTGTTTCGAGGTTATTAGGGACGATAACCGGTCGCTTGCAGATTTCCTGCGACCTTGAATAACGGTCACAGGCAAAGTCGATAATCAAATCGTCACAATCCGAAAAGCGTACTTGGAAGCCAAAATGGCCCTTATTGAAGCGGCATTACTGGATCCCTGAGTGTCCGCCCAACTCACAGAGCCAACACCATCACCCGGGCGCGCGGAGTAAGACACCGGGTTCTCTTGCTTTTATAGATTCTCTGCTGCGTCAACGGCGTCATCGATAACAGACTCGCCCGCTCCCATGGCGGCGTCAAAGTCAGGGAAAGACTGCGTGTCACCGATCATGCTTTTCGCCACTGTAGTGGTTGCCATCGCACCGAGCACAGCCCCGATCGCTGGGCCCCATGGACCAAGATTGCAGCCCATGGCAGCACACAGACGTTGGGCGGCCCAGGAACCGCCGTAGCCGCCGGCAAGCGCACTTGCGGCCATGATCAGCGAATTTTTTACATTTTTATCCATATGCTTATCCTTCGATTCGGCTAACGATGCCGTTAAAAAATGATGGGGGATCGAATACCGTTTCACCGCTGCAGAAACAGACATTGTTGCAGCGGACTCCTCAATCTCATTGAAGATGGTTGCGGCTCCCCTCAATGGTGTTTCAGGTTGCCGCGTTAAAGGATGCCAGAAACCCGTTGTTCGGAATGATGGGCCATGGGGAAACTAGGCGCCTCCAGATAACCGGTGAGCATCACACACCATAGTTTACTGCAGGTCCGTTACATTTCCATGACATTAATAAGACTTTGTTTTTTATCATCTGCCGTGAGCGTCCATCGTACTTAGGCACTGTATTCCGCGGTGCGATCGCAAGTCTCTGTCATGGATCAACAAAGCATGAGATGGCTGACGGCCCTGTAAAACGTCGCGGATCTTTTTGACCGGATCCGCGACACACAACTGGCATAAGAGTGCATTCTTCCGGATAACTGAATTGGCGACGCCAGGCGTCTTTTGGCTCGGATCAGCGGCGGTATGGCCTGAAACAGACAAGGTGCAGGTATGATTCGGTCAGTCAAAAAAGCCAACCGCGATCAGAATGGCTGGGCCTTTTTTGTCAATCCTCGCTTGGCATCATCGAAAAAACCGTGGGGCGACTGATCATGAGCAACGAAGATTTCGACCTGGCCACCGAGAAATTTTTTTACTATTGCATGGGATTGCGTAAAGCAGATATTCGAACTCAGGTCGCAATCATGCGATCCCGCTATCCGGATGACACGCCGGAAAGACTGGCCAGAAGATTTATTGCAGCCCAGACCCCTCTCTCCATGGTGAGTAGCGCGCTGATTCATATCCCTGCGGTGATACCGGTAGCCGGGCCCGCATTCCGCTTCCTCGGCGCGGCCAGCGGCACAACGCTGATGATGGTCCTGAACATGACTCTGGTAATGCAGATTGCCCTGATCTTCGGCCGCGACCTCGACGACAACGCGCGCATCAAAGAGCTATTCGCTGTTATTGCTGCAACCGGGCTTGCCTCCGGCAGCACCACCCTGGTTCCCCAGCTCTCAACCCTGAGACCGAGGCTCAAGGCGATTGCCGGTGGTGCGACAATCATGACGACAAGCCGGTTGATTGGAGAGATAGCACTCAAGTTTTACGGTCGCAAACAGATCGCATCCAGCGCCCAAACATCTCATGCAAATGCTGCTTCAGGGTGAATTCGCAGGCGCCGTTATTGACGGCAATATTGGGTAGTAACCAATCCTGACGCTCGCTGTTCGCCCACCCGGGGGTGTGGATAGAAAAAACGTCAGGTAATATGTTGCCCGGCGGGCAAGTTTTCGCACATTGCCAGATTGAGGAGCACACATGAAACAACTTGAGGCCATACTCAAAAGCGCCACCGCAAAACAGCTGGGGGTTAACCTCACGGTGGCGATCGTCGTACCGATCGTGGTCAACGCTGTGGCGCCTTTCGTTCGCCCTGTGGGGCGCAGTATTCTCAAGACCGGCATCCTGGCCACTGAAAAACTGCGCGAAACCGCCTCGGAATTCCGCGAACTCGTTGAAGACCTGACGGCCGAGGTCCAGGACGAACTGCGGCAACGAAGAGCGCAAAGCGCCGGCTTGGTGGAATCTGAACGACGTCCTAGTAACAGCACCGACAACGGCAACTGAGAACGCGCGTCTCGACTCTGGTATTCAGCTTACCGAGTCGCACCCACCGGGCAAATCTCTTACAGCTTTTTGTGCAGCGTGATTTTTGAGGGAGCACCCCGCTCATCCCCTATCACGCTGTGCAGGTTTTTTCGGATGGCGCGCTCTATCCGACCTCTCAACGGCGCGAAAAGCAGACCCAGCTGGATCTTCATCTCGATATTGCCATCGGCGAGGTGGACGTGGGCAAAACAACCTTTGTGCTTGGAGCGCAGCTTGTCGCCTTCCCAAGTATAGTCGACCTTGTACTTGCTCTTCAGATGCCGCGCAATCCGGTCTACACGCTCACGCGTTTCGCTGTGCTTCAGACAATGACGATGCTTTATATGGATACTCGACATAGCCGCGCAAACACTTTGTAAAACAAGCCGCCTTACTCCACGCAGTCACCCGACATCGATATCCGGGATTTATCCAAGCTGTCAGATAAGTGCTTTTTTCTTATCGGTCTTCTCCCAGGGAAGATCGAGGTCCAAGCGACCGACCTGTCCATAACAAGCCAGTTTCCTGTAGAACCCCTCGACCTCGGAAGGAAGCTTCTGCAGGCGCAGGTCGCGCACAATCGCACCCAGACGGAAATCTATGGCTTTGTCCAGGCGCGCAGCCAACTCGGTGTCTTCCACAGTTCCGGTGCCAAAGGTCCGCACATGCATACTGATCGGCCTTGCCGCGCCGACGGTATAGCTCAGCTGCACTTCGCACTCTGTGGCAAGCCCAGCGGCCACCACATTCTTGGCCGCATAGCGCCCCGCATAGGCGCCCACGCGGTCGATGCGCAAGGGGTCTTTCCCGCTCATGGCGGCACCGCTGTGGCGGGAGAATTCGCCGTAGGTATCGATACCCGTTTTCCTTCCGGTGAGGCCGGAATGAACCGCCGGACCGCCTCCGATCACCAGACCTTCTGGATTCACAAAAATGTTTGTCTTGGAGTCGGCGGGAAATTTGTGTTTTTTCAGGACAGGCTCTACGACGTGCTCGATCATATCTCCACGCAGCTGATTCAGATCGACCGCCGCGGCATCGCTCTGGCTGGTGACCAAAGAGATGCTGTGAATGCGCTTTGGTTTCCCAGCTTCATATTCGATCGCGACCTGCGCCTTGCCGTCCGGCAGCAGATAGGGCAGTTTTTTTCTCACGCTGGGTGCGTCGAGTTGATCCGCCAGCCTGTGGGCCAAGAAAATCGGCAGTGGCATCAGCGCCTTCGACTGATCACTGGCGTAACCGAAGAGCGTGGCTGGGTGTTTTGCGGTGATTCGGTCAATCTCAGTATTGCTCAGCTCGTCCAGATTCACCGGCCTGTAATCCGTCGCGGTGTGATTCTGGAAACTGGTCAGGATGGTGCAGTCATCTGCATCGAACACCCGCGGCGGATAACCGACGTCTCTGATGACGTCTCTCGCAATGCTCTGGATATCGAATTTGGCATGGGAAGTGTAGTGGGCCGATATGAACATGACCCCACTGGACAGAGCGCACTCGGCCACGATGCTCGAGGACGGATCCCCCTTGAGGAAGTTGTCCACAATCGCGTCGCTTACCTGATCACACAGCTTGTCGGGGTGACCAAGAGTGACGGATTCAGAAGTAAAAATGTAGTCACCTTTCACGCTGCTTGCTCCTGTTTAGTGTTCTTTTCACTCACCTGGCCGCTTTCGGACCGCCCCTCTAGCTCGGCGATGACTTCCGGGCTTGCTGCGGGTTTGGTCGCCTCATTGACAATCAGCGGGCCCAGAACGCCGGCAGCGATGATGCCCAGGTCGACCAAAGCCAGCGGCGTGGTGCCGAGCAGACGTCTTGCGCCGGGCATCAGAGTTACTACGGCCTGCAATACAGTCATACCGCCGACTGCCGCCAGCAAGGCCTTGTTTGGTGGCAGCTTGATACCACCGAATACGTTCCGATAGTGCGAACGGGAACTGTAAGCGTGGGCCAACTCGCTCATCGTCAAGGTATTGAAAGCCAGCGTGGCGGCACCCGGGCCGATCCCGTAGCGTTTCATGCCAAAGTAATAAGCCCCCATCACGCCCAGACCGATGGTGCCGGATTCGAAAATCATCCGCTTGAGATCATTACCGGCAATGATAGGTTCGTTGGGATCGCGCGGGTCACGGCTCATGATGCCGGGCTCCGGCGGCTCCATCGACAGAGCGAGCCCCGGGAAGATGTCGGTTACCAGGTTGATCCAAAGCAGTTGCATCGGGTTCATCGGCTGCCCCCAACCGGCTGCTATCCCGATCAACATGACCTCGATCTCCGTCAGGTTGGTGGAGACCATGAAGTGGATCATCTTGCGGATGTTGCCGTAGATGGTCCGGCCCTGTCGCACCGCGACGCTCATGGTATGCAGGTTGTCATCTTCCAGCACGACGTCGGAGACCTCTCTGGCGACATTGGTACCGCCCTCGCCCATGGCGACGCCGATATCCGATGCCTTGAGCGCAGGGCCGTCATTGATTCCGTCACCGGTCATCGCGACCACATAGCCAGCCTCCTGCAAGGCGCGGACAATCTTGAGTTTGTGCGCCGGGCTGACCCGGGCGAACACCTGTACATTCTTGGCCAGGCCCGCCAGCAGCTCAGGGTCCATATCATCCAGCTTGGTGGATTCCAGCACCTGAAGTGGCTGATCCCCGCTCAAGCCCAATTGCTCACCGATCGCCTGGGCGGTAGCCGCCTGATCACCGGTGATCATGATCGTCTTGATACCGGCCCGGTGGTACATCTTGATGAGTCTGTCCATACCGGGGCGCATGGGATCGGCCATTCCCGCCAGTCCCAGCCAGGTCAACTGACCCGTCTTGGCAGGCATCCTGGCACTGTCGAGTTCACGATAGGCCGCGCCGAGTACACGCAGGGCTGCCCCTGCCATGCGCTTATTCTCCTGCAGAATCTCGGCGCGGGCCTCATCCGTGAGTGGAATGCGCTCCCCGTCTTTCATCTGGTGATCACACATCTCGAGTACTGCATCCGGACTACCTTTGACGGCCAGAAGATGTTTGCCGTCTTTGTAGGAATGCAGGGAGCTCATGAAGGGACGACCCTCTGCTCGATAGCGGGTGCGCTTATTCGGATACTCCTCGCGCAGAGCCATGACATCGATGCCGGCATGCAAAGCCATATCCACCAGCGCCTGCTCCGTCGCGGAACCCTCTAGATGCGGGTTATCCCGATCCCCGGAGATCTCGACCTCACTGCACAGTGAAACCACTTGCATCAGCCGCACCAACTCTTCGCGGGCCATGGGATCTATTTCCTCCCCACCCGCCTGGAAATGGGTATCGATCACATCGAAGGGCTGCTCTCCGCTGTGCACAGCCACCACCGCCATGCGATTCATGGTCAGCGTACCCGTCTTGTCCATGCAGAAAACCTGGACCGATCCCAGGGTCTCCACGGCATCGAGATGCCGGACCGAGACATTGTGCTTGCGCATGTTGCCGATACCCATGGCCAGCGTGGTGGTGGCCACCGCCGGCAGACCCTCGGGTACCGCAGCCACGGCCAGGGAGACCCCGGACTTGAGCATCTCGAGCCAACCGAATCCGCGCAAAATACCGATGCCGGCGACGACGACACAGACCCCGGCGCTGATGTAGACCATCTGGGTACCCAAGTTCTCCAGTTGGCGCTCCATCGGCGTCTGCGGGGCCTCGGCCTCGCCGACCATGGTCTGGATCTTACCCAGCTCGGTCGCCTCGGCCGTTCCAATGACGATACCCTCACCGCTGCCACCGGTCACGTGCGTGCCCATGTACGCCATGTTGACCCGGTCGCCCAGCGCCGTTTCCTCGGCACCGACAAATTCATGAACCTTCGATACCGGGAGACTCTCCCCGGTCAGCGCCGATTCGTCTACCGAGAGCCGGTGGGTCTGCAGCAGCCTGACATCGGCGGCGATATAGGTGCCGGGCACCAGAAGCAGGATATCCCCGGGGACGATAGACTCAACAGCGATATTCTTGCTCTCGCCATCGCGCAGCACCGCGACCTCGCGGACACCCGTCTTGGCCAATGACGCGATCGCCTTTTCCGACTGGCGCTCGGTCACGAACCCGATCGTGCCGTTGATCAATACGACGCCCATTATTACGGCAGCATCGACCTTGCCTCCGGTCAGAACAGAAATGACCGCAGAGGCACCGAGCAAAGCCACCGGCGCATTGAGGAACTGATCGATGAAGATCGACAGATCCGAGCGTTTCTCGCCAGCGGCGAGGCTGTTTTCTCCATAACGCCCCAGACGCACGCTGGCCTCATCGGAACTCAGCCCCTGCTTGATTGAGACCGCCAAGTGCTCAAGCACCTGATCCGGTGACATGACGTGCCAGGCTCGCGACTCCTGCGTAATTTTGCCGCTACTCGCGGGACTGGTGAGCCCAGCGGTGGCCCCAAAGGCGGGCGCAGGTGCCTGACTGCCAAGTCCACCCGTCAGGATCTCGGAAAGACCGCCAAGCGCCGACTTCACCGCAGTCTTCAGGGGGTCTGGTGCGGCTTTCCTGGGAGAGCTGTTTGTTCTGTTTGTCTTCCTCAAGTCGAGCTCAGACTCGACGAGGCGAATGATCTCGCCGAGCGACTTGTCCGGACCATGCTTCAGCAACAAACGCCCCGTGAGGATATTCGCCTCCACCGAATGGATGCCTTCGACCGCGCCCAATCGCTGCTCGATGCGTTGCTTCAGCTTGGGTGAGCGGTACAGTCCTGGAACATCCAGCCGTACACGCCCACGATTCTGGATGTGCACCGGTTTGACAAGTCCGCGTGAAGATTGCGCCTGCGAGTTTGAGTCATTCATTAGGTATCGTTCGTTATCGCTATTGCTGCGTGATTTAGAGCTCGGGGATGCAGCTTGTGGTTTCGCCGCCGAGCTGTTTGGTAATGCCGTCCCCTCACTATTCCGTCCCCCCTCGCTGCGCCCACTAGATGCCGGGGCAAAAGCGCGGTCGAATAGCCGGCCTTCCCGAAGGCTACGGCAAATACCGTTCAAATTACACCACTTCAGATTTATGACCGTTACGTGACAAATCAAAGAAAGCAAAACCTTCGCACTATCTACGCGCCGATCATTCCTGCAAGCCTTGCCACCAAAGGCGTACGCAATGGCCGTCGCTCGATCAGAAGGCCTGACGCAGCTGCAGCCAGCTTCGTATCAACGGTTTTCCCAGCTGCCTGACGATAGGTTCCATCGCGCTCCTGTTGCCAGCAGCTTTCCGCGGTCGCGCCGGGCGTGGACGCGCCGGCTTGGCGCTCGCCGACTGTGGCCCCCTGCCTTCCTCGTTCATGGCAGGTGAAGCCAATGCACCACGGATAAACCAGGGCCAGAAATTCAGCAGCGAGATCATGGACGCAGCGACATAGGTCATCGAACAGGCGACCAGGATGATGCGTGCGTCTCCGATATCTGCTTCTCCGACGTAACTCTCCCGAAGCAGGGGTATTGCCCGATTGAAGCTGGCATCAAACTCAGAAGGAAGGGCTGCCAGTTGCGCGACCAGCCCGGTGCCCATGATGCCGAATACCGCTGTACCCAACGCGCGAAGGGGGAATGGCCGATGGGTGGTCATGGACAACATCGGTACCGTCACCAGCATGATGACGCCAAGCTGCCCAGCCACCTGGGCCACCTTGGCCAGGTGGGTTCTCCAGACAAACGGCGGATAACCTGATGCGTCCTGCAACGCATGCGCAACCTCGTGCGCCGTCGTGGTGAGCGCCGTAAGCGATTTGCGATCAAACCTGCTGCGCGCCAAACGCACTGCTTTGGCCTGCTGATCGTAGTGGTCACCAATATCGGTGCTTTCGACTCTCACCAGTTGTAAGCCCTGCCGATCGAGAATCTCACGTGCAAATTTTCCTGCTGTTACAGGAAGATCCAATTCCTTTTTATCGTGCTTTTTCAATAGATGCTTCACCCACGCGCTGGGACCGAGAATCAGAACCGCCGCCGGAATGACAATCATCACTGGATGCATCACAGTCCCCCACGAGATGACCCATCGCCATCTCGTTTTCAGTCACAAGCTACTGCGAAAAAGCGCTTTGCTATTTTTTGGTGGTGGCTTTTTTCTTACTGGCGGCCTTCTTCCTGGCTACAGTTTTCTTCCTTGTCGCGGTCTTCTTGGCAAGCGGACTTTTCTTGGTCTTGGATTTCTTGGCTACCGTCTTCTTGGCAACTGCTTTCTTTTTGCTTGCGGCCTTCTTGCCCACCTTCTTTTTAGCCGACGCTTTCTTCGCAGCCGCTTTCTTCGCAGCCGCTTTCTTGGCTGCCTTCTTCTTGGCACTCTTCTTTTCAGCCTTTTTCTTCGGCGTTTCGTCGGTCGTGCTCTTGCCTCGGTTGACCAACTCATCGAAGCGATCTCCGATCACCTTGATGGATACCTCACTCGCCTGTTTTATCTCTTCCAGCAACCCCCTGATCAAGTCCGCTGGGTCCTTTACGGTCACTTTTTCAGCCATCGACACGGTGGTCTCGGCCGCGCTGCTGACGACATCAGAAACCCGTACCGTCAGGTCGTCAAAATGCTGTTTGACCTCCGCAGCCAATGACGAACTGGTATTCTCTACCTCCTCGACGAATCCCTTGATCGCACCTGTGGCCCCGGCAGCCACGTCCTCTGTAGTCTCTTCGGTCGCTTTCTTTTTATCGGATTTCATGGCTACTCCCCCTTATAAAAGTAGTTTCGAGTGTCAAAATGGTTCTTTGAAGTTATTCCCGATTTCTTTTGGTGGCGAGCTGCCCGTTTCAAACGGAAAGCACCGCTTCTGTTGCTGAGCGACTGTCGCCAGGCTAAGAACTTCTCGATAGCGGCTCAAAACCGCGCGTTCGCCAAGTCCGGGTCAGGGCTCCTCTATCTCGATCGGAGGCATAGCCTCCCGGTCACTCACAATTTTTTTCGTCAACACCGCTCCCGCTACCGCACCCAACAAACCGCCGGCAACCTTGCCCCATGGGCCCAGGTTGACAGCATATGCCGCCGCCAGTCGGGAAGACCCAAGCCATCCACCCGCTGCGCCCACAATGGTCCCGGCCCAAACCACCAATGAGTCTTTTGAATACTGATCCATAACATCCTCCTCTTCGCAGGTAAGCCAACAAATCCAAACCTTATTAGGAACTTGGAAAGCTTAGTACAAAGCCAAAAGAAACGGTTGGAACCCAGAGGTTTTTTTTCTGCGTCTGCAGCACATGTTGATGCCGGACAATTACTAACAGGTTTGGTGAATTGTTCGGTTTCGATATGTCGTAGGATGTTCAAATCGCGCGCATGAAAAGCCAATAGCATAAGCAGGACCTCGAACAGGATCGGAGTGAACGATATCGTCGCGGCGGGCACGATGCATACGGTTGAATGCAAGCGCAAACAATGGTCGTAGACTGTGTGAAGATCCGAAGGTCCGTCACCCGCGGCCGACGGCTTTGCCAGCGGGGAGCCTTTCAAGGTAAGTGATGATGATGACACGGGGACAGAACACCAGGCTGACTGACCAGGAGACGGTCCAACTTGGTGGGGCCTATGAGCACCTGGTGCATCTTTCACTGGCGGCCCGCTTGAGCAACCAAATTACCGAACCCACCGAGGACGCAATAGACCTGTTGCCCAAGCGGTGGAAGAGACCTGTGGAACGAAAGTTCGGATCGAATACGATCAGGGATCTACTCCGGGACCTAACCTTTGAAGAGGCCGAAATGAGGAAAAAATTCCTCCCGGTCGAAGGCTGTTAACAGAATGTTTTCAAGACTCATCGCAGGCGCTGGCCTTTTCGCCCTTGGATTCATTATCGGCAGGGAATTCGGGCGCATGGAACCGATCATCCAGGAGTTGCAGAGGGCACGCGATGCGAGGCCGTCGCACGCGCGCACCTATGATCACGAGGTAACAGTCGAGGTGAATGAAAGCCAGACCAAAGTCTGAACACGCGGGCAGTGAGTAGCCGGCATGGCCGGCAGACCACGCAGTCGTTACTCAGGGTTTTCTCTTCAGCCAAAGAATGGCGGAGACAACGACCAGCCCAACCATAGCCACCTTGATGACAGTACCGAGCTTGAGTCCGCCTCCCGCGGCGGCAGCCGGTTCGAAATGAGGCTGTGCCGCAGTTGGAGCCTCAGACTGAATTCTTGCCTCACCCGGCGACCAACCCGCCCTTGTTCGACCCAGCGGTTCGGGTTTGGGCTCTGGTTTTGCGGCCGCCACACCCGCCGGTTCGGAAATCGGGTCGGGTTTGGGCTTAGATTCTGCTGCCGCGGTATTGATCGGCTTCGATTCAGATGTGGACTTTGGCTCTGATTTCGCGGCTCGAGCCCCGGCTGGCTGCGGTTCAGATTTGGCCTTGGCCTTGGCCTTTGGTTTTACTTCCGCGGCCGCCTTCGCTATCGACTCGGACTTTGGCACCCCATCAGGCTTCGCTGTCATCGCCGCCTCTGACTCCGGTTCCGGGTCGAGATTCAGGGTTATACGTGCGCGCTTGCTCATATTCTGGCTACCATTGAGTGTCTATCCAATCCCAAAGGCTTCGGATTTCCGCAGCCGCTTTGCCCTTGCTCTCAAACTCGGTGACAGCATGCCCGTCGATTAAGGCGTGACTGAACGCTGCCCTCTGCGAAACGCTCACCGGCGACACCGGCAGACCATAGGCTGCAACGGCCTCCCGCGCCTCCTTGACGATAGCGGTTTCACCAAAGGTTTTGGGCGGCGGGCACGCATTCAAGACCACTGCGCCGCGCGCGTCCTGCCGTTTGACGATCTTCACTGATTCACCGATCGCCTCCAGATCGAGGATCGCGGGACGACTTGCGATGAGTACCAGATCAGCCAGCATGACCGCGGTTGCTGCGTCATGGCTGCTGTGGGGCGCGGTATCAAGCAACACCAAATCCCTGCCCTGCGCCGCCAGATCGCTCAGCTTCTTTTCCAGATCTTCTGCGGTGCAGCGCTCGACCCCCGGGCTTTCGAGTTGCCGCCGTCGTCGCCAGGAACTCGAACTCCCCTGCGGATCGATATCGAGGATCACAGCATCCCGACCCAGTTCATTGGCCAGCACCGCAAGATGGAGACACAGGGTCGTCTTCCCTGTTCCACCTTTCTGCGCAAGTAGGCAGATCGTCCGCATGGTCCTAATGGCCTCGTTGGCTGGCAGGCATTGGGGCAAAGCCCGCCAAATACCCTGGAACTAATGCGGTCAAGGATAAACTGAACACCCGGGTCTTGGAAGACACCGGCTTGAGGCGCTGCGCCCAGGTCATCGCGGCGCGGTGTTCCGCCGGTGTCGGTTCATCTAGATCCGCGGTCGTGCCACGCTCACCTTCGTACCCCGCTTGGCCGGTGTCACGCGCGCACGGTATTTGCTGTTTGGCGCAAATACCCCATGGAAGCGACTGCTGAAGCGCTGTCGTGGAGAGTTTCTTCGGCAACCTGAAACAGGAGCGCGTGCGGTAGCGGTACTACCAGTCCCGCCACCAGGCGCAGCAGGACATCCTGGATTACAGTCCTGGGTACATAACAGTCACCGTCTGCATTCATACCTGGGCTACCTGAGCCCCAACGACTATGAACAGCAACCGACGGAGACGAAGAAAGCGGCATCACTGGAGTGTAACAGTATCCTTGACCACGTCACCGGCCCCTCTTGATGCTTGCGCAAATTTTCCTTGTTAGCCTTGTCGAGCAAAACGTTCGGTAAGCATTCCGGGTTTTTCGACGTCTCCCGGTGCGTACCTCGCAGATCAGCCGAGTCACCGAAATAACAGCCACTATCTAAGCGACTGAGCGCACTGGTCGACCGGACTTCAACGAGAGGACGTAACTGCATTTTTCCCGCTTGGCAGGAAAGTAGCTGTAGCCTTCCTTACGCTCCAGATAGTTCAATAAATCGACCAAATGGCTCTGGGCTTCCGCCAGGCGCTCCCAACCGTCTATATCTTCGGTACCCTTTGCCGCGCGCAGCGCTTCGAGAGTCTGTGTGACGGCCGAACTCTCCGGCATGCGATAAGGCGATTGAATGACGTCCCTGAATTCGTAATAGGATATTGTATCCATTTCGTGGCCGTACTCCCCTTCCAAGCTGTGCATGACCATCTTGCCAAGTGCTTTCTGTTCGGCGGGGAAAAAGTTGAACGGTCCAACCTCGCGGTCTTTACTCGAGGTCGCAAACGCCCGGCGTATCGCAGCTGAGTACTTAATCATCACAGCATCCTGGGTATAGGGACCGTAGCGGCCGACGGCCGCCAGCCAGCCGAAAAATCGGACGATAAGATAAAGTGTCTCTTCGGCGTATGCCCCATCCGGATAACGCTCCCGAAGCTTGGTCAGGCCTTCCAGCTCAATAATCTTGTATATCCTGCTCTGCAGATCCTCGCATGCCGAGAGAAAGGGATTGACGTAAAGCGCTGTAACCCTGGCACGCTCCTTGTCTCGCTCGAGAGACTGTTCATGCGCCCATGTCCATACTGCCCACGCGGCGGTTGCCGCCGGGACCAACCAAGTAGTAGGAAATCTCATAATCATGACAACCCCGCTGGCATTCAACTCGATACTAGAATGGTGGAATCAGAATTGCGGCAATTTTAACGTCGGTAGCACTTATAATCGCGCGTTCGAAACGTCTCATCCCGCCAGCCCCGAGTGAACTCCGAAAGGCCTTGTGGGAGCGTCACGACCGGGGAGCCGAATTGCGTTATGACCTCATCCCCGGGTACAAATTGTAGTCCAGGACCGACAGGTAGATCGCGCAGCCTCTCCAGAAGGACGGAGCGGGGCGGGCCTTCTTCACTACTTCACAGATCTTCGACTGAGGCATGACAGAACATGGACCTTACCCTCTGGATTGAAATTGCTATCTTTGTTGTCCTCATCGGGCTCTCGGGCTTCTTCTCTAGCTCCGAGACCAGCCTGTTCTCTCTGGGCAGGCTTCAGATCGAGCAGATGCGTCGCAATGACAACCCCCGTGTGGAACTCATAGAACGCATGCTGAGTGAGCCACGCCGGCTGATTGTTACCATTCTGATCGGCAACGAGTTCGTCAACGTCGCGGCGTCTGTGATTTCTGCCTCCGTCGTTATCCAGATACTCGGAGCAGACAGCAAACTGTTCAACCTGCTGATAATGATCCCCATCCTTCTGCTGTTCGGAGAGATCACGCCAAAGACACTGGCGATACGTCACAACGCA
>CAWEET010000015.1:85000-101902 GCA_963808165.1 uncultured Gammaproteobacteria bacterium | reverse complement strand
GCCTTTGCAACCGCACAGAGCCGCCCTATCGAAATCTTTGCCTTTCTGATTGGGCCCTTGCGGTGGGTGGTGCGCTTGATCGCAGACTGGGTAATCACGCTCCTGGTCGGCAAAGAACGCGCACCGGGCAACATTGTCACCGAGGACATGGTGCGGGTGCTTGCCCACGAGGCAGTTGGCGAGGGCGTACTCGACAAGAATGAAGCACAGTACGTGGACCGCGTTTTCGACTTTGGCCACAAGACGGTGGGTGATCTCAGCACCCCCCGGTCACATATCTTTTTTCTTCCCGTGGAGATGCCGCTACGCGACATGCTCGCCGAGCTGCGCAAGACCCGGCACACCAAGGTACCGGTTTACGACGGGCACAGAGACAGCGTGCTGGGGTTTCTGTTTGCCAGAGACCTGGTTGGAGTGGACATCAGTGCCCTGGAAAACGATCCAGAAGCATTCGTGAAGTTTCTGCGCGAGCCTTACCTCATTCCCGAGCAGAAACCGGCCCATGACCTCTTTCAGGCCTTTCACAGGCGCAAGCTATCGGTGGCACTGACGGTCGATGAATATGGCGGTGTGACGGGCCTCGTCACCATGGAAGACCTGCTCGAATGCATCTTCGGTGACCTACCCAGCCCGTCGGACAAAGTGCGCAAGATCGAATACCAACAACTATCCGATGGAGTCGCACAGATACCCGGGCAGATGCCGGTCTCGACATTCAACCGCGAATTCACCAGTGCCCTCCAGGGGAACGACGCGGAAACCATTGCCGGGCTACTGTTGAGCGAGCACGGCGAGTTACCGCCAGAGGGTACGGCAATCGGGCTGGGCGAGCATGTGTTCGAGATTCTCGAGATTCGCTGGAATCGCATCGAGACCGTCCTGGCAAAAAGGGCCCCGGCCAACGCGGACGCCGAACAAGCATCCGCCGAAAGCACTGAGCCTGCGCCAGCCGTCGCATCCGGCGAGTCTCCAACCGCGGACGCCGGGACGCCGGCAGACCCGGGCCTCAACAAGGGGGAGGACTAAGCCATGGAGGATATCCTGCTCACGCTCCTCGTTATGGTGGTCTGCCTGTTGGCAGAGGGTTTCTTTTCAGGCGCCGAGATCGGTGTAGTCAGCGCCGACCGCATCAAACTTCGGACCGACGCCGCCAAAGGTTCGCGCGGCGCTCAGCTGGCTATGAAGATGCTGGCAAAGCCCGAATGGTTACTCTCGACCACACTGGTGGGTACCAATATCGCGGTTGTGACCAACACGACCATGGCAACCGCCCTGGTGATTCAGCTCTTTGGCCCCGAATTCAGCTGGCTCGCCGTTTTGCTGGTGGCGCCACTGATCTGGATCTTCGGAGAAATCGTACCCAAGAGTATTTTCCAGCAACGTGCCGACAGTCTTACTCCACGGGCTATATTCCTGCTGCGGTTCTGCTCACAGATCTTCTATCCCATTCTGGCCCTGTTCAGTTTCTTTGCCCGCCTCCTGGCCCGGATAATGGGCGACAAGCCCGGATATCAGAACGCTCTTACGCTGCGCCAGGAAATCATGGCCATGATGAGCATGTCACCCGAGAAGGGCGAGATCGACCCCCATGAGCAATCGATGATTCGACGGCTGTTTGTTTTCGGTGAGACGGCTGCACGCGAGATCATGATCCCTCTTATCGACGTCTACACCATCGATCAGGATGCTACCTGCCAGGAAGCCGCCCAGTTGGCCGGCAATGCCGCACACAACATTCTTCCGGTACACGCAGGCCGCGTAGACAGAATCATCGGCGTGCTGGACACCCTGGACTTGATCGGGGTCGACATGGACCAACCCATCATGCCTTATGTACAGCCCGTGGACTACGTGCCGGGATCGCGCATCATCCAGGATGTGTTGTCAGACCTGCGTCACACGAAACGAGAAATGGCTGTCGTCCTGGATGAATTCGGTGGTGCAAAAGGCATAGTGACACTGGAAGACATCATGGAAGAGGTCGTCGAGGACATACGGGATGAGTACGACATCAACGAACGCTCGAACCAGTGGGTCCGCAAGATGGGCGACCGTGACTACATAGTGAGCGGGCGCATGGAACCGCACTTGCTCGCCGAAAAGCTCAGCGTCGAGCTGCCAGAGGGACATTACTCCAGCGTGGCTGGATTCCTGCTGGAGAAGGCACGTGCGATACCCCGCGAAGGCAGTGAAATCAAGTACCAGAACATTATCTTCACCGTCGTACGGGCTACCCCGCAGGTCGTACAAGAGGTCCGGCTGCGATGGTGAGGTGGCAAGCCACGGGTATCCGTATCACGCCTCATCGCTTGCGCCACACAATGGCGACTGAGCTAGCAGCCAAGAAAGATATCCGCACGCTGCAGCATCTTCTTGGTCACACCAACGTAAGCACAACCATGCAGTACGTTCATCCCGATATGGATCGCATGCGCAGTCTGCTCGACGATATTTCGCTTTGAACGTTGCCAGGCGAAAACCGGTCTGCTAAAAATTCGGTGACGTAATTGAGAACGTCGTTCGAATACTTTCGCCCGGCTTCTGACGGTGAGGTTCGTGGTTAGTATCAACGCAAGATTTTGCTTTGCTAGCCGCGATTGCGATGTAGGTGGGGCTGCCGTCGAAACAGGCACCCCCTCTGATTACAAATCAGCTGCTCTACCTACTGAGCTACGCCAGCGTGATGAAACGGCGCCCGTGAAATCGGGCAGCCGGCGAGATTCTAGCAGTTTGCAGGTAAGTCAGACAAAACCATCGGCCTGACCCCCTCCACAGCGGAGGAAAGGCCCGGCCGGTGGATGTTGCGACCAACTGACAGACCTTGCTGGAGTCGAACATGCGCGCACCTGACCCGCGAACCTGGTCGATCCCCGGCAATGCTGCCGAGGAGAAGACCTTGATAGTCCTGACGATCTGTTCCACCAAGGGTGGCGTAGGCAAGACCACGCTGACCGCCAACCTGGCCGGATTCCTCGCCGACGCGGGCCAGCAGGTCCTCCTCGTCGATGCCGACATCCAGCCCACACTGAGCAGCTACTAGCCCCTGGCACAGCGGGCCGAGGGCGGCCCGCATCAATTGATCACCACGGGTTCCATCCAGGGCGCCATCAGCCGAACGCAGATACCCGGTGTCGACATCGTGGTCTCGGACGACCCTGAGGGCAGCATAGGGAACTGGATCCTGCATACCCCCGACGGCCGGGTCCGCATGCGCTACGCCCTGCGCGACCTGGAGCAGTACGGCATCATATTGATTAATACCCAGGGCGCGGTCAGCTCACTCCAGGACGCCGGGGTGCTAGCCGCGGACCTGCTGCGCTCGCCCATCCCCCCCGAAATCCTGTCCGCGCGCGAATTCGCCCGCGGCACGCTGGGCATGCTCGAGCGCCTGCGCCCGATGAGCCACCTCGGCGCCCCGGTCGGTCACCTGCATGGCCTGATCTACCGGATGGACCGCACCATCGACGCCGCCGACGTCGCCAGCACCCTACGCCGGGCCACCTTCGGCGAATCGCGCGGTGGGATCTCGATCCTTTCCACCGTGGTGCCGGCCACCGTCGCCTACCGCGAGGCCGCGACCGCCCGCCAGCCGGTGCACCGGATCGAACGACAGCGGCGCGGGCCGACGGCCAGCGCGCTGGAGGTGATGACCGCACTGGTCGACGAACTCCTGCCGCATATCGACCTGGAACAGGCGGGTGAGCCTTGCCAGACACAGCAAGCGAGTCTTCGATCTCGTGATGCGTTTTGGGACATCCAAGTCCCCAAGACGCACTCCATCTTCGACAGCCATTAGTGCCCCAGCCGCCCTGCGTCCGTGGCGTTACGCCACACCATTGCTTCGCTCGGTGCTGGCTCCGCACCACTACCACGCATAGACGATCAAACGACGCACCCGGCCGCAACTCCGCACGAGCCGCCTACACCAGCTGCACAGACCAGCCCCCTGGCTTCGAATCAGACCACTCACCTCGATGATCTGCGCGACGAGGCATTCCAGCTGGTGGATGCCGCTGCGCAGATGCTCGGCTGCGACGACGTCGTCCGGCCTATCTGCAACGGCCTGGGCTTCCTGGTCGATGCCGTGCCGGCCGAGGTGCGCGAGTCGTTGCCGATCAATCAACGCCCTGCCCTGCTGTGCGCCTGGTGGCTGCTGGTCACGGTCTCCGAACAGTTCGCTCCGCACGGCCTGGCCGAGCGCGCCATGCCTATCGACTGGCAGGACACCCCGGTTGGCGAGGCCATGACAAAGGCGACCCAGGTCGAGCACTGGCAGTCGCGCATGGCGCGGGAGAAACGTGCCGAGGCGCTGCTCGCGGTGCCCTACATACCCGCGAGCGACTACGCGGCCGCCGACGGCCAACCCTGGGCATAAAGGAGTACCCACCATGGCAAGAAGCGAATACGAAATCACGCATGCAGCCATCCGCTACGCGACGGCCTGCATGCTCGACGGCAACTGGCATGCATTGCGCGAGATGGGCTTCGGCCATCGCGAATGTGACGCCCTGCAGGACCTGACGCTGGCGGACCTTGCGGCACTCGAGCGACGCCTGAGCGGGCATATCCTCAAGATCGAGCTCAACCAGTCCCTGTTCTGGGCGGCCCTGGCGGAAGTCCGGCGGGAAAGCACGGCCGCGCAGACCCGCATCGAGCTGATCAGGCGCGATGCACCGGCCGACATCCTGCGCGCGCTGTACGGCATGGGTGACAAGGAATACACCTGGCTGCGCCGCCACCATGGCGTTCCGTCCGGCGTCGGTCGCCCGCTGGAGCTTGATCCCGACGCGGCCTGGGCCTTGTCCGAGATTCTCCACTGCTATCCGCCGGTGCCAGCACCGAAGGACTGGCTCGCAATCGCAGACGAGTCCGGTGTGGCGTTACGCACGATCAGGCGCGAGCACCGGCGCTGGCAGACGCCGACATCGGGCACGGCCGCCGGTGCGGCAGATCAGCGGCGGGGGGCCTGAACATGGGCCTTCCCAGTGAGATCGGTCATTCCATCGACGAGGCCATCGAGTACCTGCGGCGCACCCGCACTGCTGCCAGACCCGACATCGGGTCGACAGACACCGATGGCCTGCTCTTTCTCGGTCAATGGCACGATGCCTTCCCCACCGTGCTGGTGCGCGACCCGTTCCTGAGCGACAGCGCCAAGATCCAGTGGCTATACATGGCACAGGAGACACGCCAGCAGCCGCAGCGCGCAATCGCGAACACCATCGCCTACCGTACCGAGCCAGTGGCCGACCTGCTGAACAAAGCGTTCGAGAGGATCGACGGAACGGTCGTCAGAGACGCTGCCGAAACTACCGAACTCATCACCGAGGTCCGCACTTTTCTGGTGCGTCAGCAGATCGTGCAGGCCAACAGGTCGCATAAAGCCCATATTGCCGGATTTCCCCTTGTATCCTCAGCGCGCCCACCAACCACAAGATCGCCTTTGAGTGGGGGTTTCGACCTGAATCCCAGCTGCCAAGCCGCGTCACAGCGCGATGTTTTGGCACCTTCACCCCCACAGCCCGAGCGAATCCCCGCCGCGTCAATGGATGATGCAGCCTGGTGAATGATGCTCGTCATGGATTGGTCAGTCGAACAAACTCGCTTGCGGCGGCGCCCGGCACGGCGGCCGCCTGCGGGGCTTCGGGCTCAGCCACCTTCGCATCCAGGTGAGCGAGGATCTTCTCGATGACCTCGGGATCCTCGATGCACGCGATGATCCGCATCGCCCCGCCGCAGGCCGGGCAGGTCTCGATGTCGATCCCGACCGAATCGCCTGGAGCGATTTGGAACAGCCGAAGGCTGGCCCGAAGGGCGGAGGGCAGGATGCCCGGAGTAACATCCGCTTGAGGCGCTGCGCCCAGGTCATCGCGGCACGGCATTCGGCCGGTGTCCGCTCCTCCGGATCCGCTGTCGTGGCATGCCGGCCTCCCCTGCCCCGCTTGGCCGGTGTCACCCGCGCGCGGTACTTGCTGTTTGGCGCAAAGATCCCGTGGAAGCGGGTCAGGTTGACCCGCGGTTTCGGCACCAAGGCTGCCAGCCGGGCAATGAAGTCCAGTGGCTCGAAAATGACGTGCGTGGTGCCGTCCCGGTACGGCGTCTTCAACTGGTAGTGACTACGCTGCCTCTCTCCGGTTGGCCTGCGGGCTCTTCTGTGTCGGCGATGTGCGCCGGCGCGGCCGGAGACGGATACGGGTCGGATACCGATGCCGCAGCCGCCAACTGCTGAAACCGCGCCTCGGTGATGGTGCCGTTGTCGCGCAGTACCTGAAGCAGACCAAGCAGCTCGCTCCCGGCCAGCGCGGAACCGGTGATGAACATCGACGCGAAGCAAACCATCAGCGCGCGTCGCAGGGCACCATACAAAACAGGCATCGTCATTTCCTTCTGCCGACATGCCGCAACAGGCCCCCACCGTCTTGACGCGGCCGGTCAATACCGACGTGGTGGCTCGATATCGAGATCATCGTAGTCAAATATCTGGTAATGCGCGCCGATCCGGCGTAGCGCATTGCCATCGTCGAACACGATCAGCAGCCGCCGTGCGTCGCCCTGAAGGATGGGCGTAATACCCTCGGCACGCTCGATGTTGTCGACATCGGCGATCCTGACGCGCTGCGGCTTCTGCGCGAGGTCCCCATTCCAGAACCAGAGTTTGAACGGCTTGGCCTTCTTGTCCTCACGCCGACTGATGATCAGGTGACCCTCCAACTGCGGATCGTAGACGAGGCCGCGAATACCGCCTTTTTCGAGGTCGAGAAACCAGGGTTCCTGAGCAATCACCGGTCGTGCCCCCCGCTCGAAGATGTCATCCGGGTTTTCGATGACGATGATCAGACCATGACCGTCGACCACGGGAGACCTCAGGCCAACCAACAGCCGTTCCCCGCTGGCGTCGAAGCCCAACGCCTCGATGTTCAGCGCCTCCCCACTGTCCACCTTGCGGTTGCGGGCCGCCTTGTCGAGCGATCGATGCGCCTCGGCCAAGACATCAAACAGACCGTCAAAGACCTTGAGGTCGGCGATTTCGGTGCCCTCGACGCGAAAGCGGATCAATTTTTCACGGCCGGCCTCGCGCTTGCCGGATCCGGTCCGCGAATGTGAAGTGACGGCGTAGATGAAGTCGCGGCCGTCTACCGCCATGCCCTCGAGGTCATCGAGCTTTCCGCCCTTGCCCTTGCCGCTGAGGACATCCGTCAACAGGGAAGTTGTGAGCGGTTCGCTCTGAAACCCGAGCGTGACATTGGATGTCAGCAGGTGCAGTGGCTTCCCTGACTCATCTTCGGCGACGACAATCCGACCGTCGCCAAGACTGGCAACGGCCGATGGTTCGTAGATCGCAAGTAGGCGATTGAAGTCGGGCGCGGTCTCGGGAACAGACGACGGTGGTTGAAAGGCAAACGTCAGCACCATGAGTCCGACAAACAACAGCAACGCACCGCCGGACCAGATGACGACGTCGGCGCGTCGGGTAGGAAATACCGAACTATCCGATTCGGCTTTGCTTCGCATGACCATCAGCCGGCCAACAGCACCTGCTTCGCGACAACGGCGAATAGCAGGAGGACGGAGACGACGAGCCCGACCATGAAGGTGCTGTAGGAAAAGTAGAGCTTGCTGAACTTCTCATTGGCACTCTTACCCATGTCATGGATATGGGCAGTCATGTTCCTGTAGACGCGCTGATTGTCACGCAGCATGTCCATCATCGAGTCGATGTACTGATCCACGGGGAATCGCGCAAAGTCATCGAAGATCAACAAGACACCCCGGTCGTCTCGCGCGTCTTCGAGCGTAGCTTCTTCACGACGGTCGCACGGCCGCGCCGCCAGTACGGCGAACACGATCGCAACGGTGCAGGTCAACAGTAACGAACCGATCGGCACAATGAGCATCGGGACCGAGTTGATCAGGTACGCCGACGACAGCAGCAGCACCGAGATCAACACCCCGTTCAGAGAGATCATGATATTGGCCTTGGTCGTCGCCAGCGCAATCATATCGAGCTGGGCCTGATAAGACGTGCGGAACATCGTCTCGATGCCGCGTGCGCTACCGACGCCCGAGTCGGCGACTGTTTTGACTTTCTTCTTCTTTTTCTTACCCTTGGTGACAGCTGGCAATTCCGTGTCGCGCATGGACGCTGGGTCTTCATCCATCACCCGGGCCCTGTCGGCGCCCGGCGCGGCGTTCTCTCGGTCGGGCCTTACCTCCGTGACGTCTCTGGGTAAAAGCTTCATCTCGCCTCCCTCAACAACCTGCCATCGGCATTTCCGTAGCCTCCAATCCCGATGCCCGGACAGGTTGCGCGATGTCGAGAATCGGACGTGGTGCGGCGGCCGGCCATCGATCGAGTCTTCGATCGCGCCACCCCGGAACGAGAACAACTGCTCGGGGTCTGGGCTGGTTCTGTTGCACCCCAGACTTTTGCTGGATACGCCCAAGCCCCCTTGCAGGCACTGGGGCTCACCGGGCTTGGGTCGCGCAGATCGCAACCTGGATCGAGGCGAAGCCGTCGAAATAAATATACGCCTATCGACCTGCCGGGGAAACCCGATCAGCACCCAACGGTGACCGGGCTCACATTCCAAATGCAAGTCTTTGGTATGTACGCCGTTGCGCTCTCTCCAGGCCGGGTACGCAAGCGACCGCGTTCAACGACGGCTTCAAGGGTACGACGATGACGTTCGATCAATTGGGCGCGACCTTCCGGCGCCTGTCAAAGGCAACCAATATCCGCATCTCGCCGCACCGCCTGCGCCACACGATGGCCACCGAGTTGGCGGCATCCAAGGATATTCGCACGCTGCAAGAACTGCTCGGTCACACTAACATCAGCACGACGATGCAATATGTGCATCCCGACATGGATCGCATGCGCAGTCTTCTCGAGGCATTTTCATCTTGATCGTTGCCAGGTGAGAACCGACGTGCTAAAAAATTCGGTGACACACCTGCAAACGGTGTCGGCCTGCTTTCAACGCGCAACCGCTGAAAGCACCACGACTGGTAAGTGGATAGATGCGTTGACGGCTGCGCCTCGATGGAGACGTAGCTGGGACGCTCAAGCGACGAGCGTCGCCTCTGATTACAAATCAGCTGCTCTACCTACTGAGCTACGCCAGCAAACTCTATTTACAACCCCGACCCCGCTCTCGCAGTTTAGCAAAAACAGACCGGGGTACCTACGACCGGCACAGTCAGGGGCAAGGCATCGGCACGACCGTTGCGCCATCCGGAAGCGGGACCGCCACAGCCAGGTCGACATCATCGGTGTAGCTCAATTCCAGCCAGCGTCGCTCCCTGATGGATGTTCTGTTCCTGATCTCGGCGGCGAAACCTTTCTTGGCGACGTTCGCCGCGTGCCGACGCGCAGTCTGTTCGCGCGAAAAAAGGCCGAGCGATATCGCATTGTTGAACTCACCCGACCGGAACAGCCACACGTCGTCGACACCGGCCGCTCTGAGTTCCCGGAGCTTTCGAACACCCTCTGCACGTGACGTCAATGGGGGTATCAGCACATAGTACCCGGTCACATCGGTGTATTCCCCAGCGACATCCGACAGCAAGGTGATGTGTGTCGGGAGCTTGGCGACGAGGCTTTCTGCATCCTCTGCTTCGAGCGGCCCCACGCGGGTGCAGACCGCGAGCGGCTCATCTCTTGGCACAGGCGCTGGCAGCTTGGTCTGAGCAGGCTCGCCATCCGATGCCTCGGCGACAACGCCCTCGATTCGATCTTCAGTCGACAGAATCGGGGGCAGCGAACCCGACCCGGGTTCGAGCTGGCCCCGCGTCTGGCCCACCCCGGTCGCGTCAGCCTGCTGCCGCGCCAATGGCTGCACGGACTCAGCCTGCTCCGGCTCCACGAGACCAGGTGCAGCCGAGACATCCGGCAGCAACGGCTCCGCCTGGCCGGTAGATGCCGGCGCGTTTGGCGTAAACGACTCCCGAGGCATGGGCTCGGCTGGCCCAGCACGCTCCTGAGGCGCCAGTTCCGGCTGCGCCCGGCTGCTCGCTATTGGCTCGGCTGGTCCCGTCTGCGCCAGGTCCTCAGGTGCTGGGTCGGTCGACGCGATCGACGCAGAGGGCGAAGACTCGGTTGGTCCGACCGATTCCCGCTGCACCTGGTCGACCGGTTCGGCTTCCTCTGGCGACGACAGCTCGGTCGAGCCGATTTGCTGCTGAGGCAACAGCCCGGCTGACTCGTCCGATAGCGACTCGGCTGACCGGTTCGGCTGCGGTGGGCGTCAACCCTGCGGATGCCGGCACCGAAGGTTCGGCTGGCCGATCTTGCCTCTCAGGCACCTGCCCGGTTTGTCCTGCAGGCTCGCCCGATCGCTGCGACCCGTTTGCTACGAGTGGCACGGGCTGCTCCGGCAGTCGCTCGACATCGACGGCCTCATCCCCGGCCGAGGATTGTGATACCCGCGGAATCTGTTCGACATGCTGCAGCTCGGCCATCGATTCGCCCGAGGTTGCTGCGTCGCTCACGGGAACCTCTGTCGCGACCTGATCGGTGGCGGACGCTTGCCGTCGATGCTGCTCATGCCGCAGACGCAGCGTTCCGACATCGGGCGGCGGGAGCACGGACGAACCCGGAGCCGGTCTGGATTGTTGCTGGAGCCAGAAGAACAGCGCGACATTGGCGACCAGCAGGAAGAAAATCATCCAGCGCACTGAGACTCCTTACTTGCAGCCACGACCGCAAGCCCTCTCAGTACCAGATCGTCGAGTCTGATACTCGGACCCGGCAGCAGACCGCCAATCGCCCCGGCATCGCCACCACCGACGAACACCTGAACTTCTTGCCCGGGGAACAGCGCCGCGGATCCGGTGCAAAAACGCTCGACCAAACCGGCCACCGCATAACGGGCCCCAAGCGCGACTGCGGTTGGCGTGTCACGACCCAGTAGCGCCGCTTCATCCACTTGCGCATCGCGCGGTATGGATGTGTTGGCCAACAGGCATTTGCGAAATAGCCGGTAACCGGGAAGAATGAAGCCGCCGAGGTGGAGACCTCCGGCATCAACGAAATCCACCGTGACCGCTGTCCCGGCATCGACGACACACAGCGGTCTGCGCGTGCGTGCCCGTGCCGCGACCATCGCCAGCAGCCTGTCAACTCCGAGCTGCTCGGGCTTCAGGTAGCCCGCCGTCAGATCCGGCATGCGGTCGGTGGACAGGATCCGCCGAACCGGAAGCGGGCACGCAAGGTGCAATGCGGCCGTAAGGGCATCTGTTGTCTGCTTGTCGACGACGCTGGCCAGCAAGATTGTCTCCAGTTGATCCGCATGACTCTGCACAGCGGCTTGCAATGCGGCCAGTTCGGAATAGGCACCGATCTGTACCGGTCCTATCTCGACACCCTGCGAAAGTGCAAATTTCCAGCGCGAATTGCCAAGATCCAGCAACAACGCTTTCATGGAGCATGCACCCGCCGAAGACTGACTTCGCCGGCATGATGCTGGGTGCAACCCGAGGCATTCTCCAGCAGCATCGCACCACTGCGAGTGATGCCACGGTAAACACCTTCGATCGTCTGGTCTCCTCGAATCACCCGGACGTGCTCACCCCTCAGCCGGTCAAAGCGTTCCCAGCGCGTCACGAAAGGAATGAGGCCGTCGCGGGCGAACAATCCGCAGGCACGGATCAAATGCTGCACCAGGATTCCCGCCAGCTGGTTGCGTGAAATCCCAGTAGCTCCAGAACGATGCAAATCGGTCCAGGCTTGGTCAATGCCCGCGGCATCTGCGGCAGGCATCCGGACATTCACGCCGACCCCGATGACCGCACTGGCCGGACCATCGCTCTCCCCCGCAACCTCCACCAGAATACCGGACACCTTGCGGTCATCGATCAATACGTCGTTGGGCCATTTCAAAGTTTGACCGTCTACGCTCAGCTGATGCAACGCTTCGGCGACTGCGACGCCGGCGGCAAGACTGAGGCCCGCCAACTCGGCCATGGGCAAATCGAAGCGCCACGCCACTGAAAGATAGAGGTTTTCACCAAATGAGGATACCCAGTGACGACCACGCCTTCCGCGACCCGCGGTCTGGTGCTCTGCGAGCCACACGCGCGCGCGCCCACTCTCCGAAGGCAGATCAGCTTTTGCGCAGGTGTTGGTCGACGCGGTTGACGAAAGAAGGTTCAGCGCATCGATGTGGTTGCGCGCTTCTTCGCCCAAGTACGAATCGATGCGCAAGGCATCGAGCAGCTCCAACGGTCCGGAAAGACGATAGCCTCGGCCACGGACCGCGTCGACCGAAAGCCCCAGTTCTTGCCGCAGCTTCTGCATGTGTTTCCAGACCGCAGTCCGACTCAGGCCGATGGCCCCGGCAAGCTGCTGTCCGGAATGGAAGCGTCCATCCGCCAATCGTCTGAGCAGGAGGTCGCGGACCAGCACTGACCGACCTATGCGACCAGGACCCGATTGGACTTGAGCCACCCAACGCGCCGCGCGCGCACCAGTGGGTCCAACCCGGCATCCGGCAGCAACCAGAGATCACAGGTGTCTGCGGGCCCGGGCCCGGCGTCCAGCATCGACACCATCAAGCGATCGCGACGAAAAAAGTGCACTTCGGTCGCGGCGCCCTCCATACGTCTGATCAAATCAGCAATGTTCTTCGCGCTCGCCCGCTCTCCATCCACCGCCACCAGCAAGTCGCCGACAGATAACCCGGCGACCTGTGCAGCACCGCCAGCCAAAACCTGGGTCAGGCGCAAACCTTCCGGCTGATCCTCAAAGCGCGCTCCGAGACTCGGCGGCGGATTATCGCCTGGCGGTTCCACGCGGTAATTGCCCTGATCCTCGACACCGCCCGACGGCCGGGCACGAAAACCGACTCCGATTTTGCCGAACCAGACCTCCAGGGGAAGCTCCTCGGTACCATAGACATAAGCGGCGAAAAATCCTTCGAGCGATTCCCCGAGCAATTCGGCCGCCAATTGCTCTATGCCACGTTCTGGCACGCCCACGGCCGTCTCGCCATATCGTTGCCACAATAAACGCATTAGGTCGTCGAGGCTGACGCCGCCGGCACTGCGCTCGCGCAAGACAACATCGAGACCAAGAGCGACCAGCGCCCCCTTGGTGTAATAACTGACAATTGCGTTGGCCGCGTTCGCATCCTGTTTATAGAACTTGGTCCAGGCATCGAAACTCGACGCGGCTATCGATTGGCGGGCCCGGCCCGGCGTCCGCAAAACCCGCGTAACTGTTGTCGCAAGCAGGTCGAGGTAATCCTCGACAGAGAGCACCCCGGCACGCGCGAGCGCAAGTTCGTCGTAATAGGACGTGATCCCTTCAAAGGCCCACAGCAGTTCCGTGTGGACTTCACAACTGAGGTCTGCCTCGGCCAGCCGCTGCGGCCGGATGCGTTTCACATTCCAAAGGTGAAAGTATTCATGGCTGCACAAGCCAAGCAGCTGGCGATAACCCTTTTCCACCTTCGCCATGCCCGGTGCGGGCAGATCGGCCCGTTTGCAAATCAGGCTGGTGCTGTCCCGATGCTCCAGCCCGCCATAACCGTCTGCGGTTCCCAGCCCGAGGAAGAGATAGCGGTCCACCGGCAATTTCCCGAACAGCGCGACATGTTCGGCGCAAACCGGCATCAGGTCTCTGCAGAGGCGCGCCATATCGAAGCGCCCCCCATCCGTGACAACGAACCCGTGGGGTACTCCATCGACGAAGAAATCGGCCCGCTGATGAACACCTATCTCGATCGGACAATCGATCAGATGATCGTAGCCCGTGCCAGCGTAAATGCCGAAACCCCGTTCATCGACCTCGCTCACCGGCAATGTCGTGGCCAGGCGCCAATCCGCACAGGCCTGGTGATTCGGCACGGGAACCTCGAGCACCCAGGGAGTTGCCAGCCGATCAGATACCGAAAGGAACACGCTGGATCCGTTCAAAAACGCCCGCGTCCGATCCAGGTAGGCGCTTCGCACGGAAAGATCAAAGGCGTAAACCCTATACTCAACCAGCAGTTCACCGACACATTCGGCCACTTCCCATGTCTGCTTGTCGAGCTTTTTCAGACCCACAGGGCCCCGCACATCGCTCGCGTCTATCGAGGTAATGTTTCGTGCAAAGTCCCTGATCATATAGCTGCCGGGAATCCATGCCGGCAGGCTCAGCCGCAGCCCATCACCGACCGGCGACGGGACACGCAGCGTGATCGCGAACTCATGCGCATCACAGTCCAATCCGCTGATCGAGTACCTGATCGTGCCGCTCACCAGGAGGCTCCTTTTTCAACTGCAGTTGCGAACCGTCACATCGCGGGCATCGACACTTGGCAAGATGAGGTCGCGGCGAGGCTCTGCGGAAAAGAAAGATAATAAAGCTTCGCGCATAAAAAAAGCCCCTGCATCATCTGATGCAGAGGCTTTGGAATTAAAGCCTGGCAGTGACCTACTCTCGCATGGGGAAACCCCACACTACCATCGGCGATGCACTGTTTCACTTCTGAGTTCGGGATGGGATCAGGTGGTTCCAATGCTCTATTGCCGCCAGGCAAACTGTTGGTTAATCGCATGGCGATTAACAGGCATTCGGTTTGATCGATTAGGCGCTCAGGGTCAGTTTCGCTTCGCTACAACCCTAAGACTCAAAGGTCTTGGGTGTTATATGGTCAAGCCTCACGGGCAATTAGTACTGGTTAGCTTCATACATTGCTGTACTTCCACACCCAGCCTATCAACGTTGTAGTCTTCAACGGCCCTTCAGAGACTTCGAGAGTCTAGTGAGAATTTATCTTGGGAGGGGCTTCCCGCTTAGATGCTTTCAGCGGTTATCCTGTCCGATCATAGCTACCCGGCAATACCACTGGCGTGATAACCGGAACACCAGAGGATCGTCCACTCCGGTCCTCTCGTACTAGGAGCAGCTTCCCTCAATTCTCAAACGCCCACGGCAGATAGGGACCGAACTGTCTCACGACGTTCTAAACCCAGCTCGCGTACCACTTTAAATGGCGAACAGCCATACCCTTGGGACCGACTTCAGCCCCAGGATGTGATGAGCCGACATCGAGGTGCCAAACACCGCCGTCGATATGAACTCTTGGGCGGTATCAGCCTGTTATCCCCGGAGTACCTTTTATCCGTTGAGCGATGGCCCTTCCACTCAGAACCACCGGATCACTAAGACCTACTTTCGTACCTGCTCGACATGTCTGTCTCGCAGTCAAGCACCCTTATGCCTTTGCACTAACCGTACGATGTCCGACCGTACTTAGGGTACCTTCGTGCTCCTCCGTTACTCTTTGGGAGGAGACCGCCCCAGTCAAACTACCCACCATACACTGTCCCCGACGTTGTAGCGCCTGGGTTAGAACTTCAAACATACCAGGGTGGTATTTCAAGGTTGGCTCCACCGAATCTGGCGATCCGGTTTCAAAGCCTCCCACCTATCCTACACAGGTAGGTTCAAAGTCCAGTGTAAAGCTGTAGTAAAGGTTCACGGGGTCTTTCCGTCTAGCCGCGGGAACGCTGCATCTTAACAGCGATTTCAATTTCACTGAGTCTCGGGTGGAGACAGTGTGGCCATCATTACGCCATTCGTGCAGGTCGGAACTTACCCGACAAGGAATTTCGCTACCTTAGGACCGTTATAGTTACGGCCGCCGTTTACCGGGGCTTCGATCAAGAGCTTCGCTTACGCTAACCCCATCAATTAACCTTCCGGCACCGGGCAGGCGTCACACCCTATACTTCCTCTTTCGAGTTTGCAGAGTGCTATGTTTTTAATAAACAGTTGCAGCCACCTGGTCACTGCGGCCCCCAACAGCGTAAACCGTCAGGGGCGTACCTTCTCCCGAAGTTACGGTACTATTTTGCCTAGTTCCTTCACCCGAGTTCTCTCAAGCGCCTTGGGATACTCACCCTGCCCACCTGTGTCGGTTTAGAGTACGGTTTCCTATAAGCTGAAGCTTAGGAGCTTTTCCTGGAAGCTTGGCATCAACCACTTCGACTCCGTAGAGCCTCCCCATCACGTTTCAGGATTGTGTCCCCGGATTTACCTAAGAACACTCCCTACGCGCTTGGACCTGGACAACCATCGCCAGGATGGCCTAGCCTTCTCCGTCCCTCCATCGCACTTATAGAAAGTTCAGGAATATTAGCCTGATTCCCATCGACTACGCATTTCTGCCTCGCCTTAGGGGCCGACTAACCCTGCGCCGATTAACGTTGCGCAGGAAACCTTGGGCTTTCGGCGGAGGGGCCTCTCACCCCTCTTATCGTTACTCATGTCAGCATTCGCACTTCTGATACCTCCAGCATGCCTTACAGCACACCTTCAACGGCTTACAGAACGCTCCTCTACCATGCCTTGCGGCATCCGCAGCTTCGGTACACAACTTAAGCCCCGTTAAATCTTCCGCGCAGGCCGACTCGACCAGTGAGCTATTACGCTTTCTTTAAAGGATGGCTGCTTCTAAGCCAACCTCCTGGCTGTCTGTGCCTTCCCACATCGTTTCCCACTGAGTTGTGATTTGGGGACCTTAGCTGGCGGTCTGGGTTGTTTCCCTTTCCACGACGGACGTTAGCACCCGCCGTGTGTCTCCCGTGATTGCACTCTCAGGTATTCGGAGTTTGCATCGGTTTGGTAAGTCGGGATGACCCCCTAGCCGAAACAGTGCTCTACCCCCTGAGGTGAAACACGAGGCGCTACCTAAATAGCTTTCGAGGAGAACCAGCTATCTCCGGGCTTGATTAGCCTTTCACTCCTAACCACAGCTCATCCCCTCATTTTTCAACATAAGTGGGTTCGGTCCTCCAGTGGGTGTTACCCCACCTTCAACCTGGCCATGGCTAGATCGCCCGGTTTCGGGTCTACTCCCAGCGACTAAAACGCCCTATTAAGACTCGGTTTCCCTACGCCTCCCCTATACG
>CAWEET010000015.1:0-80000 GCA_963808165.1 uncultured Gammaproteobacteria bacterium | reverse complement strand
GCGTTGGACGCCCGCACCTCATCCGCCGCCGGCGTGATCGAATCGTCCCTGTTTGTCGATGGCCAGAAGGCCGGCCTCTCGGACGGCCAAATCATGGAACTGGCAACCATATTTGGCTGGGACATCGACTTCGCACTGGAGATCCGCGCCGGCGATCAGTTCCGGGTCCTTTACGAAGACCACTACCTGGACGACGAGCGGCTGCGTGACGGCCCGATACTCGCTGCCGAGTTCACCAACCACGGCACGACATACCGCGCCGTCCGTTACGAAGACGCTAACGGAGAAATCGGTTACTACGATGTCGACGGCCACAGCAAGCGTCGTGCATTCATTCGCTCACCGATCAAGTTTGCGCGGGTGAGTTCGCGTTACAACCCCCGGCGCTGGCACCCGGTGCTCAAAAGGTGGCGGTCGCACAAAGGCGTAGACTACGCAGCGCCGACCGGCACTCCGATCAGGGCGACGGGCGACGGCAAGGTGGTATTCCGCGGAACCAAAGGCGGCTATGGACGCACGGTGATTCTCGAGCACGGCGGCAAGTACACGACCCTGTACGCGCACCTGTCCAAGTTCTCGAAGCGCGCCAAGTCCGGTAACCGGGTCAAGCAGGGGCAGGTCATCGGTTACGTCGGCAAAACCGGGCTCGCTTCCGGCCCACACCTGCATTACGAGTTCCGCGTCAATGGGCAGCACCGCGACCCGTTGCGGGTGAAACTGCCCAAGTCGATGTCCCTGCCAAAGGCGGAGATTGCCAAGTTCCGCAAGGCAACTGCCCCGCTGCTGGCCCAGTTGGAGCAGATCCCGACAGACACCATGGTCGCGAGTGCAGGCCTCGGTCCCAGCCGGACGCCCTGACAGTCGTGCCCCTTTGCGTCGGCGTCATGTCCGGCACGAGCATGGATGCCGTCGATGCAGTGGTTGTCGACCTGACCGGGCCGGCCCCACGGCTCATCTCCCGGTCACATTGCAACTGGCCCCCACCCCTGCGCGAGCGGCTGCAGGCCTTCGCCGCCGGCTCGCCGATCGAGGCGAAGACCTTCGCCCTGCTCGATCGCGAGGTCGGTGAGTTCTTTGCTCAGGTGGTCGGCGAGATGTTGCAAACGCATTCCATCGACCCGGCCCGCATCCTGGCGATAGGCTGTCACGGACAGACCGTTGCCCACGCTCCCGAAGACCGATTCGCCAGCACACTGCAGATCGGCGATGCCAACGTGATTGCCGAAAAAACGGGCATCACGACCGTCAACGACTTTCGGCGCCGCGACATGGCGGCCGGCGGACAGGGGGCACCGCTGGCCCCGGCATTTCACGCAGCGACCTTGCGCGACCCCGGCGAAGATCGCGTCGTGCTGAATCTGGGTGGGATCGCGAACATCACCCTCCTGCCGGCCGACCGCGGGCTGCCGGTGGTCGGCTTCGACACAGGTCCAGCGAACTGTCTGATGGATGGATGGATCCGCCGCTGGCAGGGCCAGGCTTTCGATAGCGACGGCGAGTGGGCGGCCTCTACCCAACCCGACAGCGAATTGCTGGCGCACCTGTGCGCAGATCCCTATTTCGCAAAGCCGCCGCCGAAGAGCACTGGCACCCAATATTTCTCTGCACGCTGGCTGGAAAAAAGACTCGCCGAGACGAGTCAGCGGCCAGCCGCCAGCGTGCAATCGACCCTGCTCGCACTGACCTGTGACACGGTAGCCGACGCGATCCGAGCGCATGCACCCGCGACCGGTCGCGTGCTGGTCTGCGGCGGCGGCGCATATAACCGGCACCTGATCCAGCGACTCGGTGAACGGCTGGACGTGCCGATCGAAACAACCGCGAAATACGGCGTAGACCCGGAATGGATGGAAGCCATGGCCTTCGCCTGGCTGGCCCAACGCGCGCTCGAGGGTTTACCCGGCAACCTGCCTTCGGTCACCGGCGCCATCGGTCCCCGCATCCTGGGCGCCGTCCATCCGGCCTGACGATCGAGGCCAATGAGGTCGGACTGGGGGACACCTACCGGCTCGGCGCAGACGCCTGCGGTCTCCGGATCAGATCAGTTTTCGCCCAGGAAGGCCTTGAGGTGGGCCTCGACACAGCGCGCAAGCGCATGCAGGTCATAGCCGCCCTCCAGCGAGGACACCACGCGTCCCTGCGCACTACGCCCGGCCTGTTCACACAAGCGGCGGGTCACCCAGGCGTAATCCGCGTCAACCAGCCTCAGACCCGCCATATCATCGGCTTGATGGGCGTCGAATCCGGCCGAAATCATCACCAGTTCCGGCGCGAACTCCTCCAGCCTTGGCAACCAGCGCGCCTCGACGGTGTCACGAAAGGCCTTTCCGTCACTGCCCGCGGCCAGTGGCGCATCGACGACATTGGATACCGCGCTGTCATATCCCGAGTGTGGGTAGAAGGGATGCTGAAAGGTCGAACAGAACAGGATGCGCTGATCGCCAGCGACGATGTCTTCGGTGCCATTGCCGTGATGCACATCGAAATCCACGACGGCGACGCGCTCGAGACTGTACTTGTTCAGCGCATGGTAGGCACCGACCGCGATGTTGTTGAAAAAACAGAAGCCCATCGCCCGATGCCGCTCGGCATGGTGGCCAGGCGGCCGTATGGCGCAAAACGCCTGCCTCGCCCGACCATCCATCACCAGATCGACGCCAAGCGCCACCGCGCCGGCGGCACGCAATGCCGCGTTCAGCGTATGCGGGTTCATCGCCGTGTCACCGTCGACCCAGACGATGCCCTCTGACGGGGCTGCGGCATGGATCTCGTCGATATAAGAGGAATCGTGCACCGCTTCCAGCAAGTCCCGCGTCGCCAGCGGCGCATCATACTGGTGCAGAACCATCTCCAGCCCGGTGGCGATCAACCGATCATTGATGGCGCTCAGGCGAGCCGGCTGCTCCGGATGATGATGCCCCATGTCATGCAGCTGACAGTCGCTGTGCGAGATATACGCTATCGCCATTTTTTTCCTCAACTTTCGAATTAACTTGCCGAATGCTATGTTGCAGCGCAACATAGCATGCCTTTTGGCGACCACTTGACGCCATTACCGCATGCCAACCATTGACAGGGCCCACCCGGAACAGGCGCGAAATGAAGAAACATTACCTGAACAAGCTTTTCGAGCCTCAGTCGGTTGCCATTGTGGGCGCATCGGATCGTCAATCGTCGGTCGGCGCCCAGGTGTTGCGCAATATTCGCGAAGGCGGTTTCCAGGGTGAAATCTATCCGGTCAACCCGAAGCATGACACCATCCAGGGACTGCAGGCGTATGCGTCGATTGCGGAAATTGACCATCCGGTTGACCTGGTGGTGATCGCCATTCCAGCACCTGCGATCCCGAAAGTCATCCGGGAATGCGCGGAACACGGCATTGGGGCCGCCGTGGTGCTTTCGGCTGGTTTCGCCGAGATCGGCAAGCGCGGCCAGGCGCTGCAAAGCGAGATCGTGGACGTCGCCCGGACGTTCGACGTTCGGCTGGTCGGTCCCAACTGCCTCGGCATCATCCGCCCGCGTGTCGGTCTGAATGCGACTTTCGCCAAGAGCAGCGTGAAGGCCGGCCAGGTGGCGCTGGTCGCCCAGTCTGGCGCCTTCTGCACCGCGCTGCTGGACTGGGCGGATTCGAACGGCTTTGGCTTTTCGGCGGTGGCATCGCTGGGTGCCACCGCCGACGTCGGTTTCGGTGACGTGCTCGACTACCTCGCCGTCGATCCCGAGACAAAGAGCATCCTGCTCTATGTCGAGGGCATCTCGGATGCGCGGTCTTTCATGAGCGGTCTGCGGGTGGCCGCGCGCCTGAAACCGGTGATCGTGGTCAAATCGGGTCGGAGCGAGAGCGGCACCCGCGCGGCCGTTTCTCACACGGGAGCACTCGTTGGCGGCGATAAGGTGTTCGACGCCGCGATACAGCGCGCGGGCGCAGTTCGTGTTCAGACGGTCAATCAATTGTTCGCCGCGGCCCAGACCCTGGCATCCGGGACCCGTGTCGAGGGGCCGCGGCTGGCCATTCTTACCAATGGAGGCGGACCGGGCGTCATGGCGGCGGACCGCGCCAATGATCTGCAGGTACCACTCGCCGAATTGGCAGCAAAGTCCATCGAGCAGTTGGGCAGGGTGCTGCCGGCTCACTGGTCGCAAAGCGATCCGGTGGACATCCTTGGCGACGCTGACAGTGAGCGCTACCGCGCGGCGACCGAGATCGTGCTGGCCGACAAGAACGTTGACGGCCTGCTGGTTCTGCTGACGCCTCAGGCAATGACTGAGCCGACCGCCTGTGCAGAGGGCGTGATAGCGGCCGCCCGTGAGGCGGACAAGCCCGTCCTCGCCTGCTGGATGGGCGCAAACCTGGTACGTGAAGGCCGACAGCGATTCGCCGAGGCGGGCATACCACACTTCAGCAGCCCGGAAGGCGGCGTCGACGCATTCGGCTATCTCGCCTGCTACCGGCGCAACCAGAAGGCGCTGTTGCAAGCACCGGCACCCCTATCCAAACACCGCGAGCCGGACGTCGAGGGCGCGCGCCTGATCATCGAACATGCAATGGGCGAGCGGCGCTACACGCTCAGCAATGCCGAGGCCAAGGCGGTCCTGAAGGCTTTCCATGTCCCGACTTCGCCGAGTATAAACGTCAGCTCTGCCGCTGAGGCGCTGATCGCCGCGGAGGGCGTCGGGCTGCCGGTGGCGATGAAGATCAACTCACCCGACATCACCCACAAGTCGGACGTAGGCGGCGTACGCCTGAACATTCGGGAACCACGCTCGGTACGCACCGCGTTTCGCGAGATGGTGGATGCCGTCAAGAAACAGCTCCCGGACGCCCGGGTGCCCGGCGTGACCATCGAGCCTATGCTGGATTGTCCGCGCGCGCGCGAGATCATGATCGGCATCGCGCACGACCCGGTATTCGGACCGGTGATCAGCTTCGGCGCCGGCGGCACCGCCGTGGAGATATTTGCCGACAACCAACTGGCATTGCCGCCACTGAACGAATATTTGAGTCGCGATTTGATCCGCGGTACGCGCGCGGCCCACTTCCTGGAGCAATTCCGCAATCTGCCGCAGGCCGACTCATCCAAACTTATCGATGTACTGCAGCGCATCTCGGAAATCGCCTGCGAGCTGCCCGAGGTCCAGGAACTCGATATCAATCCGCTGCTGGTCGACGACACGGGTGTCATCGCGGTCGATGCGCGGATAGTGGTTGCGGCCCCCAAGACGAGTACCGCGCACTATGGCCACATGGCGATCCACCCTTACCCCCCGGAACTGGAGACCAACTGGCAGCTTCCGGACGGAACAGATGTGTCGGTGCGACCGATCCGGCCGGAGGACGCCGAGATCGAGCAGGACTTTGTGCAGAACCTGTCCGCCGAGAGCAAGTACTTCCGGTTCATGCAAAGCATGGACAAGCTCACCCCGCTGATGCTCGCCCGCTTCACCCAGATCGACTATGACCGCGAGATGGCACTGGTCGCAGTAATCAACGAGCATACCCCCGAGGCGCGCATACTCGGGGTCGCCCGCTACGTCAGCAATCCCGACAAGCAGTCCTGTGAGTTCGCGTTGACCATCGCGGACGACTGGCAGCAGAGGGGAATCGGGAGGCAGTTGATGCAGCGCCTGATGACGGTCGCGCGCGACCGCGGGATCGAGATCATGGAGGGCGAAGTTTTGTCAAACAACAGCAAGATGCTACGACTGTGCACGGCACTGGGCTTCCGCACCGTGCACAATTCCGCCGACCCCGACGTCGTCTCCGTACGGCGCCACCTTTAGAAAGCGGTAGCCATGAATGTCGCCGTTCGACGGAAGGCTTGTGTTCGTTGGCGGCGCATTACTCCCGCATTAACAGGGCCTGCTCGCCCAAGTGCACAAGCCACAGTAGCATCGCCGAGCATTACCCAGCCGCTTTAGGGCTGGCCAGTCCAGTCAGCCGTCCAGATGCCGGGGCCGATTCAGGTCGAGAACGAGGACCCGCAGCCGCAGGTCGTGGTCGCGTTGGGGTTACGGATCACGAACTGTGCACCCTGTAATCCTTCCGAATAGTCCACTTCCGCGCCCATGAGATACTGGATGCTCATCGGGTCGATCAGCAGGGTAACGCCGTCGGTTACCACCCGTTCATCGCCTTCGTTGACCGTCTCGTCGAAGGTAAAACCGTACTGAAAACCCGAGCAACCACCGCCCTGGACATAGATGCGCAACATTAACTCCGGGTTGCCCTCATCGGCAATCAGCTCGGATACCTTTTTCGCGGCGGCCGAGGTGAAGACCAGGCCATCGGTGCTTTCCACTGCTTGTTGATTCATACAACCACCTGCTTCAATTTGAGCCAAGGGGGCCGAGGCCCCGTTTTCCGGTTAGTATGCTTTTCCTGATCAATTTGGTCAAGTATTGCCGTCCCCACGCTCGGGCAGCGTCGATTCCAGACTTTCGTACGCACTGACCGGCGTCTCTTCGGGCCCCGCGTCTTCCTCTTCCGTGTGCACCAGCTGCCCGTTGACCTCGGCTCCCATGGCCATTTCAAGCATTCGATAATAGACCGTCCCTATGACGCGCGCATCCGGCGCCAGCTCCGTGCGCCCATCGGCATGGACGTCGCCGGTCACCGTACCGTTGAGTATCAGGTTTTCCACCCGCACGTCGCCCTCGACCGCACCCTGTTCGCTGACGGTCAGTGTCGAACGGGTATCCGCGGTGCCGACCACTTTGCCTCTGATGGCACCATCAAGGTGCAGGCCGCCAGCGAATTCCACGTCGCCCGAGATCACGGTGCCAGCGCCGATCACCGTGGATACCTTCGGGGCCTTGAAACGTCTGCCTCTCGCCATTTCGTCAATTTCCCCCGTTGTAGGAATCAATCATGCGTCCGACACTTTCCAATCGAAGGCCTGTTCGAAAGATTTGAACGCCTTGCCGTCGGTCGTTACCCCGACCTCGATCACGGCCGGCTCGAAACTTTCGGGCAACTGCAACTCTGTCTTGAGCTTCTGGAAGTTCTTGAACCGTATACCGATGTTGCTGCGCGCGCCGTCGGTCAGGGCTTCCATGCCGAGCGTCTTCGGCCGTCCTTCGGAGCGGCCCTTGACACGAAGGATCACCCGGCCAATGACGGTTGCCTGATCCTCGGCCCCCTTCGCAAGGGTTACCTCGAAGAGGTAGGTGCGCCCGCCCCCCTTTGTCAAACGAAAATCTTCGAACAGAAGCTCCTTGCCTTCGCTGCCGGATACCAGTGTCTTGAGAAAAGCCACCTCGCGTTTCAGTTCGGCACGCTCGTCCTGGAGCGCCTTGACTTCCGATTTGACGCCTTCGGCCGCAGCCCGATCGATCTGGCCCGAACGTTCGAAGCGAGCCGCCGCGGCACGCAGGGTATCGCGCTCCTGTTCAAGTTCGGCAACCCGATCTCGCAGCCGTTGCTCCGCCTCGCCCGAGCAACCGACGCTGGCACCGACATGCTGCTGGCCGTACTGCAACACCTGCCAGGACCAGGCACCCAGTGCGACCAGGAACAATACCCACAACCAGGGACGCATGCTGCGCTCGCCCGGCTGAATGATGCGCGGCGTTGTTACCCGCGTCGGTTTTACCTTAACCATAGTGCTAGGGGAGCAGCGCGACCTGCTCAAGGCCGCACCGCTCGTCAAGACCGAACATCAGGTTCATGTTCTGAACCGCCTGGCCGGCAGCCCCCTTGGTCAGGTTGTCGATGACCGACAGCACCACTACGGTGTCCGCATCCTGCGGCCGATGCAAAGCGATGCGGCAGTGATTGACCCCACGTACACTGCGCGTCTCGGGGTGGCTCCCTGGCGGCAGCACATCGACAAAGGGCTCGGCCGCATAGCGTGCCTCGAACAAGCCCTGCAGATCGCCGGGGTCTGCGGTCAGACGGCCGTAAAGGGTCGCGTGTATACCGCGGATCATCGGAACCAGGTGGGGAACAAAGGTCAGACCGACGGTTTGACCCGTCACTCGAGACAGCGTCTGGCGGATTTCCGGGAGATGGCGATGTCCCGCGACCGAATAGGCCTTGAAGCTCTCGCCAACCTCGCCCATCAAGGTGCCCACATTGGCCGCGCGACCTGCCCCGCTGACCCCGGACTTGCAGTCCGCGACCAGGCTGCCGACTGTCCACCAGGTCATTCTCGATCATCGGCAGGAATCCCAATGCCGCCGCCGTAGGGTAGCAGCCCGGGTTGGCCACCAGGCGTGCGGCGCGGATCTGATCACGGTTCAACTCAGGCAGCCCGTATACGGCCTCCTCGAGCAAATCCGGACAGGCGTGCACCATGCCGTACCAATCCTCCCACAATGCAGGGTCACGCAGGCGGAAGTCCGCGGCCAGGTCGATCACCCGGACACCGGCCTCCAGCAGACCGGGTACCATCTGCATTGCGGTGCCGTTGGGAGTCGCGAAAAACACCAGATCGCACTCGGCCAGCGCCTGCGGATCGGGCTCGGAGAAACGGATGTCGAAATGTCCCCGAAGGCTCCCGTAGAGTTCGGAGACCTGCCTTCCAGCCTCCGCGCGGGAGGTGATCTGAATCACCTCGGCCTCGGGATGCGTCGCCAACAGTCGCAGCAGTTCCACACCGGTGTAACCGGTACCGCCCACGATACCAATCTTGACCATCGTTACTTCAGCCGCCTCAGTAGCCACAATCGGGACCGGTATTCTAAACGCAAACGCGGTGTGCGTTGTTCCCGCAAATGTCCGGGCCACCCGCCCGCCACCCACTTGGTCAACCCAGCGTCGCCCGTGATAAAGTCCCGGCTCACCGGGATACGAAGCAGGTTTACCGGACTCCGGTTCCTAATCGTCGCGTCAAAAATTGCCTCGCATGCGGTGGAAACGAGATCGGTCAGGGATTCCTGCCAGCAACATAACAGGACTCCCGGATCAAGCTTGGGCCACATGCCAATGAACACAGTGGAAGCCATTCACCCGATGCCCGGGACTACCCGCGCCTCGGTTCCCGAACGCTATGCGCCGTATGCGTCGGCCCTGGAACCCGGTAGCCCCGGCGGAGGATTGCGATGATGCGCGACCTGATGATCAGCGTTGCCATTGCCTTCAGCGCGATAGCGGCCGCCTGGCATTTCTGGCCCGAGGCCCAGCGGATGCCGGAAATGAGCTTTCACCTGACCGACGGTCGCACCCTGACCAGCAGCGAGCTGCGCGGCCGCAGCGTGCTGATCAATTTCTGGTCGGTCAGCTGCGAAGTCTGCCTGCGCGACATGCCGACACTGACGCGACTGCACGAAAGCCGGAGAACTTCACGGTTCTCGCGGTCGCAGCGGCGCACGATCCGCCGCCGGCCGTCATCAGTACGGTCGCGCGGCTGCAACCAGGGTATCCGGTGGCAATGGACGTCCATGGTGAAATCAGTGCGGCGTTCGGTGGCATCGAGGCCACGCCGACCAACATCCTGGTCCGGCCGAACGGCAAGATCAGCGACACCTACCGGGGGCCGGTCGACGAAACACGAATCCGCGCAACCTTGCTCACTTTCTGAAGGAAAAACATAATGTGGCTCAAGGCCTGGCATCTGATCGGCATGGTGACCTGGTTCGCCGGTCTGTTCTACCTGCCGCGACTGTACGTCTACCACGCGATGAGCGATGACGCTGTCTCGATCGAGCGTTTCAAGGTGATGGAGCGCAAACTGTTTTTCGGCATCACCACACCCGGCGGCATCTTCACCCTCCTTATCGGCCTATGGATGCTGCACGACTACGCCTGGGCAGCATTCGGCGACCAGCTATGGCTGCAAATCAAGTTGCTGCTGTTGCTGGTGCTGGTCGCTTATCACCTTTACTGCGGCAAGCTCCTGCTCGATTTCGGGCACGACCGCAATCATCGTAGCCATGTGTGGTTTCGCTGGTTCAATGAACTTCCAGTGTTGCTGCTGATCGCCATCGTCCTGCTGGCGGTGCTGAAACCGGTATAGCCTATGCCTTCCACTACGCATAGGGCCCGCCGCCGGCAGACACCCGAACAGAAGGCGCAGACCCAACGCAGACATCTGGCCTGGCTGACGGTGTTTGTGCTACTCGCCTTTGCCACTTCCCTCGGTGGTGAATTCGTCTGGAGCGACCGTGAGGACATCCTGCAAGGCGCCAGCCGATTGCACGGACTCGACGACCTCAGCGCCGCATTGAGCAGTTCGCATGAGGCATACCGCGAAAGGACACTCGGCGGATTCGCCGACCCGGCTGCCGGCAGCTGGCAACCGATGGGCGTCCTCTCCTACTCGATCGGCTGGGCGTTGTGGGGCGATTGCGCCGTCTGTTTCCACATAGAAAACGTCCTGCTTCATACGATCCTGGTAATCGGGCTGTACCTGCTTGGCAGGCACCTGTTGTCCAAGCGTCGGCACGGCACAAGCATAGCCTTCTGGGCCGCGGCACTGTTTGCCGCTCATCCAGCGACGGTCAGCAGCGTTGCGTGGATTGGCGGCAGGTCCTATCTGCTGGCGGCGGTGTTCAGCGTGTGGTGCCTGATCATCTTCAGCAGGCTCCAGTCCACGACCCATTCGCGCCGGGGCTATGCCTGGGGCTGGCCCGCAGCGTTGGCACTGGTACTCACCGGACTGCTGGCAATGCTGAGCAATGAAACCGCTTATGTGCTGCCGATGAGCGCCTTGCTGATCGCCGCCTTCGAGAGCAAAGAGCGGGGCAGAACGGTGCTGGGCGGCATCGCACCACCGCGTATCAAGGGCTTGTTAATGCTGTGCGGTTTGTTGCTCGGCGTACTGACCTACCGCGTCGCGGTCCTCGGCGGGCTGCAGTTTTCCTCCGACTACCCCAGTGGAAGCACCCTGTACAATATCGGCACGGCACTGCACCACTTGTGGTTCCTGATCGAACAGGCCGCATTGCCCTTCGAGGCCGTTATTTCCGATGCCCGGCCGGTCACGCGAAGCTGGGGCTCGTCCGAGGTAGCCGCGCTGTTGGGTTTCTTGCTGCTGCTGGGCGCCACGGCGCTGGGCTTGGCGTTGAGGCAACCTGCGGCGCTGGGTGTCGCCTGGTTCCTGATCTGGGTGATTCCCGGGGTGGGGATCTTCCCGAGTAGTCATTATCACACCAGCCAGACTCTGTACCTCGCAAGCTGGGGACTGACGTTTTCCCTGGCCTATGTTCTTTTTTGGCTGTGGCGACCGCTCGGACGGCAACTGGTCCCGGGCAGCGAGGCCATCATGTTTCTGCCGATCGTCATCGTGCTTGCGATCGTCAGCAACGTCTGGAACGGTCGCTGGTGGGACCAGAACAACCTGTTCGAGGCTGAAATCGCCAGAGACCCACATTACATCGAAGGTAGACTGGAACTTGCCAAGGCGGCATTCGAACAGGGTGAAGCCGAGCCCGCGATGAATCATCTCTTGGCCGCGGTGGATGCATCCAGGGACAAGGCGTTCAGCGGCTATTGGCCCGCGCGGGACGCGTACCTGCTGCTCGGACGGGCACAGCGCCAACTCGATATGCACCGCGATGCGGCGGGGAGTTTTCAGGCAGCGGCCGAGGCACAGCCGCAAGATGCCCGCCCGCATTACTGGCTGGGCGTCACACAACTTTCGCTGGCCGAATTCGAGGGCGCAGAGAACAGCCTGCGGAGCGCGCTGTCACTCAGGCCGAACTTCCCCGAGGCTGAGGCGGACCTGGGCGTCGCGCTGGTCGGGCAGGGCCAGTTCGAAGACGCTCGGCCATTGCTTGCAGGAGCATTGGACCGGGGGCTGGGCAACGCGCGACGCTATCGGGCGATCGCACTGACCATGCTCGAGGACGACCGCCTGGAGGATGCCGCGCGCTATCTGGAACAGGCGCTCGCTGAAGACGAAACCGCACAGGAACGCGCCCGCCTTGCGTGGGTTTCCTGGCGTCTGGGCGAAACAGAAAAGGCCCGCAGCGAAATCAATATCGCATTGGAACTTGAGGAACAGACCAGTCCCTATGTCGACTGGGTGCGTAAGCAGATCCATTCGCAGCCGGAACCGACCGGCAAGTATCCAGCGCGGGAGAGCGCAGCCTCGGCGCAATAAAAAGCCCGCGTCAGCGGGCTTTCGTAACGGCTCGCGGAAATGCCGCTCAGGAGGAGCAGCCTCCCTGCGAACCGCAGGTGCCGCAGCCACCGCCGGATACCGGCTGCAGGTTGTTGAACACAAAGCGCGCGTCTCCGTCACCGGCATCGACGAAATCGATCTCCACACCGCGGATGTACTCCAGCGTACCGGCATCAACGATCACACGGACGCCTTCCAGTTCGCGGATGCGATCGTCCTCATTGAGCTGATCGGTAAAGGTCATGCCGAAGCTGACCCCACTGCAACCACCCGGCGTCGCAAATACACGCACTCCCTGAATGTTTTCTTCCACCTGACCAAGCAGCTCAGCCATCTTCCCCTTCGCAGGGGTGGTAAGCGTAAGGTCGGTGTCGTTCAGCACGGCCTGATTCATGTTAGCTACCTCAAACGAGTCGGGTTTCCAAAAAAAACGCTGCTGAGTGTACCACTCGACAACGTGAATTTCAGTACAGCCGATGGCGCGCAGCAAGCGCGTAGAGGTGGCGTTCGGCGTCGACGACGTGCTGTCCCCAATGGTTGCAGAATCCACTTCGCCAACTGTGCAGCGTCCGCCGCGCATCGCTATTGTCTTCCAGGTGGACCAGACCGTTCTTGAGCTCACAATAGATGTCGGTGAGGTCATCGGCGAGGCTGCCGCTCATTTCCTGGCGATCTGGCGCCACATCGTATTCCATCCAGTACCCGTCCAGGTCACCGAGCAAACGATGCAAACTGCTGAACAGCTCGAACCGCCGATCGAGGTCCACGACCGCTTCGAGTGGCTTGTCTTCCTGCCAGGGTCCGACCGTGGTCATCGCGGCGTGCAGTTGCGGTAACAGCTCGTTGATTTGCGCCAGGGGCTGGCGATCACCCTCTTGCAGCGATTCAATCAGTTCGCAGTAACGGCGCGCAATCGCGAGCAACTCATCAACATCGGTTTGCTTGGCAACATCGGTCTGCATGGCAGCTCCTTCGAATCCGATCGTGCTGAACTACGAAAACTCAGCCACAAGTGGCTGTTTCTACAGCGTTTGCTAGGGAACACCTGACTGAGGGAAAGTGTAGTCGAGATTTCGCACGGGCCCAGCAATGCATTGAACACAACGCCTCGGAAAGCGGCTACAGCGAACAAAGCGTCATTATCGATGTACCCGGCAAGCCAACAGGCGCAAACGCGGCGACCTCACACCTCCATCATCTCAAAGTCTTCCTTGCCTGCCCCGCACTCGGGGCACTGCCAGTTCAGCGGGACATCCTCCCAGCGGGTGCCGGGGGCAATACCCTCGTCGGGTATCCCTTTGGCCTCGTCGTAGATGAACCCGCAGATCACGCACATATAGGTCTTCATTGCCGTCAGATTCCTCGCTGTCGTAGCGGTTATGCATTTCAAGTCGGCAATTTTGCCAGATGGGGCCGCAAGATTGGCCGGTACGCAGCAGGGTTTGTCGCCGGAGGCCCCAGGCCGCCTGTTACAATCCGCCCAGATGAACACCGTACCGCGCATCCTCTGTATCGGCGGTCATGACCCGACGGGCGGCGCTGGTATCCAGGCCGATATCGAGACCGTCACCGCCCTCGGCGGGCGGGCCCTGGCGCTGATAACCGCGCTGACTGCCCAGGATACCCACAACATCGAAAGCACCCTGCCCGTACCGGCAGACTTTTTCGCCCGACAGGCCGACACCCTGCTACGAGATATTCGGCCCGACGCCATCAAGGTGGGCCTGATCGGATCCGCGGAGCTGTTGCCGGAGCTTCACCGGCTGCTTGGCAGCTTCCAGGGCCCGATAGTGGTCGACCCGGTGCTCGCGGCCGGTGGGGGGTTCGAACTCGGGGACGATCTGACAGCCCCGGCAGGTCGGGAACTGCTGTCGATGGCCACGTTGCTCACTCCGAACCGGGTCGAGGCACGGCGCCTGAGCGGCTGCGACGACATCGACTCGGCGGCCGGCGCCCTGCTGCGGGCCGGCGTCGGCGCGCTTCTGATCACAGGTGCCGACGAGGCGCGGGGCGACTGCGTGATCAACGCGCTGTTCACTCGCAGCGACCGACCGGTCCGTTACGAATGGCCACGCCTGGCGCAGCGTTACCATGGCTCCGGTTGCACCCTGGCGAGCGCCTGCGCAACCCGGCTGGCGTTCGGCGATGACCTGTCGAAGGCGGCGGCCGATGCCCAGAGGTTCACCTGGCATGCCCTGGCTCAGGCGACCCGGGTAGGCAGCGGACAGTGGTTGCCGGAGCGACGGTCATGACGGAGCGATTGCGCGGCCTGTACGTGATCACCGAGGATCGGCGGTGTGGTTCGGAGGCGCTGCGCAGCGCTGTGCAGGCGGCGTTGCGCGGCGGCGCTAGGATCGTGCAGTACCGTGACAAGGGCAGCGACCCAACCCGGCGCCTTGCCGAGGCGCGGACAATCGCAGACCTGTGTCGGACACAGGGGGCGCTGTTTCTGGTCAACGATGACGTCGACCTGGCGGTTGCCGCAATGGCCGATGGTGTTCACCTTGGGCGCCACGACCAGGACGTCGCGACCGCCCGCAGCCGCCTGCCGGCCAGCGGCCTGATCGGCGTTTCCTGTTACGACCGTTTCGACACGGCCCTGCAGGCCGAAGCCCAGGGCGCCGACTATGTTGCCTTCGGCAGCTTCTTTCCTTCGCCGACCAAGCCCGACGCGGCACGCGCCGGGCCCGAACTGCTCGCGCGGGCACGACGTGAACTGTCGCTGCCGACGGTTGCGATCGGTGGGATTAGCCCCGAGAATGGCGCGGCCCTGGTGCGGGCGGGTGCCGACATGCTGGCGATAATCAGCGGTGTGTTTGCGGCCCCAGACGTCACTGTAGCCGCGCGAGCCTATTCCCATTGTTTCACGACCGCCGAGGAGAGCCAGCCATGAGTGCCGCACACGACCGTTTCGAACTCGCCCAACAGCATATTCCGGGCGGGGTGAATTCCCCGGTGCGGGCGTTCAGAGGCGTCGGTGGCGAGCCGGTCTTCGTCGACAGCGCGGCCGGGCCTTATCTGTTCGACCCGGACGGGAAACGTTACATCGACTATGTCGGCTCATGGGGGCCGATGATCCTGGGGCATGCCCACCCGGAGGTGATCGAGGCGGTTTCCGAAGTCATCCACAAAGGCCTTTCATTCGGTGCCCCGACCGAGCTAGAAACCCGCATGGCCGACCGCGTGTGCGAATTGATGCCGTCGATCGAACTGGTGCGCATGGTGTCCTCCGGGACCGAAGCGACCATGTCGGCCATCCGTCTGGCAAGAGGTTTCACCGGCCGCGAAAAAATCGTGAAGTTCGAGGGCTGTTATCACGGCCATTCGGATTCACTGCTAGTCAAGGCCGGGTCGGGAGCGCTGACCTTGGGCGAGCCGTCGTCGCCTGGCGTGCCGGCGGCACTGGCCGAGCAGACCATCACGCTGACTTACAATGACCTCGACCAGGTCCGCGACGCATTCGCGGCGACCGGCGACCAGATCGCCTGCATCATCGTCGAACCGGTAGCCGGCAACATGAACTGCATCCTCCCGCAGCCAGGCTTCCTGCAGGGACTGCGCGAGGTCTGTGATCAGTACGGCGCTTTGCTGATCTTCGACGAGGTCATGACCGGCTTCCGCGTCGCACTGGGCGGCGTCCAGTCCGTGTACCAGGTGCGGCCAGATCTGACTACCTTGGGCAAGGTGATCGGCGGCGGCATGCCGGTCGGGGCATTCGGGGGACGCCGCGACGTCATGCAGAAGATCGCGCCGCTGGGCCCTGTCTACCAAGCCGGCACGCTCTCGGGCAACCCGGTAGCCATGACCGCCGGCCTGAAGACGCTCGAGCTGATCGCGATGCCGGGCTTCTTCGAGGAACTGGGTGACACGGTGGAACAGCTGGTTGGGGGCATGGTCGCGGCGGCCAATGGCGCAGGAATTCCGCTGACCGAAAATCACCTCGGTGGGATGTTCGGCCTGTTCTTCACCGATCGCGACAAGGTCAGCGACTTCGCCGGCTCAACGGGGTGCGACCAGGAACGGTTTCGAGCGTTCTTCCACGGCATGCTCCAGCATGGAATCTATCTCGCCCCATCGGCATTCGAGGCCGGCTTCGTCTCCGCCGCTCATACCGAACAGGACATTGCCGCGACCCTGAGTGCCGCCGAGGCGGTGTTCGGAACACTCGGCTGAAACGCTGCGCTTGACTGAGTGGTTCACCGAGCTGCTGACCTGGATCGAGCACAACCCGTCGTACGCCGGGATGGTGGTGTTCAGTATGTCACTGGCGGAGTCGCTGGCCATCATCGGCGTGCTGATCCCCGGCGTGGTCATCCTGTTCGGCGCAGGCACCCTGATCGGTGCCGGCATCCTGGACTTCTGGACCATGTGCCTTTGGGCGATCGCCGGAGCGATTATCGGCGATGGCCTGAGCTACTGGCTGGGACATCATTTCGAGTACCTTACCCAACGCTGGCGCTGGTTCCGTCTGCATCCGGACCATCTGCAAAAGGGGGTTGCCTTCTTCGAGAGGTACGGCGACCTCAGCGTCGCTCTGGGGCGATTCTTCGGACCGATCCGCGCGATCGTACCGCTGGTCGCCGGGCTCATGCACATGCCGCCAAAACGATTCTTTGTCGCCAATGTGCTGTCCGCGCTGGTCTGGGCACCGGCCTACCTCGTCCCCGGGATGCTGTTCGGTGAGATCAGCGGGTCCGGTGACTGGCGTCAGCTGATGTTCCCGATCGCGGCTGCGGCGGTAATCGTGTTGGCCTGGCTGCTGCTGCACGCCCGCCAACGGGGGTGATCAGGAGGCCGGCGCGCCATCAGCGCTGCCCGGATCGAAAAAACCGGCCAGGCGGCGCAGTCGTTCGATGTGATCAGGCATCTCGAACAGCCTCTGTTTTTCGGCCAGCGGCAGCGGCAGCAACTCGGTCAGCCTCGCAGAAACGTGCTCGGCCCCCGGATGCTCCAGCGACAGGCGGTCGAACGGTGGCCCGATGCGCTGCAGCAGTTCGTCGAGCAGTTCTGCCATCCAGCCGAACTCGGTCGGCAACGGCTGCGCCGCCAATTCAGGTCGTCGGACCACCGCAACGCGCAGCAGATCGTCCTGCTCGATCTGCACGCCGTCTAATGCAACCACCTGCTCGCCCTCGCACCACAGGCCCAGCAGGCCGTCCTCGAGCTGATCCCAGTCAATGATGCGCGCCAGCGTCCCGCAGGACGCCGTTTCGGCGACGCCGCCAGCCTCCGGTCCGTCGACAATCGCCGCGACGACGAACGGCTGCTGCTGGCGCAGGCACTCGCTCACCATGCGCAGATAGCGCGGCTCGAAGATACGCAACGCCAGCAGGCCGCCGGGAAACAGCACCAGGTTCAACGGGAACAGGGCATAGCGCTCGACAGCCTTTGGATCAGGATTCCCCATGCCTCCCCCAGCGCTCGCTCAGCTCATGCGGCACCCCGAGATGATCCAGGATACGCGCCACCATGAAGTCGACGATGTCGGCAACCGATCGCGGCCGAAAGTAGAACCCCGGGTTGGCCGGCATGATGATCGCACCCGCCTGCGACAGGCGCAGCATGTTTTCCAGATGGATGGACGAAAACGGTGTCTCGCGCACCACCAGGATCAGCTTGCGTCGCTCCTTCAACGCGACGTCCGCAGCACGATCGATCAGATCATCGCAAATGCCGTTGGCGACAGAGGCCAGTGTACCGCTGGTGCAGGGGCAGATCACCAGGGCCTCCGGCGGATTCGAACCACTGGCCACCGGCGCCGTCCATTGCTGTCGGCCGAACACCTGCAACTGCCCTGCCCTTGCGCCGAAGTGTTCGACGAGGTAGCGCTGCATCTCGTCCGGGTGACCAGGCAGCCTGAGGTCGGTCTCCATATTGACCACGACCTGCGCGGCCTGCGACACCATCAGGTATACGCGTCGGTCGGCTGCCAGCAGGCAGTCCATGAGGCGCAGGCCGTACTGAATACCCGAGGCGCCGGTCAGGGCCACAGCGATGGGTGCTAGTGAATCGCTCATGGGCGCAATTTAAGCACGCCGGTCGACCCCAGGCCCAATCGCACCCACGTGACGGACCAGCAGCGTTGTATAGCGCCGCGCCGCGGTCGATTCGCGGGCGTCTGCCGCAGGGATGCGGCAGTCGAGCCTCCACGGACGGATTCACGGCGCCCCGCAGGTCCAACGCGCCTCGGCGCAAGTGCCCAAAGTGACTGCGATTGGACCTGGGGCCGCTTGTGCCCGAGGGGGCAGATGGACAGATTCAGACAAGCGAGGCTCAAGTGGCCGCCAAGCTATCCAACAGACGCTGATGGATGCCCTCGAACCCGCCGTTGCTCATCACCAGCACTTGGTCGCCCGGCAAGACTGTCTGCGCCACCTCGTCAACGATCGTCTGCGTATCGGCGCTCAGATGCAGACGCGCACCGAGATCGCCTAGTGCGCTGCCAGCATCCCACCCGAGGCTTTCCGGCACATATACCCAGACTTGGTCGGCACCGGCCAGCGAGCCGGCCAGACGATCGGCGTGCACCCCCATGCGCATGGTGTTCGAACGCGGCTCCAGCACGGCCAGTATGCGGCGCTCACCGACCTGCTTGCGCAGCCCATCCAGCGTGCTGGCGATCGCGGTCGGATGGTGGGCGAAATCGTCGTAGACGCGCACCCCGCGCACCTCGCCACGAAGCTCCATGCGCCGCTTGACGTTGCGAAACCCGGCCAATGCAGCGACGCCGATCGCGGGTGGCACGCCGGCATGCCGCGCGGCCGCCAACGCGGCCAACGCATTCGCCACATTGTGCCTTCCGGTCAATGACCATTCGACCCGGCCGACGTCCTGCATCTCGCACATCACATCGAAGCGGCTACCATCCGGCGTATCGCGTGCCGCATGCCAGCCGGCCTCCAACTCCGGATCGAAATGTTCCACCGGCGTCCAGCAACCCATGTCCAGCACCTCGTGCAGATTTCCGTCATTGAGCGGCGAGACGATCAGCCCATTGCACGGCACTGTGCGAACCAGGTGGTGGAACTGCCGCTGGATCACCTCAAGATCTTCGAAGATATCCGCGTGATCGAATTCGAGGTTGTTCATCACCAGGGTGCGCGGACGGTAGTGCACGAACTTGGAGCGTTTGTCGAAGAATGCGGTATCGTACTCGTCTGCCTCCACCACGAAGAACGGATGATCGCCGGCGCGGGCCGAAACCCCAAAGTTCTCCGGCACACCGCCGACCAGGAACCCCGGCTTGAGGCCCGCATACTCGAGAATCCACGCCAGCATGGCGGATGTCGTGGTCTTGCCGTGGGTACCCGAAACGGCAAGCACCCAGCGGTCCTGGAGGACGTTTTCCGCCAGCCACTGGGGCCCGGAGGTATAACGCAGGCCGCGCTCCAGCATGTACTCGATCGCCGGATTGCCACGCGACATCGCGTTGCCAACCACAACCTGGTCGGGCGCCGGATCCAGGTGAGAGGGCCGATAACCCTCCATCAGCCGGATGCCCGCGGCCTCCAGCTGGGTACTCATCGGCGGATAAACATTGCTGTCGCTGCCGGAGACCTCGTGGCCGAGGGAACGCGCGATCAGTGCGATACCGCCCATGAAGGTCCCACAGATACCTAGGATATGAATCTTCATTTATGACCCGACGACAGGGGGAAAGATGCGGGTGATGATGCTCAGGACCATCAGGGTATAGGCGAAGACAATAAGTACACCGGCCAGCAGGGGTACCCCGAGCGCATGACGCAACACGCTGCCGAGCGCGACATGCAGCCAGAGGGCAAGGAGCACATCGACCTGTGTGGCGAACTGCGCGGCCCCCATCAGCCCGGCAAGTGGGCGGACAAGCAACATGATCAGGCCCGCCAGCACACCGAGACCGAGAAAGGCACTCATTGTCTGCATCCAACGTGCGGCATGTCCGCGGAACTGCAGCAGAACGAACAGGGTTACCATGCTCAACATGAGATCGAACAGGTTGGCGCCCAGCGCCGCGCCTAGACCGCCGAAAAAGGCGGCGGTGTTGATGCCGCCGATCAGCACGCTGATCACTGCCAGCAAGGCCAGCAGAGCCGACGACGCCGGCAGGTCCTGCGGTCCACGCCGCAGGATGGCGAGATCAACAAAGAACCGGAACAAAGCGACCATGAATTCTGTTCTGCAGCGTGCGATGACCGCCTATCTTACCTCGCCGAAAGCGGTTGGTGCCTCGTGCGATGGTATCCTTGCGTCCCCCAACGGAAAGATACGATGCAAGAACGATTCGTCGACACCCCGGAATCCCTGCTCGAACTGTGCGCTGAACTGCACGGCAGCGAATGGCTGGCGCTGGACACGGAGTTCATCCGCGAAAAGACCTACTACCCCAGACTGTGTCTCATTCAGGTGTGCAACGGCGAGGTAGCCGCCTGTGTCGATCCGCTGCGCCTACCCGATCTGCAGCCGCTGCTCGACGTGCTTTACGACGGCCGCATCCTCAAGGTGCTGCATGCGGCGCGGCAGGACCTGGAAATCTTCCTGCACGACCACGGCCAGCTTCCGATGCCGATATTCGACACCCAGCCGGCTGCCGCCCTGCTGGGGCACGGCGATCAGATAGGCTATGCCAATCTGGTCAAGCTGTTGCTCGACGTGGAATTGCCGAAAGACCAGTCGCGCACCGATTGGTCACAGCGTCCACTGGACGAACAGCAACTGCGTTACGCCCTCGATGACGTGGTTTATCTGGGGAGGCTCTATCTGCACATGCGAGGCCATCTGTTCGACCGGGAGCGGCTGCAATGGCTGGCCGCGGACTTTGCGACACTCGCCGACCCGCACACCTATTACCCGAACCCGGACAGCATGTGGCAGCGCATCAAGGGCCGGCAGGTGCTGCGCGGCAGACAGTTGGCGATATTGCAGAAACTTGCCTCCTGGCGCGAGACGCAGGCCCGCGAACGTGATCTCCCGCGCAAATGGGTGCTCAAAGACGAGGTGATGATCGAACTGAGTCGCCGCATGCCGCGTGATGCGGCCGGGCTGTCGAAGATTCGCGGCCTCGAGCCGGGCCTGATCCGGCGCGAGGGCCAGGCCCTGCTCGACATGATCGCTTCCGGCGCAGATGTCGCGCGCGAACGATGGCCGCAGGACAAGGCCCGCGCCAAACCATTGAGCGCCAATCAGAATGCAATGGTCGATCTGTTGAGTGCGGCACTGCACCTGATCGCCGACCAGCATCAACTGTCGCCGCTGGCCATCGCCAGTCGCAAGGAACTTGAGCGCATGGTGCGTGGTGAACAGGAATGCACACTGCTCGAGGGCTGGAGGCACTCGCTGGCCGGGAAGACCTTGTCTGAATTGATGCGCGGCGAGCAGCAGTTGCTAGTGGATGCTGCCGGCAGATTGGAGCTGGTAGCGGCCGAGGCGGCGCCTTGTCCTGTGGAAGAATGACCTCCGACGACGAGTATCTGCATCGGGTTAACAGGAATGGCACTTGCCTGGGGGCGCAAGCTACCAGTTGGCCTGGCGATTCCGATCATTGTCTTGCGCAAAACGCCGTGAATACGTCCCAGTAGGCTCGACGGCGGCGTCCATGCCGCCGACGTTTTCTCCAGAAACGACCGGAATCAGCCTAGGGCCTGTTAACAGGCCCTAACCGATCACCCGGTTGATACGCAGTACGAACGGGACCTTCTTCAGCCGACGTATGATGCTGGCGAGGTGCTTGCGGCCCCTCACCGAGACGACGAAACGGAGACTGGTACTAAGACCGTCTCTTTCCTCGCTGCGCACATCCTCGATGTTCGAGCCCTCGTCGGCGATCAGGGAGGCAACGGTTGCCAGCATCCCGCGCTGGTTGCCGGCATCCACCCGAATCCCGGTAGAAAACTCACCCGTGACGTCGTCTGCCCACTGGACATCCAGCCAGCTCTGCCCCTGGCGGCGGAAATCGCCCAGGTTGGGACATTCGCTGTGGTGCACCACCAGGCCGCGCCCCGGACTGAAGATGGCGACCACCGGATCGCCGGGAATCGGGCCACAGCATTTGGCGAAACTGACCACCATGCCCTCGGTTCCCTTGATGGTAAGGGATCCTGCCAGGCCACCCTCGCTGCTCGGCTGCTCACCGGGGGATATCAGCAGTCGGGCGACCAGCTTGGCCATACGGTTTCCCAGGCCGATCTGCTCGAGCAGCTGATCGAAACTGGCCAGGCCGATATCCGCCAGCAGTTTCGCGCGCTCGGCGTCACCGACTCGCTCGCAACTGCATCCCAGCGCCTCGAGCTCGCGTTCCAGCAGGCGACGACCCAGCTCCGCGGCCTCCTTGTGCTCCAGTCGCTTCAGGTAAGAGCGGATGTTGGCGCGCGCCTTGCCAGTCACCACGAAATCCAGCCAAGACGGATTGGGCCGATTGTTCGGTTTGGTGATGATCTCAACCGTCTGACCGTTGCGAAGCTGCGATCGCAGTGGCGCCAGCCTGCGGTCGATACGCGCCGCGACACACTGGTTGCCGACGTCGGAATGCACGGCATAAGCGAAGTCGATCACCGTCGCCCCCTTGGGCAGGACAAAGATCTGTCCGCGTGGCGTAAACACGTACACCTCGTCCGGGAACAGGTCCACCTTGACGTGCTCGAGGAACTCCATCGAGTTACCGGAGTCCTTCTGGACCTCGAGCAGGTTGCGCAACCAATCCGCGGCCGCATCCGGCGGCATCGCGCCCGTCCCGGCATCCTTGTACTGCCAGTGTGCGGCAATGCCCTCTTCGGCCACCCGATGCATCTCACGGGTGCGGATCTGGATCTCGATCGGCAATCCATGCGGACCGAACAGCACGGTATGCAGCGACTGGTAGCCGTTGGCCTTGGGGATCGCGATATAGTCCTTGAACCTGCCCGGCACCGGGCGATACAGATTGTGTACTACGCCGAGCAGCCGGTAGCAGGTGTCCACCGAGTCGACGATGATGCGAAACGCATAGACATCGGCCAGCTCGTTCAGAGAGACCTTCTTTTCGAGCATCTTGCGATAGATGCTGTAGACGTGTTTTTCGCGGCCGTACACATCGCCATCGAAACCCTCTTGCTGCAGGCGGCCACGCAACACCTCCTCGATATTGCTGACCACCTCCTTGCGGTTGCCGCGACGCCGGCGCAACGCGGCCCGGAGTATGTTGTAGCGCCAGGGCCAGTGCGCCGCCATGCCGAGTTCCTCGAGCTCATGGCGGATGCTGTTGATACCCAGGCGGTTGGCGATCGGCGCATAGATATCAAGGGTTTCGCGGGCGATCCGGCGCGCCTTGTTGGGCCCCATCACACCCAGGGTGCGCATATTGTGCAAGCGGTCGGCGAGCTTGATCATGATGACGCGGATATCCTTGGCCATCGCCAGCATCATCTTGCGGAAATTCTCCGCCTGTGCCTCGGCACGGGAACGGAACTTGATCTGGGTGAGCTTGCTCACACCGTCGACCAGTTCGGCGATCTGCGGCCCGAACTCGCGGGCCAACTGTTCCTTGGCGGTCTCGGTGTCCTCGATGACGTCGTGCAGTATGGCCGCCATCAGGCATTGGTGGTCCATGCGCATCCCGGCCAGGATGCGGGCGACCGCAACAGGGTGATAGATGTAGGGTTCGCCGGACAGGCGATTTTGACCTTCGTGAGCCTCGGCGCCGAACAGATAGGCCCGGTAGACCTCACTTACCTGATCGTGGCTCAGGTAGTTTTCGAGGAAGCCGCAAAGATCGCTGATAAGAAAACGGGCATCGCCCGCCGCCAGAATGCTGGTTTCTTCGGCGGGTCTCGGGGTGACAATCTCAGAACGCGAGGCGTCCACCTTCGCTTCTACTCATCGTCGCTCCCCAAGTCGGCAACACCCAGTTGCCCGGCCAGCGCCGCAGCCAGCTCCTCGTCGATCGACTCGGTGGTCTCTTCGGGCTCGGCCACGGTCTCCTCGTTAATCAGCCCGTCTGCAATCTCGCGCAGCGCAACGACCGTCGCCTTGTCGTTCTCCCAGGGCACTAGCGGATCGACGCCGTTGACCAACTGGCGCGCCCTGCGGCTGGCCAATAGGACGAGGTCGAAGCGGTTATCGACGTTTTCGAGACAGTCTTCTACGGTGATGCGAGCCATGGTGCGTCAACCACTCCAGAGATTGGGCGAATCGAACGGGAACGCATAAGTATATGTATTTCGTGCGGCCTAGCCAAGCATGACCGCCAGATCCGCCGCCCAGCGGGCTGATTGTCGCGGCCCGCGCAGGCGTTCTGCGCCGATGATCGCGCGCAGGTCTGACAAGGCCACCGCAAAATCGTCGTTGATCACCAGGTAATCGTACTCGGCGTGGTGCGAGAGTTCGCTGCGAGCGTCCGCCATGCGGCGCTCGACCACCTCGACGCTGTCCTGGGCACGCGCGGAGAGTCGCTCGCGCAGCACATCGATGCTGGGCGGCAGGATGAAAATCGAGACCGCCTCGGGAAATCGCGCGCGCACCTGCCGTGCACCCTGCCAGTCGATCTCGAGCACCAGGTCATGACCCTGCTCCAGCTGGGCGCGCACCGACGCCTCCGCGGTACCGTAGTAATTGTCGAATACCCTGGCGTGCTCCAGGAAGGCGCCCTCCCCGACCAGGCGCTGGAAGTGCTCCACGGTCACGAAATGGTAGTGGACGCCGTCTGCCTCACCCGGCCGCATGGGCCGAGTGGCATGCGATACGGACATCACCAGACGCCCGTCGGACGACACCAGCTCGCGCAGCAGGCTGGTCTTGCCGGCGCCGGAAGGGGCGGAGACGATGAACAGAATGGCCGGATCAGACATGACTTCGTTTCCGCTCACTCGATGTTCTGTACCTGCTCGCGCATCTGCTCGATCAGGACCTTCATCTCGACCGAAACCGCCGTCGATTCGCTGTCGGCCGATTTCGAGCCGAGGGTGTTTGCCTCACGGTTGAGCTCCTGCATCAGGAAGTCCAGCCGCCGCCCGACCGGCTCGTCCTGATGCAGCACGCGACTGACCTCGTCGAGATGGGTGCTCAGACGATCCATCTCCTCGTCGACGTCCAGGCGTTGCGCCAGCAGCGTCATCTCCTGCTCGAGACGCTCCGGGTCCATGTTCTCGACCACCTCGGCGAGGCGCGACCTGAGCCTGTCGCGCACCGCTTCGATCACCTGCGGCATGCGCTCACGGGCAATTTCCACCTGGCTTCGCATCGCGTCGACCCGCTGCGTAATCAATGCGGCCAGACGGCCGCCTTCGCGCTCGCGGCTCTCGATGAGGCCGTCCAGGGCCTCATCGAACAATGCCAGCGCGGCCTCCTGCACCGGCGTGAAATCCTGCTCGGCGACCTCCAGCACACCCGGCCAACGCAGCACATCCATGATGCTCGGCGAATGCGAGCTGTGCAGCCGGTGCGCCATCCTGTCGGCGGCAGCGAGGACCTGATCGACCATGCCATCGTTGACCCGCAGTTCGACCGCTCCAGACGGGGCCGCCTTGTAGCGCAGGTTGCATTCGACCTTGCCGCGCCCGAGACGGCGGGTCAGGCGTTCGCGCACTGCCGGTTCGATGGCCCGCAGGTCTTCGGGTATACGCACCGTCGCCTCCAGAAAACGGTGGTTGACCGAACGCACCTCCCAGGTCAGTTCACCGAACTCACCATGCCCCTGCTGGCGCGCAAACGCCGTCATGCTTCGAATCATACAGTCCTCGATTCAAACAACCGGGCCCGGCCGATGGCGGGCGTTGCGTGTATCATAAGCCGCATTCCCCTTCAACGCACCGAGACCCACGCGACCGCATGTCCGTCCGTCCCCGCGACAGCCTTCCCGTCGGCACCGTGATCGACTGTTACCGGATTACGAAACTCATTGGCAGCGGTGGTTTCAGCCTCATCTATCTGGCCGAGGACGAGGACAGTCACGACGAAGTCGCGATCAAGGAGTACCTGCCAAAACGCTTCGGCATGCGGCATGACAGGCTCGCGGTGAAGGTGAGCAACGACGACAAGCACGAGAGTTTTCAGCGCGGTCGGCGTTTGTTCTATCAGGAGGCGCGCGTCCTGGCGACCCTGCATCACCCGAACATCGTGCACGTACGCAACTGCTTCCTGGCCAACAACACGGCCTACCTGGTGATGAACTACGAGCCAGGCAAGAATCTCGGCCGCTACATTAAGAAACGCCAGGGCGGACTCAGCACCAACTTCCTGATGACGGTGTTCCCGCCGCTGCTGGACGCCCTGGAACTGATTCACAGCCGCCAGCACCTGCACCTGGACATCAAGCCGAGCAACGTCCACCTGCGGCCCGGGGGCAATCCGCTGTTGCTCGATTTTGGCGCGGTATTTCAGCTCGACGACGGGGGAGACAAGAAGGCCCAGGTGGTCACCCCCGGGTTTTCCCCGATTGAGCAGTACTATGCATCGGCGAGGGTCGGACCCTTTACCGACGTCTACGCAATCGGCGCCACCATGCGCGCCTGCATCGAGGGCAAGCCACCTCCGTCGGCGGTCGAACGCCATGCCGACGATCTGCTGGTGCCGGCGATAGATCTGTTCGGTCAGCGTTACCCACGGGAGATCCTCGAATCCATAGACTGGGCGATGCGGGTCGATGCCGAGTATCGGCCGCGCAGCGCCGCCGAATTACGCGACGCGCTGCTCGGCCGCTCAGAGGTTCCCAAAATGTCCGCCAGGACGAGTCGGGGCGAATGATCATGCCGGCGAAGGCATTCGAGGCGGCCAGGGCAACCGCTCCCGGGCAACGCGGATATAACCAGGACCGCAGCCTGTTCCTCGGCAGCGCTGAAACACTCCTGCTCGGGCTTGCCGACGGTCTTGGCGGCCACCCGCGCGGCGAAACTGCCGCCCAGCTGCTGATCGACGTATGCGAGTCGCTGTTTCGTCGGACCAGCAGGCCTTTGGCCGATCCGGAGCACTTCATGCTGCAGTGCATTGGCCAGGCCCACAATACGATACTGCGGTTCGGCCGCCGCCAGCATCCGTTGATCACGCCGCGCACCACAGCGGTATTGGCGGTGATCCAAGACGGCACAGTCCACTGGGCGCATGTCGGGGATAGCCGTCTTTACCTGATGCGTGGCGGGCAGGTGCACGCGAGGACCCGTGACCACTCGTACATCCGCCACGTGCGCGCGAGCGGGGGCGAAGCCTCGCGGCCGCACACCAGCCTGACCCGCTGTCTGGGCGGCATGCTGCGGCCGCCGATCACCAGCTGCGGCCCACCGACAGCTCTGCAGGCCGGCGACTTGATCCTGCTCTGCTCCGACGGACTTTGGAGCCAGATACCTGGCCAGACGCTGATCCGGACCCTGCAGGACACCGACTGTCCGCTGGACGCAACCCTGCCCGCGCTGGTCAAGCAAACGTCGATGCTGCCGAACAGTGACAATGTCACTGCTGTAGCGCTGCGCTGGCTCGCCGCAGCCGACGTCATACAGTCCCGCGACCAAGCAGACCGGCGGCAGCACCGGACAGCAAACACAACCAGCGACCCGAATCATTAAAGGAAACGCCATGCGACCCAGCGGAAGAGCGCCGAATCAGATGCGGCCGATATCCTTCACACCAAACTTCACCATGCATGCCGAAGGCTCCGTACTCGTTGCCTTCGGAAACACCAAAGTGATCTGCACCGCAAGCATCGAAGATCGCCAACCGCGCTGGCTGCGCGATGAAGACCAGGGCTGGGTAACCGCCGAATACGGCATGCTGCCGCGATCGACGCACAGCCGCATGGGGCGCGAAGCCGCGCGTGGCGGGCAGGGTGGCCGCACAATGGAGATACAGCGCCTGATTGGCCGAGCGCTGCGCGCCTCGGTCGATCTCAACAGGCTGGGACCACGCACCATCACGCTCGACTGCGACGTCATCCAGGCGGACGGCGGCACCCGGACCGCCGCGATCTCGGGTGCCTTCGTCTCGCTGAGCCTGGCGCTGCGCAAACTTCGCCTGGCCGGCGGCATCGAGGAAGACCCGATCATCGGCAACGTCGCATCAGTCTCGGTCGGTATCTATAACGGCACACCGGTGCTGGACCTGGACTATGCCGAGGATTCCAGTGCAGAGACGGACATGAACGTTGTCATGGACAACCGACAGCGGTTCATCGAGATCCAGGGCACGGCCGAAGGGCTACCCTTCTCGAGCGATGAGATGAATGCGATGCTCGACCTTGCACGCCAGGGCGTGTCCCAGATCATCGCCGCCCAGGATGCCGTCCTGGCAGAGCATTGAGATCGGCATCGCTGCGGCGATCCGACTCTGGACCCGACCATCGCTGAATCGAGAGAACCCGTCAAATGTCAGAGCGCGTCGTCCTTGCCACAGGCAACAAAGGCAAAGTGAGAGAGTTCAGCGAACTGCTCGCGGACCGCAAGATCCTTGTCGTCCCGCAAACTGATTTCGCCGTACCCGATGCCGAAGAAACCGGGCTGACTTTCGTGGAGAATGCGATCCTGAAGGCACGCAACGCCGCCGCGCATACCGGCCTGCCCGCGATCGCAGACGACTCGGGACTGGAAGTCGACTATCTCAACGGCGCACCAGGCATCTACTCCGCTCGCTACGCCGGCCCTGGCGGCGACAGTGCCGCCAACAATGCGAGGCTGCTGCAGGCCCTGTCCGGGGTACCCGAGGAACAGCGCGGCGCGCGATTCCAGTGCCTGCTGGTCTATCTGCGGCACGCGGAAGACCCGACACCGATCATCTGCCAGGGGACCTGGGAGGGAAGGATCCTGGAGGCCGCCCGCGGAACCGCGGGGTTCGGTTATGACCCGCTGTTCCAGGTGCCGAGAGAAGGCTGCAGTGCCGCCGAGTTGGCGGCCGAACGCAAGAATGCACTCAGCCACCGCGGCCAGGCGCTGCGCTGTCTGCTGGTAGCCTTGAGCACCCCGAGCCTGGTCCGATAGAGCGCGACAGGCCTGCGGCTCTCCCCTACTTCGGCACGCTCCCGTCGCAGCGCATCCACCATGTTGCCGGGGCGGGCCCTGCCGCGCAGGACTGGCCGGCACCTTATCGCGTTACCACCATTGCCAGAGCATCCATTGGCTGACATTGTGCTGGATCGGCTCACCCGGCCGATAATCCAGTTCCCCGTCGCCGTTGATATCGACGAAGTAGTAGACCGGCCCGAAGCGGGGCTGCACACGCACCAGGAATAGCACCCCGTTGCGACGGTATTCGTAGATTGTCTCTCTCGGTGTGCGTCTGATGGTGACTTCGGGTTCGAGCGGCTCGCCCGACTGCAGTTGGGGCGGCGGTGGCGGCGCATCGATCGCCTGCTCGTCGGCAGACCAAGCCAAGCCTGTGGATATCGGCAGGATCAACAATGCCACCAGCCAGCGCTTACCCAATCCCATTGCCTGCGACATGCCCAGTCCTCCCTATCGCCAACGGCCAGCAATCGCGTAATTCAGTATGGCACGCAAATGGGTGCCAAAACGAGGTACAGCCGGTATTCCAGCACTCGTGATTTATACCTGAGCCCGGCCTGCCCTGTCTTGAGTATCGGCAGCCCATGGCGCAACATTTGCCGCTGTCGACGGAGACGGCGAAAGCACTGCTTGCACGGCATTCGCCGATGCGGCTTGGCGACCACCGGCCGGGGCCGTTACGATGGCATGCTCGCGGGGCAGCGCCCCACCCACCGCCATTCCATAGCGTGAACAGAAATATGAAGACTACAGTCATCGGCCTCGGCGCCATGGGCGCCGGAATGGCCGGCAACCTTTTTCGCGCCGGCCACCTTACGCATGCCTGGAACCGCTCGAGCGAACGTGCCAGCGCGGCGGCGGAACAACACGGGTTCGCGCTGGCCGAAACACTCGAAACGGCAGCCGGCCAGGCCGATCTGGTGATCACCTCGGTCTCGGCCGATGCCGACCTGCTGCAGGTGGTCGACCGGCTGGCAACGGTGATGACCGCCGGCAGCATTGTGCTCGACACCTCGACCGTGAGTATCGAGACCGCGCGCAAGGTATCCGAGCGTCTCGGGGCGCATGGCATTCATTTCCTCGACGCGCCCGTCTCCGGCGGCAAGGAAGGCGCGGAGAAGGCATCCCTGGTCATGATGATCGGCGGCGATGCGGCGGTACTCGACCAGATCACGCCGGTGCTCGAGAGCATCTGCCGCAAAATCGTGCATATGGGCCCGGTCGGCAGCGGGCAGGCCACCAAGGCAGTCAATCAGATCATGTGCGCAGGCATCAACCAGGCGGTGACCGAGGCGCTCGCGTTCGGCCAGCATCAGGGCCTGGACATGGACAAGGTGGTTGACGTCGTCAGCAGCGGCGCAGCTGGCAACTGGTTCGTGGAACACCGCGGACGCAGCATGACCCGTGGCACCTTCGAGCCAGGGTTCCGCGTCGCGCTGCACCACAAGGATCTGAAGATCTGCCAGGCGATGATGGCAGCCGACGACGTCCGCTTGCCGATGCTGGAAATGACGCTGGCAAACTATGAAAACCTGATGAACGAAGGACACGGCGATGAGGACATCTCATCTCTATACCGCCTGAAACGCCCGCTGTTCGGCGAGGACATCTGAACCGCCGAACGATGCACGAACTCAATCCGCGACAACGCGAGGCTGTCCGCTACCTCGACGGGCCCCTGTTGGTGCTGGCCGGCGCCGGGTCAGGCAAGACCCGCGTGATTACCGCGAAGATCGCCCACCTGATCGAGCAGGCCGGCGTTGCGGCAAGGCACATCACCGCCGTGACCTTCACCAACAAGGCGGCGCGAGAGATGAAGGAGCGCGTCGGTCATCTACTCGGCGCCGAAGCGAGCCGTGGCCTGTCGATCTCGACCTTTCACACCCTTGGTTTGAATATCCTGCGACGCGAACTCGAGGCTGCCGGGCTGCGGCGCGGCTTTACCATCCTCGACGAACAGGACGTCGAGCAGCTGTTGCGCGAACTGGGAAAGCGCAACGAGGCGGATCGGGACACCCTGCAGCGCGCGCGCTGGCGGATTTCGACCTGGAAAAACGAGCTGATCGAACCGGACGCGGCAATGGCCCAGGCGGAGGATGACCTCGACGCCTACTATGCCGCGTTGTATGGCGCCTACCAACGGGCGCTGCGTGCCTACAACGCGGTCGATTTCGACGATCTGATCCTGCTGCCGGTCAAGCTGCTGGATACCAATCCGGCATTGCGGGAACGCTGGCAGAATCGCATCCGCTACCTGCTGGTCGACGAATACCAGGACACCAACGGCGCCCAATATGCCCTGGTCAGGCTGCTGGTCGGGGTCCGGGCGGCATTGACCGTGGTCGGTGACGATGATCAGTCGATTTATGCCTGGCGCGGCGCGCGGCCCGAAAACCTGGCCCGCCTGCGCGAAGATTATCCGCGCCTGCGGGTCATCAAACTGGAGCAGAACTACCGGTCCACCGGGCGCATCCTGCGCGCTGCCAACACCCTGATCGCCAACAACGAACACCTGTTCGAAAAGCGCCTGTGGAGCGAACTCGGTCCAGGCGACCCGCTGCGCGTGATCACCTGTCGTGACGAGGAGGATGAGGCCGATCGGGTGATCAGCGAAATCATCCACCAGCGTTTCAACAGCGGCGCGCCCTATGCGAGCTTCGCCATCCTGTACCGCGGCAACCACCAGGCGCGGCCTTTCGAAAAAGCGCTGCGCACACAGAACATCCCCTACTTTCTCAGTGGCGGGACCTCTTTCTTCGCGCGCAGCGAGATCAAGGATGTGATGGCCTACCTGCGGATGATCGCCAATCCGGACGACGATAGCGCCCTGCTCCGAATCATTAATACACCAAGGCGGGAAATCGGCAGCAACACGCTCGAAGCGCTGGCGGGCTATGCCGCCGAACGCGGCTGCAACCTGTTCGCGGCGATCAGCGAACTCGGGCTTGACCAGCGGCTGAAGCCGCGTCCGCTGTCCAGATTGCGCGAGTTCAGCGCCTGGCTGGGAGGGCTGGTGCGCAGCGCGGATTCACAGGCCCCGGTCGAGACCGTGCGCCAACTGTTGAGCGACATCGATTACCGCGGCTGGCTGGACCAAACCAGCGGCAACGAGAAGGCCGCCGGGCGTCGCTGGGACAATGTCGAGGAACTGCTCGGCTGGCTGGATAGGCTGCAACAGGACGAGCAGCGCGGAAGCAGCCTGGGCAGCATGATCAACCACCTGTCACTGCTAGACATCCTGGAGCGCCAGGATGAGGAGGCGAGCGGCGATCGCGTGGTCCTGATGACCCTGCATGGCGCTAAGGGCCTGGAATTCCCACATGTGTTCCTGGTCGGCATGGAGGAGGAGCTGCTACCGCACCGTAGCAGCATCGAAGAGGACAATATCGCCGAGGAACGCCGCCTGGCCTACGTCGGAGTGACCCGCGCCCAGCGCACCCTGGTCATGAGCTGTGCCGAGCGCCGGCGGCGGGCCGGCGAATTGACGCGCTGCGACCCGAGCCGCTTCCTTCAGGAACTGCCGGCCGACGACCTGCGTTGGGAGGGTCGCGGTACCAAGCTGTCAACGGAGGAGAAACAAGCCCGAGGCAAGGCGCGGCTGGCCAACCTCAAGGCGATGCTGGGGGCCCACCACTAGCCCGCATCCGTCACCGGCCGGAAAGCAACTGCGGCACAACAGACTGAAATGTCTCTGATAAAGTGATCAATCTGCGCGTGACACGGGTTTGACACCCTGTTTCGTTGCTTGCCTATCACGGTCCTGGCGGTTTCTCGCTGGCTCCGGCTTGGTCTTCACTCCAGTGGTAGCTACGGCTACCACTTTCGCTCCAGCCCGGCGCCCGAGCTGCTGTGAAATCCACCAGCATCCGTGATGCCGGTGACGGATGCGGGCTAGCCCCCCGTACGGCCCCTATTTGGACTGTTCCACCAGGTAGGCAACGGCCGACGCGACGTCCTGGTCGGACAGATCCATGCGCCCCCCCTTGGGCGGCATCGCATTCTTGCCGTTGATCGCGTTGTTCACCAGGGTATCCAGACCCTGCGCGAGACGCGGCCCCCAGACAGCCGTGTCGCCCATTTTGGGTGCACCGGCCGCGCCCGTCATGTGACAGGCGAAGCACGCGACATCGTATACCGATTTGCCCTTAGCGAGATCGAAAGCCGGCCCGCCATCGGCAGCCGGCGTTACGGCTTCAACCGCCCCGGTTACCGCCGCGGCGGCGCTCGAAGCCATCTCTTTGGCAGCGTCGGCCGCATCCGAGGCCATCTCCTTGGCGGCATCCACCGGGCCAGCGCTGGCCTCGGCCGGGGCTGCTTCTCCACCAGCGCCGGCGTCAACGCCGCTCTCACTGAGCAGATGCTCGACGGCGCTCCGAATCTCCGCGTCACTGACATTGGCTCCACCCTTCGGCGGCATCCCACCCTTGCCCGCGATCGCGCTCGCAGTCAGTCCATCAAGGCCGCCCGCCGCGGCCAGGCGCTGCGACCAGGCATCCTTGTCACCAACCTTGGGGGCGCCCAGCACGCCGGCAACGTGACAGGAGTTGCACGCAGAGGCGACGACATCCGCACCGCTCTGCTGCTCGGCGGGGCCGGTAGCCGCCGCCGCCGCGACGTCCACCGAACCGACCGGCCGGATGCGCTCGATTACCGCAGCACGCAACCTCGGGTCCTCGCCACGCTCTTCGTCAACCACCCCGGTGATCCGATTGGCGAGCAACAAAATGGCGACCGTAAAGGCGACCAGCGCCCCGAGTACGATCAGGAACATGCGCAGAAAGGCGGCATCGTTATTTGCAGACACGGTAGTCGCTCCTCGGAAATTTAATTGTCCAGCGGGCCACGCCCTGGGAAAATGCCGAGCGATTATACCGGCTTAGCTTTGCCCCGGATACCGCCGGTCGATTCAGACCAGATAGTCGGGCCGATAATCACCGATTTCCATCAGGCGCCCGAGGTCGAGGATCTGGATTTGCTGCCGCTCGCAGATCATCACGCCGTCAGTGCGCAACTTCCGCAACACGCGATTCGTGTGCACGGGCGTCAGGCCGGACAGTTCACCCAGCATCTCCTGGGTCAGCGGGAACGGCATGCTGCAGGTTTGCTCATCCACCTCGCAGCGCCGATCAAGCCGGTAGTAGAGGTCGGCAACGGCATGGGCAATGCGCTGTTCGGCAGACATGCGCCCAAGCCCAAGCACATTGGATTCACAAGTTGCCAGATAGTGGGCCTGGATGTTGTTGATCTGTCGAGCGATGTCCGGATGTTTGTCGATCATTAAATGCAAGTCGACCTGATCGAAGCCGCACACCACTGCATCGGTGACCGCCATCGCGCCGTGGCTGTATGCCGAGTTCAGCGCGGCGTAGCCAACGAAATCGCCGGGCAGCGCGATGCGCAGCCCCTGGCGACTGCCGTCGGAGTGGGTGCGGTACAGCAGCAGCCACCCTGCGAACAGCGTAAAGGCCATGCCGGCAGGGGCGCACTCCTGATACAGGTGGCTGCGGGCTGCCAGTAGGTACTGGCCGGCGCGGCGCGATTCCGCTTCACTGAGGTAATCGTCCGCGACCACCTGGAACAGGGCCTTTTGACGCACCGGGCAATCTTCGCAGCGCGTGGGCGGGCTACGCACCTCTGTCAGCTTCGTCTTAGGCACGAGTTACGGGTCTCCTGTAGCTGCTGTCGCATGGCCGCGTCTCTCAGTCTCGACTGAAGAGACGCGCCGCGCGGGCGCGGTCTCACCTGTGGACCGGGGCCATTTCCTGGATCATATGCCAGTGCCGCCGGCCGTTAAAACCACCAATCCATGCCTGATCAGGGGTTTGCCCCTTATCCAACGACCCCGGGCGGGGTCGAATGGCCAGGGCGTGCAATCAGGGCCAATGGCGCTGGTGATGGCATATACGCCGCGGCGCTTCCGCCCCCCCTCGGGACGTCGTGAATCCTTGCGCACAGGCCCGACGGGTGCAGACGGCCGCGCATCGCAGACCTTGAGCGCTGTCGGTCCTCGAGGGCCGATCAAGCCTGTGCGATTGTGGCTAAGGCAGATCCGCTTTTTCGCCATACAGACGCCCGCCGCGGATCAGCCATTTCTCCAACTCGACAGCCGGCAGCACCAGGGAGGCCATGACCAAGCACAGCGCCAGTTCAGCGGGCGACAGGCTCTGCGTGTTGAAGATGCCCTGCAAGAAGGGCGTGTAGGTCACGAGCAGTTGCAGCCCGAAGGTCAACGCCACCGCCCCCAACAGGGGACGGTTGGAGAACACGCCGATGCGCCATAGGGATTGCCGTTCCGAACGTATCGCCATCACGTGAAAAAGCTGCGCGAAGGTCAGGACATTGAACACCATGGTCTGCCAATGGTCGTTGCCGGCTTGATAAGCCCACGCCTGGGCCCCGATCGACAAACCGCCGATCAACAGGCCGATCCAGAGCATGTGCCAGCCCATGCCGTGCGCGAAGATGGACTCACCCGGTGGCCGTGGCGGACGACGCATCAGGCCCGGCTCATGCGGCTCGAACGATAGCGCCAGGCCAGGCAGACCATCTGTTACCAGGTTGATCCAGAGGATCTGAATTGGCATCAACGGGATCGGCAGGCCGAAGAACGGCGCCAGGAACAGCGTCCAGATCTCGCCGGAATTGCTGGTCATCGTGTAGCGGATGAACTTGCGGATGTTGTCAAAGATCCGGCGCCCTTCGCGTACCGCCAAGACGATGGTCGCGAAGTTGTCGTCGAGCAACACCATGTGCGCGGCCTCGCGGGCCACGTCGGTGCCGATGCCCCCCATCGCGACACCGATGTTGGCGCGGCGCAGCGCCGGCGCGTCGTTGACGCCGTCGCCGGTCATCGCCACAAACTCGCCACGTTTCTGCAAGGCGTCGACAATGCGGATCTTCTGCTCCGGCGCGACCCGGGCATACACCGGGGTGTCGCCGATCTGGGCGTCCAGCTCGGCATCCGACAGGCCGGCCAGCTCCCGGCCGGTCAGCAGGCGGTCGCCCGCATGCGCCATGCCGAGCCGCTCGGCGATCGCACGCGCGGTCACCGGGTGGTCGCCGGTGATCATGATCGGGGTGATTCCGGCGGCCCGGCAGGTCGCCACCGCCTCGTGCACCTCCGGGCGCGGCGGATCCAGCAGCGCGGCCAGGCCGACAAAGCTCAGGTCGGTCTCGACCTCTTCGCCGACCGGCATCTGCGGCAGTTGCTGCCAATCGCGGCAGGCGAATGCCAATACGCGGTAACCCTCTGCGGCCAGACCCTCGGCCTGGTGCAGCAGGGCGGCACGGTCGAAACCCGCATCGTCGTTGTCGGTCCGACCGGATGCGTCCATGCAGCGCACGCATCGCGCGACCACCGCCTCGGGCGCGCCTTTGGTGTAGCTGCGCAGCCCGGACGGCGTGCGGTGTGCGGTGGTCATCATCTTGCGGCTGGCATCGAACGGCAGCTCGGCAACGCGCGGGGCCGCCGTGCGCAGCGCGCCGACATCGCGGCCGCTGTCGGCGACCGCCTGCAGCAGCGCGGCCTCGGTCGGCTCACCGATCGCGCCGTCGCCATCGCCGAGGCGCGAGTCGTTATTCAACGCCATTGCCGCGAACAGGCTATCGGCCGGCTCGCCCCGGAGCTCATCGCCCGGCCGGCGCGCAACCCCGTCGACCACAAACGCCTCGACGCGCATGCGGTTTTGGGTCAGCGTGCCGGTCTTGTCGGAACAGATGACGGTAACAGAACCCAGCGTCTCGACCGCCGGCAGCTGCCGAATCAGCGCATGCTGACGCACCAGCTTGCGCGCCCCGATCGCCAGCGCAATCGTGACCACGGCGGGCAGCGCCTCCGGGATCGCCGCCACCGCGAGGCTGACAGCGGTCAGAAACATCAGCAGTGGCTCGACGCCACGCAACAGCCCGCCAAGGAATACAATCGCGCAGATCAGCAACACCAATATCGCCAGGCGTTTGCCGAAACGCGCCAGGCGGCGCTGCAGCGGGGTCTCGGGACGCTGGCCGCGCTCCAGCAGTTCGGCGATATGGCCGATTTCGGTGTGCATACCGGTAGCCACGACCACACCCTCGCCGTGCCCATAGACGACCAGGGTGCCGCGAAACAGCATGTTGCTGCGGTCGGCCACACCGAGCCCGGCGTCCGCCAATGCCTCGACCTGTTTGGCAACCGGTGTCGACTCACCGGTCAGGGCCGCCTCATCGGCCTGCAGCGCGGACGCCTCGACCAGGCGGACGTCGGCCGGCACCAGGTTGCCCGCCTCCAACAACAGCACATCGCCAGGCGCCAGCGCCTCGCTCGCCAGCATTACCGGCCGGCCGTCGCGGCGAACGGTGACGCTGGGTACCGCGAGCCGTTTCAGCGCCTCGAGCGCGCGCTCAGCGCGGTATTCCTGAATTACGCCGATGACCGCATTGAGCAGAATGATGACCAGGATAGCGATGCTGTCGGCCAGCTCACCGAGCAGACCGGAAACGACGGCCGCCGCGATGAGCACCAGGATCATGAAGTTACTGAACTGGCCGAGCAGGATGCTGCCGAGGCCCCGCCGCCGCGGCTCCACCAGCCGGTTCGGCCCGTGCCGGGCCAACGCCTGCTCCGCCCTCTCGGACGACAGGCCGCTGGGCAGGTCGACGCCGAGCGCCTGAGCGGTCTGCTGCGCTGAGCATCGATGCCATTGGTCGTTCATGCGGGCGGCCGTTTACGTTACGTCAGCACCATGATAACCGCTGCGCGGCGCGCTCAATCGGCCCTGTTCAGCATCTCGTAGTGGGTCCGAACCAGGCGCTCGCCGTACTTGCGTTCGAGCCGGCGGACGGTGAAATGCCCGCGCGCCATATCCTGGAAATGCTGCATGAACACGGTATTGACCGCCGCTCCGCCCGCCGCACTCAACAGCGGCAGCAGTTGAACCGCAAGCCGACGCGAAACCTCACTGCCGAACCGGGCAGCGATTGCGCGGATCAGATGCGCAAGGGCCGGCGAGCCCTCCGCGGCCAGACCGTGCCGGGCGATGTCCGCAGCGGCGGCACCAATATAGCCGGCCAGCGCAAGGCGGGCGCCGTAATAGCCGGTTTCCGCGGCGTCGTCGATCTCTGAGCGCCCGCCGAGCGCGAAGACCTGGACGCACGCCAGACGGGTCTCCGGGGCGCGGATGTCTTCACCCTCAAAACATGCAATCTCCGCGATACTTCGTAACATAATTGAAGTCGTCATGGGCAGTTCTACGATCAGCCCGGGCAGCCCGAACAGCCCCCCGAGCGCCCCGGAACCGGCGGCCAGGCCCTTGTACATTCCGTCACGGGCACCGCGTCCCTGCTCGCGCCGCAGCATTGATGGCGCGACGTCAAACGCCTTCGCAATCGCCAGTTCGGCCGCCTGCCGAGCCCGCTCCGACCAGCGCCCCGGCAACAGCTTCACGCCGATCTCGATCGGCGTGCCGACCATGCTCGACAGGCGCGCGGCGAGGCTCGGATGCTCCAGTTGCCGGTGCGCCCGGCGTAGCGACTCGAAATCGATGGCATCCAATGCCGGCGGCGCGGGGAATCCCCCAACCGCCGCCCGATCAGTCATGGTTTCGAAAACATCTGTCACGTCAGCTACTCCGTTTCCGCTTAGGGTTGTCAGCTGATGGCACGTGCTCAATGAGCCAATCGGCATCGATATCGCGCACCGGCAGGCCCGATCCGGGGGCGCGCTGCGGCGGGGCGCCGGCCGCGAAGTCAGGGCCATCGACTGAACGGGGCAGTATCAGTTCTGCAAAGCCCCGCAGTTAGACGGCCCACCTCGCCGGATCGCTACACAGCGGTTGGCCGGGAGGCCACGCCTATCAAACCCCTCATCGGCAAGACACATCTGGCCGAGGGGTTCGAGAGCCTGCGCCGGAGACTGGCCGATATCGAATCACAGGTCGAAATGACTCTCAATGAGGCCGCCGATGCGGCAGTGCGCAAGATGCGCCAGTTCGTCGGTCCGGAGCCGATCGACGATGCACTGCGCGAGAGGCTGATTCGCACCCTCGCCGAGCTGAAATCACGCAGGCGGTGAGTCGGACAGGCGCTGACGCACTGGCGGGCAGCGGAGGAAGAGGTCGGACCTGGTGCTCAGGATGCCGGACCATCGGGGTCAGGTCCCCGCGTCCCGGGCGCCGCAGCGGAATCACCATCGGACCCGGCCGCCTCGCGGGCCCGCCGCAACTCCTCGCGCAGCGGCTCTGCCCGACCAACCTCCCGCCCAAGGTAGTAGCCGAGGGCGAGCAAACCCACCCCAACCATCATCCTGACCAACATCGCTGGCATCCTTTTTCGTCAAGTTTTGCGTTGTGCACCGTAAGACCCTGGCAGAACGCAAAAATTCCGGTGCTGGGGCGGAGCGGGGACCCGGCACCAGGGACCGGGACCGCCCGATGGCATTACCCCGTCCCCCGGCATTGCGCGCGGACCTCGCCGAGCGGCCGGGTACGCGGCGCATTGGTGTAGACTTGGGCGTTTTTTGGCAATCTGGACCGCGATGACCGACGGCAAACCCATGCACACTCTGCAGATCGACGGACTCAGTTGCGTCCGCGGCGATCGGGTGCTGTTCACAGACCTGAACTTCGGCGTCGATGACGGAGAACTGCTGCGCATCGCGGGACGCAATGGCAGCGGCAAGACCACCCTGCTGCGTGCACTGGCCGGCCTGCTGCTACCCGAGACCGGGGAAATCCGCTGGGACGGCAAGAATATCCGCAGGCTGCGCGAGGAATATTCACGCCACCTGCTCTATCTGGGCCATCTCAATGGGATCAAGGGCGACCTGAGCGCTGTGGAAAATCTGCGCATCGCGGCCGTACTGGATGGTTACCACCTGACCGAAAAACGTGCCTGGGCGATCTTGGGCGAGATCGGTCTGCGCGGACACGAGGACCTCCCCAGCAAGCACCTGTCGCAGGGCCAGAAGCGGCGCGTTGCCCTGGCCCGTCTGCTGGCCAACGCGGCGCGGGTCTGGATTCTGGACGAACCCTTCACGGCGCTCGACGTGGCCGCAGTGGAACTGCTGCAGGAGGTGATCCGCCGGCATATCGCCGACGGCGGGATGGCGATCGTCACCACCCACCAGGAGGTCGCCATGCTTGGGGCACACACACGTGCCGTGACCCTGGGGCGCGAACATGCTTGAGCCCCTGTATTGGATCATACGGCGCGACCTGACCATCGCGCTCCGGCGGCGCTCGGACATCTTCATCACATTGGTATTCTTCGTGATCGTGGTCAGCCTGTTCCCGTTGGGCATCGGCCCCGAGCGGGATACGCTGCGGCTGATCGCACCCGGGATCGTCTGGGTCGGCGCCCTGCTCGCCTCGATGCTGGCGCTGGAGCAAATCTTTTCCGCCGATCACCGCGACGGTTCGCTGGAGCAGATGCTGCTGACACCGCAGCCGGTCGCGCTGCTGGTCACCGGCAAGGTGATCGCGCACTGGCTGGTGAGTGGAGTCCCGCTGGTCCTGGTGGCGCCAGTGCTGGGGCTGCAGTACGACCTGTCATGGGACGCCCTGCGCACGCTGATCGTCTCGCTGCTACTCGGCACGCCTGCGCTCAGCCTGATCGGTGCGATCGGTGCGGCCCTGACCCTCGGCCTGCGTTCTGGCGGCGTGCTGCTCGCACTGCTGGTGTTGCCACTGTATATCCCGGTGTTGATCTTCGGCGCAGGCGCCGTCGAGGCAACGGTTTCGGGACTGGGCGGCAGATCGCACCTGTCGATGCTGGCGGCGATCCTGGTCGCCAGCCTGGTGCTGGCCCCGTTGGCGACGGCGGCGGCATTGCGCGTGGCCGAGGACTGACGCCGGCCCGAATCCAAGGCTTTTGCACGCCCCGGGTGACTCCGGTACCCTTTGTGCCCGATTTGCAGGGGCCGAGCACGCACAAACCACGACGAGGTCAAGGAATCGGCGGCGCGCTACGGCACAAAATGCACGCTTTCGCGCTAGGGTGGCGGCCGGCGACAGTTGTCAGCGCGCCAACGCGGTCAACACAATACTTAGGTTGAGGCACAATGTCTTCCCGACTGGTGAATTGGTTCAGGTTTTCTTCGCCGGCGACTTTTTACCCGCTGTCGCGCAAGATTGGTGCGATTTCGACGATTATCGCGGTGGTATTGATCGCAATCGGTCTTTACATGAGTTTTTTCGTCGCCCCCACCGATTACAAGCAAGGCGAGGGCTATCGGATCATCTTCGTCCACGTGCCGGCGTCCTGGATGTCGATGTTCATCTACCTGGTGATGGCAGGCTGGGCGGCACTCGGGTTGATCTTCAACACCCGGCTGTCGGCCATGATGGCCCAGGCGCTCGCACCGACCGGTGCGATGTTCGCGTTTCTGTCGCTGTGGACGGGTTCATTCTGGGGCAAACCCATGTGGGGCACCTGGTGGGTCTGGGACGCGCGCATCACTTCGGAACTTATTCTGCTGTTTCTCTATCTGGGTTATATGGCGTTGCGGGCGGCGATCGACGACCCGCGGCGCGGCGATCGGGCCAGTGCCATCCTGCTGCTGGTGGGCGTGGTCAACGTGCCGATCATTTATTACTCGGTGCAATGGTGGAATACCCTGCATCAGGGCTCGACGATCAAGATGAGCGAAGAAAGCACGATGGACGAAACCATGTTGATTACCATGCTGATCATGACCCTGGGCTTCTGGGCCTACTCGATCGCGGTGGCGATGGCGCGGCTGCGCAGCGTGATCCTGGAGCGCGAGCGCTCTGCGAACTGGGTTCGAGAACTGGCCCACGGGGAACTGTGAGATGGCTGAATTCTTCCACATGGGCGGCTACGGCCTGTATGTCTGGGGCTCGTTCGGCGCCACCGCGCTGTTGATGATCGCTGAACCCCTGCTGCTGCGCGGCCGCTCCAGGCGGATCAAGCAGCGGATCCTGCGCCTGGCTCGACTGGAACAGGGGGCGAATCAATGAAGGCAAGACACAAACGACTCGGGATCGTCGTGGTCGGCCTGGCCGCACTCGGGCTGGCGACCGTTCTCGTGCTGAACGCACTGGAGGGCAATCTGTCGTATTTCTTCTCGCCGAGCGAGGTCGCCGACGGCAAGGCGCCGGCCAACCACATCTTCCGGCTCGGCGGCCTGGTGGAGGCCGGCAGCGTGCAGCGCGAACAGGGTGATCTCACCGTCAAGTTCGTCGTCACCGACATGGCGCAGCGTGTCTCGGTCGCCTACAACGGGATCCTGCCGGACCTGTTCGCCGAGGGCCAGGGCGTGATCGCGCAAGGCAAGATGGGGCCGGACAATGTGTTCGTCGCCGAAGAAGTGCTGGCGAAGCACGACGAGACCTACATGCCGCCAGAGGTCGCGGCCGCACTCGAGAGCGCCGGCAAGAAGATCGACGGTCCACACCCGGGAGGCAAGCCACTGTGATACCTGAACTCGGTCAGATCGCCCTGCTCATCGCCCTCGCCCTGTCGGTCATCCAGGCGGTGTTCCCGCTGGTTGGCGCACAGCGCGGCATCACCAGTTGGATGGTGCTCGCCCACTCCGCCGCCCGCCTGCAACTGCTGTTCGTATTCATTGCGTTCGCGCTGCTGACCTACAGTTTTCTCACCCACGACTTCAGCGTTGCCTATGTCGCGCACAACTCGAACACCCAACTACCGACCCAGTACCTGTTTTCCGCGGTATGGGGCGGCCACGAAGGATCGTTGCTGCTGTGGGCGCTGACGCTGTCGCTCTGGACCGGCGCGGTCAGCCTGTTCAGTCGCAGCATCCCTCTGGCGATGCTCGCGCGTGTGATCGGCGTCTTGGGGCTGATCGCGGTCGGCTTCCTGTTGTTCATGCTGATGACCTCGAACCCCTTCGACCGCCTGGCCGTGGCGCCGCCCGACGGGCGCGACCTCAACCCGCTGCTGCAGGATTTCGGACTGATCATCCATCCACCGATGCTGTACATGGGCTACGTCGGCTTCGCCGTGCCGTTCGCGTTCGCCGTCGCGGCGATGCTCGGTGGCCGGCTGGATGCGGCCTGGGCGCGCTGGTCGCGCCCCTGGACCAACATGGCCTGGCTGTGCCTAACCATCGGAATCACCTTGGGGAGCTGGTGGGCCTACTATGAACTGGGTTGGGGCGGCTGGTGGTTCTGGGATCCGGTCGAGAACGCCTCCTTCATGCCCTGGTTGGTCGGCACCGCGTTGATGCACTCACTGGCGGTGACGGAAAAACGCGGCGCGTTCAAGGCCTGGACCGTGCTGCTGGCGATCTTCACCTTTTCGCTCAGCCTGCTCGGGACCTTCCTGGTCCGTTCCGGGGTCTTGACCTCGGTGCACGCCTTCGCCTCCGACCCGGAGCGCGGGGTGTTCATCTGATGTTCCTGATGGCCGTGGTCGGCTCGTCGCTGGCCCTTTATGCGATGCGGGCCAATCAGATCAAGAGCACGGTGCGCTTCGATCTGCTGTCACGCGAGACCGGCCTGCTGCTGAACAACGTGCTGCTGATAGTCGCCGCCGCAAGCATCCTGCTGGGCACCCTGTACCCGCTGCTGGTCGATGCCCTCGACCTGGGCAAGATCTCGGTCGGACCGCCCTACTTCAACAGCGTATTCATCCCGCTGACCGCCCCGCTGGCGATGCTGGTCGGGGTCGGTGCACTGGCGCGCTGGAAGCGTGACAGCTTCGAGAACCTCTGGCCGAAGTTGCGCATCCCGTTCATCGCCGCACTGGTGCTCGGCATCGCATACGCGGTGGTCGCTACCCCGCAGTTTCTCTGGCAAGCGGCATTCGGCATGGTGCTGGCGATCTGGGTGGCCGGTTCGACCCTGGCCGCGATTCGCGAGCGCCTCGGCCCGCACCGGAACTGGCGGCACATCCCGCGCGGGTTCTGGGGAATGGTGCTGGGCCACACCGGCATTGCGGTGTTCATCGTCGGTGTCACGCTGACCTCGCTGTATTCGACCGAAAAGGACGTACGCCTTGCGCCCGGCGATTCCTACGAGATGGGCGGCTACAGCTTCGCGTTTTCCGGCGTCGACGTCACCAAAGGGCCGAACTACACCGCTTACCGCGGCAACCTGGTGGCCAGCAAGGACGGTCGCGAGATCGCCGAGATGCACCCGGAGAAACGCATCTATCTGGTGCAGACCATGCCGATGACCGAGGCCGCCATCGACCCGGGCCTGACCCGCGACCTGTTCGTCGCGCTCGGCGAGGATCTCGGTGACGGGTCCTGGAGTCTGCGCATCTATCACAAGCCGTTCGTCCGCTGGCTGTGGCTCGCTGGACTGCTGATGGCCATAGGCGGCGGCGTAGCGGCCACAGACCGGCGGTACCGCACGCTGGCGCGTCGAAGCCGCCGGGCCGACAGCCCGGCCGCGGAGGCCGCCGCATGACTCGAGCCATCGTCCCCCTGGCGGGGTTTATCTTGCTGGCCGGGCTGTTCTGGTTCGTGCTGGACAAGATGAACGAGGGGGAATACAACCCGCGCGATGTACCGACCCAATTCATCGGCCGGGCGGCCCCCGAGTTCGCGCTGCCCGATCTGCTCGACCCCTCACAGACCGTGCGTCCCTCGGACATGACCGGCCGGGTCTGGTTGTTGAACGTCTGGGGCACCTGGTGTCCCGAGTGCTGGAAGGAGCACGAGTATCTGATCCATCTGGCCCGGCGCGAGAACGTGCCGATCGTGGGCATGAACTGGCGCGACGAGGCGGCCGAGGCCAAGGCCATGCTGGCTCGCCTGGGCAACCCCTTCACCAAGATCGCCTTCGACCCGAACAGCAACGCGGCTATCGACTGGGGGGTGTATGGGGCGCCGGAAACCTTCCTGATCGACGCCGAGGGCATCGTGCGCGAAAAACATACCGGCGCAGTGAATCCGAGTGTCTGGAACGAGAAGTTCAAGGCCTATTTCGAGGCAGCAAGCAGGAGCAGTTCATGAGATATCTTCTGCCGCTGATCCTCGGCCTGCTGCTGACGACCGGCGGCTATGCGCGCGTCGAGGTGCATGATTTCGACAGCCCCGAGCAGGAGCAGCGCTACAACAAGCTGATCGAGGAATTGCGCTGTCTGGTATGCCAAAACCAGAACCTGGCAGATTCCAACGCCGAACTGGCCGTCGACCTGCGGCGCAAGACCTACGAGATGGTCAAACAGGACAAGACCGAGCGGGAGATAGCCAGCTTCATGGTCGACCGCTACGGCGAATTCGTACTCTACCGGCCGCCGCTGAACAGCAGTACCCTGCTGTTGTGGATCGGCCCCTTCATCATTCTGGTGATCGGGGTCGGCCTGCTGATCCGCACCATCCGCCGCCGGCGCGCCGAGCAGACCGTCGACGTCGATGACGCCACGCTCAGGACCGCCGCCTCCCTGCTCGACACCGACCGCGACAAGAGAGATTCATGACCCTGTTCTGGATAATCACCGCCGCGATGATCATCGCGGCCCTGACCCTACTCGCACCCAGCCTGCTGCGCCGTCATACGGCCAGCTCGGATGTCACTGAACAGTTCAACGTGGCGATCGCGCGCGAGCACCTGGCGGAACTGGTCAAGCAGAAAGAGGCCGGGGACCTGTCGGATGAGGAATTCGTCCAGGCGAAGCAGGATCTGGAACTGGCGCTGGCACAGGATCTCGAGGGCACCCACGAAGCGAGCGCCACCTCGGCAGGCGTGGGCGGACGCTGGGCATTGCCGGTTGCCGCGGTGCTGATCCCGCTGATAACCGTCCCCCTGTACCTGCAGATCGGCTCACCGCAGATGATCGGCAAGCAGCCCACCGCCAACAACGTGGCGGCCGGTCACGGCGACACGTCCGAGTTGCCGCCGCTCGGTGAACTCGTCGGCCAGCTACGTGAACGCATGGAGGCGAACCCTGAGAACGCGGAGGGATGGTTCCTGCTGGGCCGAACCTATATGCGTCTGCAACAGTATCCCGATGCCGTTTATGCCTTCGAACATGTCGTGGAGTTGCTGCCGAACGAGACCGCAGGCCTGCTGTCGCTGGCCGACGCCATGGCGATGCGCGAAGGCGGCCGGGTCGGAGTCCGCGCCGTCGAATTGCTGGAGCGGGCGCTGCAGATCGACCCGAACAGCGTGACCGCACTCTGGCTGCTGGGCAATGCCGCAGCCGACAAGGGCGACAATACCGCAGCGCTGGATTACTGGCGACGCGCCCATCCGATGCTGGCGGACCAACCGGAAATGCAGGCCGAACTCGCCCAGATGATTCGTAACGCCGGCGGGGAACCACCGCCCACACCGGGCGCACTGCCGTCCATCATGGGGGCGGCGACTGCCGGGGCCCGGGCGGGTGCATCGGCAACAACGGCAGCAGCGACCGAGGCCGCGACAGGCGACGACCAGGGCGCCAGCATCGTGGTCGAGGTGGCGCTGGCACCGGCGCTGATGGAACAGGTGGCGCCGGCGGATACCGTATTCGTGCTGGCACGCGCCGAAGACGGCCCGCCGATGCCGCTGGCGGTCGCCCGGCACCAGGCCGGGGAACTTCCGCTACGGATCACGCTGACCGATGCGATGGCGATGATGCCGGCAATGAAATTGTCGTCGTTCCCACGGGTCAAAGTGAGTGCAAAGGTATCGAAGAGCGGCCAGCCGGCTACGCAGCCAGGCGATATGGTGGCTCCGGACATTCTGGTCGACAGTGAAAACCCGCCGGCAACCGTCCAGTTGCTGATCAATGAGGTGGCGCAGTAGGTACTGCGCAGAAGATTCCGGCGTGGCCGGATTGTCGCGGCAGGGGTCGTCGCGTCGCCAACCGGTCAGATGCGATAGGCACATCTGCGACCGGCAAAAAACAGGCAACGAGCAAAGAGCGGCACGACTGGCATGAATTGCCACACCCAGTGACAATTCATGCCATCGAGAAGCCGGTCGCTCAACTCATATAACTCAGCGCCTCTTCTCCGGGGTGAGGCAGGCCGGCGATCTGCCAGACCTGCCGACAGCCACCGAAGCACTTGCTCACTGCCTCGCGGTCCACGCCAAGTTTGCGGCATAGGTTACGCATCGGCGGCAATGCCCCGGTGCGGAAATACTTGTCGCGGACGAAATCGATGATCATCCAGTGGGTTGCGCCAAGTGGCCCCACCCCGATCCGGTTAGCCAGATCCTGTGCCACTGCCCGGTTCCACAGTCTGTGATCGAGCAGAAATCCGTCATCATCCAACGGGAGGCCTTTGACTGCGGCATTGTGTAAATGTGTCGCTGCTGCGAGGGACATCTTGCATTCTCCTTTGGCTATCGTCTGGTTCCAGAAAACGATGCGGCGCGCCGGTCTCCCGCCGCGATTTTTTGCGCCGCATCTTGAACGTCTTAACCATAGACCAATATTTTTGATACGGGTATTGATTTTTTGAATCTCTTTTATTTGCCGACATGCGTCAATAAACCGTCTATCGTCTGGCGACACGGCATTGCATTGACCGGCAGCAGTGCGCGCGTCTGCCGATCCGGAGATAATGTGTCTGCCCGGAGCGGAGCCCATCATGTTCAGTGTCCTCATCCTCGGCCTGCTTCTGGGCCTGCAGCACGCCGTCGAGTCCGACCACCTGGCAGCCGTTGCCAGCTTGGGCGCGCACGGCGGCAAATTGCGCGATGCGGCCCGTCTGGGGGCGGCCTGGGGTGTGGGTCACAGCCTTACCCTGCTGCTGTTTGGCGGTGCAATGATCCTGATTGGCGGCAGCATCGGGCCGCGCCTGGCACTGGGTCTCGAGTCGCTCGTCGGGTTCATGCTGATACTGCTCGGCTCCGATGTATTGCTCAGACTGTGGCGCAAGCGCGTCCATTTTCATGCGCACAACCATGGTCGGCAGACCCATTTTCACGCCCACAGTCACACCCCGGGGCAAGACCACGCAGACCGCGCCCATCGGCACAACCACAGCAGTCGCCTGCCACTGCGTCCGCTACTGGTCGGCATGGTGCACGGTATGGCCGGCTCGGCGGCGCTGATCGTTCTGGCACTGGGCAGCGTGCAATCGGTCTGGCAGGGTTTCACCTATCTCGTGCTGTTCGGCATCGGTTCGGCCGTGGGCATGGCCGCGCTGGCCGTGGTGATCAGCCTGCCGCTGCGCTGGTCGGCACACAGCCTTACCTGGGCGCACAATGGACTGACCGCGATGCTCGGCGTCTTCACCGTTACGCTGGGGGCACTGTTGCTGCAGCAGTCGACGCAGGGCTTGTTGTAAGCGACCGGCAACGACGCCACGCGACCCTCACTGCGCAGCGAAAAAGCGCAATCCCATTGAGGTGGGGGACCGAAATAGGCGAGAATGGCGCCGCGCCGCGCCCGTAGCTCAGCTGGATAGAGTACCGCCCTCCGAAGGCGGGGGTCACAGGTTCGAATCCTGTCGGGCGCGCCAATCAAATCAACCACTTGCGGGGATCGACCCACACGCTGGTGGACCCCCGGGTGAAACAGCGGCGGTGATACTGCAAGCGGCGGCCCCAGGCTCGGCGAAAATTGGCCCACTTCCAGGTATCCATTGCGCAGCTGTAACGGCCGAGCCGCAGTTCTGCCGGATTCTGCAGAACTGGGGGCAGCCTCCCCGGGCTGAGAGCGCGGGCCAGGAGGGAACCCTCCGGGGTGCCGCCGAACTGGTACCGGGGTGAATGGCGGGATTCGACGGTTGTCGTATTAAAAACGGCCCCGTCACAGCCCGATACAGGCGAGATCTCGATGTAGGCAAGGCCCTAGCATTGCCCGTTTTACGAGCCTTCTGCCCTATTCAATTGCTCCGCCCATCGGCAACCCTGGCTTTGCGCGGTCGGCAGCGAGCCGGCAAAGCCGTGGACTGAAAGGAACTGGCCCAACCGGGGAATTACCGTTTCTGTTACTGACCTGCCTTTCACCGGGCGCCACCGGACTGGCCGCAGTCTGGGTCGACTACAGCCTGTTGCGGCGGTCAATAATATGGTCCGTTCCCGTAGGCTGACCTGCCTACCGGCATCGGCAACAGCCGGAACCGGGCATGACCTGCCGGTCGCCAAGCACCCAGCGACGGACAGCTTCATGCGCATTGCGGACCTTTTCGATTCGAGCCGGCGCCAAATCGGTTCACGCGAGGATGACCGCGAACGGACGGAGTCAATCCACAACTTCCAGTCGCGGGTATCGCCCCACAGAGTCTCGGCTCGTCGAAAGCGGGCGCCTCTCTAATGGTGGCTCGCCCGCCGACAGCTTTCAGAGGGCGAGTAGCTGGTTCGGCATCAGACTCATGGCTTGAATGACTGGGCTGATTCCCGAAAAAGTTCATTTGGGATGCCGGAGTTGGATGGTTGCTTGACGAGAGTCATTCCTTAGTGACGGTTGTAGGCCCATGATTTATCTATGGGTTGTGATCGCTCCGCATTGGAGGCGAGGCATGAAAAGCAGAGAGTTACCCCGATTCAAACATCTGGCGCTCGTTGTTAGCTTCTTGAGCGGTCTTCTGTTGGTGTCCCCAGTTCTAGGTGACAGTACCGCAAAGACGGCGGTTGGCAGTGCGGCTGGAGGTGCCGCCGGTGCTGCGGTCGGCAAGAAGATTGGGGGAAGCACCGGTGAGGTAGTGGGTGGTGCCCTGGGGGGGGCAGCCGGAGCGGCAGCAACGACCAAGGATGGCAAGACTGAAGCGGCGGTTGGTGGCGCACTCGGCGGTGCAATCGGTGCGAAAGCAGGTGGCGCTGGAGGTGCCGCGGTGGGGGCTGGCGCTGCCGGCGCGTTGGGGCGGAAGGTCGGCAAATAGACCCGAGGGTATTGCGCCTGAACCCGTGTTGAGTTGGGACGATATTCAAGATTGAGAAATTGTTCCGCGCCAAATCCCTGAAACGGCTGCATGAGGCGTAGCGGTCACAGCCCACATGGAGGCGAATGGCCGGTCTGTAGAGTGCTGACTTCCAGATGGTGCGATGCAACAGGCCGTGATTGTTGGCAACTGCCGTTGGCCGATTTTCGTTACCTGTTGTTTTTTCTTGCGATGGAGAACAGACGTACATGAGGCCGCGATGGCTGGAAAGGCTGGGGTACCAGCTGCCCCCTCTGGAACGGGATGACCGAAAAGCCTTGCTCGAGCGGGTTGAGGCGGGGGCTCAAGGGGGTATCGACTATCACGTGATGATGGTGCTTTCTTCGGGCCTTGCATCGTTGGGCCTCCTTGAGGACTCAACGGCCGTTGTGATCGGCGCGATGCTGGTGGCCCCGCTGATGGGTCCCTTGATCGGCGCCGGTCTGGCACTGGCCCAGGGCAATCTCGCCCTCTACCGCAAATCGGTAGGCGTCGCGGTCCTGGGGTTGCTTTCAGGATTTGCAGTGTCGGTGATGATGGGCTTGCTCAACCCGGGTTTCGAGCCCTCCATCGAGGTCGAGGCTCGTGGGAATCCGGATATTCTCGATCTGGGGGTAGCAGTGCTCTCGGGGTTCGTGGCTGCCTATGCCCTTGGCCGGCCGGGACTGGCCAACACGCTGGCCGGCGTAGCTATCGCTGCCGCCCTGGTCCCGCCCCTTTGCGTGATAGGTATCGGCTTGACGAATGACCAGCCGGACGTGGCGGCCAATTCCGCGATTCTGCTGTTGACTAACGTGGTTGCCATCATCCTTTCTGCGGCGGGCGCTTTCATTCTGCTGGGAGTTCGTGGCAGCAAGACAAAACGCGCTATCAACAGCTGGGCGCGGACGGCGTTTCTCGTCCTGATGATGCTCGCGGTGATTCTTCTGCTGCCGCTGTTGAGCAACGTGGTAGAAACGAAGAGACGCGGTCAGAACAAGCCCCTGACCTATCCCGTGGCGGCCCACGTCCAGGAAGAAGTGGAAGCCTACCTGGGCTCGGTGCCCGGAGTCCACCTTGTCACCATCGCCCGCGTCAGCGTGGAACCAGCATCTGCAGTCAGTATCTTGCTAGCGGTACCGGGCAAATTGCCCGTTGGACTCAAGGATGAACTCACGCGCTTGGTCTGGGAGGTCCGGGGTGGAAGACCGACGGTGCGTATTATCGCGCTGCGGGAAGTGACTGAGCAGCAAGAGGCGGCAGAATCCCTTGAGCAGCCGTGATAACCGCTCCTGTTACTAAGCTGCCTATCGCTGGGCATCACCTGACCAGCAGCAGAGGGTCGACTACGGACTATTGCGGTGCACAATGCGATGGTCCGCTCTCGTAAGCTGACCTTCCTTCCGGCATCGGCAACAGCCGGAACCGGCCAGTAGCGGACCGACTCTCAAGTCGGGACTCCGCTAATCCCGATTGGGCAAAGCGGACGCTCCCTTGAGCCACCGCCACAGGAAAAGGTTCGGCCAGAAGTGTTGCCCGGAGTGGTTTCTCTGCGGATTATGCGGAGTTAGAAGGGTGTGTATGAAGGCTGCCAGTGATTTGGCCAACATTCTATTGCTACGAACCCGCGGAGAATCCGATACTCGTCAGATGATGGCCAGACGAGACTTTCCAGCATCGGAGCAATGCCGCTTCAAGGTTTTCCTTTCCTACGGCATGATCGCATCCCACACTCATGAATTGAAAAATCTCTCATCGTGCCAATGTGAATCTCATTGAGTGGGGAGCGTCAATGCGACTGAGACAACTCACGGCCTGCCTGGTGATTACCGCCCTCGTCACGGCCGGCACGCTCGTGGCAATGGGCGCCGACCAGCCCAAACACAACATGCACCGGCAGCACATGCAGCATGAGCAACACATGCTGCAGCATCCACCGACCGATACGCGTCCACTGGTGCAGTTGCCGGAACAGATGCGTCTGAACATGCTTTACAACATGCGCGACCACCTGCTGGCCCTGCAACAGATCCAGGACGCGCTGGCCAACGAGCGATTCGACGCGGCTGAGCAGATCGCCGAAGAACGTTTGGGCATGACCTCGCTCGAGCTGCACGGGGCGCATGACGTCGCACCCTATATGCCGGCGCCCATGCGCAAGATTGGCTCAGGCATGCACCGGGCCGCAAGCCTGTTTGCGGTAACGGCGGGTGACGCGGCGGCGACCGGCGATGTAAAACCGGCGCTCGCGGCCCTGGCGAGGGTCACCGCCCAGTGCGTTGCCTGTCACAAAGGCTTCCGCGTGCAATAAGCTGGGTTCCCGTGTAATTCTGTTCGACCGATTTTCGCAACCGGTGAGGAAGCCGATGCAGCGACGATTCACGCGCGCCATGCTGCTTGCCAGTGTGGTTTTCATCATCACGCCGGCGAGCCAGGCAGATGCAGTAGACACTCGCCAATCACTTGGTCTCACCGACGCCGAACGCGTCGAGTTTCTCGCCGAGATGCGCCAGATGCTGGCCAGCATCCAAGGCATTGTCACCGGGATCGGCACCGAGAACCGCGCGGCAATCGCCGCGTCAGCACGATTGTCCGGCAATCGCATGGCACGTGCGACACCAGAGTCGGTGCGCGCCAAACTGCCCCAGGCCTTCAAGGACATCGGTGGGCCGACTCACCTGCTGTTCGAGGAGATTGCCATCCGCGCGGAAACCGACGATATGGCCGATCTCGCAGTCCTGACCGGCCGGACGCTCGAACAGTGCCTCGCCTGTCACGCCCAGTTCCGGGCCGACTGAACCCAAACGAAAAGGAGACCCCATGCACGACCCGAGACGCCCCCCCTGGAGCGGAGGGATTATCGGCACACCCACCAAGAGACCACAGCCCCCGGTCATGTCACGATAAACCATTGATGTCTATGGAATTGGTGGGCCGTGTAGGATTTGAACCTACGACCAAGGGACCATGAGTACCCGGGTCAGGTTGAGATCAGCATCAATGGTCAAGGCCAATCATTGATTCAATACCTTCCTCTTCCAAAGTGCGCTGGAATTCTTGAAACGCCGCTCCATCGGTAGGGAACGGGTCGTCCCAAACCGTTGAATTACCGTCCTTGTCGACCACTTCGAGGATCCAGTCGTTTTTCCCTGTACCGTAGATCTCGACTTTGACTGTCTTGCCATTCCTGGACACGGTCTGACAGTGCTTGGAGTAAATCAGGTCAATCTCTTCCATCGCCACGAAATTACCTCAGATGTTTGTCTATGAAGGTTGATCGGAAAGAGCCTCAGTCAACCTGGCACTCTTCATCGCAACATCAGACCCTGCTCCACTCGGCTGGCTTTCTCCAGAGCGGCCACTCCCAGCGGGACCCTAAACCGCCGCAGTCGGCCAAATGCGGCCATTCAGCCAATGATGAAATCCCGTCGCTGGCACGGAAAAATTGCCATCGCATTGCTCACGGTTCACTTCTTGCCAATGAGCGGCGGATGATCGCCGTATGCTTTTTCGCCCGCTCGCCGCCGCGAAACGGCCGAGGCACGCTGGCGTAACGGAATGACCAGGGAATCCGATAGGTACGGCCCCAGACCGCCACCTCGATGCTCGAATCCGCGTAGACGCTAGAGCGGTTGCTTCAGCAGCCTAGAACCGCCGGTCACGATCAAATAACCGGCGACGACGTAGTTCAGGGTCTTCGGATAGACCAGAATCACAACGCCTGCGGCAAGGGTTAAGATCGGTTCTAGAGGGATATTTCCCACAATTTTCTCCAAATAATTTTGGTCGTTCGAACAAGCTAACCAGCTCCGGCCACCCGGCTGTTCGCCAAGAGCATCTATTCACAGCTGCATCATTACAGGTAGGAAACAATTGGTATTGAGGCAGATCAACTCATCTGGACCGACAATCGATACGAGTCAGCTTTCTGTCCAGCATTAAGCATCGTTCGGCCCGCTATAAACTACTTCGTCTCAGTTCTGCCATGACCTGCCGGTCGCCGGGTGCCTGTCGACAGGCAGCAACAAGCGCATAGCAGACGACAGACTTGTCACTGCGCACTCGGTGAGGCTGAAGCACCGTCCGCCCCACGAACCCGCCAACCCTGTCAGGTAGGCCGGTTCGTCTCGATCAGAGCCTGCGATTCTGTTAGAGAACTATGCCTGAAAGCCATTTCCGGTCAGGAAAAACGTTCCTGATCACTGCGTCCGATCAGTCAAAATGCGAGCGAAAATTATCTGTTTTTTACGAGTTTATTACAGTTTTACTTCAATTTTACTTCAGTTCTTGTTATTCTGTATGCGGCATAAACCCAATGAGATCCGTTCGCCGAACGGTCGATCCTCGGGCTTGCCTGGAGGTGTGTAATGATATTGCCAGTGATTGTGATGCTGTCCGGAGTTACCGCTTTGGGTGTTGCAAGCGTAATTCTGGTTACCAAAAGCTGATTCACCCCCGCCCGGTCGGCTGACAGGGTTTTCCTAAATCCGACGGGCGGATAGGTGGTAGCACTTTTCGATCCCTCCGGCGTTAACGGTTCGGCCACAACCTTCTCCTCGAAAACTCACAGTGCCGAGTCTGCTTTTGCGGAGTTGCTGTCGCTCGCCGGATGAGGTCCCACCGGCAGCAGTGGGTCTACTGCAGGCTATTGCACTGCACAATGCAACGGTCCGCTTTCGATGCGACGTTGTCGAACATCATGGTTTCCTCAGTTCAGTGAATGGGCACTGCGATTGTCGGCGCGTCTTTCGGCGTCCTGCCACATCTGGTCCAGGCCCATATTCAGGAACTGACGGCCGTCCTGCTCGATGATCTGGGGGCGTAACACTTCGGGCATATCCTCTTATACTAATTCGGCAGATTCACAGCAGACAAATAGAGTTGCGTAAGCCACTGATTGTTGGAGCTTTCGCAGAAAATTAGATGTCGGGTGCTTTGTTGCCTCCTTAGTAGTTCGATTAGCTGTTGGGCGGTCAGTCCGAGCGCATCGACCATGTCGTCGTGGATGCCACCGGGAAACGACAGGATCTCGGCATGCAGGTCGAGTGCAACACCTGGACGGTAGATCTTCACTCGGGCACTGAGGAACATGCCGCGCAACGTCGCGTTGCGTGTTTTCTTGTCGCGGTCGCGGAATAGTCGCCCTTGCTCATTCCCAGCGCGATGTCGATGCCGACCACGATGTCGCCGAGATTCGGCAGCGCGTCGATAAATTCGATGTGATCATCGGATACCCACGCGCCTCTCTCGTCCAGCGGCCTCTGCTGGTACAGGCAGGACCAGCGCCGCGGATCACGTTGCGCTGCGGTCAGCTGCCGATCGGTGAACCATTCGGGCCAGAGCGGTTCGCCCGGTTCGCGGCCTATCGGATCATCGTCACCCGCGAGCATCGGCGATCGGATCACGCGCCAGTCTTCCTCGCCAGGTTCGACCATGCTCACGATGTGTCCCGCCGGATCCCTTTGCGACCATCTCGTCATGATCATGATTTCGATTGCGCGGGGCTTCATCCGGGTTCTGGCGTCGGAAAGATACCATTGCCATGGCTTGCCCAGCTGCCCGGGCCTGTCCGCCTGTTCGGCACCGGACACAAGGTCGTGGCTGACCAGCAGTTCGGCACGCAACCCCGTGATGGATGATCCGGCACCGGCTGCGACCATGAATCCGCCGCGCCCGGTCTGGAATCGCGATACACCTCGTGCTTTGTCGTCCAGGCGGGGGTCACGGGTTCGAATCCGATTGGGCGCACCAAATTCACTAGGCATATCCATCGCTTGCACTAGCAGCCCGACACGAGCGTCCGGGCGAAACCAGCGTTAACTCCTCATTCACCCGGTCGTGAGGCAATTCACCTTTGGGACGCTGGCGTATGGCCAATCATCGAAACAAGCAGCAACAGATCCCCGAAAATCATCGTTCCTTGTACTTCCATTCCAAGTTCCCGAGTGCAACAGCCCGGTCTGGTTGATGTGGCCAACAGCGATACCCTTGCCACCCTAACGTGGGAATCGATTGCGACAGCGTCAGAAGGCGTCCACTTGGCCAGCCGGTGCCGAAGGCGAGGTACACCCGAAGCAACGCCGAGATCAGGGGGCTTGTTGTACAATTGCGCACGCCCCAGGAAACGCGGGAGTCTGCAAAGGCGGGGGGCGGATAATCGATCCCCGGGTGTCCTGGACCGCGCCCACGGACGGAAACGGATACTGCGGTTCTGATGCCGCAATGCGTACCCGGACGTGTTGAGGCCGGCAGATTTCTGTCGACACAGCAGCCCTCACGCCGTGCGCACTGGACACTTTGTTGGGACCCTTATGCGCCTGTTGACCAAGGCCCGTCGAAAGCTCAAGCGACTCAGCACACCGGCTGAACTCAAACACATGGGCAAACTGCATCCGGATTTCGCGCTATCCCCGAGCGATGACGTGCACGGCGCCCGCCAGATCACCTGGAAGGGAAAACGGATCGGGATCGCGCGTCCATTGTCGATGCTGCCGACGACCGATCAGCGCGACTGCTACATCATCGCGAGCGGCCCCTCGCTGGCCGATTTCGATCTCTCCAGACTGGGTGGTCGAACCTGCTTCTGGGTAAACGGCAGCATCGTGAAGGCCACGGAATGCGGACTGCCCGTTGGCTACTTCGTGGTGACTGACAAGAACTTCGCCCGAGATCGCTTCGAGTTGGTCAGACAGGGGATCGCCTCCGGCGCGGATTGTATCTTCGGTTTCCGGGTTCTCAATGAGATCGCCGAGCGCGAACCGGCCCTGCTCGCCAGTGAGCGCCTGTTCCTGATCCAGGAGATCAATGCCCGCTATGCGACGGCCAAGTTGGATTCCGCCGCATTCGATGTCTGGGCCGAAGGCGAGGCGGGCCTCTTCCTGCACGAATCCGGCCGCCTGAAACGTGGCTGGGTCGGATTCAGTCAAGCCATAGACAAGGGCGTATTCACCGGACAGACGGTGGTCTATTCCGCCCTTCAGGTGGCCTGTGCCCTTGGCTTCCGTCAGGTGTTCATACTTGGCATGGATCTCGGCGGAACAGGCACACTGGCGCGCTTCTACGAATCGGGCGGCAACGTTGCGGGCAGTCGGCTGGACGACGACTTCGAACCCTACATCGTCCCCTCGTTCGAGTTGGCGCGCCGGCTAACCGGAGACATGGGGATCGAAATCTATAACGTCTCACCCCGGAGCCGCCTGCCCAACTCAGTAATCCGGAAAATCGACTTCGACGAGATGCTCGCCCTGGCGGACCGATGAAACGCGCACAGGCTCCGATCCGTCCCGCCGATGCCGCGGGCGCACCGTCCCCCCGGCTGCGCCCTTATCCGGCCTGCCGTCCCGGAAAGGATGCGATCCGATGAAGCGACCGATCAAGGTACTGCAGATAACCCGCGGCGCCATCGACGGCGGCTTCGATTTCTATCGTGAGATCAGCCAGGCCTTCGCCGGGGACGATTTCCAGGTCACGACGGTGTTCGTGCGTGGCTCCCTGTCGCAGGAGGAGATCGGGGGTTACGTGGGCGATGTGGTCTTGCTGGATGCCAAACACCGTCGACGTTTCAGACAACGCTGGTTCGTGGCGCTCAAATTGTGGTTGATGAGTCGACGGGCGCCTTTCGATCTCGCGATCTGCCATCATCACAAGCCGGCCGTTGCGGTCAACACCTTGAACTGGCTGCGGCCCGTCGGTCGGATGTACTTTGTCGTCCACGACTATGACTATTTCAGTCCGGCACGCACACATGGCCCGCGTCGGCGGAATTTCGTGTTGAATGAACTCGACCCCCGGTGCACATTCGTCGCGGTATCCCAGGCGATGCGCGACAATATCCTGCACTGCCTACCGCAACTCAGCCCCGAGCGCTGTATCGTCATCCCCAACGCGATAGATGACGTCCAGCTGGAGGCGGACCGTGTGGATCGGAGCGCCGCGCGCGAGGCCCTCGGTATAGACCAGGACACCTTTGTGTTCGGCACCACCGGACGCCTGGTTCCCTACAAGGCGCACAACGAGCTCATCGACGCATTTGCCCGGGTCCATGAACACATGCCGGACAGCCGCCTGGTGATCATCGGCCGCGGCAAATCGCGCGACCGGCTGGCGGCCCAGATTCGGGACCTGGGCCTGGAGCATAGAATCGAGTTGATCGGATTCCTGCCCAAGGCGGCCCGGTACATGACCGCCTTCGACGCGTTCGTTTTTCCCTCGCACAACGAACCGTTCGGCCTGGTTCTGCTCGAGGCCATGGTCAACCGGCTGCCGATCCTTGCGGCAGACAGCGGGGCGGTACCGGAGATCGTTCCAAACCCCGACGCACTATTCAAAACCGGGGATACCGACGCGCTCGCCACCCGGCTGCTGGACATCTACAGGATGCCGGCAGCCGCACGCCAGGCCTCTGGTGAACTCGGGTACCAGCATCTGCAGCGGGAGTTCAGCCTGCAGCACTACAGGGACTGTTACCGAAGGCTGTGGGACGACGCTCGCTGAAACCGGGTATACCAAGGGCTCGCACTCCTGTCGCCGGCCCTGCCTGTGATCGATGGCGCCGCGGCCCGGGAAGGCGTAGCTTGCGCTTCCTGCCTGTGGCGGAATTCGCCAGCAGGACACCCTGAGGTGCCCGGTGCATCAACCCAGAGTCGCCGTTCCCGGAAGTTCAGCTTTCGGCTGACCTGGAGCAATTTAACGATCTGATACAGACTCTCGGCAAACCCTTGCACCGTCATACGGCGTCCGAGCGACTGGCTGGATGCAAGGGAACCTGAGTTGTATCAACAACCGGGATTCCACTAAGGGTTAGTTTGGAGATGCGCCAGATGCGCAACAATGTTCCAACATCGATAGGGAGAGCCTGCATGGACATTCAACTCGCTGACGTTACGATCCACGTGGATGAGAATTTGCAGCCCGACAGAAGAGCCGGAATCGAGGGAAAACTTCGCGCGCTCGATGGCGTGGTCAGCGTGCACAATCCGGATGACAGGCCGCATCTCGTGGTCGTTGAGTACAACCCGCAGAAGTTGAAGTCGAGCGCGCTGCTCGATGCGGTCAAGAGTGAAAACGTGCATGCCGAATTGATTGGACTGTAGCTTCGAGCGCCAACGGCACTGAAATAGCTAGTTCTCAGGCGTCTTACAGTGCTAAGTCGCGGCCGTTGTGCCGATGTCCGGCATGAGCCGCAGGATGGCCGGAGTCGAATTTCCACGGATGGATGCACGCAGCCCCCAGGTGGGACAAAGCGCCGTGCGAGTCCCCAAGTCCAGGCTTGTTGGACGCAGTGACGCGGGTCGGCTCGCCACATGGCTATCCGGGCGCATCGTGGCGAGGTATTGCATCGGCAGCGGCCGGTCGTCGGGGTGTTGCGAGCAGGCCGATCGGCGATGCTTGCCGCGTCGGGCCGGGGCCTGCCTATAATCCGGGCATTCGACCACCGGCGAAGGCCCGTTATGACAGCACAAGCAAGCCATGCCAGCATCCTGCTGATCGAGGACAACCGCGATATCGCAGAGATGGTCGGTTCGTATCTCGAGGCGCGTGGCTATGAGTTCGACTATGCGGCGGACGGCGTCACGGGCCTGCACCTGGCGGTGGTCAATGACTACGACGCAATTGTGCTCGACCTGATGTTGCCGGGTATGGACGGGCTGTCGGTCTGCCGCAAGCTGCGCGAAGAGGCACGCCGCGACACGCCGCTGTTGATGCTCACCGCACGTGACACCCAGCAGGACAAGATCAGCGGGCTCGACGCTGGCGCTGACGACTATCTCGTCAAGCCGTTCGATATCCGCGAACTCGAGGCAAGGCTGCGCGCGCTGGTGCGTCGACGGCGCGGCTCGATCGCCAGCGACACCCTTCGGGTTGCCGACCTGTCGCTGGATACCGGGACACTGGAGGTCCAGCGCGGCGGTCGGCGCCTCACCCTGACGCCCATCGCGCTGAAGATGCTGACCGTGCTGATGCGGGCATCGCCACGGGTGGTCAGCCGCATGGATCTGGAACGCGAGGTCTGGGGCGACCTGCTGCCGGACAGCGATACCCTGCGCAGCCACCTTTACACGCTGCGCAAGACCATCGACAAACCGTTCGACCGGCCGCTGCTGCACACGGTGCACGGGGCCGGGTACCGGCTGGCAGACGCGGATGCAGATTAGCGGTGGACTGAAAAAACGCCTCAGCCGCACCTTTCTGCTGCAAGCCGGGGCGATCAGCATTGCCGCCGTGGTCAGCGTCCTGCTGGCGGCGGGCGTGATCAAGCATGTGCTGGTGACTGAGGCCCTGCGCCTTGAAGCCGATTACTTCTGGGCGCGTTACGAAGCGGATCGGGACTTTCCGCTGCCGGACACGCGCAATCTGAGCGGTTTTCTGGCACCGGTCGGTAGTGACCGGGGCCTGCCGGAAGGGCTGCAGGGAGTCGTCGACGGCTTTCACGATGTCCCCAGCGGAGCGGATTTCACCACGGTCTATGTGACGACGCGGGCCGGTGAGCGTCTCTACCTGGTATTCGATGGCGAGCGGGTCAACGAACTGGCCGCTTATTTCGGCCTGATCCCGCTGATGATCGTGCTGCTGGTCCTGTATCTCTCCGTCTGGCTGGCATTCCGGGCGTCGAACCGCGCCGTGTCACCGGTCACCTGGCTGGCCCACGAGGTCAACCGACTGGACCCCGACAACCCCGACGCGGGGCTCTTCGCCGGTGAGCGGTTGCCAAAGGATGCAGACGACGAGGTCCGGGTGCTGGCCGCCGCGCTCGGCGGTTTTGCCCAGCGCCTGGACGCCTTTGTCGAGCGCGAACGCAACTTCACGCGCGATGCGAGCCACGAATTGCGCACGCCGCTGACGGTGATCCGGATCGCCACCGATGTGTTACTCGAACGCGACGACCTTTCGAAACCGGTCCGAGAGAGCGTTCTGCGCATCCGACGCTCCTCGGGTGAGATGGAGCAACTGGTCGAGGCCTTCCTGCTGCTGGCGCGCGAGGCCGACCAGGGACTGCCGGATCAAACCGTCTGCATCAACGAGGTGGTCGACGCCGAACTCGACAAGCTGCGCCTGATCGCCGGAGACAAGCCGGTAGATACGCAGCTGCAGGCCAACTGCCGGCTGATGGTGCAGGCGCCCGAGCAGGCGGTTTCGGCGGTCATTGGTAATCTGTTGCGCAACGCCTACGCCTATACCGACGACGGCCAGATCAAGGTGCACATTAGGCCTCGCCACCTGCTCATAGAGGACAGCGGCGTGGGTATGAGCGAGCGCGAAATCGAGGAGGCCTTCCAGCCCTTCTTCCGTGCCGACCCGCAACGGCCCGGCGGCCACGGCGTGGGACTGACCATCGTGAGGCGTTTTTCGGACCGCTTTCAATGGCCGGTCGAGATCCACAGCCGCGCGGGCAGCGGCACGCGTGTCAAGATCGGGTTTCCGAGCGCCGTCTGCAAAGTGGCCAGCAAGACGCGGCCGGACTGAAAAGGCCGGGCCGGCAGCGCCCGCATTCCGGACGGCGCCGGTTCCGCGAGATCTTCACGTCTTCTTCACGTCTTCAAGACCCGGCCTTCACGTCGCCCGCGCTAAGCTCCAGCTCACGATCAGAACCGCGAGAGGCTTAGACCATGGCAAACGTGTCGGCAATAGGTTTCGTGGAACAGGGCTTGGTTCCAGACAAAGTCAGTCGGGCGGGCATCCGCCGACTGCTGAAGGCACGGCTGAGAGAGCTGCGGCCGGACGATTGCGAGCAGGTGGCGCGGCGCGGCGAGGAGTTCGTCGCGATGATGGACAACTCCCCGGTAGCGTTGCTGCCCGAGAAGGCAAACGAACAGCACTACGAGGTACCGGCCGAGTTCTATCGGCAGGTGCTCGGCCCTCATGGCAAATACAGTTGCGCCTACTGGGGCGATGGGGTCCGGCACCTGGCCGGCGCCGAACAGCGGGCGTTGGAACTGACCTGCGATCATGCCAACCTCTTCGACGGCCAGGACATTCTGGAACTGGGTTGCGGCTGGGGCTCGCTGACTCTGTTCATGGCCGAGAAGTTTCCGCATGCCAACATCACCGCCGTCTCCAACTCAAACTCGCAACGTGAGCACATCACCCGGGAAGCCGCGAAGCGGGGATTGGCGAACATCACCGTCGTCACCGAGGACATGAACCATTTCGACACCGATCAGCGCTTCGACCGGGTTGTGTCGGTGGAGATGTTCGAACACATGCGGAACTACCGACGGCTGTTCGCCCGGCTCCACGGCTGGCTTGCACCGGGGGGGCTGTTCTTCATGCACATATTCTGCCACCGCAACTCGCCCTACGAGTTTGTCGACCGCGGTCCGACGGATTGGATGAGCCGGCACTTCTTCAGCGGCGGCATCATGCCGAGTGACGAACTTCCGTTGCGCTTCCAGGAGGACCTGAAGCTCGTCCAGCGTTGGCGCTGGAATGGCAGACACTACGAAAAGACGCTCAACGCGTGGCTCGCGCGCATGGATCAGCGCCGCGGGCAGGTGATGCCGATCCTCGAGCGGACCTATGGCGCTGATCAGGCAGAAACCTGGTGGGTACGCTGGCGTTTATTCTTCATGGCCTGCGCCGAACTTTTCGGCTACGCGGACGGTAACGAGTGGTGGGTGAGCCACTATCTGTTCGAGCGGCCCGAGGCCTGAAACCGGAGACTATTTAAATGAGTATGTTCTTGAATTTCGCGTTGTTCCAAGTCGCCTGGTTCGCCTGTGTCCTGGGCGCCGCGCACGGCGTGCCTTGGGCGGGCCCGCTCGTCGTCGCGGCCGTCGCAGCCTATCATCTGGGACGGGCAGCGGAACCGCGTGGCGAGGCGCTGCTGCTGATGCTCGCCGCGCTGATTGGTCTGGCATTCGATTCGCTACTGGTCGCGGCCGGCTGGTTGACGTACCCGGCCGGGCAGTGGCATCCACTGCTCGCCCCCTACTGGATCGTCGCGATGTGGATTGGCTTTGCCACCACCCTGAATGTCAGCATGGCCTGGCTGAAAGGTCGCAGCTATTTGGCCTTCGTTCTGGGTGCGATCGGTGGCCCGCTGGCCTATCTCGGCGGCGCCAAGCTGGGTGGCGTGAACTTTGTGGACACAACGGCCGCTCTGGCGGCGCTTGCGATGGGCTGGGCGCTGATCATGCCGCTGCTGATGCTCGCCGCACAGCAGCTGGGAAGACGCCGCCCCGCGGCCGAGCACCGCGTACTCACGACTGCCACGGGGTCGTAGGGCCATGCCTGATCTCAATGCCCTGCTCTATGCGCTACTGGCAATATCGGCGGCCGGCCTGCTGGTCTGGGCGATCAGCCTGCGCCAAAGGGACGTCAGCATCGTCGACAGCCTCTGGTCGATCATGTTCCTGCTGGCGGCAGTCGTGTACCTGGTCACGGCCCCGGCACCTGGGCCGCGCGCTGCGCTGGTAATGGTGATGGTGGGGCTCTGGTCCATCCGCCTGTTCGCCTACATCACCTGGCGCAACTGGGGCGAGGGGGAAGACTACCGCTATCGCCAGATCCGTGCCCGCAACGAGCCTAATTTCGCCATCAAAAGCCTGTATCTGGTGTTCGGCCTGCAAGGCGTCATCGCATGGATGATTTCGCTGCCGCTGCTGGTCGCGATACACAGCACTGGTCCGCTCGGTGTGCTCGACTACCTGGGCGTGGCGCTGTGGATCGTCGGCATGATCTTCGAGGCCGTGGGCGACTGGCAGCTGGCACGCTTCAAGGCAGTTCCGGACAATCGCGGCAAGGTACTGGACAGCGGCCTCTGGCGCTACACCCGCCACCCAAATTACTTCGGCAATGCCTGTATCTGGTGGGGCCTGTTTCTGACCGCTCTGGCCGCAGGTGGCTGGTGGACCGTCGTGTCGCCGCTGCTGATGACCTTCCTGCTGCTGAAGGTGTCTGGTGTGGCGATGCTGGAAAAAGACATAGGGGAACGTCGTCCGGCATACCGGGATTACATGCGGCGGACCAACGCATTCCTGCCCGGGCCACCGAGAGAAGCGGCCACGGCGGACCCAGGATCGGAGGCAAGGACATGAGATTGTATCGATGTGTACTGTTGACCGCAGTCGCATTTGCGCTGCTGCCGGGCAACGCATTGGCGACCAGTGGCTCAGCCCGAGACCTTCGATTCCAGGTGCTGCTCGACGATGAACCCATCGGCTCTCACAACTTCCGCATCACGGAGGAGTCCTCGAAGCGGACCATCGAAAGCGACGCCAGCTTCGACGTGCGGGTGCTCTTCGTGCCGGTTTTCAGCTATCGGCACAGCAACACGGAGGTCTGGCGCGACGGCTGCCTGATCCAGATGGATGCGCAGACCGATTCCAACGGCAAGCTATACCGGGTCGAGAGTCGGAGGAACGACTCCGCTTACCGTATCGTTACTAATACAGCAACAGAGGCCTACGCAGCCGACTGTCTGATGAGCTTCGCCTACTGGGATCGTCAGATACTGCAACAAAGCCGGCTACTCAACGCGCAGACCGGCGCCGTGGTCGAGGTCGATATCGAGCCGCTCGGTGAAACGACGCTCGAACTCGGCGAACGCCGCGTCGTGGTGGACGGCTATCGCATCATTGCGGAGGACCAGGACGTGGATATCAAGGTCTGGTATAGCCGAGCGGATGGAAGCTGGGTATCACTCGAGTCGCGACTCAAGAACGGTCGGCTGATGCGCTATCTGCCGGCCGATCCGGAGCTGCTGGTGGCGTCCGGCGTCGAGGGCGGCGTTGGCTTGCCGGAGGGACGCTAGCATGCGTGCCAAGATGCTGCTGACGATCCTGCCCCTCACGATGCTGCTTCTGGCATGCCAATCTTCCCCGAGGACCTCGATGGACACGGTAGACCGACTGGATCTCGAGCGTTTCATGGGTGACTGGTATGTGGTCGGCAACATACCCACCCTCATCGAACGCAGCGCGCACAACGCCATCGAATCCTATGAACTCACCGCCGACGGCCGGGTCGCGACAACGTTCCGATTCCGCGACGGAGACTTCGACGGTCCCGAGAAGGTCTACCGGCCAACGGGGTTTGTAAGCGATGAGAGCAATGCGATCTGGGGTATGCAGTTCATCTGGCCGATCAAGGCTGAATTCCTGGTCCTGTATGTCGACGAAAACTACGAGAAGACCGTTATCGGGCGGACCAAGCGCGATTACCTTTGGTTCATGTCACGCAAGCCAACGTTGAGCGCGGCGGAATACGACGAGATGCTCAAGGTCGCCGAGGAGGCGGGTTACGACCTGTCCCAGATACGCAAGGTACCGCAGCGCTGGCCCGAAACCTGACGTACCGCGTGCACTTGCAGCAGGTTCACGCGACTTCGGGTGCCTGTTGCAGCACGCAGGCTATAGCTTAATGGCACTTACTTAAGCTGATCTCGGTCGTTTCTGGAGAAAACGTTGGCGGCACGGACGCCGCCGTCGAGCCTACAGGGACGTATTCACGGCGTTTTCTGGAAGAAACGATCGGAATCCTCAGGCCAACTTGTAGCTTGCGCCCCTAAGTCAGCGCCATTCGGCTATAGCTGGCCTTCGGGATTTTCACGCTGGATCCGTACATCGAGCGGCCGACGTGTGTCCAGGTGAACATCACGCTGCGGGAAGGCGATTTCGATGCCGGCCTCAGCCATGCCGCGGTTGATGGCGAGGTTGAGTTCGGTGGTCACACGCATGCGAATGTCGATGTCGTCCATGAAACAGCGCAGGGAGAGCTGCAGGGCATTGTCACCGAATAGCTCGAACACGACGATGGGCTCCGGGTCCGGAAGCACCCGGGGATGGTTCGCCGCGATACCTTGCATGATCCTGATTGCCTTTTCCACATCACTACCGTAAGCCACACCGACGTTGATCACTACGCGGGTGGTCTGATCGCTGAGCGACCAGTTCAGCAACTCCTGGGTGATGAAGTTCTTGTTGGGCACGAGCAGTTCCTTGCGATCCCAGTTCCGGATGGTGGTCGCGCGAATCCGAATCTTTGTGACGACACCATCGGTGTTCCCGACCGTGACCACATCGCCCACCCTTATCGGGCGTTCGAACAGGATGATCAGGCCGCTGATGAAGTTCGCAACGATCTCCTGAAGACCGAAACCGATACCGACGCCGAGTGCGGCGAAGATCCACTGGAACTCCGACCAACTGCCGCCAAGTATCTTGAAGACCCAGACCACACCAAAGGCCACGATGACATACTTGGTGAGCGTCAGCACCGTGTACCGGCTTCCCGGCGTCATATTAAGCCGCTGCAACAACGCGATCTCGAGGAACGCCGGCAGCTGACGCGTGGCGACGAATATCAGTCCCAGCACCACAATGGCCAGACCGATACTCAACAGCGTGATCGGTACCGGGTCATCTACGCCAGCCTTGCTATAGGTCCAAAGGGTGACGTCATCCAGAACCCGCAAGGCCGGCAGCATATCCTCCCAAATGAACCAAGTACCCAGGATGCCGACAAACAGCAGGATATTGTTGACCATCTTGCGGCTGGTCGCGTCCAGGGCCTTGAAGTCGATCTCGGGCTCTTCGATCTCGCGCGCCAGGGCGAGCTCCGCTTCCATGGGCGTCTGCCCCGCCTCGTTCGTCCCCTGCTCGGCCTGACGCTTGGCGAGTATTGCCTGCAATCTCAGCCTGCGTTGGTTCACGACCAGCCACCTGACGACCAGCTGGTGCCCGAGAACCAACAGGAGGACGAACCAGGCGGTATCTAGGATATGTGCGATCATCGTACCGGCGGTGAACATGAAACCGGCGAGCGCCACCGCAGAGGCAAGCAGCGGCGAGCCGACCAGCACGATGAACCACAAGGTGCGCAGACGATGAATGCTGCCATCCGGATGGTGCGCCGAGAGCAGCGCGATGGTCCCGCCGGTCGGTCGCGCCATGCGATAGAAAAACACAGCGAAAAGCAACATCAGCAACAGAAACGAGGCACGCCCCAGCCCGCTGCCCCAGGCATGGATGCTGGGGCTCAGGTTCAATATTGTCAGGCCGGCCACGACAATCATTAGTGGAGTAAACCAGCCAAGGTCGCGATAAAAGCGCTGCAAACCGTCCTTGCGCCAGCCGAAGTGCACAGCGGCGATGCTGTGCGGCGCCACGTACAGGCGCAGCGCCCGCAGATGGAACAGATACACGGCAAGCATCGTCAAGGCCCGGCCGACTTCCTTGGTGAAGGTTTCCGCTTCATAAGAGCCGTGCAATACAAGGCCGGTCACGAACATGACCAACGGCCAGGGCAGCGCCAGGAGTACGATGATGCCGCCAGCGCGCAGTGTGTCGCTTAGCCGGTCGCGCATGATGACACCGACATTGGTGCCAGTATCGCGCAGCGCCGCCACCAAACGTGAACGCCTGAGCCGCAACAGCAACCCGAGGAGCACGATCAGGGCGATCCAGGGCGAAGTGGTGAGCTCATGGAACAGGGTAGTGAGCACATTGTCCCAATTGTCGGGAGCAAACAACTTCTCCAACTGTCCCGGGATCAGCTTGACCGATTGGAGCCCGACACTTTGCGAGCTGCGTACCCACAGCAATCGCTTGTCGAGAAACGCATCGAAGCGTCTGGCGGCATCGGCCAGACGATCCATGGAAAAATCGAGGTCACCGAGATGCCGCAGGTAAGCACGCTGAACCGACAGGGCCTTGTCGACCAGTGACCGCCGGCTTTCTGCGAGCCGGCGCAGCTCCTCCGATATTTGTGCAGACTCCTCCGGTGGGACCGATGAGGCGAGTTTCGACACATAGGCCGACAGGTCGCGCAGGTCCTCACGCTCCTCCTCCAGGACGATCTGCGAAAGCGTCGCTTCTGCAATCCTGTTCGCGCGACTCCTGGCCCGGTTCTCCAGGTGGTCAATGTTGGGCAATGTGCGGCGTTGCTCGAGTAGCACTTGACCGAGGGTCTGGCTCAGACCCGCCACCTCGATTTTTTTCTGCGTGGTGCTGAAGGTGTCCTCGATACGCTTCGCCTGTACCTGCGCCTCCAGATCCTGGGAATTTATGCGTTCGATCGCCTCGGCCTGGCGATCAAGCTGCTCGCTGAGGGTGGTATTACGGGCGGCGAGTTCGACGACGGCAGGATGCTTACTGGAGGCCGCGCGCTCAGCCGCGCGTGCCTCCGTGCTGACTTGGTGCGCCTCCCTTTGTCGCTGATCGTTTGCTGCCTGCTCCAGCGACTGCACGCGCTGCTGGATCCGACGAAACTCCAACTCGGCGAGATCGCGTTGCACACGCAGCAAGTCCAGCCGAATCGGCTGACTGGCCAACTCCTGCTCCAGCTTAAGGATCTCCGCCCGGATGCCCTGCAGTCGGGCCTGCTCCACCCATCGCCGTGCCCGGGCCAGATCGCCTAGCGGATCTCCACTGGACTGCGCCGAATCATCCAGGCTCACCTGCTCGAACTCCACCTTGGCCTCACCCAAGCGTCGGCGAACGACGGTGGGCCTGTCCTGCTCCTTCGCTATTTCTGCCTTCAACTCGGCGAGGTCGGCCTCTTCCACGGCGAGATCTGCCCTTTCCCTGCGCAACCGCTGTTCGATTTCGGCCAGTGATAAATCCGTCGCCAGCGGCAGCTCCGAATCGGTTTCGGCGGGCATCTCAGCGATTTGGGCGCGCAGCTTATCGATCTGGTTCGGGCCGCCCTCAATGGCACGCTCGAAGGCCTTCATCGCATCGCGATAAGCCGCCTCGGATTCCAGACTGTCGATCGCCTTGCGATAGTACTCGGCAAGCTCCGCCTTGGTAGCATCGTCCAGCCCGCCCGAAGCGGCAATCTCCTCGGCATGCTGCTTGATGAAATCGATCGAAAGTGGTTGCGACTGGTCCTGCACAACCGACTGGGGTTCTACGGTCTGCGCCGCGATGCAAAGCGGCAGGCAAAAGATCAGGAGACCGACAATCAGCCAGCGAGACAACGATCGGAAAGACAATGCCATTCAGTTCCACCGGGGCGGCTGCATCCCGCCCGACTTGCGACCCAACAACTGCGCCGAAGGATCGAAGATACGACGACGCTCCTGACCCAGCCGAGACTGAAGCATCGAACAAGGCTTTTCAAGCGCCAACAGAAGGTGCCGGCAGGCGGCTGCAGGTGAAGCACTTGCATTGCAAAGGCCCCAGACACAACTCTGCGCATAAGCCCCGCGGCACTCACTCGAACGAGCGAGACGAACCAGCAGGCATTAGGAAGGGTTCCGCGAGGATCGATGCGCGGGCGCCTGCCTCACCGGTGCGGCGGTCGAGGCTTCACGGACAAATGCACAGGGTCGCGGGGTCCGGCTGTGTCGGCGCCCGAGCAGGCGGCATTGGTGTTAAGGTCGAGTCGGCCTTGCGAGTCCGAGTACCCGGCGCAGCCGGCCGCGCACACTTTCAGGCGCCGATCGACGCCAGCGTGCGGGTAGCGCGGATCCATTGATACCAGTGGTCCATGCCCTCGCCACTGGTGGCCGAGACGCGTAACACCTTGATGTGGCGATTTACCCTGCGAGCGTATTCGATACACCGGTCGACGTCGAACTGCAGATAGGGCAACAGATCGACCTTGTTCAACAGCATCAGATCGGCCGCGTGGAACATGTCGGGGTATTTGATCGGCTTATCCTCACCTTCGGTGACCGAAAGGATCACAACCTTATGCGCCTCGCCGAGATCGAACGCGGCCGGACAGACCAGGTTGCCGACGTTCTCGATGAACAGCACGCTTTCATCCGCGGGCTGCAGGTGATCGAGCGCGTGCCCGATCATGTGACCATCGAGGTGGCAACCCTTGCCGGTGTTCACCTGCAAGGCCTTCACCCCGGTCGCGCGGATCCGCTCGGCATCGTTCGAAGTCTGCTGGTCCCCTTCGATCACCGCGAGATCCAGCTCACTGCCCAGGTCCCCTATGGTGCGAGTCAGCAGCGTAGTCTTGCCCGAACCGGGACTGGAGACCAGGTTGAGCGCCAATACACCATGCCCGGCGAACCAGCGCCGATTGGCGTCCGCATACTGATTGTTCTTCGCGAGGATGTCAGTCTCGATCTGCACCATGCGTGACTGGCTGAGACCGGGCGCGTGCGCGTGTGCAGGGCCCTGCCCGTAATCGTGCGTATGATCGGGCGCATGGGCCTGATCATGTGCGTGGTGATGGCCGTACACGTGGTCGTGCCCTTCCTGGTGTCGGTGATCATGCCCATGCGGGTTCTCGTGCTCCGCACCCTGCCCATCGATCCGGGTTTCACCTTCGCCGCATCCGCAAACCGTGCACATCGATCTATCTCCGCATTGGCTCTTCGGGAACTGCCGACTCGCCTGGCCGCAGGTGCGGGGTTTTCGCACCCGGAACACCGCACAGGCTGAGACGAGGAGCGACGCATAGGTCAACCGTTCCGCGCCATCACCGGCTGCCGCTGTCGGACTTTCGTCGACTCTGCGAGGACCACCGTAGCCCGAGACCCGATGATACATGATACCCGGGTCCCGCCGCCCGCCGGAAAAACCTGCCCTGACTCGTCCCAACTTCCGACGGATCATGCCCATGGTCGGCGATCCGGGTGATTTCAGGTTCGTTTCAGCTTCAGCGGCTAGTGTGCCCCCAGCGGACTAGCCCGTGCCGTCCAGGCCCTAATCCACCAACCAACTGACCTCGGAGGAGCCATGCCGAAAAAACAGGAAAACGTCCCGATATGGGACCCTTTCATCAGGATCTTTCACTGGTCGATCGTGCTCGCCTATGTCGGCGCCTGGGCGAGTGCCGAGGAGGGACCGCAACTGCACGACCAACTAGGCTATTTCATCCTCGTTCTGCTTGGCCTGCGGCTGGCTTGGGGCTTGATCGGCACCCGCCACGCAAAATTCAGCGAGTTCGTGCGCAGCCCGCAGAACACCCTGTCCTACCTGAGATCGATCAAGAGCGGGCAGCCGCAACACTACCTCGGGCACAACCCCGCGGGTGGCTGGATGGTAATCGCGATGCTGCTCTGCCTGGCCGGAACCGCCGCGAGCGGCATACTCATCGCCGGCGGAGCAGAGACGTGGGAAGATCTGCACGAGGCGCTGGCCGGGCTGTCACTGCTGCTGATCGCGATGCACCTCGCCGGGGTCTTGGTGGCGAGCGTGCTGCATCGGGAAAATCTGCTGAAGGCCATGCTGACCGGCAACAAGATTCGGAGGAATGCAGATGTCTGAGGTAACAAAGGCAAGGGCTTCCTGGCTGTTCGTGGCGCTGATCGGTGCAGCAGCCGCCACACTGTTTTCCGGGGTCTGGCCGGTCGGCGCATCGGACGACCATGAACGGGTCCGGGAGCTGCGCCGGGGTGGCGACATCATCCCTTTGTCGGAACTGTTGGGACGCGCCGAACTAAAGGGATTGCGCGTCCTGGAGGCGGAACTCGAAGACGAAGACGGCCGGCTGGTGTACGAACTGCAGTTGCTGGACGAGGCAGGGCGTGTTCAGGAACGCTATTTTGATGCCGCCAGCGGGCAACCGCTGGAGGAATGGGCGGAGGACTGACTTGCGTCTGCTGCTGGTCGAGGATGACAGCGAACTGGCCGCCGGCATTGCCGGGGGCCTGCGGCGCGAGGGGTTCGCGGTCGATCAGTCCGCGGATGGCACCGAAGCCGAGTACCTGGGCCTCGAGGCCCTGTACGACGCTGTGATCCTCGATCTCGGCCTGCCCGGTAAGTCCGGCCTCAAGGTGTTGAAGTCGTGGCGCGACGCCGGACTGGCCGTGCCAGTGCTGATTCTTACTGCGCGCGACACCTGGAGCGAGCGTGTCGAAGGCCTGCGTGCCGGTGCCGACGACTATCTCGGCAAGCCGTTTCATCGGGAGGAGCTGAGCGCGCGCTTGCACGCCCTGCTGCGCCGCAGTACCGGGCGTGCCAGCGCCGAGCTGAAGGCCGGTGGTGTGCGCCTGGACGAGGAGCGCCAGAGTGCCCAGCTGCCGGGTGGCGGCGAGGTGCCATTGACTGGTACCGAGTTCCGGCTGCTGCGCTATCTGATGACGCATCCGGACCGTGTGCTGTCAAAGGGGCGCCTGACCGAACATATCTACGAAGAGGACCGGGACCGCGACAGCAATGTCCTCGAGGTCTATATCCGACGCCTTCGAGAAAAAATCGGACGGGATTACATCGAAACACGCCGCGGCCAGGGTTATCTGTTCCGGGGGGGGCGGTGAGATCGCTCGAGCGGCAGTTCGTGGTCGGACTGGCGGTTATGTTACTGGTGGTGTTCAGCGTCCTGTTCTGGGGTTCGGTTACCGCCGTCCGTTCGATCGGCGAAGCCTACGTCTTGACGCGCCTGGAGCATGATGCCGAGTCCCTGATCGCGGGTTTCGGGCAGAGTCCTCGCGGCCAAATGAGACTGCGTGAGGGTCGGATCACCCCGATCTATCAGCAACCTCTCTCCGGACACTATTTCACCTTCCTGCTCAACGAATCGACCGTGCTCCGCTCCCGCTCGCTCTGGGACGAGACCCTGCCGGTGACGCCGACCGAACCGGGCGCGGTGTCGGTGGGAGAGCTCCCGGGCCCGGGTGGCCAGCGGCTGCTGATACGCACCGCCGGCTACGCCAAGGGCGGACAGCACTTCACCTTGCTGGTGGCAGAAGATCTGGCACCGATAACCCGGCAGATCCGGCACTTTCAGTTGGGCGCCCTCGGACTGTTGATATTCGCCTTGCTCGCGGTGTTGCTGGTGCAGCGTTTCGTCCTGCGTCGCGGGTTCCGGGGACTCGATCGGATACGCGCGGAAATGCAGCAAGTATCGTCCGGGAACATGCAGCAAATAGCAGACCTGGGTCCGTCGGAGATCCGTCCGCTGACCACCGAGGTCAACCGGCTGCTGCGACAACTGCAACAGCGCCTGCAACGCTCCCGCCAGGCGCTGGGGAATCTCGCCCATGCACTGAAGGCACCGCTGAGTCTCCTCACCCAGGATGTCGAGTCCCTGCCGCTGGCAAACAATGACCGGCAGAGGCTCGCAGCGCGCCTGGAGCGCATACGACAGCTTGTCGACCGCGAGCTCAGGCGTGCGCGGATCGCCGGCGAGGGCCCGGGGCAACGCTTTGTACCGGCAGCACACGTCCCCGAACTGATCGATGCCGTCAACCAGCTCTACCGCGAGCGGTCTCTCGAGATATCGACCTCACCGATGACCGGGGCAATGCTGCCACTGGATTACGAGGACATGCTCGAACTGCTCGGAAACCTGCTCGACAACGCGTGTAAATGGGCCGCTCGCAGGGTGCACCTGGAGATCACTCTGAACGAGGCGGTAACGATGAGCGTGGCCGACGACGGGCCCGGGCTGGCCCGGGAGGCGCACGACACCCTGCTGCAGCGCGGCAGCCGCCTCGACGAACAGGGGCGCGGGCACGGACTGGGCCTTGCGATCGTCCGCGACCTGGTCGACGACTACCACGGCCGCCTGCAGCTCGGATGTTCGACACAGCTCGGCGGCCTCGAGGTCCGGGTGACCCTACCGGTCGAGTCGGAACAGCCGTAGCGGCCGGCGTTGTGCAGCATGATTTCAGTTTGGCGGTATCGTGTGTGAGTCACCAGAGGGATCGGTGAAATTCCCGGTGCGCTCCGGGATATCGTTCGCCGAGTCAAAACCTTGTCAGACTGTTATACAGTCGGGCCCACTGCGACGGGAGGGCGGCGCCGCGGGCGCGCTATGCGCCCACCCAGGGCGGATCGGTATCATCGACGCATCTCAGTTTTGCTGACCCAGCGCAACAAATCCGCTCGCTGCGAGCTCATGGCTGGATCGCCGCCACCTCGAAGGCACGCCGATTGCTTCGATCAAGTCAGGGGGCCCGCCTGTTGGAATCCGACCGCAGCGACCTCAGATAGGCTGACAGTTGTACGGAGGGTGTAAGCAATGAGCACCATCATCAAGGCCTTACTCCAGTTCCTCGGAAGACCACGCCTGGTGGAGTTCGACTACCGGGATGCGCTGGGGCCGCATCATGGGCGTTGCTACGTCAGCTGCCTGTGTGGCAACAGCACGATGGTCAAACGCATGATGAGCAGTCTCGGCTATACGAATATCCACATCGCCTGAGCAGCGCGGACGCGCGTCGGGCCGGCTCAGACATAGTAGAAGAGCAGCGAGATCCCGAGCATCACCGCGACCCAGATCACCATGATGCCGGTCGGCCAGGCTCGGGCCAGTGCGCCGCGTGGTCCATGATGGCGGTAGAGATTGCTGATCAAGCGGCGGACGCCAACCACCGCTCTCTGCTCGTGTATCCGACGCGCGATGCTGGTACGCACCGTGAACTCGTTGCCGATCGCGTTGAAGAACTTGCGATAGAACCAGTCGAAATCGAGGCTGATAGTCAACGTACGGCGCATCTGCTTCAACATGAAGAAAAACGCAAAGCCGGCAAACAGCAACACCTGGAACTGGGTCACCAAGTGATCAACCGTGTACGGCTGATAGTCGACCGGATAAGGCAGGATGGCATACAGCGGCTGTGGGTAGATGCCAATCGCCAGGCACAGGAACGAGAATAGCCACATCGCCAGGCGCAGGTTGGCCGGTGGGTCGGGCGGACGCAGCCCCGAGTCCTTCTGGAAGAACACGAACCACGGGAACTTGATGCCGGCGTGCAGAAACACCCCGGCCGATGCTGCGAGCAGCAACAGCCAGACGAGCAGCATGCCCTCGTTGGCCGCGGCCGAGGTCTCGAGCGACTTGGTCACGAAACCAGAGGTGAACGGGAAGGCCGAGATTGCCAGCGCACCGACGATGCCGTTGATCGCGGTCACCGGCATACTCTGGAACAGGCCGCCGAGATCGGTGCACTTGCGCTTGCCGGTCATCAGCAGCACGCTGCCTGCCGACATCAGCAGCAAGGCCTTGTAGATGATGTGCGCGAAGGCATGCGCAGCGGCGCCGTTCAGCGCCATCGAGGTCCCGATCCCGATCGCCACGACCATGAAACCGACCTGGTTGACAATCGAATAGGCCAGAATTCGCCGCATGTCGTTCTCGAGCAGCGCGTAGATGATGCCGTAGAACACCATGTACAGGCCGATCGGGACGAGAATGTCGGCGCCTGGGAAGCCGACCAGCAACGCGAACACGGCGGTCTTGGTCGTGAACGCCGACAGGAATACGGTGCCGCTCGGGCTGGCCTCGGGGTAGGCGTCGGCAATCCAGGCCGACAGCGGCGGTGCCCCGGCATTGACCAGGAAGCCGATGAGGATCAGCCAGTTGCCGAGGCTGTCGGGTTGCATCGCGGTGAACTCGAGCGAGCCGGTCTCGAGCACGTGCGCGACGATGCCGATCATCAGCACGACGCCGCCGAGCAGGTGGACGAGCAGGTAGCGCAGGCCGGCGCTGTAGGCGCTTTGCGTGCCGGCCGACCAGACGACGACGGTCGAGCCGAGCGCCATGACCTCCCAGAACACGAACACGGTAATCAGATCGCCGGCAAAGGTCACGCCGATCGCCGAGCCGGCATAGATGAACGCCGCAGTCAGTTCGGTGACGCTGGCCTGACGATGGGCGTACAGGCCGCCGGCAAAGGCCATGATCGCAAATACGGTTGCAAACAAGCGGCCCTCGGCGGTCGAGCGGACCGGCTCGAGGGTATAGTCGAGGAAGCCAAGCTGCAACGACGCGTCGGCCGGCAGGCCCCATACGGCCAACAGGGTAAGTATTGGAAGACCGAGCAGCACCAGCCCACGCTGGCGCTCGCCGAGCAGCGGGATCAACACGGCACCCAACACCATGATCAGGCCGGGTGGAAACACAAGTTCACTCATCATAGTAAGTGTCCTTGCGTTTCAGGAAGATACCGAGAATCTTCGCGCCCGCGACCATGCCCGCGCAGCTTAGGAAACCATACCAGGCGAAGAAACCGAAACTCGTATCCAGCGTGAAGCCGGTCTGCTCTACATGCGCATGGTGATGGACAAAAAACTCCGGCACCAGGGCCAGCACCAGTATCAGGATCTGAATGAACCACAACTTGGGCAGATTCTCGCTGCGGTACAGCCAGTGCTTATGTTCATCCTGACCCCTTTCGGTCTTGGGATCCTTCGATGGCGTGTTCATCAGCCCCCCACCATCTGCTGGACGAGCGACAGCGGTATGCCCGGAAAGAAGAAGATCAACAGCGTGAACAGCGCGGTCGCACTCAGCGCCAGCACGATCGGCAAAGGCGCCTCGCCGTGGGCGGCATGCGCGTGGCCCGCGTCCTCCGGCTTGAAGAAGGCAACATATACTATCGGCATGAAATAGGCCGCATTCAGCAGGGTCGAGATGATGAGCGCGGCGACGGCAAAAATCTGCTCGGTCTGCAGGGCGCCGCTCAAGAGATACCATTTGGAAATGAAACCGGCGAACGGCGGTGCTCCAATCATGGAAACGGCGCCGATCGCGAACGCACCCATGGTCCAAGGCATGCGCCGGCCGATGCCATTGAGCTCACTGATCTTCGATTTGTGCGCTGTGACCAGTACGGCGCCGGCGCAGAAGAACAGTGTGATCTTGCCGAAGGCGTGCATCGCGATATGCAGGCCGCCGCCGATCGCGCCAGTGGCCACGCCGAGCAGCGCGCCCATGGTGATGTAGGAAAGCTGGCTGACAGTGGAGTACGCGAGACGGGCCTTGAAATTGTCCTGACGCAACGCAATTGTCGAGGCGAGCACGATGGTCAGCGCGGCCAGTGCGACCAACCACTCGGCCATCACCAATTGTTCGATGCGCTCCAGACCGAAGATGTAAACGCTGACCTTGAGCACGGTGAACACACCCGCCTTGACCACGGCCACCGCATGCAGCAGTGCGGACACCGGCGTCGGCGCGACCATCGCCGCCGGCAGCCAGCGGTGGAACGGCATCAACGCGGCCTTGCCGGTGCCGAACACATAAAGCAACAACAGGATACCGAGCACGCCGCCACTGACCTCATCGCCGAACACACCACCGGGCGTAAAGTCGAGTGTGCCGGTCAGGCTCCAGGTCCAGATCATCGCCAACAGCAGGAAGCCGATCGAGGTGCCCATCAACAGTCCGAGGTAGACCCGGCCGGCGCGTTTGGCCTTGTCCGTGCCCGCATGGGTGACCAGCGGATAGGTCGAGACCGACAGCACCTCATAGAACACGAACAGGGTCAGCATGTTGCCGGCCAGCGCAATACACATGGCAGCAGCGATCGAGGCCGCAAACGCGGTGTAGAAGCGGGTCTGGTTCTGTTCGTGGTGCGCGCGCATATACCCGATGGCGTACACCGTCGTGATCGGCCACAGCAGGCTGGCGACCAGCGCAAACAACATGCCGAGCGGCTCAGGCGTCAGCGACAATGACAGGCCCGTCAGCGGTGTCGCGATCACCAGCGTGGGCGGCGTCTCCCAGTCGATGGTCGCAGCCAACGCGGCGACCAGCAGAAACAGGACCACCCCGGCGCCGACGCTGATCCCTTCACGCAGGTTTGGATTGGCGCGCGCGGCGACGACGCCGAAAGCCGCGAGAATGGGCACCAGCGGAATCCAGGTCAGCAGCTGCTCCGGGCTCACGGTCGAATTCCCATCAGTTCGCTGGCGGCCTGCGTTGCCAAGCCCACCGTGACCTCGGTGTGAATGCCGAAATAGAGATTGGCGCCGACCAGCAGCCAGATCGGCACCAACATCGACCAGGGCGCCTCACGCACCGGCGCGGCCCCTTCCGGCACTGGTTCAAAGTAGGCAACCTCGACCAGCTTCCAGACATACACCAGCGCCAACAGAGAACCGACCAGCACCAGTACGGCAACCGGCCACAGCTCCTGCTCCACGGTGCCCAGCACCAGATACCATTTCGTGATGAAGCCAGCGGTCGGTGGCACGCCGATCAGGCTGAGGCCACCGAGCACGATCGCCGCCATGGTCCATGGCATGCGCCGCCCCAGACCGGCAAAATCACGCAAACCGACACCGCCAACGCGGTACGCAACCGCGCCGAGCGCGAGGAACAGCGCACCCTTCATCAGCGCGTGGTTGAACACATGCAGGGTCGCTGCGGTGAGCCCGGTGGCCGAGGCCAGGCTGATGCCCAGCACCATGTAACCGATCTGCGCGACGCTCGAATAGGCCAGCATGCGCTTGATATCCTCTTGGAAAACAGCGACCAGAGAAGCGATCAGGATTCCCGCCAGGCCAGCGATCATCAGGATATCGTCAAACGGCATCTCTATCAGGGCGAACTCGAAGCCGAAGACCCCGAACAGGAAGCGCAGCAACGCATAGACGGCGACCTTGGTCGCGGTCGCGGCGAGGAACGCCGTCACGGCCGAGGGCGCATAGGTATAGGCATTCGGCAGCCAAAGATGCATTGGAAACATCGCCAGCTTGAGCCCGATGCCCACGGTGAGGAATGCGAATCCTGCCCGCACGGTACGGGTGTCCAGTACCGCCGGCAACCGTGCCGCCAGGTCCTGCATGTTCAGCGTGCCGGTCATCATGTACAGGAAGCCGATGCCGATCAGGATGAAGGTGGCGCCAATGGTGCCCATCACCAGGTATTCAAAGGCAGCGGTCAGTGCCCGGCGGTCCTGCCCCATGCTGATCAACGCATAGGATGCCAGCGAAGATATCTCCAGGAACACGAAGACGTTAAACGCATCTCCTGTGGCAACGATCCCTGCAAGGCCGGCGAAGGCCAGCATGAAGGCGCCGTAAAAACGCGCGATCAGCGACTCGGGGACCTCGCTAACCACGCTCTCCTTGGCTGCCACCAGCACGAGAGCGGGGATGGCGGTGACGATGAGCAGTACGTAGGAGCCCAGCGTGTCTATGCGGTACTCGATCCCCCAGGGCGGTGCCCAGCCGCCGAGCTCGTAGCTGATGGTGCCGGTATCAGCGACCTGCATCGCCAGCACGACGGCCGCGGCGAAGCTCAGCCAGGCCGCCACCAGCGCCACGCCCCAGGCCGCAAGCGGCCGTTCGACCAGCACGCACAGGGGGCCGGCGAACAGCGGGACTATGACCACCAGAACCGGCAGGTGATCCCAGAAGCTCATTCGCCATCCCCCGCCTTGTCGACTGAATCTGCATTCGACATGGCCTCTTCATCCGCGAGATCCTTGGCATGGATCTCATCCTCTTCCACAGAGCCGTAGGCCTCATGGATTCGCACCACCAGCGCCAGCCCCACCGCGGTGGTGGCGACGCCGACCACAATGGCGGTCAGAATCAGCACATGTGGTAGCGGGCTGGAATACAAGGTCAGGTCTTTGGTGACAATAGGTGCCTGGCCCCCTGCCAAATTCCCCATGGTGATGTAGAGGATGAACACCGACGTCTGGAACAGCCCCAGCCCGACGAGTTTCTTCACCAGGTTGCCTTGGGCGATGACCACGTAGAACCCGGCCATCATCAGAAACACCACGATGAGGTAATTGAAGACTCCCGGCAAAAAGCTCATCGGCGGCGGCCCCGACCGGAGAAGGCATAGAAGATCAAGAGCACCACCGAGAACACCGCGATACCCACGCCGAGTTCCACCAACAGCACCCCCAGATGCTGGCCGTGGACCGGATCGTCGGCCAGCGCCGAGTAGTCCAGGAAGGGCCGACCGGCCAGCAGCGAGTAGACCCCGACACCGCCATAGATCAGCACACCGATGGCGGCCAGGCGGTGCAGCCAGCCAGGCGGTACCACGGCGCGGGCACTGCCATCGCCGAACACAAGGTCGTACAGCACGAAGCCCGTCGCGAATATCACGCCGGCCTGGAAGCCGCCACCGGCGCCAAAGTCGCCGTGAAACTGCACGTACAGACCATACAGCAGGATCAACGGTATCAATACCTTGACCACCGAACGCAGCACGAGCTGATCGCCGATGGCGCTCACCCCCGGGCGAATGCGCGGATCGTCCTGGATGCCAAGCAGCAGCAGCACCGCCAGGCCGGCGGTGAAGATCACCACGGTCTCGCCGAAGGTGTCATAGCCCCGGTAGCTCGCCAGTACTGCAGTCACCAGGTTCGGCATGCCCACCTCTGCCTGACCCTGTTCGATGTACCGCGGGGTCACGTGCTGATGTATGGCTGCAGACGGGTCACCCAACAGGGGCGCATCCAGGACCGCATAGACCAACGCCGCACCGGTGACCCCGACCGCGAGCAGTGCAAGCAAGGGATTACGCCGGGGCAAGGCCTCCCAGCGTTTGGTCAGATGCAGGCTGGAAAGCATCAGTACGGTGGTGACACCGGCGCCGACCGCCGCCTCGGTGAACGCGACATCCACCGCGTCCAGGTCCATGAACAGGGTGGCCGTAAGC
>CAWEET010000014.1:0-21422 GCA_963808165.1 uncultured Gammaproteobacteria bacterium | reverse complement strand
CGGAGCCCTTGAGCGCCGCCACCATGCCGTCGATGGTGTCCTTGGCGTCGCCGAAGATCAGCGAGGTGTTGTCCTGGTAGAACAGCAGGTTGTCGACGCCCGAGTAGCCGGGGTTCATCGAGCGCTTGAGGAAATACACCTGCTTCGACCGGCCCGCCTCCAGGATCGGCATGCCGTAGATCGGGCTCGAGGTATCGTCCTTGGCCGCCGGGTTGACCACATCGTTGGCACCGACCACGAGGGTCACGTCGGTGGATGCGAAGTCCGGGTTGATCTCGTCCATCTCGAGGACGCGATCGTACGGGATGTCGGCCTCGGCCAGCAGCACGTTCATGTGACCGGGCATACGCCCGGCGACCGGGTGTACCCCGAATTTGACCTCGACGCCGCGTGCCTCGAGCAGTTCCATCATCTCCTTCAGCGAGTGCTGCGCCTGCGCCACCGCCATGCCGTAGCCTGGCACGACGATCACGCGGTTGGCGTCCTCCATCCAGTACACCGCGTCCTCCACCGAGGCCGCCTTGACGCCCTTTTCCATCGCCGCCGCACCGGCGCTCGGCGCAGCCGTGCTCTCGCTGCCGAAACCGCCAAACACCACGTTGATGATCGAGCGGTTCATCGCCCTGCACATGATGTACGACAGGATCGCACCCGAGAAACCGACCAACGCCCCGACGATGATCAGCAGATTGTTGTGCAGCGTGAAACCGGTCGCCGCCGCGGCCCAGCCCGAGTAACTGTTCAGCATCGAGATGATCACCGGCATATCGGCACCGCCGATCGGTATGATCAGGGTCACGCCGAGCACCAGGGCGAGCACGATCATCAGGGTCAGCGAGGCCACGCTCCCGGTCATCGCGAAGTGCACCCCGAGCGCGATCGTGGCGATCGCCATCGCCGCATTCAGCGCATGCTGCATCGCGAACTTGACCGGTTTACCCGAGATCAGACCCTGCAACTTGCCGAACGCGATCACAGAACCGGTGAAGGTGATCGCACCAATGATCGCCCCGGCCGACAGTTCACCCATCAGTACCGCGTTCAGCAGGCCGGCATCGCGCTTGTTCAGGAAGGTGCCGACCGCGACCAGCACCGCGGCCAGGCCGACGAAGCTGTGCAGCGCGGCGACCAGCTGCGGCATCGCGGTCATCTTGATGCGCATTGCCAGCAGGATGCCGATCGGCGCCCCGAGCAGCACGCCGGCGATGATGAAGCCGTATGACTGCACCTCGCGGCCAAGCAGCGTGGCGACGATCGCCAGCGCCATGCCGGCCATGCCATAGAAGTTACCGCGGCGCGCGGTCGACGGGTGGGTCAGACCCTTCAGCGCCAGGATGAACAGGATGGCCGAAACCAGGTAGACGATGGCCTGGGTGTTGGCGGAGATCTGCATGTGCTAGGGCCTCACTTGTTCTTCTTGCGGAACATCGAGAGCATCCGGTTGGTTACCAGGAACCCGCCGAACACGTTGATCGAGGCGAGCAGCACCGCAATGAAGCCGGTGATCTCGGCGAACGAGCCGGCCGAATCCAGGCCGGTGACCAGCAGTGCGCCGACGATAACGATCCCGGAGATCGCATTGGTCAGCGCGACCAGTGGCGTGTGCAGCGAGGGTGTGACGCCCCAGACCACGTAGTAGCCAATGAAACAGGCCAGGACGAATACATACAGTGCGACCAGTGTGTCTGGCATTTGCCGTTTCCTCAGTAGAGTCCTTGGTTCGGGTCAGTCAGGCGTCGGGCGCCCTGAGCAGCGCTGACTGGGTGATCTCGTCTTCATCAAGATCCTTCAGTGCGATCGCATCGCCCGAGCGGTCGAGCATGATATCGAGCAGGTTGGCGATGTTCTTGGCGTAGAAGGCGCTCGCATCCGACGGCATCATCGCCGGATAATTGGTGTGACCGACGATGATCACGCCGTGTTTGACGACGATCCGGTCGGCCTCGGTGAGCGGGCAGTTGCCGCCGGTCGCCGCTGCCAGATCGACGATCACCGAGCCCTGGCGCATGCGCTCGACCACCTCCTCGGTGATCAGCACCGGCGCCGGCCGGCACGGGATCAATGCGGTGGTGACGATGATGTGTGCCTTGGCCAGCTCGTCGGCCAGCATCGCCTGCTGTTTCGCCTTGCCCTCTTCCGACAGCTCCTTCGCATAGCCGCCCTCGCCCCCACCGGCCTCGCCGATGTCCAGCGTGATCGGTTTTGCGCCGAGCGAGCTGATCTGCTCGGCCGTCTCGGGACGCACGTCGTAGGCGTACACATCGGCCCCGAGGCGCCGCGCGGTCGCGATTGCCTGCAGGCCGGCGACACCGGCACCGAGCACGATCACCCGTGCCGGCTTGGCGGAGCCGGCCGAGGTCATCATCAGCGGCAGGAACCGCCCGAAGTGGCTGGCCGCCTCGATCACTGCGCGATAACCGGCGATGTTGCTCTGCGAAGACAGCGCATCCATCGACTGGGCGCGCGAGATGCGCGGGATGCGCTCCATCGCGATCAGCTTGATGTTGCGCGCCCGTAGCGCGGCAGTTATCTCATCGTCCTCGCAGGTCTCGGCATGCCCTACCAGGACAGCACCCTCGCGCAACGCCCCAACCTCGTCGGCCAGCGGCTTGCGCACCTTGGCGACGATGTCGCAAGCAAACGCGCCGGCTGCATCGGTCAGTTGCACGCCAGCCTCCGCGTAGGCCGCATCGGTGTACTGCGCCAACTCTCCCGCGCCATGCTCGAGCAACACCTCGAGGCCACCGGCAACCAGCTTCTTGGCGATCTCCGGGGTAGTCGCAACCCGGGTCTCGCCGTCGACACGCTCTTTGGGGATACCGAGCTTCATCGTTATTGTTTCCAATGCTCAACGGTACAGATCGAATGGCGCTCGATTATCGGCGCAACGCCGGTGAGGGTCAAAACCAATACGGGTGGGCCATGCGGGAAGCCCGGTCATTCACAGAGCGCCGCTGATGCCTGAAGGTACAGCGGACACCGCAGAGACTGACAGCACCTCGGCGATGGATGCAACGCAACATCGATGCATCGGCAACGCTCCATTCGGGTCAGCCTACAAGCCACGTGGACCGCGTTACGCCCGCCCGAATTGGCGACGCCCAGTCCTGCGCTCGCCTGCCTTGCCGACCCGGAAGACAAGGTAAAGGGCGCCTCTAACAATCCATAGATGACATCTTGAACGACCTAATCCGCGCTCTCTGCGTTGAAGGCCTTCGCAATAGCCAGCTATTACGTGCGGTCTGCGCCTTGATGTCCCGAATGATGTCGCCCAGTCTGCGCACCCAGGATTATTGGAGCTGCCCTAAAGGCATTAGCCACATCGATGGGCGCGATGGATGTGTCAACAGGTTTTACATAAAGACTATGAGGCAACTTTAACAATGCAATGTAATTATTTGTTTTTAAAGTTTTAAAAATAATTGGCCCGATACCTGCTTTCTGTATAGCGAACGACAAAAACAAAAGCCCAGTGCCGAGAACAGCAGAATCGAATAAGAAGAATCCAACAATAACAAGAATGAAACAGGCGGCCCGAACGGGCTGCATTCTAAGCCGGCGCAAGCCGGCTTTGGTTTTTGAGGCCTTTACGGCAATGGCACTCACTTGGGCTGATTCCGGTCGTTTCTGGAGAAAACGTCGGCGGCATCGACGCCGCCGTCGAGCCTACGGGGACTTATTCACGGCGTTTTGCGCACGAAATGATCGGAATCACCAGGCCAACTTGTAGCTTGCGCTCCTAAGTCTGTGCCATTCGCCTGAACGGGGCTTGGGTCGAAGTGGGATCAACCGCCGCGTATTAGCGTATCCGACGGCAGCTCGTCGAACAGCCTGCGGTAATCGCGGGCAAACTGCCCCATGTGCCAGAATCCCCAGGCATTCGCCACGTCCATCACCCGACAATCGGACGGTTGCGCAATCCTCAAGGCACGGTGCGCACCGTACAGGCGTTGGCCGCACAGATAGGTCTTTGGCGTCATTCCCAGTTCACGTTTGAACAGATTTTGCAGCGTGCGCTCGGATACCTGCGCGACAGCACACAGATCCGCAACCCGCAGCGGGGTGTCGGCATGGCCGTTAACATAATCCAACAGCTGCCCGAGCCTGCGTCGGTTCCCGGCCCGCGAATCGCTCTCCCGCGCCGGGGTGCCGCTCCCCAGGACCCGCATCAATGCGGACAGCGTCTCGTCCTCGATATCCGCGATGATCTGTCCACAGCCGCCATCGGCACTGTGTGCGACGGCTGCCGACAATCTTTTCGACAGGCTGCGCAGGCCATCCAGTGAGCCTGGCTGTGCAGGCGTGATGGTCTCACCCGCACCCAGCTGGCCAGCCGACGCCATCCCCTCGCTCAGTTGAGCATATCGGTCGAGCAACGCCTGCGGGACACTGACGGTCGTCACCGCGAAGCCCGGCCGGCTGAGCGCATGCAGCTCACCGTTGCTCGGGAAGGTCAGCAGGGAATTGCGATCGACCGGACGACCAAACCAAAGCATTTCCGAGCAGTCGGCATGCGGGATCGCGAAGGTGCGCATACCGACAGGCGTCGCCCCCCGCTGGTCGACGTGGCACCCGAATCGAGCGCTCGAAACGAGCAGGGAACCGAGTTGTGCCTGCGACAACGCCGAGGCGGACCGGGAACTGTCGAGCTGGCGGAAGTCCAGATCCCAGGCGACCGCCATTTGCGCAAGTTCCTCGAAGCTGTCGAAGCTTCGCGCGAGCAACATGCCGGGCTTGCTGGTCGCATTCATAACCTTGGCCCTCGAGGGGTAAATCTGCGGATTTTTGATGTGACTCAACGGCGAGTTTAAGTAATAGTCCTGCGGGCTTTTAATCGCCTGCTGTGGGGTAGTTGACGCCCGCAGCAGCCCGGTCTCACACCTCTAAGATGGAGAACGTATGATCAGGAATCATCTGCTTAGAAGCTTGTGTTCAGCGCTGCCGTTGATCGGCTTCACGATGACGGCGAGCGCGGCCGACATCGTCCAGGACGCCGAGTATTATGTCCTCGCGGCCCAGAATGGCGAGAAATGGGCCGCCGAAGACAAGGCCCTGGATCAGAAACTGGCGGAACTGAGAGAGAAACACGGCCGGCCGCCAAACCTGATCCATGTCATGTGGGATGACACCGCTTACGGTGACATCGGTATACCGGCGATCCAGAAAGTTCGCGGACTCGACACCCCGAACCTGAACCGGATGGCCGACGAAGGGATGCTATTCACCCGGATGTACACCGAGGTGGGATGCACGCCGAGCCGTGCCGCATCCGCGACGGGTCGACTGGCGGTGCGCAGTGGCATGTACAACATCGGCATGCTGCTCGAGAGTCACGGTATGCGTGGCGAAGAGGTCACCATCGCAGAGGTGCTTTCCGAGGTGGGCTATGCGACCGCCTTCCACGGCAAGTGGCACCTCGGCGACATCGAGGAGAGCTATCCCCACAACCAGGGCTTCGACGAGGCCTTCTTCACCGGCTACAACCAGATCCTGTCGCTCAACACCGAACTGGCCGAGGGCGCGAACGCATCGATCGGGCTGTATCAGGACATGCTCCCACCCGACCCCTACAAGCTCGATGACACCTTCGTCACCAAGGGCTGGGTGCAGATCGCGGAGGGCAAGAAGGGCGAACTGGCGCGTCAATGGGGCGACAACAGTCACGAGAACTACATGAAGATCGATCCGGAGGCGCAGCGCCGGACCCTGGACTTCATCGAGCGCAGTGCCAAGGCGGGCAAGCCCTTCTATGTCGCCAACTGGCCGAATATGACCAGCTTCATCCCAAACCCCAAGAAGTGCTCGACGGCGAGGAGCATCCTGCAGGACGGACTGCAGTGCAATATCGACCCGTTCGTCGGCGCGGTAATGGACAAACTGAAGGAATTGGGAATCGCCGAGAACACGCTGGTCGTTGCGATGGCCGACAACGGGCCGATGACCCACAACCCCCCGCCCGGGCTCGGCATGGCCGAGACCATCTATCGCGGCGGAAAGGGTGACTTCCTGGAAGGCGGCGTGCGGGTGCCTGCACAGGCCTGGTGGCCCGGCGTGATCGACCCCGGCCAGCTGGCTGGCGACATTATTCATGAGACGGATCTGTTTACCACCTTCGCCCGCCTCGCCGGCGCGCTGAAGCACGTCCCGACCGACCGCGTCATCGACGGCATCGACCAGACCTCACTGTTGATCAACGGCGACACGCACAGCCGCCGCGACCACGTCTTCATCTATGCCGGACCGCGGCTCGGGGCGACCGTGAAGGGCAATTACAAGCGTCACTGGATCTCGCCGGACCCGGTCGGCGAGGCCAGCGGTATCCCGGCCGCCTTCTATTTCCTGCCCGCGGACCCGCGCGAGATCACGCCGATGCTGACCAACCTGATCCATCTCAAGCGCCCGTTCAACCGCATGAAGCTGCGCCACGACCTGTGGAAGAAGAAATATCCGGATGTACAGGAGGTGCACGGTATCCCATGGACCGGCCTGGCAGATCCCTCGCCAGAGATCGAGGCACTGGCCAAGCCACAGATGGACATCAGCAAGCTGCCGTTCGACCCACTGGAGTACATCGAGCATCTGGATCAGATCCCGTTCGACAGGAGTTTGAACCCCGGATTGGGCAACTAGACTGCATACCTTTCGACCGTGCGAACCGCCCACCGAGGCGGTTCGCCTGTTCTGGAGGCAGCGGTCATTTGGGCTCGCGCACCGGGAGGGTATCTGGCTGGCCGGACGTCGGCCTTGACCAGTTGACAGAGAGCAATCGGCGATGCCCGCCAAACGATTGCTCCAACTCGCTTCTGTGAAACCCCTTCTGGTCACGCTGCCCGTTCTCTGCTTCCCAGAAACGCTGCCTGGTCGGAAAGCCGTCTGACGGGGATATCCGACTCGTACTGCAGATCACCATCGATGGCCTGAGGGGTGATCTGCTGGACCGCTATCAGACCGGCTTTGGAAACGATGGATTTCGCGCGCTGCTGCTGGTGCAGCGTCTATACCAATGCGCAATACCCGCATGTACCCGTCCTCGTCCGCTCGCAAGGAGTCCTCGCATGGGTTGGCCAGGCATTCGCGGAAACCGCGCCCTGATGGGCGACCACTGTTCACGCCGTAGTTGACCCCCTGCCTGCCGCTGATTCCCGCTCACGCGAATGGCACTTACTTTGGGGCGCAAGCTACAAGCTGGCCTGATGATTCCGATCATTTCTTCCGGAAAACGCCGTGGATACGTCCCTGTAGGCTCGGCGGCGGCGTCCATGCCGCCGACGTTTTCTCCAGAAACAACCGAAATCAGCTTATGTAAGTGCCATTGCCGCTAACGCACACTGTTCAGACCGACGAAACTGCCGCCATTGGTCTCGGCCAGTTTTCGCATCAGCGCGGCGTAACGCACCGCATTGATCGGGATGCCCTCGGCCCTGCCGAACTGCACCGGGAAGCCGACGGTGTGGATGCGCACGCGGCGCTTGCCGGACCCGTCGGCCCGGTTCAGGCGCGCCACGGTATCGATCACGCCCTGGATCGAACCGCGTGCAAAGTCGTCGCCGAACACATACAGGCTGATGCGTTTGTCCTGCGCATGAAAGCGCCGGATGGCCGCCTCGATGCCCTCGACCGGACTGGAATTGGAGAACGGCCGCCACTCGGCGAGCCGCTTGATGATCGCCTTGCGACGGGCCGGCGAGTCGGGTATCCACTTGCCCTGGTAGGTCGTGAACATATAGTCGCCCATGTCGTTCATCACCTGGATGCCCTTGACGGCCGGGTAGATGTCCAGCACCTCGGTGACCTTCTTGAGCACCAGCGGCCAGACATTCTCCTGCATCGAGCCCGAGGTATCGATGATGAAGACGATGTACTCGCTGTCCACCGGCACCCCACCGACCGTGGCCGTCAGCAGCCTGCGCCGGTAACCGCTGCCGAGCAGCCGCCGCATCTCCTCGGTCAGGTCCTGTTTCGCCGCGGCGAGCCGGCCCGCGATCAGCGCCTGCGCCTCGTGATCGTCGCGGGTCGCCGCATAGCGCCCCCGAAGGGACGACAGATCGCCCTGCAGGCGCGCCAGTTTTGCGCGCTGCTCGGAGAGCTGTTCCTGCCGAGTGACAAGTTCGCGATTGAACACCGTCGTCTCGCCCCGGATCTCGTGCAGCTCGGCCTCCAGCCGCATCACCAGGCCACTGAGATCGACCGCCATGGTTTCTATCACATGCGGCTCGGAGATCTTGACGATCACCAGCAACAGGATAATGGCGCCAAAGCCGCACGAGATCACGTCCAGAAAAGACAGGTTGAAGATCTCGATGCTGCGCCGGCCGCGCCGGCTCATGGCCAGTCCCTCGCCGGCGTCAGAAAGGAGCCGCGCGTTCCCTGCGCGAGTTTCCAGAATGCGGCCGCTGCATAGGCGTCGCCCTCCATCGGCAGCAACACCGTATTGACCGGGATGCCCGACGGTATCACCCGCACCGCCTCCTGGAAGTGCCGCAGGCGCTGCTCGGAAGACACCGTGGTCCCGGAAGGCTTGGCGCGCCCCTGCGTCGGCAGGCCGTCGGTCACCAGCAGGATATTGTCGGGCCGCGGCGACAGCTTCCCGGCGACGGCCAGCGCGTGATACAGGCTGGTGCCGCCGCCCGGCACGGCCTGGCTGAGCGAACGAATCGCACCATCCACATCCTTGCGGGCCGAGGCCTGCAACCATTTGCCGTCTGTCCCGCTGAGCACCGCGCTGGCCCGCGTGTTGAAGGCGTACAGCTGAAAACGCGCCGTATGACGGCAGATTGCTGACCAGCCAGTCGGCGGTCTTCAGCGCCCGCAGCCATTTCGGCGCACTGCGCTTGCTGGCGGTATCCATGTTGCGCCGCCGCACCACGTTGATGATGGTCTCGTCGAGCATGCTGGCCGACGTGTCGACCAGGATCAGCACCCGCTTGCCACCCATCTTCAACCCGGTCAGGTACTGGCGGTCGCCTTCTCCCCTGACCTCGCGCACCTTGTTGCCGCGGTCCTGGTCGACCGGCTGCGGCGCACCCAGCCGGCGTTGCTCCTGGTCCAGGTTCTTCAGATCGGACGCCAGCTCGTTGACATGCCGCCGGCTCGCCAGCGTCTCGTTCTGCAGGCGCGCCAATTCGATCTCCAGTTCCTTGATGGTCTCGATCACTTGCTCGGCCTCGCCCTGGGTCACCGCCAGTTCGTCGTCGGCCACCGCCAGACTGTTGCGCACCTCCACCAGCTGCTCGCGACCCGTGATCGATTCCTGCTCGAGGCGCACGACCTCGGATCGCAGGTCGGCGAACACCGTGTTGCGCGCACGCACGGTATCGTTGCTCAGGATCAGCACCAGCAGCACCACCGCGCCGAAGCCACAGAACATGATGTCGAGGAACGACATCGAAAACGGCGATAGCGGGCGGCGCTTCATGTTGTCCCGGTCGGCGCCCTGCCGGTCAGCCCTGCAGGCGCCGGATCAACCAATGGTCCACGTAGCGTTCGCTGTCGAGCACCAGTCGCTCCTGCATCAACTGCAGCTGATGGATGAAGAACATCAACACGATACTGATGACCAGTGCGATGAAGGTCGAGTTGAACGCAACCCCGAGACTCGAGGTGACCCCGGTGATGTCACCCTCGACCGCACGGTGCGCCTGACCGAGGGCATCGCCGATACCGCGCACCGTTCCGATAAAGCCCACCGAGGGGATCGCCCAGGCGATGTAACGGATGATCGACAGTTCAGATTCCATGCGCTCGCCTTCCGAGCTGCAGATGTCGCGCGCCGCCGTCGAGACGTCCTGTACGTTGCGCGTCGCGGCGAAACGCTCGATCGCGGTCAGCAGCGCACGCGGCAGCAGGTACGGTTGCATCGACGCCGGCAGGGCGCGGATGCGCCCGGCCAGATCGCGCGTGTCTTCCGGGCCGATCGGCAGTTCCGCTGGCAAGCGCAGCAGATCCTGGTCGAGCAGCTTCTGCTGCCGGTAGGCGGCGCGGCCCTTGAAGCCGAGGATCGCAAAGGCCCACAGCATCAGCACGAAACAGGCCTCCTGCTCGTAGTCCTTGACCACGACGAAGAACGAGCGCTGCTGGATATACGCCGGGTCCGCCTGCATCTGCCGCGCCTCCTGCTCGAGGAACACCCTGGCCTGCGGCCGAATCACACTGACATACAGCGCATGCACCAGAATGAAGGCGATCAGTAGCGAAAAGACCTGATAGACGAGCTCGACCGGGAAACCTCTTCTCATGACATATCCGTTCCTGCATTCGCTCCCGGGTGCAATCAGATGTCGACCGGGAAGGACACGGCGCTGTCGGCGCCGATCTTTTCCGAGGGATTGAAGGTGCTCGCTTTAGCGCGCTCCGGCGGCTGCGGCTCGAGCGCTTTCTCGGGCGTTGCGACGGCGGCTTCGCGCGGCCGTTCCGGCGCCGGATCACCCGCTGGCGCCTGCGCATACAGCGGTCCGATCAAGACCAGCCAGGCGGGCAGCACGGCCATCCCCAACAAACGCATCATCCCGGAATCCCCGTCAGCCAGGCGCCCGGGCCGTGCCGGCGCAGATCGCCGCCGGGCCCCGCGTGCAGCATCCGCCGCTTTGCCCGAGCGTCCCTATTGTGCATAGCGCGCGATGCGAAACCCCAGATCGGGGCGTGCCGTGCGACTGTAATCACGATAGCTCAACCGCAGCTCGGCAATCGTGCCCAGGCGCCAGCTGGAGTCGCGTACGACATGATGCTCGCCCGCCGCCGGACCCAGCGGGTCGGTCACCAGCCTGTCGGCGTCGCCCGGGTAAACCGCGTAATAGTCGTGCATCCATTCGGACACGTTGCCGCCCAGATCATGAAAGCCGCTCGGGCGGGCAGCAAAGCTGCCCACCGGGGCGGCCACCCGATGCCCGTCATTGTAGTCGGGAACCGTGTTGGCAAGGCTGTCGGCAATGCTGGCGTCGGCGAAATTGCCGACAACCGCCGCAGGTGGAAATTCACCGTCCCAGGGGTAACGCCGCTCCGACTGCCGGCCGAGTCTGCGCGCGACGTACGACCACTCGGCCTCGCCGACCAGCCGATAACCCGTCGACATCGGCTGCACCGCCTGCATCCGGCCATTGCTCTCGGTATAGGCGCGCGGCAGCCCCTCGCGGTCGCTCAACCAGTTACAGTAGCGGGCCGCATCGTCCCAGCCGACGTTCACCACCGGCTGGCTGTCGCCGTTCAGGCCGACACCCTCGGCCAGACCCGAGTCGTGGCCGGGTCGGAAGCGTCGGAATTGCGCATTGCTCACCTCTTTGTCCGCCAGATAAAACGGCCGCGGCAGCTTCACCAGCCGCCGGCTCTCGTTGGCGCGGCGCCCGGCCTCGCGACGCGATGCCCCCATCAGAAAACTGCCCTGCGGGCGCACCAGTCGCAACTGCGGCCCGCCGGGACTGCCGATCGCTGCGGGCAGGGTCCCGGGCTGCTGCAGCGCACGCTGCTGTTGCGCGCTGGCCAGCGTGATGTCCACATTCTGACTGCTGCCGGTACGTGGTGTCACCGTGACCGTCCTGGAGACATAGCCGGGTTTGCTGAACTGCAGGGTGTGACGGCGTGTCGTCAACTGCAGTCGCTGTGTGGCGCTGCCGACATCCCTGCCGTCGACCCGCAGGCTGGCATCGGCCGGCCGCGCGGTCACGAACACGATCCCGTATTGCGGGCTCAGACGGGCATCCAGCGCCCGTTCCTCGTCCGCGGCCAGCGTCAGCTGGCTTTCGAAGTCCCGGTATCCCGGCTTGCTGAGCCGCACGCTGTGCTCGACGCCCGCGGCGACTGCCAGGGTCACCGGGGTGGTGCCCTGAAAGATCCCGTCGACACTCACGCTGGCGCTCGCCGGTTCGCTGCTGACCGCCAGGCTGGCGTCGCGCAACTGCAACTGAAAGGTCGTCGAGCAGCAGATCGGCACCGGCCTGGACCTGCACTGGCAGCGTGATCTCCTGGTACCTGTCCAGCGCCAGCAGCAGCGCGCGTTCGCCCTGCAGCAGTTCGGTGTCGAGCGGCGTCACACCGATCACCTCGCCGTCCACCTGCACCGAGGCGCCCTGCGGCTCGCTATCGATATGTACCTTGGCCCAGGCCGGTTGCAGCACACGGACCAGCCGCTGGGCCTGGCCCTTGCCGACCACGTCCAGGGTCTCCTCGAGCGGCAGATAGCGTTCGGTCTCGATGCGCAGGCGGTGCGTGCCGCCGGGGATCTCGGCCAGCCGCTCGGCGTCGGTTTCCAGCACCGCGCCGTCGACCAGCAGCCGGAACGGGACCGCCGGCTCGAGATCGATGCTGACCCGCCCGGGCAACTCCTCGAGCGCCAGTTCGAACTGCTGCAAGCCGCCGCGGGTCAGTTCGATCTCCTGGCGCAGCGGCCGGTAGCCGGGATGCTCCGCGCTGATCGTGTAGCGCCCGGGCAGCGCCAGCCGCTGCCCGCCGAGCGTCAGTGCCGGAGGAAAGCCGTCGACCGAGTAACGCGCCGGCTCCGGGTCGATCTGCACCGCGAAGGGCGTGGCCAGCAACACGAACGCCGCGGCCAGCAGCAACAGCAGGAAGCCCCCGATGGCGACGCGCGACAATGTGCGGCGCCCCTGTCCCGGCGCCGCTGCCGGGGCCACCTCGGGCAGTGTCCGGGTGGTCAGCGGCGGCGGCGCGCTCGGCGGCACCAGGGCCGGTGTCGCCGGTCGCGGGCGCACGCTGATATCGACCTGGTCACCCCGCACGACCCACTGAATCACCGATTCGCCCGCTTCCACCAGGTCGCCCGACTTCAGCCAGCGCGATGCGGTCAGGCGCTCATGATTGTGAAACAGCGCCAGATCCGTATCTGCCGGCTGGATAAAGGCATGGCCCTCGGCCAGTCCGATGTGCGCGAGCAGTGCGTCCGCGGGCAGGCCGGGCAACACGATGTCGCCCACCTGCGCGCCGCCGACCGCCAGCGGCAGGTCCTGCTCGCCCAGTTGCTGCCCGCCGCGTGCATCATGGATGAAATAGACGCGGCTCAAATCGCTTCCTCGCAGCGCACCAGCAGCATCGGCGGCGGCCTGCCGGGCCGCAGTTGCATGACCTTGCGCACATCACGGTAGCCCGGGCGGCTGCCGACGATGGTGTAATCCCCCGGCGTGAGTTGCAGCGCGTGGGTGTCGAACCGGCCGAGCCGCCCGACCCGGTAGATCACCACTTCGGTCGCACCGTCCGATTGCAAGGTCACGGTCATCGGTGTCTCGGCACCCACCACCAGTTCGCGCAGCGCGGCGATCTTTTTCGCCAGGCGCGGCTCCTGCGGCGGCGCATCGCTGGCGGCCGCCAGCAGCTGTTTGGCGTTGGCCAGCGGTGCTGCGGAGTACACGCGCGCGGGCTTGTCGAGATAATGATCGAACTGCGCATGCAACTTGGCGCGCTGCTCGGCCCGACGCAGACCGGTACCGGCGAAACCGGCCGCCGGGTCGACGGCCAGTGCCTTGCGGTAGAGTCCGGCCGCCGCCGGCCAGTCTTCGGCGCGCACCCTGGCAGCCGCCTGCCGGCGCAGACTGTCCAACGCGGCCTGCGCCCGCATCGCCTGTAGACGCGCACGCGCATCGCGCACCGCCGGATCGCCGGGCCGCAACCGCTCGGCCTCGGCCAGCGCCTTGTCTGCCTGCGTCGTGCGCCCGGCGTCGAGCGCGCCAAGCGCGCGGGTCATCGCGGCCATATAGTCACGGGCATCGATCTCGGCAGTCACGCGCTGCAGCTCGGTCCGGGCCGCCGGGTATTCCGGATCGAGCCGGGTCGCCTCCAGATAGGCGGCGCGCGCCGATGCCAGGTCGCCCTGCGCCTCCGCCGACCGGCCACGCGCCATCTGCTCGATGCTGGCGCCACGCTTGCGGGCCTGCACAATCCCGGCGGTCGCATCCGGGTCATCCGGCGCGATCGACAGCGCTGCCTCGAAATGGCCAATCGCGCCGTCCACATCGTCGCTGGCCAGCGCACGCCTGCCCTGCTCGAGCGCGTCGGCGAGCTGCACCGGCCGATCGGACTCAATTTGCCGCAGACGCTGCAGGGCCGCCTGATAGTCGCGCGCCGCCGCCGCGAACTGGCGCCGGGCAAACTGCCGGTCGGCCGCGGCTGCACGGGTCGCGGCCTCGCTCCAGCCGGGCTCTCCCCAGCGGCCGGCGTCTTCCAGCTCGAGCCGGGCACGCAGTTTGAGGTAATCCTGCAACGCCTGATGGGCAGCGTCGCGCTGCGGCTCGCTGTCGCCATCCGGCCGCGGTGACGCCGCCGCTGCTGGGGCATTTGCCTGGGAATTTGCCTGGACCGGGGCCTGCGCCGGTGCCGGTGCCGGTGCCGCAGATGGCGCCAGCTTCTCCTGCACCGGGACAAGCGCCGCCGGCAGCGCAAAAATCACCGCCAGCGCCAGCAGCACCAACAGGCCAAGGGCGATCCACAGCCAGCGATAGCCCGACCCGGCGTCCCCGGTCGCATCGTAAGGCTGCCCCGGCGGGCGCAACACGCTGGCTTGCCCTGGCCCGGGCCTTTGCTGGTCGTTCATCGCATGGTGCCGGATCAGGGGGTCAGGCCGGTCTCGGAGACATAGATTTCCTTCAGCAGCGCACGCCACTTGGCGTATTGCACCTCGGCCGAACCGGTGAGCTCGTGGGTTTCGCCGTCGACTTCCACCACCAGCGGCCCGGCCTCGGACGAGAAGGATTCGTCCAGTTCGATGATCGCTTCGCGATGGATGCCGCTTTCCGAAGACTTGTCGAAACCGGTCTTGATCGCGTATGCCCCGCCCAGCACCAGGGTGTTGCGCAGCGCACTGGTGCTGTAGTTGTTGTTGTGGCCCACGGCCTCGACCGCAATGGCGCCAAGGATCGCCGCGGCCCCGAGCAGCTTGCGCTTGGTCGCCTCGTATTGGATCGCACGCAGGGCCTCGGCCTCCTCGCTGCGCGCCTTGCGCCACTCGCTGTAGGGTGGCTCCATCTGGCGGGCGAAGTTACCGAAATGCCCGTTCAGAGTATCGATCAACATCTGGTCGCGGTCGCGAATCGCCCGCACCCGGCGGTACATCGGGTCATCGGTGGCGGGCAGGCGTACGACGCTGAACCGGCCCTTGTCTTCGGTCAGGTAGCCGGTGAACGCGTCGGGCGCCAGATCTGCGGCAAAACGCAGCGCGGCAACGCGGCGGATTTCGGTAATCTCGGCAGTGACAAGCTGCGCGCGGTACTCCGAGAGGTCGTTGGCGATGCTGTTGAAAAGCGACTGAAAGGGATCCGTGCCGTACTGGCCGCCACCGCGGTATCGAGGGTACTCGGCCTCGTCCCGGTAGCTGCGCCGGAACCATTCCCGACCGGTGGCATCGAGCGCGGTGATCTCCAGTTCCAGGCGCTCGCCGTCGGATTCCACGATGCTGCCCCGCACCAGCAACTCACTGCCACTGTTGTCGCGTGGCACCAGGCGTACGGCCCCCCAGTATCCGGTGCCCTCCATGGTCGTCCGGAGCTGTTCGGCCAGGTAACGCGCCTCGGCCTCGCGGATATCCATCGACAGCCCAACGTCATCGTCGTCGTCCGGCAGTTCGCCCGGATCGAACAGCTCCACCCAGACGTCGAGCAGCTGATCTTCGGGCAATTCGGTGGTGGCCCTGTTCAGCGGCGCTTCGCCGTCCACAGCGCGTGTCGGTCCGAGCGTGCTGCAGCCCTGGACCAGCGCGAGCAGCGACAGCAGCGCTGCCAGTCTTGAGAATCGTTCAAACATCGGCCAGTTCAACGCGTACCCTCCTTGTAGCGTCGGTATTCCTCCCAGAGTCTCTTCTTCAGTTCCGGGTCCTGCTCCTTCTCGGCGGCCTCGCGCAGCTGCCGCGCCACCACGTCGTCGTCGCTGCCGTCCGGGATGTCCGGCGGAACCCCCGGCCGGCGGGGCTGGCGCTGTGCACCGCCCGCGGCCACGTCGCCACGGCCGGCCGTGCGATCGCCACCCTGTTCAGACGCCTCGCCGAACTCACCGTTGCTGCCTTGCGCGCCATCCGAGCCTTCCGAACCCGCGCCTGCGCCATCCGCGCCCGCGGCCCCGCCAGCACCCGCATCGGCAGTCTGCGTGCTGACCGCCGCAGCGCGCACGCGCTCCTGCTCGCGTAGCAGCATCTCGTCGAATTCACCCAGGCCGCCCATCAGCTCAGCGTCGAGTACGGCGATCTGCTCATCGCCGGTCCGCTCACCCGCCTGGTCGATCGCAGCCGGGGCCAGCGCGGGTGGCGGCTCGGATGGACAGGACAGCTCGGCGGGGACGGCCTGCCCGGCCGCGCTCAATGCAACGCAGTCCTCAGCCACCCGGCGGTGCAGACGGGCGATATAGGCCGCATAGTCGCTGGCCTCCACGCCGTCGAGATTGCCGCCACGTCGCCGGGCATGAAAATCGCGCTCGGCGGAGACCATCGCGGCATGATCGATACGCAGGCGCTCGAGCAGCTCACGATTGTCCGCGCCCGCCGCACCAGCCATCAGCAGCAGCGCGGTCAGCAACAGCACCCGGGTCGGATTCATCGCATCACCCACCTGATCCCTCGTGCAGTGTCCCATCGTAACCGTCATCGCGCATCCGGGCAGGCCCGGGATCGCACAGATATGACCGCCAAAAGCGCCGCCAAGTTCGATGACACCGGCCTGGGGCGGGACCGGGATATTGGGGCTAAGCGCATGATATTCAAGGGGACCATCAGTCGTCCCCGATGCCCAGCAGCGACTCTATCCGCTGTGTCATACGCGCGATCTGCGGCCAGTCGTTGGCCACGATGTCCTGGGTGTGGGCCAGGTTGTTGCGCAGCGACTCGAACTCCTTGGCCGCGTTCTTGGCCATGCGCCGCGAATCGAAGCCCATCCAGGCGAGGTGTTCCGTGTCCTTGATCAGGATCTGGATCTTGTCCGAGAGCTGCAGACAATCCAGCAGCTCCGGGTGCTGGCCGCGTCTGAGGCGCTCAGCATGCAGCTGCTGCGCCTTTTCCAGGCGACCCTCGCTCACCAGGGAACGCCAGCCCTCGTCGGAATAGTACTCCGCGATGCGCCGGGTGAAGTTCATCTCGACGATGGTGATCATCCCGAACAGCCACATCCTGACCACCGGCTTCTGGATGTGCTCGCGCAGGATCACGCCGGTCACGTCGCCGAGCACGTCGACATAACAGGCGCGATGCCGCGTGAGCACGTAGATCACGTCCGACAGGGTGGCATCGGCCGTTACCACCTGACCGCGTGCGAAGCCGCGCAAGTGGTCGCCACAGCAGCCGTCGGCGAGATCCTCCGCCCGGATGTAGCCCTTGACGAAACCCTGCGCGCGTAGCCCGGCCGCCGACCATTCGCTGGCCTGCATGATCTCGCGCGCCTTCAGCGCCGGGGTATCACTGTCGAAGGACGGAAAGGGGTCGGCGATGTCGCGCGCGCTGAAGGCACGGGTGAACAGTCGCAGCGCGTGCAGCTGTTGAATATCCGGTTCGCGCCGCTGCGGCAGCTGGACGTCGGACAGCGTACCGCGATCTTCCTGTTTGAGCTGCTGGAGTCGCTGCTGGCACTTGTTCCAGACCTTGTGGGCGCGCTTGAGCAAGATGGCGTCGCCATCGTCGAGGACCCGCAGCAGGGCCTCCATCTCGGCCAGAAACACGCGTGCGAAGCGCGGATCGTGCTGACAGATATCGCGGCAGTTGTCGATCAGGTCCGCCAGTTTCACGGTCTTCGCGCGCACCGAGGCGCGTGCGCTGTGATCGCGGTCGATCGCCTTGCGAACCGCGCGGTTGCCATCGCTTGGCTTGCTCACGTCGGTGAGGTCGGACACCAGGTCCGCGACAGCCGCACCGAATTCATCCTCGATATCGCGGAAGGTCGCCGGCGTATCCTCGACGGTATCATGCAGCCAGGCCGCGGCGATCATCTCCGGGTCGTCGCTGACCTCGGCGACCAACTCGGCAACACTCTTGAGATGCACGTCATAGGGTTGACTCGAGTATTTGCGACGCTGATCGATCCGGGCATGGGCCTGGGTCGCGTAGGCGCTGGCGCGTGCGATCAAATCCGTCATTTTGCGAAGCCCCTCCGAGCCCATCGATACCCCCTAACTTAACTCAGGAGCGCAAGCGACACGTTGGCCTGGAGATTCCGATCATTTCTTGCGCAAAACGCCGTGAACACTTCCCTGTAAGCTCGACGGCCGCATCCATGCCGCCGACGTTTTCTCCAGAAACGACCGGAATCAGCTTAAGGGGAATGGCGCTGACTTAGGAGCGCAAGCTACAAGTTGGCCTGATGCTTCCGATCATTTCTTGCGGAAAACGCCGTGAATACGTCCCTGTAGGCTCGACGGCGGCTTCCATGCCGCCAACGTTTTCTCCAGAAACGACCGAAATCAGCTCAAGTAAGTGCCCTTAAGTGGAATGGCGCTGACTTAGGAGCGCAGGCTACAAGTTGGCCTGGTGATTCCGATCATTTCTTGCGCAAAACGCCGTGAATACGTCCCTGTAGGCTCGACGGCGGCATCCATGCCGCCAACGTTTTCTCCAGAAACGACCGAAATCAGCTTAAGTCAGTGCCATTGCCATTAAGTGAGTGCCATTGCCCTAGGGCCTGTTAACACGATGCGGACGTCCAGCGTTGGCCAGCCGGTCCGCGTCACGTCTCCGCGCATGCTAGCGCCGCCACCGACGGATCGCCACCCGCGGGCCGCACTTGCGCCTTGGGGTCGTGACCCTGCGTGGCAGGTTTGAACCGCCGGGGATAAGCTGCTGCCTCAACGGCGCCAACGGGACCGCAGGCGGTCGGGGACCGGGGTGGCGGTTCAATCGGCAGCGTGTCGACCGCGTCAGGGCCGGCAATCGCTTTCCGGGCGGTCGACGCCGAGGGTGTCGAGCGTGTCGGTCTGGTGGGCGAAACCATCTAATGGTGCCAGAGAGATCACCGCATTGTGCGTGGCCAGCAGAATCGGCTGGCGCAGTTGCCCGTTCCAGGGCCGGAAACTGCCCGGTGCCCCCTTGTAGAGATCCAGCGACAGTGCCTCGGATCGCACGAAACCGGCCACGGCAGTGCCGTCTGCGCTACCGACGCGTTGGACGCCCTCGATCACCGCGCGCACTGCGGCCCAGGCGGCCCAGTCCTCCGAGCGCATGTCGCGGCCGGTCAGGCGCCGAAAGCGCTGATTGAGCTGCGGAGCGCCATAGCGCTCGAACGTCCAGTGCCAGGCGAGCGGCACGAGGCCTTCGGACCCGACCACGGGGCGCGCCGCGTAGGTCGCATACGGGACATAGCGACCGAACTCGCCGTCGTTGTCGACCAGCCACACGACGTCGTGCCGGGATCCTCCGGTCAGCAGCGAAACATTGTTGAGATCGCGCTGGCGCGGGTCGTTCGACAACTCGAAGACACGCTCATCCGCCAGCTTGAGACCGAATTTCGCCAGCGCGCCGCGCACCGCCGCGGCCTCTTCTTCATCTGCCGGCGACCTGCCCCGCAGTATCAGCACCCGATCCCATCCCCTGCCGCGCAGGTGCTGGGCCAGCGCGTCGCTCAGCATGCCGTTCGACGGGAGGGTATGCAGCAGGTCCGGCGGACAGCGGCCGGTCCGCCAGCCCCCCGCGCGATGACGGATGTTGAACCACAGCATGGCCGGCGAACGTGCCTGACCGAGCAGCTCCTTCATCCGCCCGGCCGGCAAGTCGAAAAGGATCGCCAGCGCGCCGCGATCGCCGGCAAGACCGACGGCCTCCGCCACCGAGTCCGAGGCGTCGAGCAGGATCTCCTCGAGTTCGAAGGTCAGGCCCAGCGCACGCCCCGGGACACGCGCGCTGCGAACCGCCAGCCGCGCACCGTCGACCGGACGCTTGCGCTCGCGCAACGACAGCCCGGTGTAGACCGGACGGGGCTCATAGTGTGGATCATCGGCGATGCCGAGATAGACAATACGGACACTGTCCTGCGCCACCGCCGTGGTCGCCAGCAGCAGGCCAAGAGTCAAGACTCTAGCGATCATCGATCAGGATGTCGTAGGGCACCCGACCGGTGGCCACCGAGCGGATCGGCTTCAATTTTTCGGTGTCGATGATGGTCACGTCGTCCGACAGGCCGTTGGCCACATACAGGGTCTTTTCATCGGCCGACAGCTCCAGGCCCCAGGCGCGCTTGCCGACCAGGATGTAGTCGATCACCTTGCGTGCCGGCACGTCGACGACCGCGACATGATTGGCCCGCCCCAGCGCGACATAGGCCCGCTTGCCGTCCCTAGTGATGATCAGGTCGACCGGGGTCACCTGCTCGGGCCGGAACCCGGTGGGCAGAAACGGGATGTCACCGACCAGCTTCAGTGTCGCGACATCGATGATATTGACGATACCGGCCAGTTCCGCGGACACCCAGAGCTCGCGTTCGTCCGGGGTCAGCGCGAAGCGGCGTGGGCGGGTGTCGACCAGGATGTCCGCGATCACCGCATCGGCCTCGAGATCGATCACATGGACCAGGTTGGCCGCCTCGGATGCCACGAAGACCAGCCGCCCGTCGGCGGTGACCTGCACCCCCTCCGGTTCCTCGCCGGTTTCGTATTCCGCGAGCAGTTCGCCGCTGGCCACATCGTAGACCGAGGCGGTTGCGTCCTCTTCGTTCGAGACGATCAGCCGGCGCCCGTCCGGATGCAGATCGAAGGTCTCCGGGGCCGGTACCCCGCGGATGCGTCCGATCAGCTCGAACGAGGCGCTGTCGTAGACCGCGATCAGGTCATCGTCGGCGCAGGCCACGAAGAAGGCCGAGCGGTCGGCGTTGAAATGCACGCCGCGCGGCCGCGCGCAGGTCTCGACGGTCTTCACCAGCCGATGCTCGGGCGACAGGATCGAGAGCGTATCGCTGCGCTCGTTGGGCACGATCGCGCGACCGCTCCCAGCCGCCAATGCGCCGGCGGACAGGATCACAATACAGAACCCAAGCAGTGACTTAAGCAAGATATCTCATCTCCAGCCTGCGCAGCATTGACTATCCAGTTGTAGCACAGGGTTCGTCTCATTATCTCTCGCAGACCGCTGGAAAGGTTATTTTGGTCTAGGCTACTGCAAACAACAAAAAACTAAATAAACAAATAAACAAGACTGCGAGTGAGGACCAAGAAAGATGAATATTGCACATCAAAGCACCGCGGGCGCCGTGGCGCTCGTGCTGTCAGCAGGTCTCGCCACGGCAGCGGAAGAGACCGGCAGCAGCACGCTCTACGGTGACCTGCTGAGTGTCACGCAGGACATGCTGAACAGGGCCGACGGCGACGGCAACAACTTCCTGCACACCAACGCAAACTACAGCCAGACCCGTTACTACCCTTCACGCCAGATCAATACCGACAACGTCAAGAAGCTGCGCCCGGCATGGGTCTTCCAGACCGAGGTGGTCGATTCACTGGAGACCTCGCCGATCGTGGTCAACGGCGTG
>CAWEET010000013.1:0-194800 GCA_963808165.1 uncultured Gammaproteobacteria bacterium | reverse complement strand
TTCCAGGCCGACTCGGTTTCCATCACCTAATCCTTTGCCGATGACAGTTGGCGTGAAATGGCCGGATTCAGCCTTCAGATACCAGTAGCTTTGCGGTCATAAAGCTTCGCATTACTGTGCAATGGTCGCACGTCATACGTTCGGCCGGTATTGATGAGTCACAAGCAACTCGGTGCCTAAATAAAGAGCCGGATAGGGAAGACGTTCGACATCGACCTTGACAGTGGAATTGTTGACCGGCGTGTGACCAACACGCCAGGAGCCGGGATGCGGTGATGTACGACCAGGACCAGACCGACCGCCGGGAGGTGTCGTAGTGACTGTTGCAAGACTAACCCGCATCCTCTTGCACCTTACCGTATCGTTGGCGCTGCTGCTTGCGATCCTCTGGTCAGCGACCGCGCTGTGGATCGACGGGCCGGAGTCAAGATCCCTCGCCGGTACACTCGCGGCTGGTGTCGTCCTCACCGCCGGCCTGATGGCGGTGCTGATCCGTCCCTTCTGGCGAGCTGCGGTCATCATCCTCGTGCCGTTCGCGGTTGTATTGGGGTGGTGGCTGACGCTTGCGCCGAGCAACGATCGGGACTGGCAGCCGGACGTCGCACGCCTGCCGACGGCCACCATCGATGGCTCGCGCCTGACCGTCCGCAACGTCCGCAATTTTTCATACGTCGGCGAAGGCGACGTCACCGAGCGCTGGGAGACCCGCACCTACGACCTCGATGCGCTGGTCGGGCTCGACATCTTCATCTCCTTCTGGGGTCCAACCCTGTATGGACACACCATCGCAAGTTGGGAGTTTGCCGACGGGCGGCGCCTTGCCGTCTCGATCGAGACACGCAAGGAGCAGGGCGAAGAATACTCCGCGGTGCGCGGCTTCTTCCGCCAGTTCGAGCTTTATTATGTCGTTGCCGACGAGTCCGACGTCGTTGCACTGCGCACCAACCAGCGCGGCGAACGTGTCGAGCTGTATCGCACCCTGGCCACGCCGACCGAGGACCGCGCCCTGCTACTCGACTATGTGCGCGAGATGAACGCCCTGGCCGAGGCGCCTCGCTGGTACAACGCCCTAACCCATAACTGCACGACCACTATCTGGCACCATGTGAAGGCGGTGGGCGCGGACTTTCCGCTGGATTGGCGGTTGCTGGCGAACGGTTACCTGGTCGACCTCTCCTACGAGCTCGGAACGGTCAACACCAGCATGGGGCTCGACGAGCTGAAACGGCGCAGCGACATCACCGCCCGCGCCCGCGAAGCCGGCACCGGCGAGGGTTTTTCACTGTCGATTCGCGACGGGCTGCCGTCGCGTCCTTCAATAGTGGCGAACAGGCCATAAGGCCGCTGACACAGGCTTCGAGCCGCAAGTTGCCCGCATCCGACCTTCATCGCTCGTCCAACCGACACGCGTTTCGGGCCCATTGTATGCCGCGCTTCGGCCGTTCCGATCAGGTTGCCAGGATTGGCGCGAAATGGCCGGAATCTTGCCCGGTGCGGGGCTAAGTTTGGGCCAGGTCCAAACCAAGCGCACGCCCAAATGAAAACGAGTTCGACCAATCTTCCGTGGATCTCTCTATTCCTGGCACTGCTGGTTTTGCTGGCCGGGTGCTCGACCACGCGCACCATGATCCCGATCCCGAGCCTCTACACAGAGACCGCGACGCCGCTGTTTGACGATCTCGCACCGGAGCTCGAAGGGAATCGGCTTTCGATCCTGTATGCCACGGACCGGCGACCTGAGCAGCAGGAATCCGAAAAGCCGATGCGTTACGGCAGCCAACGCTCCCCGTCTGGCGCGCTCGGCGTTGCCGAGGTCCGGATCGGGAACGGTTCTGCCCAATCGAAACAAGGCACCAGGCCTGCCATTGAGATCGAATCGGTCGAAGAGCTCGTGCGCTTCCCGGCGACACCCTACCTGTATCGCGTCGGCGACAGAGGGCGCATCACGATCGAATCCGGCGTGGCTATGGAGCTCGAACAGACCAAGGCACAAGCGCGCGAGGAGATACTCAAACGACTCGCACTGACCCAGAGAAAGGAGGTCTTCCTCGACGTGCATGGGGTCGGAACGGCATTCGATAATGCGGTGCTGTCCCTCGCCGAGTTCTGGCATTTTATGGGGCGCGAAGGCGTACCGATCGCCTACACCTGGCCTGCGGGGAGCAAGGGCCTGTTGTTCTATACCGTTGATCGCGAATCGGGTGAGTTTACGGTGCTCCATCTGAAGCAGTTCCTGCGCTTTCTCGCGGAAATACCGGAGATCGAGCGCATCCACATCACTGCCCACAGTCGGGGGACGGACGTGGCCGTGACCGCACTGCGGGAGCTGGTTATCGAAGCGCGGGCCAAGGGCCTCGACCCCCGCAAGGTCTTGAAGATCGAAAACCTGATCCTCGCCGCTGCCGACATCGACCTAGAGGTCGAGATGCAGCGGGTGGTCGGCGAGGCCATGGGGCCCGCCTTCGGGCGCGTGACCATCTACAGCAACGCCGAAGACAAAGCGCTGGCCGCCGCCGAGGGCCTGTTCAGCAGCCTCAATCGGCTTGGCACCCTGACTCCGTCCGAGCTGACAGAGCGACAGCTGGAGTTCATCCGCAGGTACGCCAATCTCGATGTCATCGTCTACCAGGGGTCCGGTGGGGGTTTCTTCAAGCACGGCTACTACGACGACCCGGCCGTCAGCTCCGACATGGTGATGCTCCTGCGCTACGGTTGGCGGCCTGGCGAGGGCGAGCGCCGGGGGCTGGAACGGCTCGACGAGAACATCTGGCGCCTCGGTGACGACTATTGGGCCAACTAGCAAGGCTGTCGGACTTACGCCGTTGATTGCCAATCCCCGGAGAGCGATCAACTCCCCAGACCTCGATGATTGGCAGACATCTTTACTGCGATGCAATTCGTCACTCTGAGTGAACGCCGCTACGGCCTTCAGGGCACGCGCCGTGCCGCGCCTGGCTGCGTTCCTCGTTCCACTATTTCGCCTCGTTGAGCCCTGCCATACGCCACGTGGAACGCACCCTGGATGTCGTCCAACGGCGCCTTACGGTCTGAGTTTTTGTGATGGCACGATTTGGCCGGTTTTCCGCAACGACATTCGTCAAATTACGACTCACGAGATGATTTCGGCGCAAGCATTTTCCACAGCTGCGCCACCGCGGTTTGAAGGCGGTGAGCAACGGCGACCGAGAGCCGGAGTTTCTTGTTAATTCACCTAACAGGGGCCGAGTGGTCTCGGTCCCAGAGCAACCAAGAAAAGGAGACAGACATGAGTCTACCCGGCAAGCAAATGAAGATCGGCGGTTGGAACTACCACGTAAGTGATCAAGGAAGCGGCGACAAGGGAGTCGTAATGCTGGTTCACGGCATGCCCGATGACGGCAGCTGTTGGAAATATCAAGTGCCGGCATTATTACACGCAGGTTACCGCTGTATTGTCCCAGATACGTTAGGTTACGGCAAAACTGACCGTCCAGTTGAAGTTGAGCATTACAAAGTTGAAAAAATCATTGATCATATGTTCGAGATTATCGACAAACTGGGCCTTAAAGATATCAACTTAGTGGGGCATGACTGGGGTTCTGCCATTACATGGCCCATGCTCATGCAGAAACCGGAGCTGTTCAGAAAATACTGTTCCTTGTCAGTTGGCCACTTGGGCTGTGTGTTTGGCCAGGCCCACGACATGACTCAGGAACGAGGCACCCCCGAGCGCATGCTTGAATCCGTTAAGACCAACTGGTTTACCTACCATCATACTCAACCAGGTATGGAAGAACTTTATATGGCGAACGACTTCAAATACTTCGATCTTTTCTTCTGTTCGCATCCTGAAAAACAAGAGGTCAAGCGACTCATCAAAGAGACCGGCCGTATCGAATGGCTAAACTATGACATAGCCAACCCGATGGTCATGGACTACCTGGCAACGGCCAAAGATCCGAACGTCTATCCGAACGTCAAGGTGCCGGTCATGGTGATTTACCCTGAGCAAGATATGTTCTTGTGGCCGACTCAGGCAATTGATACTCCTTCACGTGTGGATGCTGAGTGCCGTATTGAATTCATTCAAGGCGGCCATTGGTCCATGCTGGATCACCCGGACGACGTCAACGTAAGGATGCTGGACTGGTTTGGTTCTGAAACCTACGACGTGCGAGCAAATGTAAAAGAAGCCTGATAGTCGATCAATCTCCTAGCTCCGACGCCCAGGCGCCGGAGCTAGGGAGCGGTGGCCATCGCCGTTGATTTCACGCGGGTACGAAGTGCCTTGCGGCATCTCTGCGGTCTTCAGCGGGCTGCGAGCTTTTGTACGAGGCGGGATTCAACACCATGAAAATGGGCACTAAAGCGAGACGACCACATTTGCAGCTTCTGTCACTGCTCTGCGTTGCAACGCTATCGGTAGTTGCGGCGGGCACGGTTCAAGGACAAGAACCCAACGGCGAGCTGCAGTCGAGCGGGTTCGGCGGCCCCGATGCCACGGCAAACCGGTTGGCGACCGATCGTGTGCAAACGGACACACCGTTCGACCTCGAATCTCTGAGGCCGTGGTATGAGTGGAAAGACGGGGTTCGTGAGAAGCATGGCCTGACATTCGGCTCCGAATACAACGCGATCTACCTGACGGCCAGCGATCGCCTGCCCGGTACCGACAAGCACGCGGCAGGCGGCATCTTTCGCTTCCGTGGAGAGTGGGAGGCGTACGGACGCGGCACCGCCAACCCCGGTACCCTGATGTTCCTGGTTGAACAGACACATGGCTACAGCGATACGCTGCCAAACTCCTTCCTCAGCGAAAACCTCGGTTACGTCGGGATCTCCAATATCCCGACCAACGACGAGGGCTGGCGGCTGAACACCCTCTACTGGGACCAAAAGCTCCAGGGTGGCAAGTATGAGTTCATTGTCGGCTATCTGGACATCAGCGACTATGTGGATGTCTATCCGCTCACCAGTCCCTGGACCGACTTTTACAACTACGCCTTCAGCATCGGGGCCGGGGCCCTCGACCTGACCAACGACGCCTCCCTGGGGCTCGCCGGCGCTGCCTGGCTGACGGACTCCGTGTATGTCATGGCCGGGTTCGTGGACCAGAACTCGGATGCCACCGACCCGCTGGAAGGCTTCGACACCTTCTTCGATGAGAGCGAGTTCTTCAAGCATGTCGAGATTGGCTGGACGGGTGCGTCCAAAGAGGCCTACTTCCTTAACAATGTCCATCTGACCCTGTGGCACGCGGACGAGCGCGAGGGGTTGGGTGTCGAGGATGGCTGGGGGGGCGTAGTGTCGTTTAACCATGCGCTCGACGACCATTGGCTGGTATTCGTACGGACCGGATGGTCGGAAGACGGCGGCAGCCTGTTGGAACGCTCGGTCAGTATTGGCGGTGGCTACACACCGGCCGGCCTGGAGTCTCTTGGGGCGGGCAGTCAACTCGGTTTCGGTGTCCACTGGGGACAACCAAACGATGCGCTGTTTGGCGTGGATCTAGACGATCAGTACGCAGCGGAGGTGTATTTCCGCTGGCAGGTGGCCGACGAAATCGCCATCACACCGAGCGTGCAGTTGCTGATCGACCCGGCGCTCAACCCGGACGAGGATCAGATCTGGGTAGGTGGCGTGCGCATGCGCGTGGCCTTTTGACCGATCCATCACCTCGCCGCGTCCCACCTTTTCCTCCCGCGAACCAAGCCTCGGTATTCTTCAAAGTGACGACTAAGGCTTGGGGATCCACCACTGGGATTCTTGCTGCGGCCAGCAGCGGCGAATGTCGTTTCGGATGCGAACAATACCCGGTGACCCTCGGCGATGGATCCGATGATGCTTGGGTAGCCGGCGTCCTGGCTGGTTTGCCGGCGACTGTTGGCGTGATATGGCCAGAACTGCTCGCAGCAGCATGTATACACTTATCGCTATGAAAAAACGCGCAAAATTGATCCGTTTCTTGCTGTTCGCCTTGGTCCTGATGCCCGTTGTGGCCAACGCAGAAGCAAAGAACCCCCTCCTGCCCGTGGATACGTCGAGCCCACGGGCGACGATGCAGAGCTTCCTGGCGCTTACCAAAGACGCAACGGACCGTTACCAGGCGTATCGCGATGCGCCGAGTTACGACACGCAGCAGGCGCTGTTGGAGGTTACGGAAAAGGCCGAGAGTCTGTTCGATCTGCGCAAGGTGGCGCCGGCAAACCGGCTAACGGTGGCCGACCGGACCTTCTATCTGCTGTGGGAGGTGATTGCGCGCCAGCGCCTGCCGAAGCTTACAGATATCCCTGCTGCGGTTGAGCAGGATGCCGGCGGCGAGCCGGATGAACCACCATCACGCTGGCTCCTGCCAGGTACGGAGATCGCCATTGCGCGGGTCAAAGAGGGGCCGTATTCAGGTGAATACCAGTTCAGCCGCGCCACGGTGGCTCAGGTCCCCGATTTCTACGACCGTGTGCGTAAATTACCGTACAGGCAGCCGATGGGCATCAAGAATGCTGCCCGCATCGATGAATTGTTCACCGGCTGGATGATCCCTATTAAATGGGTGGAATCGCTACCGGACTGGGCAAACGCCAGTGTCAGGGGCCTGGTGTTCTGGAAATGGGTGGCGGTTGCTCTGTTGATCGGGTTGGAGTTACTGATCGTAATTGCCATCTACCGATGGGGACGCCGGAAAGAATTCGATGGCTCATTTCGCTCTTTTCTGCGGTATATGAGCGCGCCGATAGCATTCCTTTTATTGATTCCCGTTACCGATTACTTCGCCTATCAGCAGATTCACATTACAGGCCCCGTAGCCGGTAATCTGCAGGCAATCACCTTCCTGTCGTATGGCATCACGTCGGTTTGGTTGGTGTGGTTAACCACGAACCAGGTGGCCGAGGCTATCATTGCCTCGCCGCGTGTCGCGTCAAAAAGCCTCGACGCCTCTCTGTTGCGACTGGCCTCACGCACCGTCGGCGTGGTAGCCATACTGATCCTAATCTTTCAGATCATGAACAAGCTGGGTGTGCCGGTGGCCGGCCTGATAACCGGTGCCGGTGTCGGTGGCGTGGCGCTGGCGCTTGCCGCAAAGAGTACGCTGGAGAACTTCATGGGTGCGCTCAACCTGTTTGCCGACCGTCCGGTGCGTGTCGGTGACCTCTGTCGCTACGATGAAGATTCGACGCCAGGCTGGCGCCCGGTCGGCAAGGTGGAGTCGGTGGGTCTGCGTTCGACCCGGATCCGGCGTTTTGACCGGACTCTGATTACGATTCCGAACGCCGACTTTGCCCAGCGCAATATCGTCAATCTGAGCGCGGCTGAACGCTTTCTGTTTACTACTGAGCTCGGGTTGCGTTACGAGACCAAGGATGACCAGATGCGATTCCTGCTCGCGGCGTTACGTGAACTGTTGCACGGCCATCCGCAAACCATCCACACGGTGGATGACCCGATCCGGGTGCGCTTCGTCAGGTTCGGCGACTATTCGCTGAACGTGGCGATTCGCGTGTACATCAAGACGAAACACTACAATGAATTTCTCGCCATTCAGGAGGACATTCTGTTGCGCATCATGTCGGTTGTCGAAGATGCAGGGACCGGTTTCGCGTTTCCTTCCAGCACGCTCTATCTCAGTCGTGATGGTGGCCTGGACACGGAAAAACAGGCGGCGGCAGAGAAGCAGGTCCGTGAATGGGGCTCTGCGCAGACGTTGCCGTTCCCGGATTTCACCGAAGATTACCGGCGCAAGATTACCGACACCCTCGACTATCCTCCCGAAGGGTCGCCTGGCGCCGATGTCGGCTGAACGCAAAATCCTTTTCTGCACCCGCTGCCGAATCCCTGTCACGTTTCGGCGTCGGCAAATCGGGACCCCGATGGAAGGCGACCGCCGACTCGGGAGAGCATAGGAGGGCAAAAGCGGGGCTTCCGCCATCACCCCAGCTTCCGTGCCAAATCCTCCGCCTTCAGGTGCGTATACCGGCGCAGCATGCGCAGATCCTTGTGTCCGGTGATGCTGGCGACCTCCATGATGTTCAGCCCTTTCTCGAACAGCCGGGTGGTGGCCTCGTGGCGCAGGTCGTGGAAGCGGAGGTCTTCGATGCCGGCCCTTCGGGTTGCCCGCATGTAGGAACGCTTTACCGCCTCGGTGGTGACGCCGGGGAACACATCGCCGTGCAGCGCGCGGGGCAGGGTGCGCAATACTGCGACGGCGGTCGTCGATAGCGGCACGGTTCGAGGCTCGCCGTTCTTGGTATCTGGCAGGTGGGCGGTGCAGTGGGCGAGGTCGATGTGCTCCCAACGTAAACTTAGCAATTCGCCCTGGCGCATTGAGGTCTCCAGCGCGAGCCGCACCAGCGGAAGCAGCCAGCGATTGCGCGCCTGGCGGCAGGCGTCGAACAGACAAGTCTCTTCGCCTGGCTGAAGGCGCCGGTCGCGCGGACGGCCACCGGGCGGCAACTTGATGTCGCGCACCGGGTTGTGGACATAGATGCCCCATTCCTTGCGCGCCACCTCGAAGACGTGACCGAGCAGGACCAGATCCCGTTTGACGGTCGCCGGGGTGACCTTGCGCAGACGCTGGTCGCGCCAGCGGGCGATGTCGACACCGCGGATCCCAGCGACAAACCGGCAGGCGAGGGGATGGCGCATCATCAGGCGCAGGCGGTTGCTCTCGGGCTTAGCACCCTTCTTCAGCGGAGTGACCTCTTCCAGGTAGCGCTCGAGCAGTTCCTTCAGCGTGGTCGACTCGGCCTCGGCGCGTGAGACGAACGCGCCCTTGTCCATCTCGACCTCGATGGCGCGCGCCCACTGCTCGGCCTCGGCGCGGGTCTCGAAGGTCTTGGTCTGCAGCGGGTGGCCTGCCGACAGGATGTCCCAATGCCGCGAAGCTCAGGATGGGCGGGAGCGGCCTTCTTCCGGACCTGTGCCTGCCACTGGTAGGGGCCGCGTTTTCTGAAGGAGGCCATCGCCACACTCCGCTCGTTCGCGAACGAGTGTGACAACGCTGTGACAAATAATCGTTTGGGAACCCAATCGAGGGGTGTCGTGGTTCCTAAGTGATTGATTTGATTGGTGGGCGCGGCTGGGTTCGAACCAGCGACCCCTGCCGTGTGAAGGCAGTGCTCTCCCACTGAGCTACGCGCCCATACTTACGATATTTCAATTAAAATCCAATGCGTTGCTAACATATTCTAAAGCAAAATATGTTTGCACTGCATGCGCAAATTTTAACGAAGATCCGTCCACATTGCATCAATATTCGACGGCACGCAAGGGGCGGCATTCAGATTTTACGTCCAGTCGGAGAGCCGGTTGCTGGTTGTGCCCGGCACCGTTGCCCCGACAATTGCCTGGCCCTGCGCCAGTTCAACGCACCTGTAGGCAGCCCTCCCGCGGGACCGGCATCACTGAAGCGCCACATCGCGGGCACGAACGTGGCGACCATGCCAATCCGGTATCACGCTGACGTCACCGAAGGCAGAATCAAGGTCTGTTGCATTCGAGCGTCCGCCGAGATCTTCAAACTTGACAGAATGCGGTTGCACGCATCTGGGATTACCGTTCTAATTGTAATGTTATCTACGCTCTGGACCCATTCGCAGGAGTTTCATGTCGCTATGGATGGTCATGCGTCGGCTGGCAGTCGCCGACTGGCAACGCTCTGTCTCTCGTTTCTGCTGCTGACCCTGCTCGTTTGGGCCGTCCCAGTATCGGCGGCGGATGATGACGAAGACGAGTATGACCACGAAACCACCAGCATCCCTACCGACGGTGCGCACAGCAGGCTTGGCTGCGAGGCGTGCCACGTCGATGAGGAATACGACGATATTCCCATGCAGTGCCAGGGTTGCCACGATGGCGGAATCGCGTTGGGCAAGCCGACCGGGCACATGTCGACCAGCGAGAACTGCGACGCCTGCCACAACACGATCAGTTTTCGTATTCCCCAAGACTCCACCCGGGCTACCGAGTTCGATCACGAACTCACTGGCTTCCCGCTTCAGGGGGCACACCGGGCGCTAGTCTGCAGCGACTGCCACCGTAACCAGGTTTTTCGCGGCACGCCCTCGCGCTGCATGATCTGTCACGATGGCATCTCCGCGCCCGGCAAGCCGCTGAACCACGTGCCGTCGAATCTGGATTGCAGCGAGTGTCACAGCGTCTGGACATTCAATGTGGCCAGGTTCGATCATTTCGCCGCTACTGCGCCATGTTTCACCTGCCACAACGGCACGGTCGCACCGGGCAAGCCGCCGAACCATATCGTCAGCTCCAATCAATGCGATGCCTGCCACAGCACCCGCTACTGGTCGCCGGTCACGCGCATCGACCATGCCGAGGTCACCGGCAGCTGTATCAACTGCCACAATGGCACGGTCGCACCGGGCAAGCCGCCGAACCATATCGTCAGCTCAAACCAATGCGATGCCTGCCACAGCACGAGCTACTGGTCGCCGGTCACGCGCATCGACCATGCCGAGGTCACCGGCAGCTGTATCACCTGCCACAATGGCACGGTCGCGCCGGGCAAGCCGCCGAACCATATCGTCAGCTCAAATCAATGCGATGCCTGCCACAGCACGAGCTACTGGTCGCCGGTCACGCGTATCGACCATGCCGAGGTCACCGGGAGCTGCTTCAGTTGCCACAATGGCACGGTCGCACCGGGCAAGCCGCCGAACCATATCGTCAGCTCCAATCAATGCGATGCCTGCCACAGCACGAGCTACTGGTCGCCGGTCACGCGTATCGACCATGCCGAGGTCACCGGGAGCTGCTTCAGTTGCCACAATGGCACGGTCGCACCGGGCAAGCCGCCGAACCATATCGTCAGCTCCAATCAATGCGATGCCTGCCATAGCACCAGCTACTGGTCGCCGGTCACGCGTATCGACCATGCCGAGGTCACCGGGAGCTGTTCAGTTGCCACAACGGCACGACCGCACCGGGCAAGCCGCCGAACCATATCGTCAGCTCGAATGAATGTGACGCCTGCCACAGCACCAGCTCCTGGTCGCCGGTGACGCGCATCGACCATGCCGAGGTCAGCGGGAGCTGCTTCAGTTGCCACAATGGCACGACCGCACCGGGCAAGCCGCCGAACCATATCGTCAGTTCGAATGAGTGTGATGCCTGCCACAGCACCAGCTACTGGTCGCCGGTGACGCGCATCGACCATGCCGAGGTCAGCGGCAGCTGCTTCAGTTGCCACAACGGCACGACCGCACCGGGCAAGCCGCCGAACCACATCGTCAGCTCGAACGAGTGTGATGCCTGCCACAGCACCAGCTACTGGTCGCCGGTCACGCGCATCGACCATGCCGAGGTCACCGGGAGCTGCTTCAGTTGCCACAACGGCACGACCGCGCCGGGCAAGCCGCCGAACCATATCGTCAGCTCCAACGACTGCGATGCCTGCCACAGCACGAGCTACTGGTCACCGGTCGCGCGTATCGACCATGCCGAGGTCACCGGGAGCTGTTCACCTGCCACAACGGCACGACCGCACCGGGCAAGCCGCCGAATCATATTGCCAGCTCGAATGCCTGCGAGGCCTGTCACAGCACCAGTACCTGGTCGCCGGTAACACGCGTCGATCATGCCGAGGTCATTGGCACCTGCTTCAGTTGCCACAACGGCACGGTCGCGCCGGGCAAGCCGCCGAACCATATCGCCAGCTCCAACGACTGCGATGCCTGCCACAGCACCACCGCCTGGGTACCAGCGATATTCGATCATGGCGGCATCGTGTCCGGTTGCATCACCTGCCACAACGGGGTGACCGTGCCGGGCAAGCCGAGCGACCACCCGCCGACCAGCGATGCTTGCGAGGCGTGTCACCGAACGCTCTCCTGGGTCCCCTTGCTGCGTATGGATCACGACGAGGCGATCGGCGCCTGCATCTCCTGCCACAACAACCAGATTGCCACGGGACAATCACCGAGCCACATTCCGACCACCAACGACTGCGCCGCCTGTCACAGCACGTTCACCTGGCAAGTCAGCCCATCCCAGGTGGACCATACCCAGATCCCGTCGGCACAGAGCCAGTGTTCGGTTTGCCATGCAGCGGATCGTCCGCCGCCGGGCAACAGGCATCCGCAAGGGCGGGACTGCATCCAGTGTCATGTGGCGCCGCCAGAGGGCGACTGGTGCAGCCAGCCGGTAGAAGATCGACCAGGGCTATGTGAATGAGGTCCGCGGCATTGATTCACCTCAAATCCATCGGCTGCTTGCTGTTTGTTCTGCTGCTGTTCGGCTTTGGCCAAGGGGCGTGGGCGCTCGGCACAGAGCGCTTCCTGGAGCGTCTGAGCAGTGAGACCCGGGACGGTCGGCTCATCGTGAGCGTGCATTTCATCAGGCGTGTGCAGTACCTTTCGCACAGCCCATCGGATTACGGGGACCGACTGGAGATTCGCCTCGGCGCCGCGGGGGCCGCACCGCAGCGGATCGCAGATGCGCTGGGGGAGGGCCTCAGGGAACTGACGCCAGCGCAGTTGCCACAGATTCGAGAGGTCAGGGCCAGCGGCAATCTGGACATCGACCCCAGGGTCAACATTCGTTTCGATCGGGCACGGCGCTTCGAGATCCGGGCAGGCAGCAACGATCGCAGCATCGATATTGTGCTGGAACCCGACGTCGAGCCGACAGCCGCCAGCGTCGCCGAGCCGTTCGCCTGACGCGCCGATGGTGCCGGTGGTCCCGGCCGGTAACACCCCGGAAGAGCAGGAAATGGCCGAACTCTTTCGTCAGGCGCGCCTTGCCTACAATGCCGGCCAGTATCAGCGCGTCAATGCGATCTACGACAAGATCATCGCCTCCGGCATCGAACCCTACGTGCGTGAGGCCCGGGTCGCGATGGGGGTGGCCCGCGCTGAGCGTGGCCAGGATGCCCAGGCCCGCACCCAGTTCGAGCGCTACCTGACAGATTACCCGGAGGGGCCCGAGGTCCGGCGGGTGCAACGTCTGCTCGATGACTTGTTGGCCCGCGCCGAAGTGCGTGACGCCGGGGAGGCGCCGGAGGAGCAGCGCGAGCAGCCCTGGCAGGTCTTCGGCAGTTTCGACCAGTTCTACCTGCTCGATCATGGCAAATTGGATGACCGGGACAGCGAGACCTTTCGCTCGAGCCTGCTCAATACCGCCAATGTGAACTGGCAGGGCCGGAGCGGGGACGTCGACGTGAGTGGGCGCTTCTCCGGCAGCTATGACTACAGTTTTCTCTCAGACCGGGACAGCCAGACGCGGGTCAGCTACATGTATCTCGATCTCGCCGGTGTCGACGGTCGCCATCAGGGCCGCCTCGGCCGCCAGCGACTCCCGTCATCCGGGGTGCTGGGCTATTTCGACGGTCTGCACTACCAGTACCGTCTCGATGACCGCCGGGCCGTGCGTTACGTGGTCGGCTCGCCGATGCGCTCGACCCGTGACGGGGTCGACCAGGATCGCCTGTTCAACGGCCTGGCCGTGGATTTCAGTGGCGCCGACGATCGCTGGTTGCTCAGCCTGTATGGCCTCTACCAGAGTTTCGACGGCGCTATCGATCGACGTGCCGTGGGCCTGGATGCGCGCTATTCCGGCGACCGTGTAAGCGCCTACTCGCTGCTCGACTACGACACCTTTTTCGACGAGCTCAATATCTTCTATCTGTTCAGTAACTGGCGGGTTCGCGAAGGCACTGTCGTCAGCCTTACGCTGGATCATCGGCGAAGCCCCGGGCTGGCGCTGAGTAACGCCGTCTATGGCCTGGGCGGGGACGACTTCGATGACCTGGATGGCGAATACTCACGTGAGGAGTTGGAGCGTCTGGCCAAGGACCGCAGCTTCATTTACCGCTCCGCCTACGCCTCACTCACCCAGCAACTCGACGAGCGCTGGCAACTGCTGCTCGACGGCGGAATCTACAGTCTCCGTGAAGATAGCGGGATCCCGGGCAATGACAGTCTGAACAGCGACGACTGGTACCTCTACGGTCAGTTCGTGGGCAACGATCTGTTCAAGTCCGGTGACCTGTTCTCGGTAGGTCTGCGCTATACGGATGCCGAGCGAATGGATATCACCTCGGTGCTGTTGCGAGGTCGGGCACCGGTGAATGAACGCCTTCGGCTGACGCCTCAGCTGCGCGTGGACTGGCGTGACCGTGACGACGGCGATTCGCAGCGCCGTGTGCTCCCGAGCCTGTTCACGACGTATCGCCTGACCAAGCGCACATCGCTCGAATTGGACGTCGGGGTCGAGTTCAGTCGCTTCGACCGGGACGAGGGTGACGACCAGGATGATCGATTCCTGTATCTCAGCGCCGGTTATCGACACGATTTTTGAATGCTGGACAGGCCGGTCCTGGCCGAGTGTGCGCCGGCCCCTATGAACGACCGGTGTCTGCGTCACGGCCGAAGCCGCATGGCTGCTGGCTTCAGCGTTGGTGCCCCGGCGCATTCGACTCGTGGGACGCCGTGGATCCATCCCTGGAGGCTCGACTGCCGCATCCCTGCGGCAGACGCCCACGAATCAAATGTGCCGGAGCGCTCTTCCAATGCGCGCCTGGCTCGTCATTGATTCCCCGATTGTCCGCCTGTCGGGTGGTGTTGCCGTCTGGGCGTGGGCGACGCCCTCGCGCTGCGCCAGGTGGTCTTGGTCGGCAGGCGGGAATTTGATTTTCCAGACCGTCTGTTCAATCGGGGCGAGACTGATAAAATTGCAGCCTTCCCCAGAACAGCGGTTTCTTCATGGCTATCAAGACTCGTTTCGCTCCCAGCCCGACAGGGTACCTGCACGTCGGCGGTGTCCGCACGGCGCTGTTTTCCTGGTTGTATGCCCGCAAGCACGGCGGCAGGTTCGTGTTGCGAATCGAGGATACTGATCTCGAGCGGTCCACCCAGGATTCGGTCAATGCGATTCTCGAAGGAATGACCTGGCTTGGACTCGAGTACGACGAAGGCCCGTTCTACCAGACCCACAGGTTCGAGCGCTACAACGAGGCCATAGGGCAACTGCTGGACAAAGGCCGCGCCTATCGCTGCAATTGCAGCCGCGAGCGCCTCGAACAACTGCGTGAGCAGCAGATGGCGCGCAAGGAAAAGCCGCGTTACGACGGTCATTGCCGGGACCGCGACATCAACCCGGAAGGGCCGCACGTGATCCGCTTCCGCAACCCCAGGGATGGTGAGGTGGTCATCGACGATCTGATCCGGGGGCGGATCGTGGTCGCCAACGCCGAACTGGACGACCTGGTGATCCGCCGGACGGATGGTTCTCCCACCTATAACCTTACCGTCGTTGTGGACGATCACGACATGGGCATCACGCATGTCATTCGTGGTGATGATCACATCAACAACACACCACGGCAGATCAATATGCTGCATGCGCTCGACTGGGACGTGCCGCGCTACGCGCACTTGCCGATGATTCTTGGCGACGATGGCGCCCGTCTGTCGAAGCGCCACGGCGCGGTCAGTGTGATGCAGTACCTGCAGGATGGCTATCTGCCGGAGGCACTGCTCAACTATCTCGTCCGATTGGGTTGGTCACATGGCGATCAGGAGATGTTCTCGATCGACGAGATGATCCAGTTGTTCGATCTGGATGGGGTGAACCGCTCGCCGTCGACGTTCAACACTGAAAAGCTGCAGTGGTTGAACCAGCAGCACATGAAGGCCTCGGATCCGGCGCGAATTGCCCATCTGCTATCCTCGCACCTTGGTGATCTCAATATCGATCCGTCGACCGGCCCGGATCTCTTGCAGGTGATCGAGGCGCAGCGCGAGCGGGCCGAGACATTGGTGGAACTGGCCGAGATCTCGACCTTCTACTACCGGGATTTCGAGACCATTGACGAGCAGGTCGCGAAGAAGGCGTTCAAGGCGGGTGCAGACGAGGCGCTGAATGCCGCGCGGGTCAACTTGGCTGCGCTGCCGGTTTGGGAGCGCAGCGGGATCCATGCGGCGGTCGAGGCCACCGTCGAGGAACTCGACGTCGGCTTCGGCAAGGTCGCGATGCCACTGCGGGCTGCGGTCACCGGCGGCACGCCATCGCCGGACCTGGACCTCACGCTTTATCTGGTCGGGCGCGACGCGACCATCCGCCGCATCGACAAGGCCATCGAGCGCATCCACGCCAGACCCTGAATCACATCACGAGGTTGCAAGCACGCCATGAGCGGTGAGACCAAGAGTTCCCCGTCGAACTTCATTCGCCAGATCATCGACCAGGATCTGGCGAGCGGAAAACACCAACGCATCCACACCCGCTTTCCGCCGGAGCCGAACGGCTACCTGCATATCGGTCACGCCAAGTCGATCGTGCTGAACTTCGGTATTGCCGACGACTATCCCGGCACCTGCAACCTGCGCTTCGACGACACCAATCCGGCGAAAGAGGAAGAGGAGTTCGTCGCGGCGATCGAGGCCGATGTGAAGTGGCTGGGCTATGCCTGGGAAGAACTGCGCTTCGCGTCGGACTACTTCGAACAGTTGTACGGCTACGCGGTGGAGTTGATCCAGGCCGGCAAGGCCTTCGTTTGCGAGCAGACGCCCGAGCAGGTGCGCGAGTATCGAGGCAGCCTGACCGAGCCCGGGCGTGAAAGTCCGTTTCGCGACCGTCCGATGCAGGAAAGCCTGGATCTGTTCCGGCGTATGCGGGCCGGCGAGTTCCCGGATGGCAGCCGCACCTTGCGGGCACGGATCGATATGGCCTCGCCGAATATCAATATGCGCGACCCGACGCTGTACCGGATACGTCACGGTCTGATCCATCATCAGACCGGCGCCGAATGGTGCATCTATCCGATGTACGACTACACGCACCCGATATCGGATGCCATCGAGGGCATCACCCACTCGCTGTGCACGCTGGAGTTCGAAGACCACCGACCGTTGTACGACTGGGTACTGGACAACATCAGCATCGACTGTCATCCGCGGCAGATCGAGTTCTCGCGCCTGAATCTCGAGTACACGGTGATGAGCAAGCGCCGGCTGACCGAACTGGTGCAGGAAGGACTTGTCTCCGGATGGGACGACCCGCGCATGCCGACGATCGCCGGACTCCGCCGACGTGGCTATACGGCCGAATCCATCCGACATTTTTGCGAGGCGATCGGGGTCACCAAGTCGGAGGGTACGGTGGAGATGGGGGTGCTGGAGAACAGCATTCGTGGTCATCTCGATGCGACGGCGCCGCGTCGGATGGCCGTGCTCGACCCGCTGAGGCTGGTGATCAGCAATTACCCGGCAGACAAGACCGAGGTCCTGACAGCCGCCAACCATCCGAAAGACGAGTCCATGGGGAGCAGGGAATTGGTGCTGACCCGCGAGCTCTACATCGACCGGGCCGATTTCCGTGAACAGGCGAACAAGAAATACAAGCGCCTGGTGCTCGGCGGCGAGGTGCGCTTGCGCAACGCCTACGTGATTCGTTGCGATGAGGCAATCAAGGACAAGGATGGCAGGATCGTCGAATTGCGTTGCAGCTATGATCCGGACACACTGGGTCAAAACCCCGAGGGCCGCAAGGTGCGGGGCGTGATTCACTGGGTATCGGCCACGCTCGGTCGGCGGGCGGAAGTGCGTCTGTACGACCGGCTGTTCCAATCCGCCGAGCCGGGCAGGGCGGGGGACTTTCACTCCGATCTCAACCCCGACTCGCTGAAGGTCGTGCAGGATTGCGTGGTGGAACCCGCGCTGACCGGGGCCGCAGCGGGCGAGCGGTTCCAGTTCGAGCGCGAGGGCTATTTCTGTCTCGACAGCGTCGACAGCCGGCCGGATCACCTGGTTTTCAACCGGATCGTGTCGCTGCGCGATTCCTGGGCCAAGACCGACGCCGCTTGAACCGGGCCGATCCAGGAAAAAGACGCAAAACGCTGGACAAGCAGTAGAGGCTTTACTACCATACGCGGCTCGTTTACGGGGCCATAGCTCAGCTGGGGTGAACGAAGACCGTTTGTCCAGTGGACAAACGCAGCTGAGAGAACGCGAGGCAGGAAGCCAAGCTGGACGTGGCCCCAGGGACGGGTGGCAACACCGGTCTGAATTGTTGTTTTGGGGCCATAGCTCAGCTGGGGTGAACGAAGACCGTTTGTCCGGTGGACAAACGCAGCTGAGAGAACGCGAGGCAGGAAGCCGAGCTGGACGTGGCCCCAGGGACGGGTGGCAACACCGGTCTGAATTGTTGTTTTGGGGCCATAGCTCAGCTGGGAGAGCGCAACACTGGCAGTGTTGAGGTCGGCGGTTCGATCCCGCCTGGCTCCACCAAATAATCATTTGTCTCTGAAAAGTGCACCTGCCACGGCGTTCGTAACTTTGCGAACATTTGCGCACTGGCGAGGCGACGCACAGTGCCAAGCCTGCAAACTGTTGTGGACGGATTCACCGCTTCGCGTGAATTCGACAACGCCACCCTCGGTCGACTGCAATTCTGGCTCGACCAATTCGGCGACAAAGAACTGTCCGCTATCACCGACGACGATGTTGACGCCGCTTTGGTCAGACTGGCCGAGCGTGGACGACTCAGGGCCGGGCGTGGACTGCGCACCGAACCTGTGGGCAAGCCGCTGGCCGGTTCCACCCTCAACCGCTACGTCGGCCAGTTGGCGTCTGTTTACAAATACGCCCGGCGGCTGCGCCTGCTGCCGCGTGCCCATGTCCCGCCGACCCGTGGCGTCGAAAAAGCGCCCGAGAACACGCACCACGACCGTTATTTCCGCCCCGAGGAGGTAGAGCGCCTGATCAAGCTCGCGCGTCTCTTGGATCGCCGCTGGGGGCGCCTGGAGGCGCTTATCGTGGTTGTGTACCACACGGGCCTGCGCAAATCCAACCTGCTAAACCTGAGATGGCGGGACATCGATCTCACCGAGCGCACGGCGACTGTGCAAACTACGAAAAACGGCGATCCGATGATTGCCGCCCTCTCGCAGCGCGCCGCTGCACTGCTCAAGAAATTACCCAATCAAATCCCCGACGGCTATGTATTCGAAGGCCGCATCGGCCGGCCGTATGACATCCGCCGCTTGTGGTTGCAGGTCTGCAAGGCGGCCGGCATCGAGGGCCGGACCTTTCATTCGCTGCGCCACAGCTGCGGCCATGCGCTCGCCCAGGCCGGCACCAACCAGGCGGTCATCATGCGGATCATGGGGCATCGCTCGTTTGCCGCCTCAGCGCGTTACATGCACGCGGACGCAAACGACAAGCGTAGCGTCATTGATTCGGTGTTCGACCATGATTGAAGAGCACATGGTCAAGCTCTACCGGGAGGGCGACGGCTCAGCCGTCGTGTACCTGCTGTCAACCCTTGTCGAGCAAGGGCACCCGGATATACCCGATGACGTGCAGGAGCGGATTGAGCAGGGACTGACCGACTATCTCACCGGGAAACAGAAATCGCTCGATGTCGCACTCGGCGTCGAAACGTCACACCAAGCGATGGCGCGGCGCAAGCAGGTTTCAACTGGCATGGGCCTATTCGCGCTGCATGGGATTATCAAGGGCAGACTCAAGCCCGGAGAGGACTGGTTCGAGGCGGCTGGCAGGATGCTGAAAGTCTCACCGGGGCAGGCGAAGAAGTGTTATTACGCCTTCCGCAAACTGATCGGTAAATAGATCGCCTTTTTCTACAACTGACCCCCTATCCTAGTGTCCGTCCAGAAACGCTAACTGGTTGAATATTTTCGGAAACAAACGACGCAGGTCAGAGAAAGCTCCTGGTAGTTTGATTAGTCTTTTGTAACAACCCCTTGAAACAAAAGCACAAACCAAAAAACCAGGAGCCGACCATGCGCGAAAAACGCACCGTCCAAAGCAGTATATTCGAGGCGTACGCCGAACACGAGATTGGCCGCGAGTTGAAGGCCATGTCCGATTGGCTGGATCAACACCTCGATCTGTTGGACTGGGTCGCGGCCGACGTCAAACAACGCAATGTCGAGAAAACCGGCAAAAAGGATTAACGATCGAATCGGTGTTGCGCTGTGCGATTCTGAAACAGTATCGGCAGTTGAGTTATGCAGACTTGGTCTTTTGCCTGATGGACTCGACCTCGTGTCAGGCCTTCGCGCGCATAACCACGGGCTGGGCACCGAAGAAGGCAACGCTGCAAAGTTGCATCAGCGCGATCTCGGATGTCACCTGGGAACAGATCAATCAGCGCTTGTTGCTCAGTGCCAGCAACGCCAAGGTGGAACGCGGTGAGATGCTGCGCATTGACAGCACGGTGACGGATTCACCGATTCACGCACCGAGCGATAGCACCCTGCTGTGGGATAGCGTTCGAGTCCTGGTGCGGTTGCTCCAGGGGGCTGAGGCAATCGCTGAAGGGATCGTCACGATTGCATACCGCAATCATCAACGTGTGGCCAAGAAGCGAACCCGCGCGATTCGCTATACCCATGGCAAAGCCAAGAAGGCGGCACTGTATCGGGATCTGATCACGGTGACCGAGCACACGCTGAGGTATGTTGAGCAGGCCTGCATCCGGTTGCACGACGCACGCATTGATCCGCTCGAGCGTACGGCATGGCAAGCCCAGCTCGATCATTACAAGCCGTTGATTGAAAGGGTGATTGATCAGACTGAGCGTCGCGTGTTCAAAGGTGAGCAGGTACCGGCCGCACAGAAGGTTGTCAGTATCTTTGAGGAACATACCGACATTATCGTCAAGGGCCGTCGGGACGTGCAGTATGGACACAAAATCAATCTGAGCACCGGGCGAAGCGGGTTGATACTGGATGTGGTGATCGAGCAAGGTAATCCGGCCGATGTCGATCGCTTGCTACCGATGCTGGATCGACACATCGACCAATATGGCAAAGCCCCGCGTCAGATGGCGGCAGACGGTGGCTACGCCAGTGTGGAGAATTTACGCGAGGCCAAGGCACGGGAAGTCGACGATGTGGTGTTTCACAAAAAGCGCGGCCTGCACGTTGAAGATATGGCCAAGAGTCCCTGGGTCTATCGCAAGCTGCGCAATTTCAGAGCGGGCATCGAGGCAGGCATCTCTGTGATGAAGCGCGCCTATGGACTGGGGCGGTGCACCTGGAAAGGATTGCTGCATTTCCGCGCCTATGTCTGGTCGTCGGTGGTTGCCCATAACTTGGCGTTGTTTGGACGCCTACTCACGACCTGAGTCGCTGGCGCAAAAAGCAGAGGGGACGCCGCTTGGGAATCATCGATTCCCCGGCTTGGTTATCCTCCAAAATTTGGCAGGGGACTGTTTCCAGCGTGTACTTGTACGCTTGCTGAAGTATGGCACCGGCAGGTGCGTGCAGAATCTGAATTCGTCGCATGGGGGGCGAGGTCAGTTCGAAAAACACGCCGTTTCTGGACGGACACTAGTTAGGGCTCAAAAGAGTCGTAGTGGCCCCCGATGGCGAAGATATAGACATGAGTATCGTCAAACTGATAGATAAGGCGATCTTTTTGGCTAAGTCGCCTCGACCAAAAGCCGGAAAGATTATGTCGAAGAGCTTCCGGCTTTCCCAATCCCGAGCTTGGATCGCCGCGCAGCATTTCTTTCAAAATCGCGCAAAGATTCTTGTGCATTCGTTTATCGCGCTGCCGAAGATCCTCGTACACCTGCCATGTTCTACCCTCAAATACCAACGACCTCATCTAGCTGCTCTTTGGTTGGGGTATATCCGGAGCCAGCATTATGGGTAGCACTCGAATCGGCGATCTGGCGCATGAGGCTGGTATTTTGAAGTACAAATAAGGTTTCCTGGTCACGTTCCCAGTCCTCCGCACTCATCACCACGAAATCCGAGCCAGTGCGGCGTGTTACGCGAAGCGGTGCGTGGCGATTAACCACTTGTTCCACAAAGTGTTTAAGGCTGCCTCTAAATTTGTTTACGGTTGTGCTTTCCATTGTCCGGCACCTGTTAACGTACGGTATTGCCGTACAGTCTAGGAGAAAAGCCCTGACCTTGCCATACACAAGGACGCCAAACTTTCCGCTTCGCTCCGAGTTTGCCGCCTGCAATAGCCGGCGTTAGTCGAAAAAAGACAAAAGGCACACATTGTGCTAATCTCAGGCCATGAAGCCAATTTCATGGCATGCTGGGAAAAACGCTCTGCTGAAAGCTGAGCGAGGTGTGTCGTTCGAGGATGTGGTTTTCCACATTATGGCCGGCGACGTCCTCGATACCGTCGATCACCCCAATCAAGCGCGTTATCCCGGCCAGAAAATTCATGTCATTGCCATTGAGGAATACGTCTATCTGGTGCCGTTCGTGGAGTCGGAGGAAGAAGTATTCCTGAAAACGATCATTCCCAGCCGAAAGGCAACCAAGAGTTATCTGGGTGAAGAAACATGAGCAAACTATCGAGTGAAGAGCGCGAGATTCAAGAGGCGTTTGAGAAGGGCGAGCTCGAGAGGTCTAAAGAGGCGGCGGATACGCAGAAGCGGCATCAAGAGTATGCGGAAGCGATGTTCAAGAAAGATGCGCGAATCAATATCAGGCTTTCGTCGAAGGATTTGCGTGGGTTGCAGAAACGGGCGCTGGCAGAGGGTATTCCATACCAAACCCTGATTGCCAGCATTCTGCACAAGTACGTTGAGGGCCGGCTGAGTGACAGCAGCGGCTAACGAACGCGTAAACCCCGACACATTCTTGCGCTCACGATGCTTGCTACAAATGCGCGGGTTACGCGAGGCATTAGAGATGATGCCGGTAGAAGAAAGCGGCCGTCCCCGCGGGCGCAGCAATTGGCCGTTGCTGGCCGGGAGCACCGTCTGGCCGATCCGGCAGTGTCGAGCATTCTGACAGCGGGTTTGCCCGGTCGGGGGATGGCCGTTGCTGTTACAGAACCGCCGTTCACCGAACGCCACCTGATCGGTAGCAGTGGGTCTATCTCGATCTATTGCGCCGCACAATGCGCGGTCCGTTTTCGAGCCTCGTCCTACGCCCAAAGTTGTTCAACGATTGCAGCACCAGCATCTCGAACATCAGCGTCGCGTCGTGCGGCTTGCTGCCAGCTGGGCTCTTGCGCCGTCTCTGATGGATGACCTTGAGCAACGGGCGGAAAGCCTGCCAGTCCACGATGCTGTCCAGTCTCGACAGCGGGTCACTCGGCTTCTCAAGCTTGGCCAGCCGGTCCTCGTCGTCCAAGAAACCCGGTTGCATCCAATCCGCCCTCGGCCCGTTCAGTTGCTGCTATTCTGCCCGAACCCGGAATTATTCGAGCTACCCTTATCATACGTCCTTGTTGCTACGTTCCTTTCCAGCGTCAAGTGGGGCGTTCGTGTCATGAGCCGCTCGCTGGCTGCACAGCGGCCTACAAACTGGACTCTACAGAGGCAACGTGACACTGCCTTCTAAGTTGGGTCGGCGTGCGGGGCGAGGCGCCGCATGGGTTACCGCGTCGACGTTGGCATCGAAAGCTGTTGGCGTCCTCAGCCAGCTGGTTCTGGCCGCGCTGCTTGCGCAGGAAGACTTCGGCGTCATCGCTCTGTGCTATACGGCCGTGGCGTTCGCAGCGCCCCTTGGCCAGTTCGGCGTCCGCGAAGTGCTAATTCGTTCGCAGGGGCGATACTCCTTGTTGCTGGGCCCAGCGATCCTGCTGGAAGTCGGGGCGTCGGTGCTCGCGGCAGCAATAGTGCTCGGAGTTGCGCCGCTGCTGGCGAACCTGTGGTCAACGCCCGCCATCATCGGGCCGATGCTGGTCCTCGCGCTAGAGATGCCGATCGCGGCCGCGACCCGGGTGACCAGCGCACGCCTCGAGATCGATATGCGATTTCGTGCCATCGCCAAGCTAGACATCTGGTCAATGGCGGGTACTGCTGTACTGTCCGTGGCACTGGCGGCTGCCGGCGCCGGCGCGTATGCCTTTGTCGTACCGCGCGTGATCGTCACGCTGTTGAGGTTCGCGGCGATCTGGCGAATGACGCAGCCGGCGCCGCGATTTCGGCGAGTGCGGGCATTGCTGCCGAGGTTCTACGTCGCGGCCGGACCGATGTTTTTCGGCGCGTTGCTGTTAGCGGTGGGCCGAAACGCGGATTACGCCATCCTGGGCGTTGTTCTGACCACTGCTCAGGTCGGCGTGTATTACTTCGCCTTCGCCCAGTCCACACAGGTCGCCACCCTACTCAACACCGGCCTGACACGGGTGATGTTGCCGGCCCTGAGCACGCTGCGTGACGATGAGCCGCGCCAAGTGCGCGTCTTGCTTCAGACAACACGCCTGCTAGCCCTGCCAGCGGCCGGCATGTGCGTCTTACAGGCAACGTTGGCGGGTCCCTTCCTGCGTTTGCTGTTCGGTGAAAGGTGGCTCGACGCGATACCGGTGCTTCAATTACTGAGCCTCGCAGCGGCACCGGCGATCGCGTGCTGGCCTTGGCAAGGGTTGTTGTTGGCACAAGGGCGCTATTGGTTAAAGCTGCGCATCCACGCCTTTGGGGCTACTATGCTGGTGACGGCAGTGGCTATCGGTATCGTTTTAGCGAAGCTCTGGCAGTTAGAGACCCTGATCACGGTCACGGCGGCCGTGATGGTTTCGCGTCTCATATCTGCACCCCTGTCGCTCTGGGTGGCCTGCCGAGGTGACGCAACGATTTTGTGGGAAATCCTGAAGTGCACCTACCGTCCGACGATAGGAGCGCTTTTGACGATTGGGGTCCCGGGCTTCGCGCTCGCACCGGTGCTATCAGATTGGGCGATGCTAGCGCTGGCACCCTTGCTGCTCTTACTTTATGCACTTTGGTTGCTGGTTCTTGAACGCGAGAGCTTGGTATTGTTTCTTGATCGGCTTGGTCAAGCGATGCCCCATCCTGCTGTGTTACGCGTTTCTGATTACGTCCGTCAGAGGCAGCATGGGAAAGCCTGAGCAAACGAAGACGAAGCGGCTGAAGCCCTCCGGGCTTGATCTCAATCTCCAGAATACACGATGATCCCAGTTCGTCATCATTGCAATCAACCGTGGACCTCGCCTTGAGAGGTCAGCGATAGGCTGTTGTATCTCGCGAAAGTGTGTTCGTCACTACTTGCAAGAGCACCGAATAACTCAGGCAGGCGGACCACAAGGAAGAGTCCGACCAGAAATGGCCAGTCCCAAAGCCGAAGATGATGTCTGGCTACCCAGCGAACGCTAGCCGCGTCGGCGGCGATCGAATGCCGAACAGCGAGGAAAGCGACCCGGATTCGGTCCAGCGCTTGCATTGGCTGCGCTACTCGTTCGCGGCGAAGGAGGGTACGGGCGTACTGAAAGCCCTTGTTGCGACGCACGTCGATGACGAACGGCCAACCACCGAACGCGTGGTAGGAGATGGCCTTCGGGGCGAAGCCCGATTTTAAGCCGGCTTCGCGCATGGCTCGGTTTCGGCGTTCCGCACTCACGAACGGACTCAAATCACCCGGATACGGAAAGTCGAGGAGGCACTCGCGCCGATACAGCGCGCCATTGTTGCTGACATGTTGCCAGCCTCCGCTATATTGGGGCGCCTCGAGGTATCCCCGATCGAGCACTGTCAACACGCGGATTAGCATGCCCTCCCCTGGATAAATCGTTGGACCGCTGACGACATCCAGCGAAGGAGCGGCCGCCATCGCGTCTGCCAGCCGAGCAAGCCAGCCGGGGGTCGGTACGCAATCGGCCTCGACGACTGCAACCAGGTCATGTTTAGCGAGCCGCGATCCCAGGTCCTTCAACTCAGCGGATCTGTCGCTATTGCCGAAATGTACCTTGACCGCTTCGTGGCGCGTCAGTGTGTCGGGAGGCGTCGGTGGTTCCTCGCCGGGCAAGCGGCCCTCCATCACTAGAATTTCTGCTGGAACTGCTTCAGGATCACTCAGAAAGGTCTTGACTGCGACAAGTTCATCGGACCAAGTCTTTTCTCCCGCCTCATAATCTGACACCACGACTAACGAGAGGGGGAGAATGCGCGGCTCGCTTTTCGAGTCCTTCGGCGTAAGTGGCTTTGTCGCCGTAGTGGTCATTCGAGATGCCTCTTTTCTTAACCGCCCCGGGAATCGCAGAGGCTTGTTGGTTTAAGTCAAGCCGCCATCGCGACTTGACTGGCGAGTTGACGGTAGTAGTTTGCCTCGGCTTCTGTGGGAGGGATATACCCCAAAGGCCGCGTCAGCCGCTGTTGGTTGAACCAGGATACCCATTCCAGTGTCGCCGGATCGACAGATTCCCGGGATTTCCAGGGGCCGCGCCGCCGACACTCGACGCTACCAGCCGAAACCGGCATAGCCGAGCCGAGTGATCTCCTTCCAGCACAAAGTCCGTATCTTGTTCCGTTCGCCGACGCTCAGTGCGGCGCGCCATTTGCCGATAGAACCGTCGCCAATGTGTCGCTGATGCCAGTGGGTTTGGGTATCGTAGAGGCGGCCGGCCGGATTGACTCTAATGGCAGCATCACTTGGATCATAGGCACGGGTTGCCCAATCGATTGCCTGTGGAGCGAGCTGCGAGAAGATCGCCGCGCTGATCCCCGGCTCGGCAGCGATGTTCAGATAAGCGGCTAGCCTGTCAACGGTGCGTCGCTCTCGCGTGAACAGGTCTTCGTAGCGCAGGACCAGCATACGGTCGGGGCGTAGGATCTGGTCGACGAAGCCGACGCTGCTGCGCACGTGTTCGAGTGCCTCTTCGAACTCCCAGTGGAATCGCCGCATCACGGATGCGATCGCATCGCGAGGATCGCGCACGGTCACCAGGGTCTGCACCCGATCTGTAGCGATGAGTTCGGCCGTCTCTGGGCAGCCTTCGTGCAGTTTGATCACTGCGGCGCAACAGCGGTCCGGTATCGGGTACTTCTGCGCAGTTCGATCATCGGCCAGCCCCGAAAGCGGCGCGTCGGCATAGAATGCCGCGACGTTCGCTTCGCCGAACGCATGATTCATCAACAACCGGCAGGCGTTGTAGATCCAGGTCGACGCACTGCCGTAGATGCCAACACAAAGCACGCAATGTGCCGGAAAAATCGACTCGGCCGATGCTGATATCGCCACGGATTAGCGCCTTGCCCTAGGCCAACGGGCTGGCGGCAAGCCAAGCCGGTTGTTGCCGATGGAGTCGCGACCGCGCACCAGCAGACTATGAAATCCGGCCAACTGATGAGTTACCCGGGCCGCCGGTGTCGTATAGCGCAACGCGAGACCAAGCCGTTGGCGGCGCGACTTGTTTTGGCCGGAGCGGTGCGCCAGATACTCGTCGAACAGCATGAACTGTCCGGCCATGAGCGTGACATCGACTGTGCCGCGATCGTCGTTGCCGGTGAGGTCGGCCATGCGGCCAAATGCCGTTTTCGACGAACCTTGGGTTGCCGCCGGGTCTGCCAACGGCAACACTTCTTGATGAGAACCCGGTATGACCTGGACACAGCCGTTATCAGCGTCGACGTCGTCGATCGCCACCCAAGCAGAGACGTTGACACCACCGGCCAATTCGAGAAAGGCACGGTCCTGGTGCCAGGCGATCTCATCGTCGCCGGGCTGTTTGTCGAAAAGATTTGACTGCCACAGCAGAATGTCATCACCAAGCAATTGAGCGACGCGGTCGAGGATCGACGGATGCGAGCCGATCGCAAAGACCACGGCATCGTCAATGTGCCGCCACTTGGTTCGCGGAAAACCCGGCACGGGACAATCCGTAGCCAACGTAAACGTGCGAATGTACCGGGCGACCGCGTGCATTTGATCGGCGGAGCACAACTGTAAGGGCATAACGTAGCCATCGCCGGCATAGCGCTGCAGTTCGTCGGCGCTGAGCCGGTATACATCATTGGGTGGTGTATCGAATGGCCTGAGCGCTTCGATCTGCCACTCGCTTTGTCGGTTGCTCAGCAGTGCGTTCTTTACCTGACGGGTCAAGGACCGTCTTCCCTGTAACAGGCGCCGCCGCAGCTGGCCAAGTCGTCGTCGCAGATGATGTACGTATACCTCAGCCATCGTCATCCAGCCAATCTGAGCAGGAACTGGTCGGCGTGGGTTACAAATTGCTGATGTTGTATGCGACCGACAAACTCATTCACCGCGCGGACCACGCCATCGCCCCACCAGGCGCCTTGCCGAAAGCCACCACCGGCGATCCAGCCACCGGGTTTGACACACCGCAGATAGTTTCTGAGGTCGGCCTCGACCGCGTCAAACTGGTGATCACCGTCGACATAGATCCAATCGAAATAATGAGACGGGAACAGCGACACCGCATTGGCGGACCGCAGGCGGTGAATCACCACCTGCTCGCGGTCAAGTGACTTGCGCAAGCGCTGCCGCGTGCGGCGATAACGGTCGTCGAGCCACTGCTGGTTTCGCCCCTTCGCACCACCGTACAGAGACTCGGCATAGGCCGGTTCGGGCCGATATTCCCAGGGGTCGATCAAATGCAGGCGGCTTGGCGACAACCGCTGCAGCAGTAGGCGCGAAAACTCGCCCTCGTGAACACCGATCTCAGCACCGACCGCGTGCTGCGGCAGCGCATCAAGAATAAAGGCGCGGGCCGCATAATCCTCGCGGACACCGTCACCGCTCAGCAGCCTTCTAATCAGTTTCCCTGTCTGCCTGATCATGATTCCAGGATGAATACAGCGTCGGCGCATAACAGCCGACCGTCGCGATCTACGTCGTGACACAGGTACACAGCAGTGCCGAATCCGGCCCTTTGCAGGTGATCGACGATCTGTAAGGGTTCGCCTTGCTCTTGGTAGACAGGGACGAAATACAGCTCGATCACCACGGCACCGATCCGGCGCGCCTGCAACATCGCCTGCGCCCCATGAAGAATCCGCAGATCTTCGCCCTGTGCATCAACCTTCAGGATGTCGACCCGTTCAATCCGTTCGCGGGCACAGAACGCGTCGATAGTGTCGATTTGCACGTCGACTGCCGGTAAGGGGGCAAATCGTCCGTCCGGCCATTGCCGCTCGGCGGCGGGATGGGCGGCTCTCAGCGAGTTGGTCTGTGGCGCCGCATGACAGTGAAGCCTGCCTTTTCCGACCTGCGCCGACATCGCCAACTGATGCGCAACGAGCCGTCCGTCTGACCGCAATGCCGCGCAGTCGGACAACTCCGCAAAACTCGCCGGGGTCGGTTCAAAGGCATGTACCGACGCGCCTGGATACAGATCGCAAAAGCGGGTTGCGGTGCCGCCGTCGTACGCACCGACGTCCAGCACGATGCCGACCGCCGAGGGCGGCACTCGCTTCTGCAATACGTCGAAGAAGTCCCCTCGGGGGAAGATTCTGCGTCCCTGCTGGGGCGTCCAACGCACCAGCGATATGCCGCAAGGCCTGATCAGGCGATTTGTCAATCTCCCGATGTTACGTGCCAGGCCCATCGGTTGTGCACCGTTAAATCGCTGCTCGTCTGAACTAACAGTCTGCTGCGAACGTCGCCACATAGCAACATCAATGCCCGTCGAGCCGGTTCCGCGAAAGCGCTCTACAGAAGGTGGTGGGCTACAGAATCCGCCTGCCAACACCCACCGCCGACGCCTTGTAGTGAGGAAATCGGCTTCTGAATGAAGAAGAACAATATTCGTAAGAAGGCGTCGAACTCGAGGGACCTGCTCCTGCGGTGTGATGTCGTCAATGGTTCGGGCGGGTGTGTGATCGGTGATGTCAGGTCCTGGTACCGGCCTTTGCGTTCGGCCATCTGCGGCGTAGCGTTCGGCAGCGCGCAGTTGCCGGGTGACCACGCCGCGGGTGATCGGCGCGTTGGCGTGCCTTGCCGTCCGGGGTTCTGGGGCCGGTACTCAGGCCCCCGTGCATCCGGCAACGGCTGCTACGGGTCGGTTGTTTTCCTTGTCCCAGACTGCCCGGGCCGTTGAGTCCGAAGCATCCGCAATAGAAGTTGCTGGCCGATTCTTTTCCGCTTCAATCTCCTAAAAACTCGTCAGTTTCCTTTACACATCTGCGCGCCGAAGCGCCGCCCATGAACTGGGAGCATACGCAGAAAAAAGTAACCTTTTGATAATACCGGCATTCCCGATTGAGGAGCTTCTCTCGGCTCAGATATTGCTGCTTGGCAGGGGAGGCGGGCTCAAGGGGGCCTCAAATGACGAGCACCTAAGATTCACCGCGCACCGTGGTACTTGCTGGGTGGTCAAGGGGGCCTCTAACAATCCATACACGATCGCCTGACGGCCAAAATCCCGCATCTCTTCGTTGCAAAGCTTCGAAATAGCTAGCTATTACGTGCGCTTTACGCCTCGATCTGCGAAATTTTCATCCGCCATTCAACTCGCACAGGATTATTAGAGGCCCCCTCAAGCTGAATGCAGAAACAAAAGGAAAGGGGAAATGGAATCTCGATCTGCAATACGTAGCATATTCCTATTGGTACTGATGTTTGGTTTCACCGATGCCCAGGCAACTGGCATCAGAATAACCAATCCGAGTTTTGAGAATGGCCTGAATGGCTGGGACGAAGCGGGTCTGGGTGCATTTGGAATTACTACCGCGGGCTTTGATCCAGGCACTACCGACGGCTTGAGCAGTTTGCGTATTTGGTCCCTGACATCATGTGCCAATCAGGGTTGCGGTTTTTTTTCGTTTTCAGATGGAGATTACGCTGCGGTTTCACAGTCGCCCGATATGACTGCGGTGAGGTCGATACTATTTGACGCAACATTGGCTGGCCAGGGCGACACCAGTTTTCAGGACTTTATTCGGGCAGAGGCCTATCTGGACTCGAACCGGGTTTGGAGTTCGCAAACAGTCGGTGGTCCTTATGTTGACCAAGTCATTGACACCCGCCTTTTCACCGGGACACACAAGTTGGAGTTTCGCCTAAGCGCAATAGGCGATGGAGTTGACAGCCAGTCAGACTGGTTCATCGTAGACAATGTTCGTCTGAACGTCGTCCCCATACCCGCAGCCGTGTGGCTGTTCTCATCAGCACTTGCCCTGGTCGGGTACCTTGGAAGACGAGGGCGCGCAGCCTAGCGAATCGGCGCCGCCTTGGCGGGTTTTTTCCATGCTTTGCGAATGACCCCTGCGGCCGACGCACGGACGCTGTCGCGCAGGAAGGAAGTCAGGCCGCTAGCGCCCGCTTCGTGCGGGCGTCTGGGTTTTTGGCGATCATGCCGAAGAGACCGAGTGCCGAGGCGAAGACCCACGCGGCGGCGAGGGTGGGGACAAGCTGCGCCGATGTCAACCAGGCGATCTCGTCGAACATACGTGCTTGCCTTACATCAATCCGAGCAGCATGCCATCGCCCCAGATGCCATGGGTTGCCCATGTTCCTACGAATGCGATGGCTTGCCTTGCGCCAGTATCCATCAGTGCTCGGGCGCCGTGGATCGTACGGAAGTGAACGGGACGTATCCGCTGTGGCTCTGCAGGTTGCCCGACGACAACACCGCGCCCTCGCGGCTCGCGAGCATATAGGTGACCACGGCGCCACCGGATTCGTATATTTCGGTGCGATGGAAGAACGTGCGGGTGATCTCAAGGCGCTCGCCGCCGCCGTAGATATTCTTGACGAACAAAACATAGACGCCGTCGCCCGTCAGGGCCTCGGACAGCGCCTGCGCCGCGTACAGGTCCACCAGCCGACCTTGATCCCCCCCAGTCAACTCAGCCTTGAAACCGTCGATCGACTGCAGCATCGTGTTCAGTCGGGCGCGCCGCTCCTTATCCTCCTCGCCGTCGAGACGATCGTGTTCGGCGGCGATTCCGGCGCGCTTCACGTCCAGGCGCGCGAGGCGCTCGCCGATGGCGCCGCCACTGCCGGTCAGCCACGGTTGATAGAGGAAGCGAAGACCCTCTCGCCTGGCGGCCATGCCACCGATCAGGGCGGCTACCAAAGCGTCGCCGTCCAACTGGACGTCCTTTGCGGTGGTCGATACCTCGGTCTTGAACAGCGCCAACAGATCCGACACCGCTTTGAACAGGCCGGTAATCGCCTCGACCTGTCCGGTGATCGCGGGTTTCGCGACGCCCTCGCGGGCAATCTCCGGGGGCGACATCGCCGCATCACACTGTTCGACCAATTCGTCGAGACCGGCGACAAAGGCCTGATATCCGGTGATCTGACGAAAAACGCTCCAATCCGTCGACACGACGATCACCTTCGCATCGTCGGGCGGGGATAACTGCGCGGCAAGCTTCGTCGCGATGCCGCCAAGTTCGCGATACGTAAGAATCGTCGCCGCCGCGTCGCCCGGCGCAGCACTTGCAGACACAGTCGCCGCTGTCTTGGCCGGCGCCGCGGGTTTCGAGATTTCCGCTGCTTTGTCGTCACCCTTCGCGCCGTTTTTGTTTGCTGATTCGGGGGGCGGGGCATCGGGCACGGTGGGTTCGGTTACGGGCATGTCGGTAGTCCTCAGGCGTCAGCGGATCGCCGCCAGGCGCTGCGCCACGATGTTTGCGGGCACGGCGTAATTGGCGTCGAGAAAATTGCCGCCGAAATGCAGGCCGACGGCCTGCCCATGCGCGTAGTCGAAGGCGACGGAACCGGAATTGCCGCCCAGCGTGGTGCAGTCATGGCGGACATAGGTCTTCGCATCGGCCGCTAACACGTCCATCACCTCGCCCGGCGCCAGCCGCTTGACGTCATAGATGTCGCCGTAGATCTTCTCCATCAAGGTCTCATCGGGAATACGGCTGTCCTTGGCCGGGTATCCGATCACCGCGACGCGCCGGTTCGCCGCGGTGCCGGATGCGAGCGAAATCGGCGTGCGGTTTGTGATGTTGCCCTCGACGCGGAAGAAGGCCATGTCGTATCCGTCCTCTTCCTCGATGTGCAGCGTGTCGACGATGCGAAACTCCTCCTGGTCAGGGTGGCCAAACTCCTCGCGAAAATCGATTCGTCCGATCATCTGCCGGCCGAGAAAGTTTCGCTTGAAGACGAAATCGCCCCCGTCCTTTCGTGCGAACTCGGTCGCGACGTGGCGATTGGTGACGATGAGGTCTTCCGCCACCAGCCATGCGGTACCCAGCCAGCTGAATTTGGGGTGTTCGCGCACCTCGACGCGGCCAGTCGCGAGGATCGCCTGGTTGATGGCGGCGCGGGCGGGTTCCAGCCGGTCGCGCCACACTTCGCTCTGCGGCGGCTCGAAGGTATTGCCGCGCACCAACATCACGGGCCGGCCGGTACGGCGGACGATGGATTCGGTGTGAAAATCGACGGTGGGCACGCCTTCGCGCAGCCTTTTGAGCGCCGTCCGCGTCTCCCGCGCCTCCATGGTCACCGGGAACGGCGAGGTCAGCTCGCCATTGTCGATCCGCGACGATATCTCGTCGTACAGCTCCCGGTCTTTCAAGATGTGTCCTATCTTCATCGCGTTTGGCTCCCTAAATGGCTTTCCCCGTATCGGTAAGCGTACCGAGAGACTCTTCCAGCGCCTGCAGCGTGGTCGCGTAGGCCTGAAAGATCGACCATGCCTCCTGCGCCGTCAATTCGCCGTTGGCGAGGCGCAACAGCTCCGCCTGGGCTCCCCGGACCGCCTTCATGACGTTTCGGGGATCGGGTTGCACGCGCAGGGCATCGAACTCGCCCAGGGCGGCGTGGATAGCCTCGCCCGCGGCCACGATTCGGTGCGCCGCGCCGGTACGATCCAGGGTGAGCATGTTGGTGAACTGATACCAGGGTGACACCAATGCGCTGCGTCTTCGCGTATCGAGCGCGGTCTTCAATGCGGCATCGGTGATCTCGCCTTCGTTGTGGCTGCCGTCCTCGTTGATCGACCCGATCACCCGCGCCACGGTCTCCCGGTTGGCGAAGACGTACTCGCGGATGGCTTTCGCCCGCGCGGCATCGTCAACGATCCTAAGGCCGGCGATCACGAATGCCTTGGCCGAGTCGACCAGGTTTCCGAGGCTTTCATAGGCGGCGAACGGTACCAATGGTGTTTCCCTGATCAGCGGGACTATCGGATCGCCTTTGGGCGGCACCAGGGAACCGTCGAGGCTTACGATGCAGTTGTCGAAGGCCGCCGGTTCGACCGCCGGATAGGCGAGTGGCTGCAGAGGCTTGCGCAGGGCGCGGATGGAGGCCCACAGCTGGACGATGTTGTCCGATGGCTCGGCCGAAAGCTCGGCGATCATGCGCCCATAGACGTCGATTACGCCCAATGCCAGGCGTTCGTTGTCATACTTGCCGACGCCGGCGCACGCGTATCGGCGAAAGGCGTCCGCCGGGTTCGCGGCATCGATGTTCTTGTCGCTGTCGCCGTTGACCAGGTAGTACACAACCGCAAGACGCCGTGTGTCGCGCACCACGGTGGCGAGCGCGGCGTCGACGATGTTGCCGGCGGCTTCGTAGCCCTTCGAGAACTGCTCGCCGGCCTGGGAATACAGGCTGCGCGTGGCGCAGCCGCTCAGCATCGCCGCTGCAGCGACACCCATGATCGAAATAGCGATTCGGTGAGCGAGCGACATGGGGTTCCTTCTCCTGCATACGTTCATCCGTCCATGACCTGAAGATACACCATTATAAGTGCAGTATATGTGAGGAATAAGACAGTGGCCGTGCTGGCTGCGTGTCCGCAATGCGCGGTGAGCGTGCCCCAAGACAGGCCAGCCGCTCATACCCATTCGCACGGAGCGGGCCCTCGGCGACTACTACCGGGGCCTTGTGCTGCAGGGTAGCGGTCGCTCCGATGAGAGCATCGCCGCGTTCGAGGCGGCCCTGGCCAAGGAACCCAACGCGGCCGAGCCGCTGATCGGCCTGGCACGCAGCCAGCTCGAGCTGGGGCGGCCGGAAGAGGCGCTCGAACGGGTGCGCCTGGTGAGCGCCCAAACACCGCAAAACTTTCTGGCGCGCAACCTGGAAGGTGAGATCCTCTTGACGCAGCAGGACTACCGCGCTGCCGTGACGGCGTTCGAGGCGGCGAGCCAGGTCAATCCGCAGTGGGTCAAGCCGTACCGCAATCTGGCCCGTGTGGCAGTGATCGAGGGCGACGACGCTCGCGTGATCGCCGTGCTGCGCAAGGGCTATGACAACACCGGCTCGGCCGCGCTCGGCGTCGACCTGGCCGCGGCGATGGACCGGGCCGGGCAGCGAGACGCTGCCATTGCGCTGTACGAAGAGATCCTGGCCAACAACCCGGAGATGCTTTCCGCAGCGAACAACCTGGCAATGTTGCTCGTGAACAACAACCCGGACCAGGCGACGCTCGACCGCGCTTTGGCGCTGACCAAGCGCTTCGCGCTGCAAGCAAACCCGACTTTCCTCGACACCCTCGGCTGGGTGCATTTCAAGCGCGGCGAACTCGACAGGGCGTTGCCGCTGCTCGAGCGCGCTGCCAGGGCCGACGACCGGTTGGCCGAAATCGATTACCACCTGGCCGAGGTCTATGCCGCGCTCGGGCGCAGAGACGAGGCGGTGGCGATCCTGGAGCAGGTGCAGGCCAACAAGCAGCGCTTTGCCGGCGATGAGCGCGTGACCGAGCTGTTAACGCAATTGAAGGAAGGCTGAATGTGGCGGTGATCGCGTCTAGTCTGACGTCTGGCCGGTCGCTGACAAACCCCATCTGGTCGGTCCTGAAGGATTTCGGAGCCCCTGATCAGGCCTAGAATTGAAATGCACCGGGCATCCCGGAGACCGTTTTGCTTGAAGGCGATCGGCGGGGCATTCGACCACCCGGTAGGGGGCATGGCCGCCATCGCCCACCCAACCCGGTGGGTGTTCTTCGTTGATGAGCCGCCCCGGTCAGGTGACGGGGTTTGCGTGCCGTCTTCGAGCGCCTTTCCTTGTTGCGTCGCGCAACTGTTATGTATAGAATTCCGCGCCGTGGCGTGCAGTTCAGGGCCAGATTATCACTGGCAGTGTTGAGGTCGGCGGTTCGATCCCGCCTGGCTCCACCAAAAGACAGGAGACGCAGATAGCACTAGGCCTGCTGTCCGTCCCCGGAGCAGCGGACCAGCCGCGCCCTCGATGGCGCACCCCGCCTGGCTCCACCAAAAATCAGGTTTCACGTCCCGTTCGTCTAGAGGCCTAGGACATCGCCCTTTCACGGCGACGACAGGGGTTCGACTCCCCTACGGGACGCCATATGAAGCAAGGGCTTACGGAGACGTGAGCCCTTTTTTGTGCCCGTACGGAAATGGTACGGAAAATGGCTTTCAGACTTTGGCGGGTAGCCGCGAGGGCCGCCGAAAAAAAGCCCGACGCTCGGCCAGCGAGTGCCTCAACAGTCGGGACGGCTTGCCTTTCAGTGGCTGATCGCAGTCACTATCTGCTGCCACAGCAGAGTAGATGCCTTCGCACCATTGTTTAAGCGTGGCACATACGCGGTTGATCGCCAATGGCATTTCTGAAAACGACGGTCCACTCGGTGTCTATGCGCCTATGACAAGGGTTCGCTTCACCTGCGAATATTTCTTCAGGGTGGGACTCGGTCATCTGACCAAATCGCTCAAGTACTCCTGCTGGAACCTCCGTGCCAAATGCGGACATAGAGATCTCCGCCGCGGTTGGTGGGGCCTGCTCGAAGGAGTATCGCGGTTAAAACGTAACGGCGCGCCCATCGGTCATGTCGGATAGCACTGCAGACATCCCACGCGGCTGTATCGCTGAATGCCGTTTGAGATTATCCGGCTCGTCGTCGCTTGGCACGCTGCAGACCTCGTCGCATGTTGAGCAAACGTAAATCTCACCACCCATTTCGATGAGACAATCCACCAATTCCTCAAGCGGCGGAAAACCCTTCTGTTGAACGCCAGCGGCACGTCCCTCATAGGCCCAATGGGAACCATCCCCTGCCAAAAACACGATGGTTCGCTTGTCCATGGCGGCGGCACATGTTGCGGCGGTGAACGCAAGCGTGGCGCGCTTGCCACCGTCATCGTTGCCTGTTACGAGCAGTACCACCAGCGGCTCCTGTGTCGCCATATCCGCGTCATTCTCGATCACCTGGGCTGGGCTATTTGCATTCATATCGGCTCTCCTTTGTAAGAATCCCATCGGGGTTTTTCACTGTTGGTGAAGTATGGGCCCGCAACGCTCGTAGGAAATGGGACTCACACACACGAAGAATGTGAAGTATTCACATAGAAAAGCAGCCTTGTGTCGTCTCGGACCATTCGGGCCGGATTGCTTTTGTGGCGATCTGATAGCCCGCCTATCCTGTTGTAGAAAGGCGACCCACCATCGGCCGTTGGTGTTGCCAAAAGCGAGCGCGCGGTCGACCTGGTCAATCGACTCGCAAGTCGGCTAAGCGGTGTCGATTGGCACCAGGTGACTGATGCGCCTGTCTGCCCGATGCCGCCGGACGTCGATCAGGAACCTGGGCTGAACGCCCCACCAACCACATCGGGCACGTAGAACTCGGTGAGATCTCTGCGACGTAACGACAGTCAATCGTCCTGCCGCCTGGATGACTTGCGCGTGACGCTCTATTGCGCTTCCGACCGCGGTGCGATACTGCGCGGATGTCGCCTATCCTCGCGATCCTCATTGCTGTTGGCATGCACGTGACCTGGAACCTGCTTGCGCGTCATACGCGACCGGAAGCGGAGTTTCTTTGGTGGGCAATTGCCGGGCATCTTCTGCTCTTCGCTCCGTGGACGCTGGTGGTGATGCTGAAGGAGGCGGGTGACTTGATGGTGGTGTCCGCTTGTATCGCGGTATCGTCGCTGGCGTTATTCATCTATTTCGCCGCCTTGCGCACTGCCTACCGACATGCGCCGGTGGCGCTGGTCTATCCGCTGGCACGCAGTGCGCCGCTGTTGATTGCGTTATTTGGCGTTATGTTTGTGGGTGATCGGCTGTCACCGCTTGGGTGGACCGGAATCATCGCGAGCACGGTGGCGATTCTACTGCTTGGTGTGAGCGGCCGGCATGGCAAGGCACGGGGGGCACTGTTGCCGGCCGGACTGGCCGCCTGCGGCACCACGGTCTATTCGCTGGCAGACAAACTGGCAGTAGCCCAACTGCCAACCTATCAGGCGCAACTCGGCTACGTGTCGGGCACTTACCTGGGGGCTTGGATCATGTATACGCTGTGGCTGCAACGACGGTCCGGCCGGTGGTGGCCAGGCGAGCATCCGGGCGCGTTGCCACTGCTGGTTGGCGCGCTGTTCATCGGGTCGGGCTACGGGCTTGTGATCGGGACGATGCGGGTGCTGCCAGCCGCCTATGCGGTGGCACTGAGCAACCTCGGCATCGTCGTCGCGGCATTCCTGTCGGTGTTCGTGTTTCACGAACGCGAGCACGCGGCGCAGCGCCTGATCTGGGCCACCATGCTGGCCGGATCGCTGCTGCTGATCGCAGCGGCAGTCTAGTGTCCTGTCCCGCAAATAACTTATCGTTATAGCTTCTGTTCGACAACTGGTTGCGGCTATCGGAAATGCTTCAGGAAAAGGGCGGAACAACTTCTGCCACTTTCGCCGATCCCAATGGCGAGTTCCGAGACAGGGACCTGTGTGTCTTTTGCATCGACATGGAGGGGGTGCTGCTCTCGCAACCGATAAAGCCGGAACTGATCGGAAAAGACATGTTCAATTTCAACAAGTACGGCGATCTGCTTTTCCAGGATATGATCGCGGTGGCCAAAGAGTCCGGCGCCGGTTGGGTGGACTACAAGTGGCCTTATCCCGGTACCGACGAGATCAGGCCGAAGACCAGCTACATTGCCACAAACGACGGTGGCTTCTTCTGCGGTGTCGGGGCATACAAGTGATGGACCCTGGGTCAAGGGCAGCCCTTGTTTGTTGAACGGTACTTGCGACACAGGGATGTGTCACCCGGGGCAACTTGCTCAGCGCCATCGACGTTGCCCCCGTTGAGACGACCGCTGAAATCGCAACCATTCTCCGTTTCGTTAGTCACTCATCAGGAAACCGACAATGAAATCAGCAGAACTCTCCGCCATCGGCCCTGCCGAGAAAGTCGTCCGCTGCGTCGATGTCCCTGATCCGGGGGCGCCTGGCACAGGAGAAGTGCTGGTAGATGTCGTCGCATGCTCGATAAACCCCGCCGATATCCTTTTGATCGAAGGAAACTACGCCACCAAACCCACAACGCCATGCGCTCTCGGCATCGAGGGGGCGGGAACCGTGCGTGCCGTCGGAAGGGACGTGACCGACCTGAAAGTCGGCGACAAAGTCATGAGCCTGGCGCGTACCAACTGGGTACAGCAGATTCGGGACAAGGCCGATTCATTCATTCGCCTGCCGCCGGCAGTCGATCTGGCCCAGGCTGCAATGCTCAAGGTGAACGTCGCCACTGCGCATCTCATGCTCACAAGCTATGTACCGCTTTCGAAGGGAGACTGGGTGATTCAGGATGCCGCGAACTCCGGCGTGGGTGTCGATCTCATTCGGCTGGCACATGCCGATGGCATTCGCACCGTCAATGTTGTTCGACGCGCCGAACTGATCGAACCCTTGAGGAAACTCGGTGCCGACGTGGTCCTCGTTGATGCACCGGACCTTGCCGACCGTGTGGCGAAGCAAACCGGTGGCGCCAGCATAAAGCTGGGCATCGATGCGGTTGGGGGGGCGGTGACTGGCCGTCTCACCGACTGTGTCGGCCAAGGTGGTACCGTCGTGAACTACGGACTGCTGTCAGGGGAAGACTGCCGGATCAATGCCTTCAACTTCGTGTTCCGTGATATCAAGCTGGTTGGCTTCTGGCTCGCCAAAGTGTTGCGTGAGTTGAGTTCCACTGAAATCCAGAAAATGTACGAAAGACTCGGTGCACGACTTCTCGACGGCACCATTCACGTCGATATCGAGGCCAGCTATCCGTTGGAGCAAGTTTCGGAAGCCATGGCGCATGCCAAACGCGAAAGTCGTGGCGGCAAAGTGCAGTTGCGTCCCACCGGATAACCATCTCGGGACACTTGCACCTTGCAAGGGATACAATTAAAAGATCGGCTGTGAGTGGTGCATGACAAGGACAGGGTGCGGGATAAACGGCCGTGACTCGACCAGACAACCTCACCGAAGAATGTCCAGACTGCTGATCAAACTGCGCCATGCGCCCGACGATGAGATCCAGGAAATCCGCAGCCTGCTGCAGGAGCATCGGATTGATTTTTTCGAGACCCACGCCGGACCCTGGGGTATCTCGGCACCGGCCTTCTGGCTGAACGACGAGGATCAGTACGATCGCGCCAAGGCGCTAATGGACAATTACCAGGAAAACCGCTTCCGCGAGAAACATGCGGAGTATGAGAAACTGCGTCGCGTCGGACAGCAACGGACCTTCCTACAGAACCTGCTGGAAAACCCGGTGCAGGTAATTCTTTACAGCCTGATCGTCGTGTTGATCCTGTACTTCTCTATCAGCCCGTTTTTCCCGGACGACTGAACCGGGGAGGGGCACCGGGACTCAGGGGCTGACTGGCCGGAATCACCGCTTGGTGGCCGGGACGATGCGCTTTGTAAGCAAACCGCACCAGCGACGTTTGTTGAAACAACCGTTGGATCAGCGGAGTATTCTGTTGGAGCCAGAAAGACCTATCGCATGAAACTTGGACGTTAACGCTATTTGAGGAAGATCATGGACACACTGCGCGCTTGTCTTGGAGCAATTCTGCTGGTCGTTTTCAACAATGAAGTGGCGGCCTGGGAGCAACATAGCCAGATGTTCCTTTGGTCGCCAGGATCCCGCGCTGGATCGGCGTTTTCGGCCGCATTCTACGTTGAACAGAGGCAGTGGCCGACCGGTTATGGCATCAGGCTCTACCTGCCGGAGCGAAGAGCAGCGGATATCTACTTGAGTGTCGAAGGTAACAGTCTGCTCGTCCGCAGCGAGCGCCAGGAGCAGCGCGCACCCGAGGGCGCCTTCGGGCCGGTGTTCATGCAGTTCGGCAGCTTCAGCCAACGGTTGACCCTGCCACTTGATGCGGATGTTGCTCAGATGAACTTCACCAACCGCGGTGGTGTTATCGAGATCTTCATTCCGAGAAAGCACCGATGATGGGCAATCACCGCCAAGCCGGCAAAGACGGTGTGACCGGCAAGGCAGTCCAGCGAATCCAATTTTTCAGCCCCGACGTTGGGCACACTCAGACTAATACCGCACTGGCAATACTTGCGATGACGCACCAGATGACAACGATGATTGCAGATACGCGCCATGCCGCCAGTAGCGTAAACCCGACGAGTGCGATTGCCATGTCGAGTGGTCCGTGCACTGCGCTTGTCCATACAGGATCGTAGAGCGCGGCCCCGAGGATCCCGACTACTGCGGCGTTGACACCCGCAATAACGCGCGCCGCGATCGGGCGACCCGCGATCGCGCGCCATAGCGGGAGGACACCTGCCACAAGCAGGAATCCGGGCAGAAAAATCGCACCCAGAGAAACGCTCGCGCCAAGTACTCCTCCCTCGCTCCCGGGAAGGCGTGCCCCAAGGTAGGCAGCCAGTGTGAACATCGGCCCGGGGACGGCTTGTGCGGCGCCGTATCCGGCCAGGAACTCATCCTGGGATACCCAACCCGGGTTGACCACCGATTCCTCGAGCAGTGGCAAGACCACGTGGCCGCCACCGAAGACCAGCGCACCGGCTCGATAAAAGGCCTCGAAAACCGCGAGACGACTACCACCTCCGTCGACGAAGAATGGCAATCCGACAAGCAGCAATGCGAACCCGGCAATAAGGGCCCAGCCGAGCGCTGGACCGTATCGTAGCTGCAATCCATCGACTGCAACTGGTTTCGCGTTACTGCACACCGAGAGCCCGGCGATTCCACCCAGCACGACCACGGCAAGCTGCATCCATGGCTGGCCGGACAGCAGTATCAACGCGGCGGCGATGGTCGCGATGGTTGCGCGGACAGGATCAGGGCAGAGCTGGCGAGTCATACCAAGGACGCCGTAAGCGACCACTACCAGGGCAACGAGCTTGAGCCCATGAATTGCTGCGTCTCCGATGGCACCCGAGAGATAAGGCAAGAACGCGGCAAACGCGAACAATAGCAATGCAGAGGGAAGCGTAAATGCCAAGAAAGCGGCAATTGCACCTGCCCAGCCACCGCGCAGTAAGCCCAGAGCAAAACCGAGTTGGCTGCTCGCCGGGCCTGGGATGAACTGACATATAGCCAAAAGCTGTGCGAAAGCGCTTTCGTCGACCCATTTGCGTCGCTCGATCAACTCGCGGTGGAAATAGCCAAGATGAGCGATCGGCCCTCCAAAAGATGTCAGTCCAAGCTTGAGGAAGGCAATAAAGATCTCCGGTACGGAACCCGGCGCCGCCTGTGATCGTGCATCTTGCATATTGGTTGTTCCCCGCATGGCCCACTAGCGCCGCATGGCAATGGCTCACCAGGCCAACTTGTAGCTTGCGCTCCTGGGTAAACGGCATTCTCCCTAACGGGTGGCATAAAAGTAAACCGGGGCAAAGAGCCCCGGTTTACTGTCAGACGTGACTGTCTTCCACGGTTTGGCCCGAACTCAATCCGGGCCGGCGGCAGACAGGTTTACTTGTACGCTCCGACCCCGCAGAAGAAACCTTCCTTGTTGGTCATCACATAACTGGTCTTCTCCTTGATTTCTTCGGTGCCGGGATAGGGCCAGTTGTAGTCCACCCAGCCCTGACCCGGGTCCTTCGCGGTCGCGACCATGTCCTTGAACAGCTCATCGCCATACTTGTTGAAATCGAGCAAGTTCTTCCCGATCAAGTTGGGCTTTACCGGATGTGACAGCATCACCCCATCCATGTCGAGGCAGAAGACATAGAGGTCCTTTTCTCGAAAGCCTCCGTCCTCGGCGGCAAAGGTCTCGAAGGCCTTGTCCTTGCCCATTTCGTTGACGGTTGCCTGGGCCTTCTCGGACATGGCCTTGGCTTCGTCGGGGGTTCCCATCTCGGCTGCCCATCCTGCGCCTGTGACCGCGGCTAATGCGATCGCCATCAGGGTCCTTTTCATCATTGTTTTCCTCGCTGGTGTTGGGAACACGGACCATAACCGAATGAACTCGCCATGCGCCAGCGGCATTTGCCCATGCCAGGTATCGATCGACCCTGGATTCGCTGCAACACTGATGGCCTTCATTCGCAACCCGCACATCGGCGCATTCGACCCGTGCGGGCGCTGTGAAACCCCCGTGGGGACTCGACGGCCGCCCCCTGCGGCAGACCTGCGCGAACGGCGGACGTCGCAGCGCCGCTCAATATCTGCGGGCCGGCTGAGAGTGACAGAACCTCCCGTTTGACCCACTATCCCGATGCCAGGTCGGGCTCTCCAGCGCGCTGCAGAATGAAGCCCCGCGCCTGCTCTCGGAGTCGAAGCGCGGCGCGCCAATTCTCCGCCGGGTCGGCTGCCGGCGATGGCGGGACGATTGGCTCGCCGATGCTCACCGTCAGGTGTCCGCGATGCGGGTACCAGGATCCGGAGCGCAGCATGTCCCGGGTGCCGGTGATCGCCACCGGCAACACTGGCAATTGAGCCTCCATCGCGGTGACAAATGCACCCATGTGAAACTGCCGCAGGCCGGGTGCTGCACCGAAGGTACCTTCCGCGAAGAACACCAGCGCGCCGCCCGAAGCCGCCAGTTGTGTGATGCGCTTGAGGTCCGCCAGACCACGGCGTGGGTCGAAGCGTTCGACGAACATCGTGCCCAGACGGCGCAGAAAGGTGCCGGCGACGAACTGTGGGGCGAGGGCCTCCTTGGCGACGAAGACCAACTCCCGCGGCAGGGCGGCGACCAGCAGCGCGCCGTCCAGGTAGCTGGCATGGTTGACGACCAGCACACAGGCCTGTCGTGGCGGCGGAAGATGCTCACAGCCCTCGACCGACAGTGGCGTGCCGGTCAGAAAAGCCAGCGTCCGCCCCATGATGCGTGCCAGCGCAAAGCGCCATCGGCGCCCGGGCAGTAAGGCTACGCCGAGCCAGGTGAGCGGCGCCAGGACCCAAAACACAGCCCAGGCCCAGGCTGCGTAGGCATGCCTGCCGATGCGCTGTGCGGTCGTGCGTGCCAGTCCCGGCAGCGCGCTCAGGGCAAGCTGCATCAGCCCGGGGCCTTTCCCGGCCGCTTCGATGCGGTTCTGCTCGAATGCCTCGCGGTTCGCGCTGTGGCGTATCTTGCCGCTGGACGTCTTGAGCACCGTGTGCGGTGGCACCAGGCGAATCACCTCCGGTGGCGTCCCGATCAGGTCGGTGGCAATCGCCCGGATGCTGCTGCGCAGCTGCTCGCGCTGTTTCGGGTCGCGCATCCGGCTTTCGGCCATCACGACCAGTCGCTCGGTGCCATTGTCGGGGTCGTTACTTCCGAAAACCACCACGCAACCCTTACGGACGCCGGGAATATCGCCGATGGCACCTTCCAGCTCCTGCGGATACAGGTTGCGTCCGGCACGCACGATCAGGTCCTTGACCCGTCCGGTCAGATACAGTTCGCCATCGGCCAGGTAACCCAGGTCGCCGGTGTCCAGCCATTCCCCGCTGCGCAGCCGCCGTGTTGCATCGGGATTGTTGAAGTAACCGCGCGTTGCCGAGGGCCCGTCGAACTCGATACGCCCCTGGCGACGCGCTGGCAGCGCCCTGCCAGCGCCATCGACGATACGCACCCGGTAACCAGCCAGCACATGGCCACAACTCGGGAAGCGCAGCGCCTCGGCATCGTCTGCCCGTGCCGGTCGCGCCTCGCCGTGCGCGGACAGCGCGTCTCGGTCGACGCAATCGATCAGTGGGCCTCGCCGCAGCGGCGGGAACGCGAGGCCGAGGGCGGCCTCGGCCAGGCCATACACCGGCATCGCCGCCCCGGGCCGGAAACCGGCGGCGGCGAAGCGCGTGCTGAACCGCTCCAGCGTTGCCGGACTCACCGGCTCCGCGCCATTGAAGGCCGCTCGCCAACTGCGCAGGTCGAGCGCGGCGAGTTCCTCGTCGCTGACCCGCTTCAGACACAACTCATAACCGAAGTTGGGCGAAGCGGACAGGGTCCCGCGATACTGGTCAATGGCCTGCAGCCAGGACAGCGGCCGCGCCAGAAAATCCAGCGGCGACATGATCACCAGGGGGATACCGAAGTACAGACTGCCCAACCATGCGCCGATCAGGCCCATGTCGTGATAGAGCGGCAGCCAGCTGACGAACACATCGTCCGAACCGGCCTCAATCGCCTGCCCCATCGCCCGGATGCTGGCGAGCAGGTCCGAGTGGCTGAGGATCACGCCCTTGGGACTGCCGGTGCTTCCAGAGGTGTATTGCAGGAATGCGATATCGTCGGCGGCCAGCGGCGGTGCGGCGAACTGCGCGCCTCCGGGGTCGAGATCCGCCCTGGTCACTACGCCACGCAGGCGCGAGGCGTGCGCCTGCAGCAGCCGCGACAACGGGCGGGCCTGCGCCACTGTGATCAGCAGGACCGCGCCGCAGTTTTCCAGGATGCCCGCATGTCGGCGGAGGTGCTCGGCGACCTGGCTGGCGCGCGTCGGTGGGTAGATGGGCACCGGCACCGCGCCACACGACAGGATGGCGAAGAAGGCCGAGAAATAGTCCTCACCGGTCGGCAGCATCATGGCGACCCTGTCGCCGGGTTCGACGCCGCGCAGCTGCAGCGCCGCAGCGATGGACTCCGCCTCGTCCAGCAGTTGCCGATTGGTGAGCACGCGTTGTTCCCGACCGTCGTTCAGCAGGCGGATATGCGGTCGCGATGCTGATCTGGCTGCGTGCCAGCGCAGCACCGCGGGAAGGGTGTCGGCTTGATCCGGTGCCGTCGCGGCAGGTTCGTCTGCCTGCACTGGCTGAATCTTGTCCACTTCAGTCGCTGATGGTGCCCGCCGTGCCACCAGCACCGCGCGCAGCAGATCGCGCGGTGTATCGGCTTCGGCGAAGGTTTCAGAGGGCAGCCGCACACCGAAGCGATGTTCCAGGCGTACCACGAGTTCAACCCGTCCCAGGCTGTCGATACCCAGGTCCGCACTCAGGTCGCTGTCCAGGCCTGGCTTGGGCGTATGCCTCGGCTGCATCTCCGTCAGCAGTCGCTGGATCTGGTCCAACAGGGCGAAGGCGATTTGGGTGTCGCTATGGCCGTTCGAAGGGATCGACATGGCAGTTCCCGGATCGCGGTGAAGGCGGATCGGACGTTTCCTGCGGATGACGGTAAGGGCCCGATCGGAACCTTGGCGTGCGTTGAGTTCAGTATACGCGCAGCACTGCGGCGCAGGGCAAATCACAGGCCGGTCGTCGTTGGCTGCACATCCGCCGAAGGCCAGGTCGACGTCGGTTCGCGCTGCCTTTGTCCATGATCTGCATCATCCCTGGGGGTGGTTCGTTCGCGCCATGCCTGCATCCGAACCCGAGGTATCTCGTGCCGCTGGGACTATGCCTGCGGCCGCAGGCGGAAGGGGTAGGGGAAAAGGCACGAGAACGTCCCAATGTCGCTGCGGAACGACACAATAAAACCGAGATAAAACAGAAGCTTGATAGGGATCATCGGCCGCGGTGTCGCCAAACGACGACACTTTGGTCACAGTTTGCCGGGACGATATTGCTGTCGAAAATGCAAGGCTATGAATTTGCGAATGATTTTCCTTTTGGCACGCAAGCTGCTCTGTTTCTCACGAGAGGCAATCCTTGCCTCCGTGCCAACCTAAATTTATGGAGATGGGAATATGAAAAAAATGATAATGGTTCTGCTCGCAAGCGCGTTCCTGACCGGTGCTGCCGTGGCCGGCGAGAAATCGGGCTATAAGGACTTGGACGCAGATGGCGATGGCGCCATCACTGCTGAAGAAGCCAAAGGGTCGATGGAACTGACCGAGTCGTGGGAAAAAATCGACGCGAACGCCGACGGCGTGGTCGATGAATCAGAATTCAGTGCCTTCGAAACCATGGAGCCCGAGCAGAAAGACTGATCTCTAGCCCGACTTCTTAGGTTTGGCGCGCGACGGTACGATGCCGGGCGCGCGCCCTTCACTCGGCAGCTTGTTCAACTAGGCAGGAGATCCAAGCCGCCAAGCGCAGCGGGAGGCCGGAATGGTTGAAAAGCTCGCCGCACGCATCTTCAACTCCGCAGTTTTGCTATCCAGCTTGGTCGCCGGACTCTCCGTCGCCGGGGGTGGATCGCCCACTGGTAACCCCTTTGAAACTGATCTCGCCGACAGCGGATCGAAACCGGGCAGCATGGCGCCGGCCGCCTCGGACGAAGGCGACCCCCTCACGAATCGAGGGGTCTTCGCGCCCATCGGCCGACCGATCCAGAATCTGCAGGGGCAACGCCTCGGCCTGGTCGAAGGTGTATTGCTCACCCCTGACGGGCAGGTGAGTGCGGTGGTGATGGCCACCGGCGGGTTGCTGAGTGTGACCAGTGATCACTATGCCATCCCATGGACCCGAGTTCACTGGCAGTATGATGGCGAATACCTCAGCCTCGATGTTGGACGGCAGCAGATAGGTTCCGAATTCAGCAGTTTCGAACCTGAAGACTAGGGCTCACACTAGGGTCTGTTAACAGGTTGCGGGCAGCCATCGCAGGCGCCGTGCCGATGGTCCCGAAGCGGGGTATTCTTGGTAGCTCGCCACTGTTCGCCGCCGGGGTAACGTCAGGTGTTGCGACCACGTTCCATATTTCAGCTGGTATTGATCGGCTTCGGCATCGTGACCGTGCCGCTCCTGCTTGCCTTCGTCGTGACCGCGCTGTTTGTCAGTGATCTGAGCCATACCGGCCAGCAGGCCATTGTGCGGGCAGCCCGGGTGGTTCAGGAAAGCCGGCTCCTGGTCGAGGAGGCGGATGCGATGGAACGCAGCGGCCGTCAGTTTCTGGTACTCGAGGACGAGACCGTGCTTGCGGTCTATCTGCGGCGCCGTGAAGCGCTGCGTCAGGCGCTGAACGGCTTGCGCAGACTGGATCTGACCGATGATCAGCGCCTGCTGCTCGATGGGCTCGAGGAGCATGAGGATGAGTTGTACGGACGATTGACTGCCGCCAAACCGGCAAACGGGAAGGCGGCCTTGGATCCGGCTGAGTTTGCCCGGCTCACCACGCTCGCCCGCGGCGTGCTGGATGAAAGCGGCCGCCTGATTACCAAGAATATCGAGACACTGAACCACAGTGCAGATTCCGTTCACCGACTCCTGCTGTGGGAAAGCGTCGCGCTCGTGCCCGCTGCGGTCCTTCTCGGAGGGGTATTCCTGCTGCTCATCATCCGGCCCTTGCGCACGCTCAATATCGCGATCGACCGACTGGGTTCCGGTAGATTCGAAGAGCCTGTGGCGATCAGCGGGCCGCGCGATCTGCGGAAACTGGGTGAACAACTGGAGTGGCTGAGAACGCGCCTGCTGGAACTGGAGGGCCATAAGGCCCTGTTCCTGAGAAACATTTCGCATGAGCTGAAGACACCCCTGACCACGCTGCGCGAGGGTACCCAGTTGTTGGAAGAGGAGGTGGTCGGCACGCTGAATCGGGAGCAACGCGAAATCGCCACATTGCTCAGTGAGAACGCCATCAAGCTGCAGTCGATGATAGAGGACCTGCTGAACTTCAGCATTTCGCAACGCACCCGCCCGGCGATGGAAAGCGAGCCGCTAGACCTCGAAAGAGTCGTTCGGCAGGCCCTGGAGGGCCACCAACTGCCGGCGCAGACCAAGAGACTGGCGATCACGACGGCGCTCGCGCCTGTCACGGTACGCGGTGACCTCATGCAGCTCAAGGCCGTTTTCGGTAACCTGATCTCCAATGCGATCAAGTTCTCACCGCCAGATTCCGACATTCATATCAGCCTGAAAAAGGGTGCAGACTGGGCGGTGTTCGAGATCGAAGATTCCGGCCCCGGCATTGACAGCGCGGACCGTGAACGGGTATTCGAGGCGTTCCTGCGCGGACGTGTTCGGGAAGAGGGGTATGTCAGGGGAAGCGGGCTCGGCCTGTTTATCGCGCGGGAGTTTGTACGGCTTCATGAAGGGACGATCGATGTCATGGATAGTGCAATGGGGGCGCACCTCAGGATTCGACTCCCGGCGTCGGAAGATGCGGCCGGGCCTGGCATCACGGTGTTCGGGAGCGGCGCTCGGCATGGCTCTCAGCCTGCTCTCGGGTTGCGCGGACTGGAAGACCGCCCTGCCGGCCATACCCCCGCCGCCGATGCAGACCGTGGGCTGTGACGACATCGAAGTGATACTGCGCTTCGCCAACGAAACCCATGGTCTGCGGGTCGACCAACGCGAGCAACTGATCCCGCAATGGGAAGCGCGATTCGCCGACCCGTTCGAAGCCGATTGTGCGGCCCTGCATCTCGCCCTGTTGTTGAGCGCCCCGGGGAGTGTGTCGCGCGACCGCTTACGTGCGCGCGAGTTGCTCGAGCGCTATGTGGCGAACCCCGTGAACAAAACGGAAACTCAGCTGGATTTTGCGCGCTACCAGATCGACCAGCTCGAAGAGCGCGAGCGCTGGATAAAAGCGATGCGACGTGAGCGTCGCGCCCGTTTGGGCATCGAGGAGAAGCTCGAGGCCCTGAAGGCGATAGAGCTCCGCATGAACGACTTGCAGAGCCATGGCAAGGTGCCATTGCCGGGTTCCTGAACGGATACAGAGGTTGCGATGAGTCGCCTACCGCGCGTTCTTGTGGTCGATGACGATGCCGGCTTGCTGCGCCTGCTGAACATTCGCCTGAGTGCCGCCGCTTACGAGGTCCGCACCGCCGGAGATGGACGCCAGGCACTGGCGCAACTCGATGGCTTTCGTCCGCATGTGGTCGTCACCGACCTGCGTATGCAGGGCATGGATGGCATGGCCCTGTTCGAGGCCATTCACGCGCAGAATCCTACGTTGCCGGTGATTATACTCACGGCGCACGGTAGTATCCCGGATGCGGTCGAGGCGACGCAGCGTGGCGTGTTCGGATATCTGACCAAGCCGTTCGACAGCCATGAGTTGCTGACGCAGATACGCAAAGCGGTCGGGCTGAGCCCGTCGGCTGACGCCGAGGGCCCGGCAAAGGATGATGTCCCGGCATCGGGCGCGTTGTTGTACCGCAGCGCGGTCATGGAGCGCACTGTGCAGGAGGCCAGATTGGTGGCACGCAGTAGCGCAAGTATCCTGATCACAGGTGAAAGCGGAACGGGCAAGGAGATGCTCGCTCAGCTCATCCATCGAGTGAGCACGCGTTCCGAGTACCCCTTCGTGGCCTTGAATTGCAGCGCAATCCCGGAACAATTGCTCGAATCGGAGCTTTTCGGTCACGCGCGTGGTGCCTTCACCGGTGCGACCAAGGATCACACCGGTCTGTTCCGTGCGGCCAATAAGGGAACTTTGTTCCTCGATGAGATCGGTGATATGCCGCTCGGCGTGCAGGCGAAAGTATTGCGCACGCTGCAGGACAAAGCCGTCCGACCGGTGGGTTCGATTGAGCCGATCCAGACCGATGTGCGCCTGATCTCGGCGACCCACCGCGACCTCGAAAAGGCGATTGCGAATCAGGAGTTTCGTCAGGATCTGTATTACCGGCTCAATGTCGTGCTGCTGGAGATGCCGCCGCTGCGGGAGCGGCGCGAGGATATCCCCTTGTTGGCCAACCACTTTCTGACCGAAGAAAGCCAGCGCAACAGCAAGCGGATGCGTGGTTTTTCCGCCGATGGAATGGAGGCCCTGCTCAGCGCCGCCTGGCCGGGCAATGTCCGGCAATTGCGTAATGTGGTGGAGCACTGCGTCGTGTTGTCGACGGTGCCGCTGGTCACGCAGGAGCTTGTGTGCAGGGCGCTGCGTGAAAGACCTCATGAGCTCTTGCCACTGTCAGAGGCCAAGGAGCGTTTCGAACGCGATTACCTCGTCCACCTGCTGCAAATTACCGACGGAAACGTCGCCCAGGCCGCACGCCTTGCGCGCCGCAATCGATCGGAGTTCTATAAGCTGCTGCACCGGCATCAGCTCGAACCCGAGCTGTTCCGTCAAGGCTAGTGGGCTGCTTGGTAAGTTCGGTCACATTCAGCCGATCCACAAGTTAACGGACACTCTCTGCCGGGGCAGCCGGCGAAAGGGTTTCGCTTGCGTCGGCCAGGGCCTCGCCGCGGGGGCAGTTACTGAGCGTCAGATGAGGTGGGTCGAATGAGAAGGTGAACGGTGCCGCCTTCTTCAGCGCGCTCAAGCCAAGAATCTGACGGGTCGCCCCCGGAAACACCGCTGCCTCGACATTTCGCAATCGGCAGTTCTCGCCGATGGTAAGACTTCGTATCACGTACACGGGCACAGTCAGCTTGCGTCCGTCAGCGAGTATTCCGCGCAGATTGCGGCTGTAGTGTGCCCGGTCACTGTCTTTCAGTGCCTCGAGGGTGACTTCATTAATCGTGACATAACCTGAACCCGTGTCGACCATGAACTCGGTCTCGCCGGCGCCGCCGACGTATCCGGCGACATAATAGGTGGCCGCACTACCGTGTCGCATGGGCACGGTGGTGTCGAGTTCCGCGGCTTCGACGCTGGTTCCAAGCAATATGCAGGCGCTGCTTGCGGCAGCCAGGACAGACCTCTTGGTTCGCACTCTATATACCTCGCGCTTTGCTACTGGTCGCGGGGCGTCCTTGCAGCCTGCGCGCCTTATCCGGTCATGCCGGCGGTCTGGCCGGACTGGCAGATCGGTCAGACCCTGCGTTCCCTCGCGGGCGCCAAGAAAACGGCGCCCAGGATTTACAAGCACATTTCGGGCCATGGGGCGAAGCAAAGCTCGTGCTGCAGCGTGGCTCAGGCTGCCATACCCGACGATGCCCGCCCAGGGCGGTTCGTATGGGCCAGCGGAACCGGCGGGAATTCGAATCAGTGACAGGCAACCGTTAGCCTGGTGGCCCACGCTGGAACGGGCCGCAACGCTACGACTGCGGGGACTGCATCGAGCGTGATGATGATGCACCGATTGCAGGCTGGAGCCTGGTCTTGGTCACTTTTGACACAGAAGTTGGGGTATTGCGGGGCTTCGACTCAGCGATTGTGCAAGCGTTTGGATGGGCAAACCGTTGGTTCGCCGCATTGTCGACAGCCTCACACCAGGTATAGTTACCGCGCTGCTGATCTCACTGCATTCACCGAGTTGCGGTGGTTGAATGCCAGTTCACGGCATCAGAGGATTTCGCATGAAGACCCCCGGAATCCGGCATACTCCAAACGACTAGAGCGACAGCGCCGAACAGGGCCACGACCTTGATTCCCTCCAGCAGAGTTTTCGTTGTTCTCATCTCTCAATTCCTCGACGACTCAGGCAGATTGTTCTGATTTTGTTTCGAGTTGCGGATTCTAGCAGAGCAGGAGGGTCCTGCAGTTGCCAAAAACAGAAATATTCTAGACGTTTTGTCCCAGACATGGCCATGACGGCGCCGATCATCGCCAGCCCGGTGAGGTAATGCTGGTCCAGCAAGGCCTGTCAACACGATGCGGACATTCATCGACGGAGGTCATGTTTTTACAGGACAAGGCACACTGAGCGCCATGTCCCTGGCGTACGTCAGCGCAAGTGCAGCGCGGTCATGCGGAGGATGCCCCCGTCCCTGCGGCTTGGCTGTCCAATTGGGCCATTCGGCGTTGATCGCTCATTTGGGGCGGCCAAGCTTCGCTCGGCACGCCTTGCCTTGGCGCATCAGCAATGCTCTGTGAGTAACCGAACTTCCCGCTAGTCCTCATCGTGGGCGAAGCCCTTGACGATGTAGCCGCCCGATTTCTCATCCAGCTCGAGTTCCAGCAGCTCGCGTGCCTGGGCCTCTTCGAGCAGCCTGCCGAAGGTCCGGAAGCCATGATAGGTCTCGTTGAATCCGGGTTTTCTTCTCTTCAGCGCCTGCTTGACCATGGAGCCCCAGACCTTCTCCTGTTCGCCGCGTTCCTCGAAAAGATCCTCCACCGTCTCGAGCACGAGATCGATGGCTGCCTGCCGCTTATGTTCCTCTTCAGCGTTTTCCTCTGACGCTTTGCGTGTCCCGCTGTTTCTGGTGGATGCCTTCTTCGACGCCGTCTTGCGTCGTGCCTTGCGCTGTTTCTCGCTCTCACGGGCCAGATCATCGTAGAAGATGAACTCATCGCAGTTGGCTATCAAAAGGTCCGAGGTGGATTTCTTGACGCCCACACCGATCACCAGCTTGTTGTTCTCGCGCAGCTTGCTCACCAGCGGCGAGAAGTCGGAATCGCCACTGACGACGACGAAGGTATCGACGTGTGACTTGGTGTAGCACAGATCCAACGCGTCGACGACCATGCGGATATCTGCTGAGTTCTTGCCCGACTGGCGTACATGCGGGATCTCGATCAACTCGAACGCCGCCTCGTGCATTGCGGCCTTGAACTTCTTGTAGCGCTCCCAGTCGCAATACGCCTTCTTCACGACGATATTGCCCTTGAGGAGCAGCCGCTCCAGCACCTTCTGAATGTCGAACGCCGCATATTTGGCGTCCTCTACGCCGAGCGCGACGTTCTCGAAGTCGCAGAACACAGCCATATTCTGCGTGGTTGGTTTCGCTGTCATGAGATCCTCTGCCGGAATCGGTTGAACGCGGATGATAGGTTGCGGCGGGAAAAATTGCTAAACAGGCTGCGATCTGCCGCTTTCGGTCAGGCCTACGGCAGTATCCACGGCAAACGCGAGGCGATACCGTTTGCCCGGCGTTCGCTCATGCGAGGCCGTCACAAGGTAGAGGCAAGTGACGGATATGTTGAGATTTACCGCCATTTCTGCGGTAACCAGGTAACCCTACCAGGTCACAAATGCACTCGATCGACCCAATTTCTGCAGCGTTGAGCTACCAAGCTCAGGTGATCCGTTGCCACCGCAGGCCGTCGAGCGAACCTGAACCGAAGGCGCGAAGCGGACGCGCGGTTATGCACTGCAACAGGCCGTAGCCGGCCAACTGGACTGCCGGTCGCCAAGCACCCAGCGACTGGCAGCAACAAGCGCATTGCGGACATCCCCGATTCGAGTTGGGCCGGTGTCGGATCGGTTCACACGCGGATTAACGCGAATGGCCGTCGACCCTGTAAAGACAGTCGGCTGGCCATTATGTGAGCGACAGGCCGTCCGCAAAAGCAGACTCGGCACTGTGAGTTTTCGAGGAGAAGGTTGTGGCCGAACCGTTAACGCCGGAGGGATCGAAAAATGCTACCACCTATCCGCCCGTCGGATTTAGGAAAACCCTGTCAGCCGACCGGGCGGGGGTGAATCAGCTTTTGGTAACCAGAATTACGCTTGCAACACCCAAAGCGGTAACTCCGGACAACATCACAATCACTGGCAATATCATTACACACCTCCAGGCAAGCCCGAGGATCGACCGTTCGGCGAACGGATCTCATTGGGTTTATGCCGCATACAGAATAACAAGAACCGAAGTAAAATTGAAGTAAAACTGTAATAAACTCGTAAAAAACAGATAATTTTCGCTCGCATTTTGACTGATCGGACGCAGTGATCAGGAACGTTTTTCCTGACCGGAAATGGCTTTCAGGCATAGTTCTCTAACAGAATCGCAGGCTCTGATCGAGACGAACCGGCCTACCTGACAGGGTTGGCGGGTTCGTGGGGCGGACGGTGCTTCAGCCTCACCGAGTGCGCAGTGACAAGTCTGTCGTCTGCTATGCGCTTGTTGCTGCCTGTCGACAGGCACCCGGCGACCGGCAGGTCATGGCCGACGGCTACTGCCGATGCTGGAAGGAGGGTCAGCTTACGAGAGCGGACCATCCCATTGTGCAGTGCAATAGTCCGTAGTCGACCCATCTATGTGCGAGAACTCGAAATTCGGCGAGACAAGGGTGCGAGACTCCCTCGGATGGGCTCAGGCGTCGTTTGCCGACCGCCGTCGTGGTGAGCATCGCTCACCGGTTGTCGTACTAAACACTTCTTACAGCGGCCACTGAAACTGCAGGATAGCGGTTTGGTGCGCCTTCGAGGATATTAGGAAAGCCGCCGAGGTACGCAGGAAGGCCGAGCGCCGTTATGGGTTTCATCGCAACCACGGGCTGCCGCCAGAGCGGGTTGTTACCCAGCAAGTTACCCAGCCGACCGCCGCCGACGCCTAAGCGCTGGATTTCCCAACCTTTACGAAACTACCCGCGCAGCCCGCGAAGGGCCGTCACAGACCAAGCCGGATGTGCGGTGTCGAGCGATCGACCGAGGCGGCAGCCGGCAGTGGCAAGCTCATGATGATGTGGCGGGCGCGGCTCCGACCGCACTCAGAGCGCGCCCAGAAAGTCCTCCGCCAGCGCGTCGTGCCCATGACGACCGATGAGGTTTTGCAGTTCCGCAACCACCGTCTGTGCCTCATCGTCGTCGACTTCCCCCTGGCCGATCAGGTGCGCGAGGAGTCCCCCCTGAATGGTCTCGTACAGGCTGCCAAGGGTCGGGTCGCCGAGTTCGTCGAGTCCAGCCTCGATCAGCCGCTGCAGCGGCTCGCTTGCCCAAGGCCTGAGAAAGCGCACAGCGAGCGCATCGGCGTCGTATTCCTCGATCAGCGCATCGATCTCATCGTGCAGCGCCTGCCACTCGTCCGAGGAGAAGCGGTTCAGTGGAATCGTCACCGTCTTTACCCGCGCGAGTATTGCCTCACGCACGCTGGCGAGCGTTGCGGGTTGATCGAGATCATCATCGTCCAGGACGGACGCAATGACTGCCGACATTTCGTCGGAGGTGTTTTCGAAGACATCTTCTGGGATCGACATGACTTTGCTGACCTGCATTGGGAAGCCCGTGTTCATCGATGTGCCGCATCCCGCAGCCGGACCCGCTGCGCGGAGGGCCGATATCGCAGCCGGTGCCCCTGTTCGAATTATACGTTGCAGCGAAGCGGTCGACCGCCGCGACTCGGTCATTTCCTGCGCGGGATGATGCAGGTCAAGGAATGTCGCAGCGAGCCGGGAAATGCGATGGGCTGGTTCGACGGTTTCCGTCTATGAGGCCCAGCATACTGGCGGGGCGCACTTGAATGGCCTTGAATGCCGAACCGGCGCGCCAATCGGGGCAAGGCAGGGCGGCGCTTGTCATAGCAAAAGCCGCATGCAGCCGCTGTCAGCTGTCGTCGGCATCCAGCATCGCCTCGACCACGGCGCACCAGGCATTCGCCAGATTCGCCAGATTGTAGCCACCGCCGCCCAGTGCCAGGAGGCGGCCGTCGCAATGTGTTTCGGCCAGCGCGCGCAGGCTTTTCGTTGCATGACGGTGCGCCTCGCTGCTGTAGGCCATGTCTGTGATTGGGTCGCCCGCGATGCTGTCCGCCCCGCATTGCAACAGGATGAACTCCGGACGGGCGCGGTCGATAAAGGATTGCACCTGGTCCCAGGCGGTGAAGAACAGACGATCATCCGCTCCCGGGGGCATCGGTACGTTGAGCTTGGTGCCCTTGGCTGCGCCTTTTCCAGTCTCGCTGGCAGCACCGGTCCCCGGGTAGAGGAAACGACCATCCTCGTGCAGATCGGCCAACGCCAGCGCCGGGTCGTGCTCGAAGGCGTAAAAGACGCCGTCGCCATGGTGGGCATCGATGTCCACGTAGGCGATGCTGCGCAGACCATACAGTTGGCGCAGGTGTTGGATCGCAATCGCGCAGTCGTTAAACACACAGAAACCGGCCGCCGAATCGGCTCGTGCGTGGTGCAGGCCTGCGATGGGTACGAACGCGTGCCTGGCGCTGCCGTCCATGAGGTCGTCGACCGCGCGGAGTACCGTGCCAACCACCCTTGCTGCAGCCTCGTAGATGCCGGCAACGGCCGGTGTATCGCCGCTGTCCAGATAACCTACGCCGGTGGCGGACAGCCGTATCACCCGATCGATATATCCGGCGGTATGAAAGCGCTCGAGATCAGCGCGCTGCGCCATGCGGGATGCCGCGAGGTGACAGCGCTGTGCCAGGCCGGATTCGTGAAATCTGGCCAGGAAGGCATCGAGCCGTGCCGGTCCGAACGGATGTTCAGGGCCGAAGTTGTACTCGGCGAGTCTGTTCCCAGCGTAGACGTTGACGGCGGTCATGCGGGGCGAAGGTGATTCGACCGGTCACCGCGTGAAGGTTCAGGAAGCACCGGGTTTGGCGGGTTTGGGTTCACCGGACGAGGTGCCGTCGGCCGCACCGGCGCCGGATGCCCCTGCCAGCGGTGTCGCCTCGATCAGGATACCGAATTTCGGATGGTCCACGTAGTGCAACTCGCCGCTGCGCATGCGTCGGTAGAGCTTGGCGCGGAACCCTGTGTCGCGCAGTGCCAGCTCGGCATCGAGGTGCAAAAAACGCCCGCGCGTCATGCGCACCAGCCCATCCAGACGACCGTCCCCGACCTGATACCAGGACTTGCTGTCGAGGCCGCGTGGCGACTGGATCCAGGCCAGGTGCTCATGCACGATCATGCCTTTCTGCTTCAGCGTATAGGCTACCGGGCCGAGACGCTTGCCGCCTGCGGCCATCGCATCGAGGCGCCCGGCGAGGTTCATCGTCGGCGCATCTTCCCGGGATTCCGCCGCGGGTTCGACGGTCACGCCCGGCCGCTCGAAGATCACCATTTCGAACTTGTAGAGATTGTCAGCAGCATACGCCGCACCCTGGAGTAGCAGGGAAATCAGCAACAGGCCGCCGACTCGCTCAGCTAGGATTGCTCTGTTCATGGTCAGCCACTTCACTGGATACCGAGCAATTGGTCAAGTAGCGACTTCACCAATGGTACGCGCTGTGTCGGATCGGACAGATCGGCGAAAAACTTCAGTCTGTCGGCGCCGTCCAGTTTGAAGGTCTTGGGCTGCGTCTGGATCAGCGTGATCAGGCGGGCCGCATCGAATCGGGGTTCGGCATCGAATTGAAGCCGGCCACCGCTCGGTCCTGCCTCGATCTTGCGAATGCCGAACGGTTGCACTTGCAGTTTCAATTCGGTCACGTCGAACAGGTTATTGGCCGGCTCGGGCAGCAGTCCAAAGCGGTCGATCATCTCCACTTTGAGTTCGCGCAGTTCCTCGGCCGATTCCGCCGACGCGATCCGCTTGTACTGGATCAAGCGGACATGGACATCCGGCAGATAGTCATCAGGCAGCAGTGCGGGGATGTGCAGGTCCACCTCGGTTCCGTGATCCAGCGGGCGGTCGAGTTCCGGCTGACGACCGGCGCGTATCGCCTGTACCGCACGTTCCAGCATCTCTGTGTAAAGCGTAAACCCGATCTCGTGGATCTGGCCACTCTGCTCGTCGCCAAGGAGTTCGCCGGCCCCGCGAATCTCCAGATCATGGGTTGCCAGGGTGAAACCGGCGCCGAGCTCCTCGAGCGACTCGATGGCCTCGAGCCGCTTGCGCGCGTCCGTTGTCATCGCCTTGGGCGGCGGCGCGATCAGATAGGCATAGGCCCGGTGATGCGAACGTCCGACCCGGCCGCGCAGCTGGTGCAGCTGGGCGAGTCCGAGCTTGTCGGCGCGATCGATGATGATGGTGTTGGCGCTGGGTACGTCGATGCCGCTTTCGACGATCGTGGTGCATACCAGGATATTGAAACGCTGATGGTAGAAATCGCGCATGATGCGCTCGAGTTCACGCTCGCGCATCTGTCCGTGGGCAGACTCGACGCGCGCGCCCGGGACAAGATCGACGATCTTCTGCGCCATCTTGTCGATGCTGGATACCTCGTTGTGCAGCAGATAGACCTGGCCGCCACGGTTGATTTCGCGCTGGCAGGCCTCGCGGATCAGCACGTCGTTCCATTGGCTGACGAAGGTCTTGATCGGATGACGCGCCGCCGGCGGGGTGGCAATGATCGATAGGTCACGCAGCCCCGACATGGCCATGTTCAGGGTGCGGGGAATCGGTGTGGCCGTCAGCGTCAGGATGTCGACCTCGGCGCGCAGGGCCTTCAGTCGTTCCTTGTGACGCACTCCGAAGCGGTGTTCCTCATCCACGATGGCCAGGCCGAGGTCCTTGAATTTGATGCCCTCGCCGAGCAGTTTGTGTGTGCCGACCACAATGTCGATGCGACCGTCCGCCAGGCCCTTCAGCACCCGGTTGGCTTCTTTGGCGGAACGGAAGCGGGATAGGCTCTCGATCCGAATCGGCCAGTCGGCGAACCGATCGGAAAAGTTCTGATAATGCTGTTGGGCAAGCAGGGTGGTGGGCACGAGCACCGCGACCTGTTTGCCGGCGTTGGCGGCGATAAAGGCGGCCCGCATCGCCACCTCGGTCTTGCCGAAGCCGACGTCGCCACAGACCACGCGATCCATGGGTTTGGCCGAGGTCATGTCGGCGACGATGGCGTGGATGGCCTGGTCCTGGTCGGGCGTTTCCTCGAACTCGAAGTCCGCTGCAAAGCGGCGGTATTCGTCGTGCGGCGCGGGCAGTGCCGTGCCCTGGCGGGCCTCGCGCCGCGCATAGATATCGAGCAGCTCAGCGGCGACGTCGCGGACCTTCTCAGCGGCGCGGCGGCGTGCCTTTTCCCATTGGTCACTGCCCAAACGGTGCAGCGGTGCGGCCTCAGGCGAAGCGCCGGTGTAGCGGCTGATCAGATTCAGCGACGCGACCGGCACGTAGAGCTTGTCGCCACGAGCATACTCGAGTGTCAGAAACTCGGTGGTCTGGCCGGCGACTTCGAGTGTCTGCAGGCCGAGAAAACGGCCGACGCCGTGTTCTTCATGGACCACCGGGGCGCCCACTGTCAGCTCCGCGAGGTTGCGTACGATCTGGTCTGCGTCCTGGCCCTTGCGTCGGCGGCGCTGTTTGACTCTCTCGCCCAGCAGCAGGGCCTCGGGAATCAGCAGCAGGCCGTCCCGATCGAGCCACAGACCATTCTCGATCGGCGCAACAGTAATGGCGGGCGACGACTCGCCTGCGACGAAATCGTGCCAGCTTTCGCTATAGTCCGGCCGAATATTGAAGCCGCCGAGCGTGTCCAGCAGCGCCTCGCGGCGCCCGGCAGTCTCGGCGACAAACAGGGTGCGCGCCGCGGTATTGCTCAATGCGTTCCTGAGCGCCTGCGCCGGGTCGGCCGCCTTCGCCTGGATACCGACCGGCGGAACCGGGCGCGAAGGCAGATCGAAACCGAGGGGTCCGGCCGGGTCTGCCTCGATTTCGCCGCGCCTCGTCTCGACCCGCGGATGGTCCGCCAGCAGCGCGTGCAGTTGCTCGGGTTGCAGATACAGTGACTCGGGCGTGAGCAGGGGGCGCTCGACATCGTGCCGCCGCTGTTCGTAGCGCTCGCCAACGGTATCGAAGAACTGCCTGGCCTCGTCGTCGAGGCGCCGATCGAGCACTGCAACAGTGTCGGCCGGGATGTAGTCGAACAGTGTTGCGGTGCTCTCGAAGAACAACGGCAGGTAGTATTCGATGCCACCCGGGACGAGGCCCTCGGTGATCCCGCGGTAGATGAGGCTGCGCTGCGGGTCGCCCTCGATCCGTTCCCGGTAGGCCTTGCGGAAGCGCGCCGTCGCAGCTTCGTCGAGTGGAAATTCGCGCGCGGGCAACAGCGAAATGCGCTCTATCTTGCGGTCGGTACGCTGGGATTCGGGTTCGAATATCCGGATGGAATCGATTTCACGGTCGAACAGATCGATGCGGTAGGGCCAGTCGCTGCCCATTGGAAACAGGTCGATCAGCGAGCCGCGAACCGCGAACTCTCCGTGTGTCATTACCTGCGAGACGCACTGATAGCCGGCGGATTCGAGGCGCAGGCGGAATGCGTCGAGATCGAGTTCGTCGCCGACATCCAGCAGCAGGCTGTGCGCATCGAGGAAGCCTGGAGGCAGCAGGCGCTGCATCAAGGTCGCGATCGGCACGACGATGACCCCGGTTTTCATCCCGCGCAGCCGGTGCAGCGTCAGCAGGCGCTGCGAAACGAGTTCCGGCAACGGTGAGAAGACGTCGTACGGTAGCGTTTCCCAGTCGGGAAAGCTCAGCACCTCGAGGGCCGGGTCGTCGCGGAAGAATCGAATCTCTTCCATCAGCCGGGTGGCCGCCTGCACGTCACTGGTGACGACCAGCAGCGGCGCACGGGCGTCGGCAACGGCGCGGGCAATCGCATAACCGGTCGCTGCGCCAATGCAACGACCCCAATGCACCATGGATTCAGCCGACGTCGGGAGAGGGGGTACTGCGGATTTCACTGCATGGTGTTCCGGGGACTCGGGGCGCGGCATTGTCGCATAAGCCGACGGCCGCGGCAGGCCCCGAGGGCAGCGCCTTTGGTGCGGAAGACAGACTCGGGAAATCGGTCATACGGTCAATTGACATCGCCCCGATCTGCCGGAGGGGAGGACAGACAGGGTCACGCCGCGATTGGCATGCCGTTACACCCCGCTGCTGGAGCGGGGCGCGCGCAATCAGGGCTTGACCGTTGTCAGGCCCAGGACCTCCCAATCCTGCATCCCGCCGCGATACCATTTGATTTTGTTGGCCGGATATCCGAAGCGCATCAGATTCTTGATATTGTTAGGAGATTGTCCGCACCACATGCCGTTGCAGAACAGGACCAGGGTCTTGGCGTCGCTGAAATCCCACAAGCCCTCCATCTCCTTGGCACCGAATTGACCGCCCAGGATCTCGCTGATAGATATCGGATCCGCGCCCTTCGCCGGGTTCAGCTTGGTCCATGGCAGGTTGATGGCACCCGGGATGGTGCCCTTGGATACCCAGTCCGGTGTGCGCGAGTCGATCAGCACGATGCTGTCGTCGCCGGCGGCCATCTGTTCGACGTAAGCGATCAGTTCGAGTTCGCCAATGGTCTCGACGCCCCCCTCCAGCTGCCCGGGTTGGATGCAGAATGGCGGGCACTTGCGTGATGTCTTCGCGAAAGCGGGATTGACCGTGTTGCTCTGATCCTGGTTGCGCATGATGCTGATGGGTTTTCCGTTCAGCGTTCCCTCGAACTTGTCCATCGAGCGACTGATGCCCACCGCCAACTCCTCCGCGAGGGCTGCGCCCGATAGGGCGATACCGCTTGCAACGGTCAACACACACAGGGTCTTCTGGCACTTCATCCGCGGAACTCCTCCGATTCTCTTGTCGTTGATTGACTTGGTTCGAACGCCGGCCTCAGCCGAGCTTGCCCAGGCCGCTCCTGTTCCGAGTCACTCACTCGCAGTCGGGTTCCTGGTCGCCAGCCCCCTGGGCCTTGCCATTTCCATCCGTTTTCTGGTCTTTTCCCCCGTCATCATCGGCACAGTAGTGGGGCTGAGCCACAGGGCCTAACGCGAGCGTGCTGGTTTGCCAGACCATAGTCAGGCCCAGTGCGACGAACAGAAACAACATGAAACGCATGATCAATTACTTCTCCTTGGATCAGCAGTTTTCGGAAACGCCCTTTCCCAGGGGCTTCCACAGGGGAGCATCCGGTGCGCGTGGGTCGCGACCGACGATGCCGGATGCACGCTGTCAGAGCCGGCAATATAAACTAAAAAGCCGGGTGTTTCTGCATACTCCGGGCAGCTCTCGGCATGTCGATCTCGAAACGCGCCGCCTTGGTGATGCTGTTCCCGGCCAACTCCTTGCGCTGTATCGGCGATGCACAATCCGCAGCCGTCCCCGATCTGGCAAGGGAACGGCGTCTGGCAGCAGAGGCCTCCGGCGCGATCCCGGATGGTGAAACGATGTAACTGCAGGCGGCCGACCGGCGCGGTGGTATACCGAATGTTCTGCGGATCGACGAAGCGCGCCAGCGTTCAGCCGATCGCCCCAATCGGTGTCCGGGTGCGGCCAGGTGAGCATCACGCCCGCCGGTGGCTCCCACTCCGCAGGCAGGCGGGGCCTGCCCGTTCGGCTCATCTCAACGATGCACCACGACGTCGATGACCCTGTCGTATTCGAAATAGACGGTGTATTCCGGATAGGCCCAGCGGGTGATCGGTGGCTCGCCAACGGCATCCATCACAGTGGCGGGTTCGCCATACCCTGTCCTGACATCGGCCATCCGCGTGCCCCTGGCGGGACGCGGTATACCCTGCGCGCTGTTCGGAGGGGCCTCGCCGACGGCATCCACCAGCAGGGTGTCGGCCCCGACCGTCGTGCTGGAGGCAAGCAGCAGGGCCAACGCAAAACCAGTAAGTTTCATTCTGAACTCCCTTGAGATAGCTGTGTACATGCACACGTGGCCGAGGTGATTCGGTGCCGGCGCTTGACGCTTGTCCGCGTTCGCAATTTAACCACGATATTTCGCCGGACAAACCGCCTGGCCACGCTTTGCAGAGTCTGTAGCGGCTGCTTTGTGATTTAATTCGCCCATGTATCATCCGCTGTCGCTCTTTGTCGGCCTGCGCTACACGCGATCGCGTCGGCGCAACCACTTTATTTCTTTCATCTCGTTGATCTCGACCCTTGGCATCGCGCTCGGTGTGGTGGTCCTGATTACCGTGCTTTCGGTAATGAACGGCTTTCACAAAGAGGTCCGTGAGCGAATCCTCGGCATGGCGTCGCATGGCGATGTGCAGGCACTCGACGGTCGCATGATCGACTGGGAGGACGCGATGCGGCGGGCGAGTCTCCACCCGCGCGTGCTCGGGGCGGCGCCCTATATCGAGGGGCAGGCGATGCTCAGCCATCGCCGCGAGGTCACCGGCGCGGTCGTACGCGGCGTGGATCCGGCACTCGAACCGAATGTGGTGGATGTTGCCTCACACATGGTCGCGGGGTCCTTGTCCGACCTCGAGGCCGGTGAATTCCGTATCGTCCTGGGGCGTGAACTGGCGAACGTGCTGAGGGTGACAGTCGGCGACAAGGTCACGGTGATCGTGCCGCAGATCACCGTCACCGTGGCCGGCAGCATGCCGCGACTGAAACGGTTTACCGTCTCAGGCCTGTTCGAGGTCGGCATGGGAGAGTACGACCGCGGGGTCGCGATCGTCCATATCGCGGATGCCGCGGTACTGCAGCAGCTCGGCGATGCGGTCACCGGGGTCCGGCTGCGCCTGGACGACGTCTGGGAGGCACGCAGGGTGGCTTTCGAGCTGGCAGATTCGCTGCAGGGCCGTTACCGGGTGCTGAACTGGACCGACTACCATCGCAACTTCTTCGCCGCGCTGAAAATGGAGAAGCGCATGATGGGACTGCTGCTGTTCTTCATCGTGGTGATCGCGGCCTTCAATATCGTTTCCACGCTGGTGATGATGGTCGTCGACAAGCAGAGCGACATCGCCATTCTGAAGACCTTCGGTGCAAGCCCCGGTCAGGTGATGCGGATATTCATCGTCCAGGGCGCAACCCTCGGCGCGATCGGAACGCTGGTCGGAATCATTGCCGGACTTGCGCTCGCGCTGAATATCGAGTCCGCAGTGGCTGCGGTCGAGCGGGTGTTCGGCATCCGGTTTATCGACCCGAGCGTGTATTACATTGCCAAACTGCCATCCGATGTGCAGATCGCAGACGTTGTGCTGGTCGGTGTTGGTTCCTTTCTCCTCAGTCTGCTGATGACCCTGGCACCGGCCTGGCGCGCCTACCGCACGCAGCCGGCCGAGGCACTGCGCTATGAATGACCAGCAGGTGCTTGCCTGTCGCGGGCTGGCCAAGACGTTCGATACCGGCCCATCCAAGGTCGATGTCCTCCGTGACGTGGATTTCATGCTGCAGCGCGGCGAGCAGGTGGCGATTGTCGGCGCCTCGGGTTCCGGTAAGAGCACCTTGATGCATTGCCTGGGCGGCCTGGATTTGCCGACTGCGGGCGAGGTCCTGCTGTTGGGGCGGCCGTTCAGCGGGCTGGATGAAAAACACCGCGGTATCGCGCGCAACCAGGCGATCGGTTTCGTCTACCAGTTCCATCATCTGCTGGCGGAGTTCAGCGCGCTGGAGAATGTCGCAATGCCGCTGCTGATCCGAGGCATCTCTGCGGCCGAGTCCAGCGCGCGGGCCATGGCCCTGCTCGAGCGCGTCGGTCTGGCTGCACGCATGCGCCACAAGCCGTCGGAGCTGTCCGGTGGCGAGCGGCAGCGGACGGCGGTCGCCCGTGCGCTGGTCGCCAACCCGGCCTGCGTGCTGGCCGACGAGCCGACCGGCAACCTCGACCGTCAAACGGCGGGGTCGTTGTACGCGCTGTTGCGCGAACTGAATCGGGAGCAGGGCACCAGTTTCGTGATCGTGACCCACGACCTGGATCTGGCATCGCGCACGGATCGTGTCATGACCTTGCGGGATGGTTGCCTAGAGCCAATGTCACTCCCCTGAGTGCCGCCAGGTTACGACCGGCATTGCGGCGTGTTCGACGTGCGGGCGTCCGCCGCAGGGAAGCGGCAGTGGGGCCCCCAGGGAACGGATTGACGGCATCCCTCGGGTCGGGTGTGCGCCTAGGGCCTATCTGACTCGGGGATGTGTGGATTGCCCGGGCCCCTGGCGCCACGGGCCCTGAATCGCTTCAGTACGTGCCAGCGCCAATACAGCCGCATCGCACCATAGCCGATCGCGCCGAGAACAATTCCGCTCAACAGGCTGCCGGCGTAAAGCGGTTTCCAGATGGCATGGATCTCGGCCGCCACCCATTCGAGTGAAAACTTGAACTGTACCTTCTCAGGCGTCGTGCCAAGCAGCCAGGTCCCGAGCAGATAGTTGAAATAGAACACCGGCGGGATCGTGACCGGGTTGGTGACCCAGACCAGTGATATCGAAATTGGCAGATTGATGCGAAACAGGATCGCGGACAAGGCCGCCGCGAGCATCTGCGAGGGGAGGGGGATCATCGCCCAGAACAGGCCCGCGGCGACCCCGCCGGACACCGAGCGACGATTCAGATGCCATAGGTTCTCATCGTGCAGAAGCGCACCCAAGTGCCGAAGATACTTGTGCTTCTTCAAAGCCGCACGGTCCGGCGTATAGCGTTTGATGAGCTGTCTGGGCATGGAGACCCGGGGGGCTTTTGTTCAGGCGACAATTGAAGCACGGTTGCTGTTGCTTTACTACAACGGCCAGAGCGCCGGATTCCGAAACAGCGGGCAGCGTATCGGCGCTCTGTGACAGAATATCGCGGTGTGTCTGCGAATCGGGTCCGGCCGCGTGTCGGTCTGTTGTGCGGACCAGTGGGTGACGGCCGGCACCGGGTGTTTTCCCGGCCACGGTCATGGCCATCGTTTGATCGGATCGCGTTCCAGGGAGGGAATGTGTTGCGATTTGCGCTGTTTTTCGGCCTTGGGTCGTTGGTATTTCAGCAGCTTCCGGAGTTGCCGGATGGCCACTGGGTACTCGCCGAACTCTTGCTGATCCTGTCGGTCTGGTGGATTTCCCGCGTCCGGCCACTGGCGGCCGCCCCGATCGGTTTCGCCTGGGCCCACCTGTATGCGCTGCTGACGCTGCCGGCCTTTCTCCCGGACACGGGCGGGGTGATGAGGGTGGTGGCAAGTGGCCAGGTCGTATCGCTCGTGGAGCGAACGCCGGACACTGCCCGCTTCGTCTTCGAATCACGTTCCATCGACGGGCTGGCGCAGCCCCTGGCTGGGCGCTGGCGCTTGCGCCTGAGCTGGCGTGACGCGCCGGACATCCAGGTGGGTGATGCCTGGCGGCTTCCCTTGCGGCTCCGCGCGGTCCACGGCTACGCCAGCCCGGGCGCCTGGGACTACGAAGGCTGGTTGTACTGGCAGGGAATCCGCTACCGGGGTTATGTCGACCCCAAACAACCGCTCCAGCGGCTGCCGGATATTCCCTGCTGTCATCTGACCAGCCTGCGCGCGGGCTTGGCCGATGCCATCGATCGACTGCCGGCCTCTGCCTTTTCACGCGGACTGTTGCGAGCCCTGGTGGTGGGGGACCGGTCGGGTTTGTCGCCGCAGGACAAGGCCCTGTTGAGCGCGACCGGCACGACTCATTTGGTGGCCATTTCCGGTCTGCATATCGGGCTGCTGGCCGGTATCGGCCTGTTCGGCGTCAGTTGGCTGTGGCGACGTGTCCCAACGCTGTGTGGCAGAGTTCCGGCACGGCTGGCCGGTGCTGTTGCCGGCATTGCGGCGGCCACTGGCTATGCGCTGCTGGCAGGCATGTCCCTGCCGACCCAGCGTGCGCTGATCATGCTGCTGGTATTCGCCCTCGGCCTGCTGGCGCGCCGTGGCCACGGGCCGGTACATGCGCTCGCGCTCGCCGCCGTCGTGGTCCTTGCGTGGCATCCCCCATCCATTGTGGCCGCCGGATTCTGGCTGTCCTTCGGTGCAGTGCTGGCGATTCTGGCGGCACTTTCGCTGGCGCCGGATGAGCCGCGCTGGCGCAGCGCGATCAGGATCCAGTTGGCGCTGAGCATCGCGCTGTGGCCAATCCTTGCAGCCTTCGGCCTGCCGGTGAGCGCCGTCGCGCCGCTGGTCAATCTGCTCCTGGTGCCCTTGTTCGGCCTTATGATTGTGCCGCTGAGCCTGCTGGGTACGATCTTGCTCGTCGTCTATCCAGCGTCGGGGACCTGGCTGCTGCAGACCCTGGCGATGCTGCTCGACCTGGTCCAGCGCGCCCTGGCTGTCGCGGGCCAGGGGCCCTGGTCCGGGTATGCGCTGGCAAGCCCGGGAGCGGCCGAGCTGGCGGCGTGCCTGCTCGCGCTGGGGTTGCTGCTGGCACCGGCGGGTGTGCCGCTGCGTTGGGCGGCAGTACCGTTGCTTGTTCTGCCCTGGCTGCCACGCGCCCCCCTTCTTGAGCCTGGCGAATACGCCTTGCATGTGCTCGATGTTGGTCAGGGATTGAGCACGGTCGTCGAGACCCGCCGGCATACGCTGGTGTTCGATACGGGGCCGGAGTTCCCCTCAGGTTTTTCCACTTCTCGGGCAGTGCTGGTGCCGTTTTTGAACCGGCAGGGCAGGTCACGCATCGATCGCCTGGTCCTCAGTCATGGTGACAGTGATCACGCCGGCGATGTGCGCCACTTGATCGAGAGCCTCGACGTGCGCCAGATCCAGTCCGGCGAACCCCCGCGTGTCGGGTTTGGTGCGGTGCCCTGCACGGCCGGCGAACGTTGGCGTTGGGACGGGGTGGTGTTCGAGTTCCTGCATCCTGCCCGCGGCACACAACGCTTGGGCAACAACGCCTCCTGCGTGCTGCGGATTCAGAACGATGCCGGCATTGCGTTGCTGACCGGTGATATCGAGGCGTCGGTGGAGCGTCGCCTGGTGGCACTGCATGGAGATCGCCTGTCCAGCAATCTGGTGCTCGCACCGCACCATGGCAGCCGCAGTTCTTCCAGCCAGGCACTGGTGGACGCGACCCGGCCGGAATTCGTCGTCTATACCGCCGGTTGGGCCAATCGCTATGGCTTCCCGGCGCCATCGGTTGAACGCCGCTGGCGCAGTTTCGGGGCGATTCCGCTGAGTACTGCGCAGCTCGGCACGATCAGTTTTTACATGTCGTCGGACGACGGGATCGTCGGCCCGAGTGCCTACCGTCGTGAAGCCAGGCGCTACTGGTGGCACGACAGCGGTTCAGCCATGCCTTCGCATGCAGTATCATCCGCCGATCGATCGCAGCGTGAATGAGGCTGCATCCAAGGTCTCCATCTGATCCGCTGTCATTCCAGCAGGAGGACAATCCAACGTGCTCGAACTCGTGAAAGCCGGTGGCTGGCTCATGTGGCCGATCATTGCCTGTTCCATCATCGCCATGGCAATCGTCATCGAGCGCTTATGGGTCTATCGCCCGCGTAAGGTGCTGCCGGCCAATCTGGTGGCGCAGATCTGGCAACTGCATCAGAACAAGCAGCTCACTGCGGCGCACGTTGCCACGGTGCGAAACGGCTCGCTGCTGGGGCGCATGCTTGCCGCGGGTCTGGTGAACCGCAATCACCCGCGCGAGGTGATGAAGGAGGTGATCGAGGAGGAGGGGCGTCAGGTGGTCCACGAATTGGAAAGGTATCTGAACACGCTGGGTACCATCGCCAATATCTCGCCACTGCTGGGCCTGCTCGGCACCGTGATCGGTATGATCAAGGTGTTCACCGCGATCACGAGTACCGGCGTGGGCAATCCAGCGGTCCTGGCCGGTGGCATCTCAGAGGCACTGATCACCACTGCGGCAGGACTCTCGGTGGCAATCCCCGCGGTGATATTCCATCGCTACCTGAGCGGTCGGGTCGACCGCATCGTGATGCGCATGGAAGAGCAGGCGCTGAAGTTGGTCGAAGTCATGCAGGGTGAGCGGGAGCATTGAGCCGATGAATCTGCGCCCGCGTCGTTCCGAGCCGCCACGTGTCGATATCACGCCACTGATCGACGTCGTGTTCTTGATGCTGATCTTCTTCATGGTATCCACCACCTTCGACAAGCAGACCCGGCTGAAGGTGGACCTGCCTCAGGCCGCCACGGAAGACTCTGCGGAAGAGATTGTGGACAAGATCGACATCACAATCGATTCCCAGGGGCATTTTTATGTCAACGAGCGCGAACTGGTGAAGCATGATGCGGACACCTTGCGGCGCACATTGAGCAAGGCCGGTGATGGCCGAACCGATCTGCCGATCATCGTCTCGGGCGACCGCAATGCGCCGCTGCAGTCGATGATGACGGTGCTCGATGTCGCCGGCCAACTCGGCATGACGCGCCTGAGTTTCGTCGCCCGCCAGTCCGAACCTGAAGCCGACTGAGCAGCTTCAGACAGTGCCGCGACTCGACCATTACTGGAACAGCACCAATCCCGTTTCCCTGTCGTTGTTGCCCCTGTCCGTGCTGTTCGGCGTGCTGGTGAAGCTGCGACGGGCGGCCTATCGCCTGCGACTGCTGCCTGCGCGCCGCTTCGCGGTGCCGGTACTGGTCGTCGGCAACATCACGGTTGGCGGGACCGGCAAGACACCGCTGGTCATCTGGCTTGCGAACTACCTGCGCAGTCACGGCTGGCGTCCGGGGATCGTGTCCCGCGGCTATGGCGGGCAGGCGCGGCAATGGCCGCAGCAGGTACGACCGGACAGTGACCCGGTCAGCGTCGGCGACGAGGCCGTGTTGCTGGCGGAAACCACAGGCTGCCCGATGTCTGTCGGTCCCAATCGGCCAGCGGCGGTCGCGGCACTGCTGAAGTACAAGGCCGTGGATATCGTGATCTCGGATGACGGCATGCAGCACTATGCCCTGGCGCGCGACCTCGAGATCGCGGTGATCGACGGCGAACGCCGCCTCGGCAACGGTTTCCTGCTGCCCGCAGGGCCGCTGCGGGAACCGGCATCCAGGCTGCACGAGGCCGATATCGTCGTGGTCAGCGGGCACGCTGTCGAAGGCGAATACGCGATGCAAGTGCATCGCGCACGGGTACGTTCCCTGCAAGGCGACGGCGAAGTGCGTCTCGAAGACTTTTCGGGTCGCAGCGTCCACGCGGTAGCCGGTATCGGCAACCCGCAGCGCTTCTTCGACCTTTTAGGCGAGCTGGGTATCGATGCGAGACCGCACCCGTTTCCCGATCACCACCGCTTCCGCGCAGCGGACCTGCGCTTCGACGACCCTCTACCGATTCTGATGACGGCCAAAGATGCCGTAAAATGCCGGCGAATTCCCTGCCGGGACTGCTGGGTCGTGCATATCGCCGCGCGCCCGGATGCCGGTTTCGTCGAACGTCTCGGCCATGCACTAAAGGACATCGTCAATGGACAAAAAGCTGCTGGACATCCTGGTGTGTCCGATTTGTAAGGGTAAGCTGGTATACAAGGCCGATGCTGCGGAGTTGATCTGCAAGGTCGACCGGCTGGGCTTCCCCATCCGTGACGGCATCCCCGTCATGTTGCAGCCGGAGGCACGCGAGCTGCCGGCCGACGAGGAGGTCGACGGTTGACTCATGAGTGACTTCAAGGTCGTGATCCCGGCGCGCCATGGTTCGCAGCGCCTGCCCGGCAAGCCGCTCCTGGAAATCGTCGGTAAGCCGATGATTCAGCACGTCTTCGAGCGCGCCAAAGAGAGTGGTGCGGCGGATGTGGTAATCGCGACCGACGACCCGCGCATCCAGGATGCAGTGGGCCGTTTCACCGATCGTGTGTGCATGACATCGACAGAACATGCCAGCGGAACCGACCGAATCGCCGAGGTGGTCGCCACGCTCGAATGGCCGGACGAGACCGTGGTGGTGAATCTGCAGGGCGATGAACCGCTGATGCCGCCCGAACTCCTGTCGCAGGTGGCGAAAACGTTGCTGGCGCATGAACATTCCGAAATGGCGACCTTGGCGGTGGCGCTGACCGAGCCGGCACAGCTGTTCGACCCGAGCGTCGTGAAAGTGGTGACGGACCGAAACGGGTATGCGCTTTACTTCAGCCGTGCGGCCATCCCGTGGAAGCGGGACCTGTTCGATGCCTCGGCACCACCCCGGCAGGACTGGCTCGACGGTATCCATCGACACCTCGGGATCTATGCCTATCGGGCCGGATTTCTTGCCCGCTATGGCAGCCTGCCGGTTTCGCCGATCGAGCGCATGGAGTCCCTGGAGCAGCTCCGGGTGTTGTGGAATGGCGGCCGCATCGCGGTCGACATCGCTGCCGGCGCACCGCCGGCCGGCGTCGATACCGCAGAGGACCTGGCGCGTGTCATCGCGGTGATGGCCGCCGGGGTATCCGGCTGACGCGCCATCGGGCGTCGAACGGGGTGCTGCTGGGCATTCGGCCACAGCGAAGCGGCAATCGGGCCGTCCGGCACCGGTTCATTCCGCCCTGCGGGTTCCGTACACTGGGGCAGCTACCGGAACTCAATGTCACTCACCCTGGCCGGCACCTGAATGGCCCTGGCGACCCTCGAGCAGGATCAGTATGTCCTGCGAATAGCTCTCGCCGCTGCTGTCCGAGATTTGCAGCGCCAGGGTGTCCTCGACCCGGCGGTTGGGGATCCCGTAGGCATTCTGCTGCACGCTGCCGGGCGGGCAGTCGGCGCAGCGCCGCAGCACGACGCAGTCCGTATCCGCCAAGACCTCGATCAGCACCCAGACCTCGCCGAGGTAGTCGAACCGATCCCCGATCAATTGCCGGAATCTGCGGTGCAGAGTGGCTGCGCTCATGCTAAAAATGGAACTCTTGCATCTTGGGAGGTTGCCTCGAAAGGCTCAGTGACATGGTAAAGGTTCTATTCGTCTGCATGGGCAATATCTGCCGCTCACCGACTGCACACGGGGTGTTTCGTGCCTTGGTGGAACGCGAGGGCCTGTCCGAACAGGTAAACATAGATTCTGCCGGCACCCATGCCTACCATGTGGGAAGCGGGCCCGACAAACGTGCGCGGGCGACAGCCCTGAGTCGCGGCGTCGACCTTTCGGATCTGGTCGCACGACGGGTATCGGAGGCGGATTTCGAGGATTTCGACTATGTGGTCGCGATGGACCAGGACAATTTTATCGCCCTGACCGAGATCGCGGCCGAGCAACATGTCGAAAAGATTCACATGCTGATGGATTTCGCGCCCGGTATGCGCACCCGCGAAGTGCCGGATCCCTATTACGGCGGTCCGGCCGGTTTCGAACGGGTATTCGACCTGGTCGAGGCAGCGGCACAGGGGCTCCTCACGGAGATCAGGCGACGCCACCTCTAGCGAGATGGCGTCGTCCGCCTTAACTCACCCTTCAGTCTTTGCCTTGACCCGCCGTCGGCGGTGTGTCTGATGCCGGTGGTGTCTCTGTTGGAGGGGCGGCCGCGGGCTTGATGGAAGCGGGGGGTGTCCCGGTATCCGGCGCAGCGTCGCTGCCGTGCGACCCACCGGGCTCCGCCTTCGGGGCAGACGCCTTCGCCCTGGGTTTGGCCGGCGTCCGCCTGGGAGCAGGCGCCGAGGAATCAGCGCCGGCCTTTGTGGCCGAGTCTGAGGTGGCCGCGGGAGGCGTGTCGGCCTTCGTGGCGGTGCCGGATTTGCCCGATGCGGGCGCATCGGTCTTCGAACCGGGATCCGATGTCGCCGAGGACGGCGTGATGACCGGTGCGGCAGCATCAGATGTGGCCGCACGGGCCGTACCAGTCTGCGCCCCCGCGTCCGATGTCGCCAGAGAAGACCCAGCGGATGTTACGTCAGTGTCCTGCTTCGCCTTGGAAACCGTTTCGGCCTTTGCGCCTGCGTCCGAGGGTGTGCGGGCCGGTCGCGGTTCCCCGGTGCCTTTGGCCGCAGCCGTCGGTGCATCTTCAACCCCGGCCCGCGCCGGCTCGACGCTCGTCTTTGGCTTGGCTTCCGCGCGCGCCTCCATTGACGCTGATTTGCTTGCCACCGGTTGGCCTTTTTCCTGCTTCGCCGAGGTCTCGTTGGCCGTGCCTTCACCGGCGGCCGCGGCCTTGTCACCGCCGCCACGCCGCCGTCGGCCGCCACGCCGGCCGCGCCGCGAACTGCGCTTGACGCCATCCTCAGTGCCCTGTTCATCGGACTGGGCAGGGCCGGGTTTCGCTGCAGCGACCTCCTTCTTCGGCTGCTCCTGCTTGGCATCTGCCTCGCGTGCCTGGGACTTGGTCGCAGCCGAGCCGCCCTGGTTTGATCGGCCGCCGCGTCGACTGCTACGCCCCTGGCGCTGCTCGCCTGATCTGCCGCCGCTCCTCTGACCGCGGCGTTGACCGCCTGCGCCGCTACGTTCCCCGGACTTGGCGGGGGCCGGTTGCACGACGGGTTCGGCGGCGGCCTGCGGCTCGTCAGGTTTTGCGGCGACCGCCTCGCGGGGTGCGAATATGCTGCTGAACAGGCGCTTGATGAAGCCGCTCTCGGTGCCACTCTGCGCCACCGGCGGTGGTGCCGGGGGCGCCTCGACGCGCTGTGGCGCGGGGGATGCCGGCGCGATGTTCTGCACCGCGGCCTGCTCGCTAGGTGGCTGGCTGCGTTCGGCGGGCGGTAGCGTGTCCGGGGTGAAGTCCTTTTCGAGCGAATGACTCGGTGTCTCGTCTTCGCGCATGTCCTGGCGCCGTACGCGCTCGAGTTCATACTTCGGTGTCTCGAGCTGGCGGTTTGGTACCAGAACGATGCTGACATCGTGCCGTGCCTCGATGTCGGTGATCATCTGGCGTTTTTCGTTCAACAGATAGGTCGCCACCTCGACCGGAAGCTGCGCCGTTACCCGTCCGGTGTTTTCCTTCAGCGCCTCTTCCTCGATGATCCTGAGGATCGACAGGGCGAGAGAATCGACACTGCGGATGTGCCCGTGTCCGTCGCAGCGCGGGCAGACCTGATGCGCCGACTCGCCGAGCGAAGGCCGCAGCCGCTGGCGCGACATTTCGAGCAGGCCAAAGCGCGAGATGCGCCCGATCTGGACCCGCGCGCGATCCTCCTTCATCGCGTCTTTCAGCCGGTTTTCCACCTCCCGCTGATTACGCGACGGTGTCATGTCGATGAAATCGATCACGAACAGGCCGCCGAGGTCGCGCAGGCGCAACTGCCGGGCTATCTCATCCGCGGCCTCCAGATTCGTGTTCCGGGCGGTTTCTTCGATGTCCGAGCCTCTGGTCGCGCGCGCCGAGTTGATGTCGACCGATGTCAGGGCCTCGGTGTGATCGATCACGATCGAGCCGCCAGAGGGCAGGCGCAGTTCGCGCCGGAAGGCCGACTCAATCTGTGATTCGATCTGATAGCGCGAAAACAGCGGGACTTCATCCTCATAGAGCCGGAGCTTGCGCAGATACTTGGGCATCACCTGCTCAATGAACTGCCTCGCCTGCGCATAGGTATCCGGCTGATCGACGACGATTTCGCCGATATCGGCACGCAGATGATCGCGGATCGAGCGAATGATGACATTGCTTTCCTGGTAGATCAGGAAAGGGGCCTTGCGTTCCTTCGCCGACTGCTCGATGGCATTCCACAATTGCAGCAGGTAGTCGAGGTCCCACTGCAGTTCCTCGGCGATCTTTCCGACGCCGGCGGTGCGCACGATCAGGCCCATGCCATCAGGGATTTCCAGGCTGCTCATGGCCTCGCGCAGTTCGGATCGGTCCTGCCCTTCAATGCGCCGGGAGACGCCCCCGGCGCGTGGGTTGTTGGGCATCAGTACCAGGTATCGACCGGCCAGCGAGAGGAAGGTCGTCAACGCGGCGCCCTTGTTGCCGCGTTCCTCTTTCTCGACCTGGACGACGACCTCCTGTCCTTCCTTCAGGAGTTCGCCGATGCTGCGCTTTCCGGCATCGAAGGCCTCTGCATTGAAAAACGACCGGGAGATCTCCTTCATCGGTAGGAAACCATGGCGTTCCGCACCGTAATCGACGAAGGCGGCCTCGAGGCTGGGCTCGACCCGCGTGATGCGTCCCTTGTAAATATTGGCTTTTTTCATCTCCCGACCGGGAGATTCGATGTCGAGATTGAACAACTTCTGGCCATCGACGATGGCGACACGCAACTCTTCAGGCTGAGTCGCGTTGATCAGCATGCGCTTCATTCGGTTTTCCTTGTTGCCTCGCCGGTTTTCCGGGATTTCAGCACCAATCGTGCCGGCAGGATCGCAGGGCCGTCAGGCGCGATCGCACGCGGGCAGGGAGCTGGACCCCTCCAACCGAGACGAGAGCGAATTCAGTTATGACACGCCGAGCGACGCAGAGCCGGACGCGACGTACGCCCGAACCCGATGTCAACAATCAGTCATGTCGCTATTTTCTGGCGCTCCAAGCACGGCGTCGGTTAGCATCCCCTATGTGGATGCTTTCTGCTCATCACGGTTCGCAAAGCGACGTGGAGAGGATTGCGCCGCATGCATGTGCGCCCATGTGCATCGGGATTCACCCGACGCAAAAAACTCTATTGACCGGTCACGGTGTATTCTCGGCGTTGTAATCCACACCTGGTGTCACGGCTGGCACAAAATATACCAAATTATCAGACAGATGCATCATTTTTCGCATGGACCGACTGTACATGGCTGACGATAGGGGACCTTCCGGGCAAGTGCAGATGGTCACCGTTGGTGAAAATCACGATGGGCAAAGGCTCGATAATTTCCTGCTGGCCCGCCTGAAAGGGGTGCCACGCACCTGGGTCTATCGCGTCCTGCGCAAGGGCGAAGTCCGGGTCAACAAAGGACGCAGCAAGCCGGCCTATCGGCTCAAGATCGGCGACGTGGTTCGTATCCCCCCGGTGCGTCGGGTCGAGAAGACGCCCGGCCCGCCTGCGAAGGGGCTGATCGCCAGGCTACTCGAGTCCATAGTCTACGAAGACGATGCGATTCTCGTTATCAACAAGCCGTCGGGCGTAGCGGTGCACGGCGGTAGCGGTCTCTCGCATGGGGTCATTGAAGCCTTGCGCGCCGCCAGGCCGGAAGCACCGTTCCTCGAACTGGTGCATCGTCTGGATCGGGATACTTCCGGCTGCCTCATGCTGGCAAAACGGCGCAGCGCCCTGACCGCGCTGCAGGAACTTCAGCGTGGCGGACAGATCGAAAAGCGATATACCGCGCTGCTGCATGGTCGAATCCGGGCCGGTAGCTGGCGCACCGATCTACCACTGCGTAAAAACACGCTGAAGAGCGGCGAGCGCGTGGTCAGGGTCGACCCCGAGGGCAAGGTGGCCGTGACACGGTTTCGGGTGCTGCGCCGATTCGCCGACGCATCGCTGGTCGAGGCGATCCTCGAGACTGGCCGGACCCATCAGATCCGCGTCCATGCGGCGGCGAATGGCACGCCGATTCTCGGCGATCCGAAATATGGCGACGCGGAGGCCAACCGTCGATTGCGCGACCTGGGTCTGCGCCGGCTGTTCCTGCATGCCGCCTCGCTGTGGATTCCCTGGCCCGGTAGATCTGCCAGCCGGCTGGTCGAGGCGCCTCTGGCTCATGAATTGGAAATACTGGTCGAAACCCTGGATGAATAAGAAGTACGAACTGATTGTGTTTGACTGGGACGGGACCCTGATGGATTCCGAAGCCCGCATCGTGACCTGCATTCAGCGCGCAGCGTTGGAGGCCCGGCTGCCGGTGCCAAGCCAGGCGGCGGCACGCGACATCATTGGTCTGGGTCTCTTGGAGGCGGTGCAACGCCTGTTCCCCGCGATCGACGGCAGTGAACTGGATCGACTGGCCGAGGCCTATCGCACCCATTGGCTGGGCGACGAGGTCGAACCCGAGACGATGTTCGCCGGGGCGCGGCAACTGATAGAAGGCTTGCATGGCGCCGGGCACCTGCTCGCGGTGGCCACCGGCAAGAGTCGGCGAGGGCTCGACAAGGCACTGACGGATAGCGGTCTGGGCGACTGGTTTCATGCGTCACGCTGCGCCGACGAGACGTTTTCCAAGCCGCACCCGCAGATGCTCGAGGAGATACTCTGCGACCTGGACACGTCCCCGCAGGCGGCCGTGGTGGTTGGCGATACAGAATACGATATGCAAATGGCGGCAAGCGCGGGAGTGGACGCGGTTGGTATGGCCCACGGCGTGCATGCCCCGGAACGATTGGTCGCCGCCGGCGCCCTGCAGTGCTTCGACGACTTGTCTGCGCTGTCGCATTGGCTGCTGGCGCCGACGCTGGATACACAAGCAGGAGAAAACAGGAAGTGAAGCGCGAAACCGAATCGACGGGAGAGTGGCATAAAGACCTGGTCGAGAAGTTGGCCAGCGACGCGTTGGTCGAGCGGCGCCGGTCGCGTCGCTGGGGAATTTTCTTCAAGCTGATGACCTTTGCCTACCTGGCAGTCCTGTTATTCATGCTGCTGCCAAAAGACTGGTCGGAAAAGGCGATGGGTGGCAAGGCACACACCGCGCTGGTCGAGCTTGATGGGGTGATCTCGCCATCTGAGAAGGCGTCGGCGGACAATGTCGTGACCGGTCTGCGCGACGCGTTCGAGGATGACAACACCAAAGCGGTGATCCTTCGCATCAATTCACCTGGCGGCTCCCCGGTGCAGTCGAGCGACATCTATAAAGAGGTCCTGCGTCTGCGCGAGAAGTACCCGGATATCCCCCTGTATGCGGTAGTGACCGACATCTGTGCATCGGGCGGTTACTATGTGGCATCGGCGGCGGACGAGATCTATGTGAACGAGTCGAGTGTCATCGGCTCGATCGGCGTGCTCATGAACGGTTTCGGTTTCGTCGACGCAATGGATTATCTGGGCATCGAGCGACGCCTGATGACCGCGGGTGACCACAAGGGGATCCTCGACCCCTTCAGTCCGCTCCGTGAGTTCGACAGGCAGCATGCGGCGGTGCTGCTCGGCGACCTCCACGAAACCTTCATCGAGGCGGTCAAGACCGGCCGCGGTGATCGCCTCAAGGGAGAAGATGAGCAATTGTTCAGTGGCCTTTTCTGGAGTGGTGAGGAGGGCGTCGCGCTCGGCCTCGCCGATGCCATCGGCAGTGCCGGGTACGTTGCCCGCGAAATCGTCGGGGAGGAGGAGATCGTCGACTTCACGACCGAGGACGATCCACTGGAACGGCTGGCGAACCGGTTTGGTGCGGCAGTCGGCAGGGCAATCGCCCAGGTTTCTGGTTTTGCCGGCGGCATTCAACTTCGCTGACGCATATTGGTCATGTCCCTGTCACAATAGGCCTCTGTAATGACCGGCATTCTGGTCTTACGTGGGTGAACTCTGGTGGCAGTGTCAAAAATCTTGGTGGTGGAGGACGAGTACGCGGTTCGGGAGCTGTTGGCAGCGACCCTGATCGGTGCCGGCTATGAGGTCCTCGAGGCCGCAGACGGTAATGCTGCGCAGCAGCTCGTCGGGGATCAGAACCCCTCACTGATATTGCTGGACTGGATGTTGCCGGGCATGAGCGGACTCGAATTCGCCAAATGGCTCAAGCGTGATGACCGTCTCAGCGAGATTCCTGTGATCATGCTGACGGCCCGCGACGAAGAAAACTACAAGGTCCAGGGGCTGGAATCCGGGGTCGATGACTACGTCACCAAGCCCTTTTCGACGCGTGAGCTGCTGGCGCGTATCAAGGCGGTGTTGCGCCGCGCGGGAAGCGACGGCAGCGAATTGATCCGGGTCGATGATCGTCTCGAGATGGACCTGGTACAGCACCGGGTGCTGGCCGATGACCGGCCGGTCCCGGTCGGGCCGACCGAGTTCAAACTCTTGCACTTTTTTCTCACTCACCAGGAACGCGTGTATTCGCGTGCCCAGTTGCTGGATTTGGTGTGGGGGCGAAACGTTTACATCGAAGAGCGCACTGTGGACGTCCACATTCGACGCCTGCGCCGCGCGCTTGAACCGTTCGGTTTGGAAAATCTGGTTCAGACAGTACGCGGGGTCGGGTACCGGTTCTCTGTGAGGCCCAGTTGAACGCGAGATCGGGCCTGGTCCAGGAGTTTTGGCATATTACCGTCCTTCTGCTCACGGCGTGGGGAGTGGGCAGCCTGTTAGACCAGACGCTCCCCGTGTTGCTTTTGGCGCTGGCGGGCTACATCGCACGCAACCTGTTCAATTTGCAGCGTCTGGCGGACTGGCTCGGCAGTCAGGAGACCGCGGGCATCCCTTCCAGTGCTGGTCTGTGGGGCGATATCTACTCGCGGATTGCCAGGGTTTCGGCGCACCAGGCGCAGCGTGAAAGACGCCTGACGACGTTGCTGAACGAATATTCGGCTTCGACCTCTGCGTTGCCGGACGCCACCATTGCACTGGACACCCAGGGCAGAATCCGTTGGTTCAATGATGCCGCCACTCGGCTACTCGGGCTTCAGGCTGCCAAAGACGTGGGGCAGCCGCTCTCGAACCTTTTTCGCAACCCGGAGGCGACCGCGTTCATCAGCCGTGCCGATTACTCACAGACGCTGCAAACCACGTCTCCAGGCAACAGCGAGCGTAAGCTGGAGGTGCGTATGGCACCCTATGGCGAGGGCCAGACCCTGCTGCTGGCCCAGGACATCAGCGAACGCCTTAGGCACGAAACGGTGCGCAGGGACTTTGTTGCCAACGTTTCGCACGAATTGCGCACGCCGCTGACGGTGCTGAGTGGCTTCATCGAGAATCTCCAGGCTGACCAGAGCCTGCATGATGAACGTTTGCGGCGACCTGTTGAGCTGATGGGTCAACAGACCGCGAGGATGCGGCAGATCGTCGAGGATCTTCTGCTGCTCGCGAAACTGGAAGGGGAATCCACGCACAGTAAGGACCAAGATGTCGTGGTCGGCGGAATGTTACGATTGATTGCCGACGAGTGCCGCGCCCTGGGCCCGCAGGTCGCCGAGATCGAATGCGACATCCGCTCGACGCGCAGGGTTTGCGGAGATGAGAAGCAACTGCGCAGTGCGGTCACCAACCTGGTCGTCAACGCCGTCCACCATACGCCGGCAGACGGTCTGATCACGCTGCTCTGGGAGGATCGGGGCGCGAAAAGTTTGCTTGAGGTCAGTGACGATGGCGAGGGTATCGCCCCCGAGCACATTCTCCGCCTGACCGAGCGGTTCTACCGCGTCGACAATGGCCGCTCGCGCCAGCGCGGCGGTACCGGCCTCGGTCTGGCCATCGTCAAGCACATACTGAAACGCCATGATGCGACCCTGGAGATCGAGAGCCAGCTTGGAGCGGGCAGCCGTTTCATTTGTCACTTCCCCGCATCCCGGCTGCTGGGCTGATAGAATTTCGGTGCAGCGGGCGAGTCTCGGGCCTTTATTTCCCGCCGATGGCAGGGATAACGTTTCCACGAGGGTGATATGGATACCATCGATCTCAAGCACCACTACTCGCAGCAGTTCAATGCGGAGCTGGAAGATATTCGCTCCCGGGTCCTGCAGATGGGCGGCCTGGTCGAGCAGCAGCTGGAAATGGCGATCGATGCGCTGAACCGGGGGGAATCCGCTACTGCGGAGATGGTCGTGGCGAATGATTACAAGGTGAACGCCTGCGATGTCGATATCGATGAGCAATGCACCAAGATCCTTGCCTTACGACAGCCGACCGCCAGCGATCTGCGTCTGGTTCTGGCCGTGATCAGGACGACAGCCGATCTGGAGCGGATCGGCGACGAGGCCAAGCGCGTTGCAAGAATGGCGATTCGCGCCACCGGCGGGGATCATGGTCGCAATCTGTTCGGTCGGATCGTTCACCTCGGGACGCTCGTGCAGCGGATGCTGCACAGCGTCCTGGACGCCCTGGCCCGGATGGACGTCGAAGAGGCGATCCAGGTTGCGCACGAGGATGTCAATATCGATCTCGAGTACGAGAGCGTGATGCGGCAGAGTATGACCTATATGATGGAAGATCCGCGGTCGATCCCCTGCGTGTTGGATCTCATCTGGGCCGCCCGTGCACTCGAACGTATCGGCGATCGCTGCTGTAACATCTCGGAATACGTCATCTATTTCGTCAAAGGCAGGAATGTGCGCCACATCAGTCTCGATGAGATTCGAAAAGAGTTTGGCTAAGGCCTTTTGGCACGATGCGGGTATTCATCGACGCAGGTCATTTTTTCACAGGACAAGGCGCACTGAGCGCCGTGTATCTGCGGTACACAAGCGAAAGTGCAACGCGGGGCATCCGCACAGTGTTAACAGGCCCAGGTGGGTGCAAGCGTCGATGCGATCCTTTCTGATGATGGCGGTTGACGAATAATGCGGGAAGCGCGCATACAGTTGCGGCGGGTGTCGGCATGATCGAGCGCCTGGCCGCCCTGATGATGCGCCGGGCACGGCATCACACCTTGATTTTTCACCGGGTGCTCAGGGAACCGGACCCGATGAGCCCGGGTGAACCTACGGCCGATTGGTTTCGCAGCCTGGTGGGCATGCTGGCGGCCAATTTCCAGGTCATCAGCCTGCGTGAGGCGGTGCGCCGCGCCGCTACCGGTGACCTGTCCGGTCAGACGGTCAGTATCACCTTCGATGACGGCTATGCGGATAATTTCACTGTCGCATTGCCGATTCTCCAGGCGTTGGATGTCCCGGCGACATTTTTCGTGGCCAGCGGATTCCTGGATGGCGGTCGTATGTGGAACGACTCGATCATCGAGACCGTTCGCCGCCTTGGCGAAGGTCGGCACGAAATCGATGGGCCTGGGACCGGCCATTTCGATCTCACCGACTGGGATTCACGGCGCAAGGCCGCCAGCGCCATCATCACCGCGTGGAAACACCTGCCGCTCGCGGAGCGGCAGCGCAGGGTCGATGCGTTGGCGGGACGGGTGAAGGAACTGCCAGGCGATCTGATGTTGAGCACCGGGCAACTGCGCGCACTGGCAGATTCTTCCGGGGTGACCATTGGCGGTCACACCAGGACGCACCCGATACTGGCCTCGCTCGACGATTTCCACGCGCGCGACGAGATCGAGAACGGCAAGCGTGATCTCGAAGACAAGCTACAGCAGGAACTCAGCCTGTTCGCCTATCCAAACGGCAGGCTGGGTCAGGATTATCACGCCGGACATGCGCAGCTTGCACGCGATGCCGGGTTTCAGGCGGCGGTATCGACCGACTGGGGTGCACTCGACGCGAGTACCGATCCGTTTCGGGTGCCGCGTTTCACGCCATGGCACAGGAATCTGTCCCGCTTTGCCATGGATCTGACGCGCTGCCACTACGGCCTGCTCTGATCCCGTCAGGGCTCGTAACCCTGAGCGGTCAGCCACAGCTCCAGCATCATCAGCACCCAGATGAATTCGCCGTAGTAACCGGCATGCTGCTCACGGTGGCGACGGATGATTTCGTCGATGAACTCGGCGCGTACGTAACGCCTGCGGCGCATCCGGGACAGATTGTCTTGCGCCAGCTCCTGCAGGCCCGGATGTTCGGCCATCCACACGCCGAAGGGCAGGCCAAAACCATGCTTCTGCTTGTCGATGATCTGGCGCGGCAGAAAATCGGCCACGGCGCGTTTGTAAAAATCGCGCAGCCTGTTGCGTGGCATCTTTCTTGCGCTGGAAACGCGGGTGGAAAACTCCACCAGGCGGTCGTCCAGCATTGGATACTCGACCTCTATGCCGGCCAGATCGCACATGCGATTGACCTTGCGCAGGTCGTTGTCCGCCAGCGTGTGATGCCAGTCGAGGTAGAGCATGCGGTTCAGCTGCGAGGCGTTGCGTGGATGGTGGTACAACTCGCCATCGAGTCGGCTCGGCAGACCGGCATCGACGCTGTCCAGAAGCTCCGGCGTGACGATCTGCCGGTTGCCCAGACGATTCATGAAATTGTAGGTTTGCAGTCGGTCCGGCAGGCTGACATTGGCCTGCTCGATGTAACTGCGGGCCTTACCCACGAGGCGTGCATTCTCCGGCAATGCCCGGAACAGCATCGGTTCGAGCAGTCCGGTACGCATCCAGTCCGGCAGCATCCCGTAGTGTTCGAACACCCTTTGCCGGGCGTAGCGCTCATTGCCTGCGAACAACTCATCGCCACCATCGCCAGCCAGGAGGCGCTTCAGGCCGTCTTCGGCGGCAAACCGGGCGCAGAAATAGGCGGGCAGCGCCGAGGAGTTGCCGAACGGCTCGTCGTAGGCGGCGGCAATCCTCGGCAGTTCCGCCAGCACGTCTTCAGGCGTGACGTAGTAGGTTCGAAAATCCGTTTGGAAGTGCTCGCTGGCCATGCGCGCATAAGCGATCTCGTCATAGCCATCGGCGTTGAAACCGATCGAGTAGGTGGTGGGGTGAGGATGGTGTCGGGCAAGCAGGCCGGCCACGGTGGAACTGTCCAGCCCGCCGCTCAGAAAGGCCCCAGTGTCGGTCGAATCGGCCAATCGTGCCACGGAACTGCTCAAGAGACCGAGCATCTCCTCGGAGGCATTCGACAGCGAGGTGTCCGCGGTCTCGCGGAAGTCGGGCTCCCAGTAACGCGTTACCCGCCATTTGCCGCCTTCGGCAACCAGGGCATGCGCCGCCATCAGCTTGTGGACGCCGTAAAACACGGTATCCGGGGCGGGCACCATGTGATAATAGAGGTAGTTGAAGATGCCTTGGTCAGACAGACGCGGCGCTTCGTCGATCATCTGATTGATCACGGTGGCCGTCGGACCGATCAACAAATCCCCATCGGGTGTCTGTGCCCAGAATACCGGCAACATCCCAAAGCGGTCACAGGCGACTACCCCGGTCTTGTTGGTCGCATCCCAGACGCAGATCGAGAACCTTCCCCCGATCACCTGCAAGAGATCTGGGCCGTGGGCTTCATAGGAGCTCAGCAGCGCATGCGCCGGGCCTCGTTTCGTCTGCGTATTCGCAAGTTCCTTGTCCAGCCAATCGACATTTCCGACGACGGCACAACTGATCTCCCCCTGGCGCAGCGCCCAGCCGCGACTGGATATCAGGCGAACGCCGGGACCTTCGACCCGCTGTTCTTCTGCCCCGGGCTGGCCGCCGGACAGATCGATCTCGCTGGCGAGACGCGCGGCCGCTTTCGGGCCGATGAATCCGCTGAGTCCGGGGATAATCACGCAAGTGGTCCTCTCAAAATCTGGCGGCATCGCGGGTCCCGCCACGAAAACTGCGACAGGTGGTGCGAACCGGGGGTTGCCTTGTGAGCTTGTGGCAGCGAATTATGCACCAGCCGCTTTGACCGACCTAGTGGGCCGTGCAGGAAGGAAGTTCGGTTATTCACAGAGCATCGCTGATGCGCCAAGGCAAGGCGCACACCGCAGGGAATGGCAAGGCCGCCGCCTTGGCGCATCGGCGGCGCTCCCTGTGGACTGGCTGTGGGTTACCGAACTTTCCCGCACGGCACACCAGCGATGATCCCTGCTGGCCTTTGGTATACTTCGCCCCCACTCGGATTGGCATAGGCGTGGGATCCGCTTTCTGATGACGACATTCGATCGAGTCCGGCAGATCGTCGGTGAATCCCTTGAACTCGGGGAGCGTACTGGAACGCTTGGTCCGGAAACCGCCCTGCTGGGGAATATTCCAGAATTCGACTCCTTGGCCGTATTAGGGGTGATAACGGCACTGGAGAAGAATTTTGGAATCCAGTTTGAGGACGACGACATTACCGGAGAAACCTTCGAGACACTCGGAAATCTCGCGGCCTTCGTTCAGACAAAGCTCTGAGCACGATCGAAGGGCTATGCAAGAGGCGTTTTTTCTCAATAGTGCAAAGGGCAGGCTGTTTTGTATTGGAACGCTGCACGCCGACAGGAAGGTCGCACGACAGAGCGTGGTGATCGTTCCGCCTTTTGCGGAGGAGATGAACAAGACACGGCATCTGCTCGCGACACTGACGAGACGGATCGCCGATGCCGGTTATGACGTGCTGCTATTCGACTTCTTCGGCACGGGCGATAGCGAGGGCGATTTCGCCGATTGCTCTGTTGCGACCTGGCGCTCCGACATCGATGCAGTGATCCAGCGCTTGAATCCGCGGGTCCGGCTGCACATGGTTGGATTCCGGGCCGGAGCCCTGATGGCGGTCGATGCGGCATCTCGCCACGACCTGCATTCGCTGACCCTGGTGCAGCCACCGTTGTCCGGCAGACAACAACTTGACGAGATGCTGCGACTGCGACTAGCGGCTACCCTGATGGACGGCGGCAACCGCGAGGGCGTTTCCGCGCTGAGAGGCCGTTTGATGACCGGCGAGACCTTGGAGGTTGCCGGCTACGGCCTGTCGCGAGACCTCGCCATGGGGCTCGATTCACTGGAACTCAGCGGACTCGATAGCGGCACGCTGGCGGCGGTAAACTGCATGGAGATCGTATCCGAGCCGACGGCAGGCACGCGCGACGGCCTGCAGCGCGCCATTGACAGTTGGAAATCGGCCGGGATGCAGGTAAACCTCGACAATACGGTTTGCAGCGAATTCTGGGCAACCCGTGAGATCGCACCCTGCCCCGAGTTGGTGGATGGGATCGTCCGACGCCTGGTGAATTGAGTGGACAACGCGAGCGAGGAACCCGTCTTTTTCGAATGCGCAGGAGAACGGCTGCTCGGCATGTTGCACCATGCCTTGGGATCGCCTGTGGAAGTGGGGCTGGTGCTGGTGGTGGGCGGGCCGCAATATCGTGTCGGCAGTCACCGCCAGTTCGTCCTTCTCGCGAGAACGCTGGCCGCGCAGGGTATACCTGTGTTTCGATTCGATTATCGAGGGATGGGCGACAGCACCGGTGCGCAGCGCGCATTCGGTGATATCGAAGAGGACATCCGGTGCGCAGTCGACGCATTCATGTCCAAGATGCCGCGATTGCGAGGTGTCGTGCTATGGGGCCTGTGCGATGCGGCCACTGCCAATGCATGCTATGCGAATCTCGATCACCGAGTGTTCGGTCAGATCGCGGTGAACCCCTGGGTGCGAACCGAAGAGAGCGAGGCCCGGGCGTTCATCAGGCACTATTATCCAAAACGGGCGATGAGCGGCTCGTTCTGGCGCCAGATGGCGTCGATGCAGTATGACGTCATCAGTGCCATGCGGGATTTTCTCAAGAAGCTGAGGTCCAGCGTCGGACTGAAATCGGGGACCGGCGATGCCGATGCCGCCCCGCTGCCTCAACGCATGCGCGACGCACAGATCGCCTTTTCCGGTCCCGCCATGATCGTCGTCAGTGGTCGGGATCTCACGGCAAAGGAATATCTCGACAGCGTCGATGCATCCACTGAGTGGCAAGACTGGCTCAATTCGGCCACGACTGAGCTACGCGTGTTGGAAGACGCAGACCATACCTTTTCACGGGCGAGCTGGCGCGATCAGCTGGCAGCCTGGTCAGCGGCGTGGATCAAGAGAAGCTTTCCCAGTGATTTTCCTCACACCAATATCTCAAGCGGCGCGGGGTGGCTCAGGAACCGGTGAGGACTCGAGCTGAAGCCATAGGCACCGGACTGCATGATCACGATGTGATCTCCGCGCTCCGCGACACCGATCTCGACCCGTTCACCGAGCAGATCCAGCGGCGTGCATAAGCGACCGACTATGTTAACGGTCTCGCGCGGCCGGCCGGCGACCCGCTGTGCGGCACATAGCGGAAAATTCTTGCGCACGATCTGTCCGAAGTTTCCTGATGCCGCAAGATGATGATGCAGGCCCCCGTCGGTCACCAGATAGGTCACACCGCGCGAGATCTTCTTATCGATGACCTCGCACACGTACACCCCGGCTTCGCCGACCAGGTACCGCCCGAGTTCTACGACGACGTCGGTCTCTCCGAGCCGATGCCGACATTGGTCCACTTGCCGCGTGAGATTTTCGCCGACCGCACCCAGTTCCAGGTGTCGGTCGCCAGGGAAGTAGGGGATGCCGAAGCCACCACCAATATTGAGCATCTCGATCGAGGAGGGTGCGTGCTCCGCCAGCCGGTAGGCCAGATCGAAGGTTGCGTTCTGTGCCTCGATGAGTCTGTCCGGCCGCAGATTCTGCGACCCGCTGAAGATCTGGAATCCGCGGAAATGGACACTGGATTCACCGATCTGTCGGAGCACCGTCGGGACCTGTTCGGCATCGATGCCGAACGGCTTTGCGCCGCCGCTCATCTTCATCCCGGACGACTTCAGCTCGAAGTCCGGATTCACCCGGACCGCGACATGTGGCGTGATACCGAGTTCGTCGCCGATTCGAATCGTACGCTGCAGTTCACCGGCCGATTCCAGATTGAGGGTGATGCCGGAGGCGATCGCGGCACGTAGCTCCTCGTCCCCCTTGCCGGGCCCAGCGAAGCTGATCTCGGCAGAGTCGGTGCCGCTATCCAGCGCGACCCTGAGTTCACCCAGGGAGGCCACGTCCAGGCCATCTGTGAGACTGGCCAGATGATCCACGACCGCCGGCATCGGGTTGGCCTTCAATGCATAGTGGATCGATACGCCATCCGGTAACGCCTCGCGCAGTGTGCCCAGGCGACGCGTCATGACCTCGCGGTCGTATGCATAAAATGGGGTTTGCCCGACCCGGGCGACCAGCTGGGCAATCGTCATGCCGCCGACGACCAGCGCGTCGTCGACGACCGGGAACTGTTGCAGCGGGGCATGGGTGGGCCTGTCACTCATCTAGGGCCGGTGAATACCTCGGCAAACCTCAGGGAGAGTGCCTTGCGGTCGAGTTTGCCATTGGGATTGCGCGGTAGTTCGCGGACGATCTCGATATGTCCGGGAAGCATGAACATCGGCAGGTGCAGGCCGCAGTGCGACATCACGGCGCTCGTGTCGAGTTGTTCAGGATCCGCCTGCACCAACGCCACAATGCCATAGCCGAGCTGCGGGTGTGGTGCACCGAAGGCCGCTGCCTGTTCGACCGCCGGCATCTGGTGGATGACCTCCTCGATCTCGCCCGGGCTCACCCGGTAGCCCGAGGTCTTGATCATCTCGTCGTTACGGCCGATGAAATAGAGATAGCCTTCGTTGTCGCGCCGCACCTGGTCGCCCGACCATACGGCGATCTCCGGGTTCGGCAGGCCCGGGGGCAGACCGGGCGCGGGCTTGAAACGGATGTCGGTCTTTTCGCGGTCGCCCCAATAGCCCAGCGCCACCAGGGCTCCGCGGTGTACCAGCTCACCCGGTTCTTCCGGGCCGCATTCGCTGCCGTCCGGGCGCACCACCATGATGTCGGCATTCGGAATCGCCTTTCCCATCGATTCCGGCCGAAGCTCGACCTGGTCCGGTGGAAGATAGGTGGAGCGGAAGGCCTCGGTGAGCCCGTACATGAGGAAAATCGCGGTGTTCGGCAGTGCCGCGCGGAGTGCGGCGGTGGTCGGCACCGGCATGGCCCCACCGGAGTTGGTGATGTAACGCAGGCATTCGGCTGCGCCGGGAGGCCAGGGCAATGTGGCCAGCTGGTTCCACAATGGCGGCACTGCGGCCAGACCAGTTGCGCGATACTTCTCGACCGCGCGGATCACATCCCTGGGCAGCAGGTAGTCCATCAGTACCACCGAGGCACCGACCAGAAACGCGCTGCTTAGCTGGCTCAGGCCGTAATCGAAACTGAACGGCAATACCGCCAGCAGGCGGTCATCTGCGCTGTTGTCGAGATAGGTCGCGACGCTCTGTGCCCCGGCCAGCATATTGCGGTGCGACAGCACCACACCCTTGGGTCGACCGGTGCTGCCCGATGTGTACAGGATTGCCGCCATGTCTGCATCGATCCGGCGCAGTGCGGGGAACGCCGCTGGCCCAAGCAGGTCCTCCCAGCGCATGACCGTCTGAGGCAGATCACGCGGAAGGTCCGCATCGTCGCCCGTGACGACCACTTCCCGGAGCCCGGGGCATTCGGCAAGGGTGTCGCCGAGCAGGCGGGCGCGGTCGGCGCTGGTGACCAGGACCCGGGTGGCACAATCGCGCAGGATATGCCCGACCTGTTCCGCCTTGAGCACCGGGTTGACCGGCACGAAAACCCCGCCGGCGGCCATGGTGCCGAACAGCGCGGTCACCGTCTCGAATTGTTTCGGCAGGTATACTGCTACCCGCTCGTCACGCTCGACACCCAGGGTGCGCAGGCCGGACGCGACCCGGGCGATGTCCTGTTCTAACGCCCGATAACTCAGGGTCTGTTGTTTGAGCAGCAGCGCCGACGCTTCCGGTGTGCGGCGTGCGGCGTCCAGAATCAGCTGGTGGAGCAAAAAGGCCATGGAAACACTGCAACTTCTGCAAAATGCAAATTATACCTTAAAGCCGAATGCGCACCGCCGCACCTGGATGAAGATCGCGTTCGCGTTGCTCCTCGGCGCAACGATCGCGCCGGCCTCGAGCGCCGACACCTTGCCTGACGTCATCGACAGGGTCAGGCCCTCGATCGTCGCGGTCGGTACGTACCAGCCGAGCGGCAGCCCGCGCCAGCGCTTCAGTGGCACCGGCTTCGTCGTAGGCAACGGCCACCTGGTGGTGACCAATCACCATGTGCTACCGGAGAAACTCGATGAGAAGAAAAACGAACAGCTCGCGGTATTTTCCGGCCGCGGCCGCAAGGCACGATTCCATGCGGCGAGAGTCCTGGCCAGTGACACCGGGCATGACCTGGCACTGCTCTATATCAGTACGCCATTGCCTGCGCTCGACCTGGCCGACAGCCGGGCGGTTCGCGAGGGAAGCGAAATCGCGTTTAGCGGCTTCCCGATCGGCATGGCGCTGGGCCTATACCCGGTGACGCATCGCGGGATCGTGTCTTCGGTGAGTCCGATGGCGCCGCCGCAGCAGGGTGCGAAGGTGCTTACTGCAAAGATGATTCGCGCGATGCGCGATCCCTACGATGTGCTGCAACTGGACGCGACCGCCTATCCGGGCAATAGCGGCAGTCCCGTTTATGAGCAGCACAGCGGCAAGGTCGTCGGGGTGATCAACAGCGTTCTGGTCAAAGGCAGCAAGGAGGCGGCGATCGAAAAACCCTCCGGCATCAGCTATGCGGTCCCGGTAAAGTTCGTTCACGCGCTGCTGCAGCAGGCGCCTCACTAGTGGGCCATGCGGGAAGTTCTGTAATGCTCAGAGCCGCGCTGTTGGGCCGGTGCGCGAGTCCCATCGCCGGCGTTACGATCGCTTGAATTAGCATGGGCTAGTCCTGCGCTCACGTGCCTTGTCGATGAGACTCGTGAATCGGCTGAGTGTTACAGAACTTCCCGCATGGCCCACTAGATCATCAGCAGGATCAGCGCACCGAGCAGCAGGCGATAGACGACGAACGGCCACATGCCGATTCGCTCGATCAGACGCAGAAAGAAGAAGATCGCCAGGTAGGCGGAGACCGCCGAAAGTACAACCCCGAGTCCGAGCCCGGACCAGTCGACGGCGCTGTCCGATTCTATCAAGTCCAGGGTGACCAGCCCGCTGGACGCCAGGATCGCCGGGATGGACAACAGAAAAGAGAATCGCGATGCGGCCTCGCGCGTAAAGCCCAGCCAAAGCCCGGCAGTGATGGTGATGCCAGAGCGTGATGTGCCGGGGATCAGGGCCAGCATCTGGGTGGCGCCGATGATGAGTCCATCGCGTAGTGTGATCTGTGCTATCGCGCGTTGCCGCCGCGCCCGGAGGTCGACCCAGCCGAGCAACACACCGAACACAATCGTGGTCGTTGCGATCACCCAGGGTGCACGCAACTCGGTCTCGATCAGCGATTTCAGCAGCAGGCCGGCCAGCATCACGGGCAGGGTACCGATGATGATCGCCCAGCCCAGGCGGCTGTGCGGCGTCTGCTCTGTGCCAGGGCCCAGCGAGCCCAGCCAACCCAGCGCAATCTGCCAGATATCGCGGCGAAAATAGGCCAGTACCGCGATCAGCGAGCCCAGGTGAACGGCGACGTCGAACGCCAGTCCCTGGTCGGCGAAACCGAATATCAGCGGGGACAGGATCAGATGTCCCGAACTGGATATCGGCAGGAACTCGGTCAGGCCCTGGACGATCGCCAGGACCAGGATCTGCAGATCGTTCACCGACCCAGTTCGGTCAGTTTGCGCTCCCAGTTCAGTGAACTGCGGGCGATCTCTTCCAGATCATCGTAACGTGGCGTCCAGCCCAGCACCCCGCGGATCTTTTCCGCACCGGCGATCAGTGCCGGTGGGTCGCCGGCGCGGCGCCCCTGTTCGATGGTGTTGAGCGGCGCCCCATGGACCCGCTGCACCGTGTCCAACACCTCGCGCACGCTGTAGCCATGGCCGTAACCGCAGTTGAGGATCTGCGATTCGCCCCCGGTCCGAAGATAGTCGATCGCCTTGAGATGCGCGTCGGCCAGGTCCTCGACATGGATGTAGTCGCGCACGCCAGTCCCGTCGGGAGTCGGGTAGTCGGTGCCGAAGACGTACAGGGCCTCACGTTTGCCCAGTGCTTGTTCGGCAGCCACCTTCATCAGCAGCGTGGCGCCTGGCGTCGATTGGCCGATCCTTCCCTGCGGGTCCGACCCGGCCACATTGAAATAGCGCAGGATCACATAGCGCAGGTCGCTCGCCGCAGCCAGGTCGCGCAGCATGTACTCGCTCATCAGCTTGGACATGCCGTAGGGATTGATCGGCTGGGTCGGGGTGTCTTCCCAGCATTGCTCGTCGGCGGGGATGCCATAAACGGCAGCGGTCGAAGAGAATACGAAATGCTTGACACCGGCCTCGACGCAGCACTCGAGCAGATTGCGCGTTGCGCAGGTGTTGTTGCGGTAGTACTTGAGCGGATCGGCCACCGACTCCGGGACGATCGTATGGGCGGCGAAGTGGATGACCGTCTCGACCTGATGGTCGCGCAGCAGCTTCGATACGAGTTCCCGGTCTGCGGTGTCGCCCTCGACAAAATCCCCGCACAGCACGTGCTCACGGAATCCCTTGGACAGATTGTCGAGCGTCACCACCTGCTCGTTCTTTTCGCCGAGCTGGCGCACCGTGTGGCTCCCAATGTAACCGGCGCCGCCGGTGACCAGAATCGTTTTCGCTGTCATGACACTCCCTTAGCGTGCTTCTGAACCAGGACTTGAGGAAGCCGGCAATGATAACCGCTGTGCGCCGTGGATTCACCGTGGGCGATAGATGAAGAAGCGCAGATCCGGCTGCTGCTGCGCGGGCGACAGGGATAGACTGGCAAACAGGTCGGGCCCGGGACAGAAACTGATATTCGACAATTCAGCGGGATCGGCCGGCTCGGCAAAGATCCCCCTTCCCAACGCCTTCTGTCGCGCCTCCAAACGGGTCCATCGATCGAGCAGACGCGCGGTCCGCTGATCCCCGGGCAGGGCGGCGATTTCTGCCGCTTCGATGGGGGGCAGCGCGCGCCGCGCGAGGCGCAGAGGCTCATCGATCCGGCGCATCTGTTCTATGTCCACGCCGACGCTAAAGTCGCGACAGACCGCGAGCAGCGCGACCTCCATCGAATGCGACAGGTTGAACTCGATCGTCGGCCCGGGGCCGATCAGGTAGGGCTTGCCACCGCTGTGACGCTCGATCACCAGGCGCTCGGCGGCGATGCCCAGATAGCCGGCCAGTATCTCGCGCATCGCGCTTCCTGCAACGTCGCGCCGAGATACCGAGGGCCTCGGCGCCGGCTGATCGGCGGACGCGATCGGCCGCAACTGATTCAGAGGGATACGCCAGATGTGCACCTGGCCTGACGGGAGATTCGGGCAAGCGGGCGACTCGCGCCAATCCGGCGAAACTGTCAGGTACATGTGAGCAGGGCCTGTTAACACGGATGGCACTTCCTTAGGAGCGCAAGCGACAAGTTGGCCTGGTGATTCCGATCATTATCTTGCGCAAAACGCCGTGAACCCGTCCCTGCAGGCTCGACGGCGGCGTCCATGCCGCCAACGTTTTCTCCAGAAACGACCGGAATCAGCTTAACGAAGTGCCATTCCGGTGAACACTGTGTGGATGTTCATCGACGGCGGTCATTTTTTCACAGCACAAGGCGCACTGAGCGTCATGTGCCGCGCGTACATCAGCGAAAGTCCAACGCGGTCATCGGGAGAAACGGCCCGGTTCGTTCGGGTTGGCTCTCCAATGAGGCCATTCGGGATTGGGCATCGCTCATTCGGGGCGGTCAAACTGCGCTCTGCGCGTCTTGCCTGGCCTCATTGGCAAGCCGCCGCTGGGCATCCGTATAGTGTCAGCGGGCCCAGCTTTATCTGGTGCTCGCGCCGCGGCGCATTCGACCTACGGAACGCCATGCGATACCGGCTGGCTTCGATCACTATTGGGCCTGTTCCGAGGCGCGGGCCGGGGCAAGATATCAGGCGTTGCTGCTATGCTGAGCCCTGGCGCACACACCGGCCGCCTGGCCGTTGACCTGACAGCGGATGCAGAAATCGATCGTCCGACAGACCGACCCGACCTCCCCGGACGACGGGCCTGCCCCGGCGGGCGTACATCCCCTGCTGTGGCGCATCTATCGGGCGCGCGGAATCAGCGATGCGACCGAACTGGAGCGCGGTCTGGCGTCGCTCGTCTCGCCGGACCAGATGGCGGGACTGCAGGCGGCAGTCGATCTGCTGATCCGCGCGCTGCTGGAGCAACGGCGAATCCTCATCGTAGGCGACTTCGATGCCGATGGTGCAACCAGTTGCGCGCTGGCCGTGCTTGCGCTGCGGGCGTTCGGTCATCGGCAGGTCGATTTTCTGGTGCCGAACCGTTTCGAGTTCGGCTATGGACTGACTCCCGAGATCGTCGAGCATGCCCGCGCCCGTGGTCCGGAGGTGATCGTGACTGTCGACAACGGCATCTCGAGCGTGGCCGGCGTTGCCGCGGCGCGGCGCCTCGGTTGGCAGGTCTTGGTGACCGATCACCACCTCGCGGGTAAGTTGTTGCCGGAGGCCGAGGCACTGGTCAATCCGAACCTCCCCGACAACCCCTTTCCCTCCAAGGCGCTGGCCGGAGTCGGTGTCATCTTTTACGTGCTATTGGGTCTGCGCAGCCGTCTGCGTGAAACCGGCTGGTTCGACCGGCAGCGGATTCCGCTGCCCAACATGGCAGATTTCCTCGATCTGGTGGCGCTCGGCACGGTCGCTGATGTGGTTCCACTCGACCGCAACAACCGGGTACTGGTGTACCAGGGCCTACAGCGTATCCGCGGCGGTCGCTGCCGACCGGGCATTGACGCGTTGTTTCGGGTGGCCGGGCGCAATCCGGCACGCGCCCAGGCGGGTGATTTGGGTTTTGCCATCGGTCCACGGCTGAATGCGGCGGGCCGTCTGGACGACATGGCACTGGGCATCCGCTGCTTGCTTGCGGAGGAACCTCAGGAGGCATTCGATCTGGCGAGTAGACTCGACCGCCTGAACCGCGAACGCCGGTCGATCGAGGAGGGTATGAAACAGAAGGCCGAGACCATGCTGGCAGATTGGGCGCCGCGCGACGCCAGTGGACTGCCCTGGGGTCTGTGCCTCTACCAGCCGGATTGGCACCAGGGGGTGATCGGAATATTGGCATCGCGGATCAAGGAGCGGTATCACAGGCCGGTGATCGCCTTTGCTTCGGCGGGAGACGGGACCTTGAAGGGGTCGGCCAGATCCATCAACGGACTGCATATCCGCGATGTGTTGGACGAAGTCGCGGTGCGGGAACCGGGCGTGCTTCGGAAATTCGGCGGCCACGCAATGGCCGCCGGGATGACCCTCGACGAGGCCAGCTTCGACGTTTTTTGCCAGGTGTTCGACGAAACCGTGCGCGCCCATCTTCGACCCGATGACTTGCGCGCGCTGGTTCAATCGGATGGCGCCATCGCTGCTGGCGAGATGACATTGGCGATGGCTCGGCAGATCAGCGACGGCGGTCCCTGGGGTCAGGGATTTCCGGAACCTACGTTCGACGATCGTTTCCAGGTGGTCAGCGGTCGTGTGGTCGGCGACAAGCACTGGAAGATGGTGTTGCGACCGTTGAACACGGACTTGTCGCTCGACGCCATCGCGTTCAACGCGGTCGAGGCGCTGCCGGTGCTGCCTGCAACGGTCCACGCGGCCTACCGCCTGGATGAAAATGAATGGCAGGGCAGGTCATCGCTGCAACTGCGGGTCGAGTATCTGGAGGCGGCCACATGATGAACGACGATACCGATCTGGACAGGCCGAGCAAATCGGCGAAGAAGCGCGAAATCGCCGCCCTGCTGGGGCTGGCTGGGCAGATGAGCGGAATGAGCGACCAGGAACTGGCACGCCTGGGCGTAGACGCGCGCCTGCGCGAGGCGCTTGCGCTGGTCCGGCCGATGCGTCCATCGGGCGCACGCAACCGGCAACTCAAGCACTGCGTGAAGTTCATGGACAGCGGCGAGTTGGCCGCGGTGCGTGCCTATCTGGACAACCGGCACTCTGGAAAGGTCGCGGCCAACCAGGAGTTTCGGCAGATCGAACGCTGGCGCGATCGCCTGATCGCCGAGGGCGACCAGGCGCTGCAGCGACTCCTGGAGCAGCAGCCGGACCTCGACCGGCAGCACCTGCGCCAGTTGTGCCGTGATGCGGTCCGGGAAAAAGACAATGGTCAACCGGTCGGTGCGGCGCGCAAACTTTTTCGCTATCTGCGCGATGCAACGGCATCGACAAACCAAAAAAATTAAATAGTTAGGCGCCATTCTGTCGACGGCAATCACGTAAGACCGCGGTTTTGCAACATTTTTGCTGCGGCGCAGCACGCCGACTAGGACGCACGTCCGTACAAGGGTTTGCTTTTCCGCGTCGAGTCTCTTACATAGGCTATTAATTATTGAGACCCACAGCCAAATGACCAATCGATGACAACTACAGCGCGCCGCCCGGTCCACCTCAATCTTTTCAAGATCAGGCTCCCGATCGGGGGCATCATGTCGATCATCCACCGCGCCACGGGCGTGTTCATGTTCCTGGCTTTGCCGTACCTGATCTACCTGCTGGCGCTCTCGCTATCGGGGCCGGGGGGTTACGCGGAGGCGGCGGAGTCCCTGCACAGTCTTCCGGGCATGCTGTTCGTGTTCCTTATTATGTGGTCGCTGGCCCATCATCTTCTTGCCGGTATCCGCTACCTGCTGATTGATGTGGACCTCGGCGTGGAGAAGGAGATCGCGCGACAGACCGCACTCGGCGTGATCGTTGCCGGTCCGATACTCGGCCTGCTGTTGGCCTGGGGGGTGCTATGAGTCGCAAGGCTTCCGGGCTCAAGGCATGGGCCATACAGCGCCTGAGCGCTATTTACATCGGGCTGTTTTCCATTTACCTGGTGGCAGTTCTGCTGTTTGCGGCGCCCGCAGACTATCCGGCCTGGAAGGCATGGGTCGGTGGCCCGGTGGTCAGCGTTGCGCTGCTCCTATTCGTGTTGAGCGTCCTGATGCACGCCTGGATCGGCGTTCGGGACATCCTGATCGACTACGTGCACCCGATCGCAGTCCGCGCAGCCTTGCTCGGGCTGGTTGCCCTCGCGCTCGTCGCCATGGGTCTGTGGGCTGCACAGGCACTCATCCTGGTTCGCCTGGTCTGAACGAACCTGGTCTCTGGAAACGCAAAAACAATGGCTTTGAACAAACGACGTTTTGATGCACTCATCATCGGCGCAGGCGGCGCTGGTCTGAACGCCGCCATTCAACTGGCGGACACGGATTCCCGCGTCGCGGTGGTCTCAAAGGTATTCCCCACACGCTCGCACACGGTGGCCGCCCAGGGCGGCGTCAATGCCGCACTGGCCAACGTACTGCCGGACAACTGGCACTGGCACATGTTCGATACCGTGAAAGGCTCCGATTACCTGGGCGACCAGGATGCCATCGAGTTCATGTGCCGCGAGGCGATCCCCACCGTCTACGAACTCGAGCACAATGGTGTGCCCTTCTCGCGCCTGGACAATGGCAAGATCTATCAGCGTGCATTCGGCGGGCAGAGCCAGGATTTCGGTGGTGCCCAGGCGGCACGCACCTGCGCGGCGGCGGACCGCACTGGCCACGCCATCCTGCACGCCCTGTATCAGCAGAATGTGCGTGCGCGCACCCACTTCTTCGATGAGTACTTTGCGATCGATCTGATCCGCGACGACGAGGGCGCCATCCTGGGCGCACTGGTTCTGGAGATCGAGACCGGTGAGCCCCTGTTGATCGAGGCCAAGGCGACCGTCCTCGCAACGGGTGGGTGCGGCCAGGTCTACCGCACGACCTCGAATGCGCACATCAACACCGGCGACGGCACCGCGATGGCATTGCGTGCGGGCATCCCGCTGATGGACATGGAGTTCTTCCAGTTCCATCCCACCGGTATCGCCGGCAAGGGCATGCTGATCACCGAGGGTGTGCGCGGCGAGGGCGGTTACCTGGTCAACAAGGACGGCGAGCGTTTCATGGAACGCTACGCGCCGAATGCGAAAGATCTGGCCAGCCGCGACGTGGTATCGCGTGCGATTGTCACCGAGGTCAAAGAGGGCCGCGGCGTCGGGCCCAATGCCGATCATGTCCTGTTGAAGGTGGATCATCTCGGCGAGGAAATCGTCAGCAAGCGCCTGCCGGGTATCCGCGAGAGCGGCAAGATCTTTGCCGGCGTCGATGCGGTCCGTGAGCCCCTGCCGGTTTTTCCGACGGCACACTACGCAATGGGCGGTATTCCAACCGATCCCTACGGCCGCGTGCTGGTTCCACAAGGCACCGGCGCGGAGGTGGTCCCCGGCCTGTATGCCGCTGGGGAGTGCGCCTGTGTCTCGGTTCACGGCGCCAACCGCCTCGGTGGGAATTCATTGCTCGACATCCTGGTTTTCGGCCGTGCGGCCGGGCTCGATGTGATCGAGAGTATCAGGGAGAACAAGAACCACCGGCCGATGAACGAGACCAGCGTGGAGGCGGCGATGGCGCGGTTGACACGCTGGGACCAGAAAGGCGAGGGGATCTCGGTCAGTGAGCTGCGCGACGAGTTCCGCAAGACGATGGAAGACCACGCCGGTGTCTTCCGTACCGAGGAAATCATGAGCGAGGGTGTTGAGAAGCTCCAGGCGCTGCGCGACAGACTGCCGGAGGTCCGGCTCAGCGATCACTCGAAAGTGTTCAACACCGCACGCGTCGAGGCCCTGGAACTCGAGAACCTGTTCGACACCGGGATTTCCATCGCTTACTCGGCCCTGATGCGCAAGGAGAGTCGCGGCGCCCATTCGCGCCCCGACCACCCCGGTCGCGATGACGCCAACTGGATGAAGCACAGCCTGTATTACCGGGAAGACGATCGGATGGATTACAAACCGGTCCGCACCAAACCGCTGAGTGTGGAAACCTTCCCGCCGAAAGAACGCGTCTACTAAGGAGCGCGCGATGAAGTTTCTGGTATCCCGATACAACCCCGAGAGTGACGCCGACCCCTACATGCAGGAGTTCGAGGTGGACGTTACGCGCGGCATGATGCTGCGTGACGCATTGCTCGAGATCAAGCGCCAGGATGAGTCGTTCGCTTTCCGCCATTCCTGCGGCGAAGGCGTTTGCGGCTCCGATGGCGTCAACGTCAACGGCACCAACAAGTTGGCCTGCGTGACCCCGATCTCGGAGTTGAAGGAACCGATCGAGGTGCGTCCGTTCCCCGGCCGGCCGATCATTCGCGACCTCGTCGTGGATATGACCCAGTTCTATCAGCAGTACAAGGCAGTCAAGCCCTGGTTGGTCCGCAACGATCCCATGCCGGAGCAGGAAATCCTGCAGTCCCCGGAAGAGCGTGACAAGCTCGACGGTCTGTACGAATGCATCCTGTGTGGCTGTTGCTCGACCTCCTGTCCATCGTTCTGGTGGAATCCCGACAAGTTTCACGGTCCACAGGCGCTGCTCACCGCCTGGCGTTTTCTTGCAGACTCGCGAGACCAGGCGAGCGACGAGCGCCTGGATGCGTTGGAGGGACCCTATAAGCTGTTCCGCTGTCATACCATCATGAACTGTGTCGAGGCCTGCCCGAAGGGCTTGAACCCGACCAAGGCAATCGGACATATCAAGAATCTCATGCTCAAAAACGCCGTTTGAGTTCACTTCTGGCGCTTGTCAATTTTTGGCCACAAGTTATGCTTCGCGCATGCAGCATCACCGAACGTTCATTATCGGTTCTCCGCGTTCGGGTACGACGTGGGTTGCCAAACTGTTCGATGCACATCCATGGGTCGTGTATCGCCACGAGCCTGACAGTGCATTTCCGGAAAGATCGATTCCCGGCCTTGTAGACCCGGAGGATACAGACCGCTATCTCGATGCCGCAGGCCGCTATGTCGACAGCCTGTTCGACATCTCGACGGTCAAGACCAACGCAACCAAGGTTCGCTTCCCGAAAGACTATCGCAGTGGCGCGACCGAGAGCCTCCGGCTGTTGCTTTTCCTCGCCTTGCGCGGGACCGAGCAGGTCGCGCCGCTGACAAAGCTGGTGAGGCGGGTGAAGATCCCAGACCTCATCCCGCGGGAACGCTCGGGGCGCGTCCACCAAGTTTGCAAATCCGTTATCGCCGGTGGTCGTGCCGGTCTGTATGCGCGCGCCCGACCGGATATCCGCTTCATTCTGGTGCTGCGCCACCCAGCGGGCGTCGTCGCGTCGGAGATGCGCGGGAAGTCACTCGGCAAGATGCCCGGCATCGCGCCGATCGAAGCGCTCGCTGCAACCCCGGGCGCTATCGACAGGGGGTTGACCATGCAATACTTTAACGAAGCGGACGATCTGGAAAAACTGACCTGGTGGTGGATACTGTTCAACGAAAAAATGATCCTCGACACCAAAGGCCTGGATAACTGCCTCTTGGTGAACTACGACGCGATGTGCGTTGCCCCGGCCGCTGCTCTGCAAACCATGTACGCCCATGCCGGAATCGAAATCTCCGATCGGGTGTCCGAGTTTCTGCAGCAAAGCACATCGGGAGATACCACCGGCGGGGAGTACTTCAGCCTGTTCCGGAATCCAGAGGAGGCCTCGAATCGCTGGCGATCGGAGTTGTCTGAAGAGCAGATAGACCGCATCCGGGCCATTACCGAGGCTACCATCCCAGGTTCGCATTTCGTATGGTGAAGGTCGTGTCAAACATAGTTCCCACTGGCAAGAATCTGCGTTGGCAATGTCGCCGGGGAATGCTCGAACTGGACTTCGTCCTCGAGCGCTACCTCGACGATCATTACGCGTCGGCGGAAGCAGACGAGCAAGCTCGGTTTGCACAGTTGCTGACGGCGCAGGACCCAGAACTACAGGCGTGGATTCTCAACGGGGTCGCGCATCCCGACCCGGCTTATCATCGTCTGATCGCCCGGATTCGCGGCATTTGACACCGGTCAGTCGACGAGCCTCCGTTCCACCTCTGCCACCAGATCGCACAAGCTGTTGACGTCCAGTTGGCGGATGAGCTTCGGGAAACGCGCAAGCGTGCTGCCGAGTTCCTGGTCGTGCAGTTCGGAAAGCACATAGCGTTTCAAGGTCACTGCGGCGTCGTCGAAGTCGATGCCTGCAATCAGACTGGGATCGGACAGAAACGCCCGTGCCTTCTCGCCGAAGTTCTCGAGCAACTGCTCCCTGGATTCAATCATCGCAACGGCTCCTTCAAAGCAATCCGTACAGATCTGGAAATACCAGAATCGAAACCATGATCGATATCTGCATCAGTATGAAGGGCAGCACGCCACGATAGATGTCCGCGGTGCGCACTGCCGGCGGCGCGACACCCTTCAAATAGAAAAGGCTGAAACCGAAGGGCGGTGTCAGGAACGACGTTTGCAGGTTCATCGCTATCAATATGGCAAACCACAACAGACTGATGCCCATGGTCTCGGCGATCGGCGCAAGTATGGGTACGACGATAAAGGAAATCTCCACGAAATCGATGAAGAAGCCCAGCAGCAATATTATCGTCATCGAAAAGATCAGAAAGCCCCATTTTTCTCCGGGTAGCTGCAGCAGGAACTGTTCGACGACGACATCGCCTCCGGTATAGGTGAACGCCATCGAAAAGGCCGTCGCTCCCAGCAGGATCGCAAACACCATGGCGGTGATCCGGACGGTTTCGAGTGCACTCTGATACAGCATCCGCCAGGAAAACTTCCGGTACAACAGCGCGAGCAGAATAGCGCCCAGACCGCCCAGTGCCGACGATTCTGTCGGAGTGGCTATCCCTGCGAAAATCGAGCCCAGCACCACGATGATCAACAGCAGCGGCGGCACCACCGCGCGCAGTGCCTCAGTGTACCGGCGTAGCACGCTGGCATCGGCATTCTCGAACGGGACGGGTGGGGCATGATCCGGTGTGACAAGCGCGAGGATCGTTACGTACACGACATACAGCCCGACCAGGGCCAAGCCGGGAATGGCCGCCGCCTTGAACAGGTCGCCGACCGGCAGGCCGAGGACATCGCCGAGTATGATCAGGACGATCGACGGCGGGATAATCTGGCCAAGCGTGCCGGCAGCACAGATTGCACCGCAGGCCAGCGCCCGGTTGTAACCGTACTTGAGCATCACCGGAAGAGAGATGACGCCCATCGCCACGACGCTTGCGCCGACGACACCGGTCGATGCGGCCAGCAGCGCACCGACCAGGATGGTCGATACCGCCAGGCCGCCGCGCATATCGCCGAACAAGCGGCCCATCGACTCCAGCAACTGTTCGGCCAGACGGGTCTTTTGCAGCACGATGCCCATGAAGACAAACAGAGGGACCGCCATCAGCACGGTGTTCTGCATGATGCTGTAGATCCGCAACGGCATGAACGCAAACAGGCTCCACCCTTCAGCCAGCACGCCGAAGATCACCGCCACGCCACCGAAGGTAAAGGCGACCGGAAACCCCAGCAGCAGGAGCAACAGCGCCACGATGAACATCAGGATGCCGATCATGAGGTGATGCCCTATGCGTGCTCAGGGCCTGAGTGGCCGACTCGGCTGTCGCTCTTCGAGTCCCAGGTAAGCGTTGAGTGCGTGCAGAATGAAACCGACGCTGCTGAGCAGCACGCAGACGAAGGCAACAGGGATCATCGCCTTGATCAACCACCGATAGGGGAGGCCGCCAGGGTCACCGCTGGTTTCGCCGAGTTGGAAGGCCTCGTGGGCGAAACCGATCCCGTAGCCGGTGACCAGGAAACAGAAGGGCCAGAGCAGCAACAGGGTACCAAGGATATCGATCAACGCCCGCTTTCTCCGGCTGAGACGCTCATAGACCAGATCGACCCGTACATGTCCGTCCACGCTCAGGGTGTAGGCGATACCGAACAGAAAGATCATCGAGTAAAGGTGCCATTCGAGCTCCTGCATACCGATAGACACATCGTTGAAGACGTAACGCATCACCACGTCGTAAGACACATTGCTCAGCAGCAGGAGCAGCAGAACCGCCGAAAAGCCGCCCACCCAGCCGGAAACCCTCCCGAAGGCGCGTTCGATTCTTATCAGGGCCGCTGTCATCTTTCCAGACTGTTCAGATAGGCCAGGTCGGAGATGGCCGTCCAGGCCCTCGCCTTGGCCAGATAGCCTGACTGCGAGTCGATAATCTCTTTCGCCAGTGGATCGGCTTCGGCGTGCTCCGCGAGCAGTTCATCGTTGGCCCTGTGCATCGCTGCGAGCACCTCTTTCGGAAATGTCCTGACCTGAATGTCGGGGTACTGTTGCTTCATCGCTGCCCAATTCAGCGCGCTTTCGTGGTACGCATGGGAATACATATCGTATGCGGTCACGCGCATCGCGACGCGCAGGATCTCCTGCAGGTCGGGTGGCAACCGGTCCCAGGACTTGCTGTTCACGAGAAACTGCAGTTCGGTACCTGGCTCATGCCAACCGGTATAGTAATAGGGCGCGATCTTGTGGAATCCCATGCGCAGGTCGAGTGAGGGGCCGACCCATTCGACCGCATCGATGGTGTTGCGCTCGAGCGCGGTATACAGCTCACCCGGTGGGATATTCGTCGGCTTGGCCCCCAGTCGGGCCAGCACTTCGCCGGCAAACCCGGGAATGCGGATCTTCAGCCCCTGCAGATCGTCGAGCGAGTTGATCTCTTTGCGGAACCAGCCGCCCATCTGATTGCCGGTATTGCCCCCTGGAAACGACAGCACACCATGCCTGCGGTACACCTTCTCCATCAGTTCCATCCCGCCGCCCTGGTAGAACCAGGCTTGCTGTTCCGGTGCGGTCATGCTGAACGGCATGCTGGTGAAATACAGGGTATTCGGGTCCTTGCCCTTCCAGTAGTACGACGCTGAGTGTCCGAGGTCGTACTGGCCAGCCTTCACCATATCCAGCACACCGAATGGCGACTTGTGCTTATTCGCAGAATCGATGCTGATCTTCAGCCGCCCGGCAGACATGGTGTCAACCATGGTCGCCAGACGCTTTGTGGCCTCGCCGAAGATCGGGTAGTTCGGACCCCAGGTCTCGGCGAGCGTCAAGGTAAAGCGCTGTGCCGGCTGCAGGATTTGTGGTGCCTCCTGTTCCGCCTTGTCACAGGCAAGCAGCGACAGGGCCGCACACGATAGCAAGCAGAGGTTCAGGAACGGCTTGCGCACGACGTTCTCCTTGGTTCGAGTGCTGTCCGGGGCTCTGTGCGATGGCGCGTCCCGCCTGGCCAGCTTTTACGTGAGGCCCGGTTGTAGCGCCTGCACACCAGGTTAATGTGAATGACACTTACTCAGGAGCGCAAGCCACAAGTAGGCCCGGTGATTCCGATCATTGCTTGCGCAAAACGCCGTGAATACGTCCCTGTAGGCCGAACGGCGAAGTCCATGCCGCCGACGTCTTCTCCAGAAACGACCCGGATCAGCTTGAGTAAGTGTCATTGAGGTTAATGCCGCATCCGGCTTTCGACCGTTCTAACCTCGGCTGAGATCTGCTTGGTGGAACCGTCCCCGAACGTGAGCGTGATCGGAATCCGATCACCCGGCTGCAGTGCAACGGAGACGTCGAACAGCATGATGTGCTCGGCACCCGGCGCCAGCGCAATCTCCTCGTTCGGCGGCAGGTGAATATGCGGCACGCGTCGCATGCGCATCACATCGCCATCCAGGGTGTGCATATGCAGTTCGACGCCGCCTGCTGCCGGGGTGGAGGCCTCCACGAGGAACTGCTCGGTCGAATTGCTGTTCTTGAATTGCATGAACGCGGCCGTGGTCTTGACGACGGGGGGAACAGCGCGAACATAGGGATCGACGACCAAGATCTTGTCGGCAACACCCGCTGCGTTGGCCTGTGTAGCACAGGCGAGGGCGAACATCGCTGCCCCGAACCATGAGGGGATAACGCGGAAAAACAACTTCATCTGACGCTCCAACGACCGAACTTGTGATGGCCAGGCCGGACACCTGACCGTTAGCGCCAGATTATACAGAAGTCCTCAATGGTTCAGTTGACGCAGGTGGCGTGGTCGGCCGTCTTCGGTCAACGCCACATACACCAGCGTCGCGTCCGCAACCACGTTCACTCTGTGGGCATCGAGCTGACGACAGGCCTCCGCAACGACGTGGACGGTGATTGAGCTCTGACCACGACGGCGCACCTCTGTGTAGCAGCTGATCAGGTCTCCGACCGCGACCGGCGCCAGAAATCGAAACTCCTTGACCGCCACCGTGGCCACGCGCCCCTCCGCCGCCCGGATAGCCAGAATACTGCCGGCGATATCGACCTGCGACATCAACCAGCCACCGAAGATATCGCCATACGCATTGGCGTCGGCCGGCATCGCCACCACCCGGTAGGTCAGTTCGCGTTCAGTCCTGTGATCAGTGTCCCGCATATAGCCTGTCGGTCAGATCACGGTAGCGTTCCAGTATCTCGTGCCGGCGCAGTTTCAATGTTGGTGTGGCCAGGCCATTTTCCGGCGTCCATGGCTCATCCACAACCGCGAGTTCACGCAGCTGGGCATAGCCTGGGAATCCCGCAGTGCGCTGCTGCAAACGCTGCATGATCAACGAGCGGACCTTTTCGTCACGGCCAGTCTTTGCGCTCAGCGTATCGGGCGGGAGTTCCCCGGCGGCCCGTTCCAGTGCGGTGCGGTTTGGCACCACCAGGGCGCTGAGGTAGGGCCGTCCTTCGCCGATCACCATCACCTGGTCGACCAACTCGTCCAACACGATCGCGTTTTCCATATCGCTGGGCGGAACCTTTTCGCCATTGGAAAGGACGATGATGTCCTTGAGACGCCCGACGATGCTGATGTGGCCGTCAGGCCCAGCCTCCACCTTGTCGCCGGTGTGCAGCCAGCCGTCGGCGTCGATGACCTCATGGGTTGCGTTGGGATTGTTCCAGTAGCCGAGCATGACGCTCGGGCTCCGTGTGAGCAGTTCCGCGTTGTCATCGACTCGCGCCTCGATCCCCGGCAACACAATGCCGACCGATGCCGGTTCGTTGTTGTTCAGTGGGTTGGCGGTGATGACCGGCGAGGTCTCCGTCAGGCCATAGCCCTGCACGACCGGGATCCCCAGGCCGATGAACAGTCGTGCCACATCCGATGCCAGTGGCGCGCCGCCGCACACGGTGAAGCGCATCCGCCCCCCGAACCGCGCCCGGACCTTTCGACCGACCAGCGCATCGAGCAGCGGCCGTACAAGGAAGACCGGCTGCCAGCGGCCACGCCCCTGCCGATAGAGGAAATGTGCCCAGCCGATATCCGTGGCTGCCCTGAACAGCTTCTGCTTCAGCGTGGATTCGGTGGCCAGCTTGTCGGCGATCCTGGCGTAGATACGCTCAAAGATGCGCGGCACCGAGATCATCAGGGTCGGCTGAATGGCCATCAGGTCCTCGGCCAGCAGTGGGATCGAGCGGTTGTAGGCGACGGCGGTGCCGGTCGTCATCGGCAGATAATAGCCCACCGTGCGCTCGAAGGCGTGCGAGAGCGGCAGAAACGACAGCATCAGATCGTGTTCGAACACGTCGAAAAGCTTCAATGTCGCCTGGATATTGAAAAGGATGTTGCGGTGGCTGAGCATCACGCCCTTCGGCCGCCCGGTGGTGCCCGAGGTGTACACGATGGTCGCCAGGCTTTCCGGGTGACCCGGTTGGCAACGGTAGGGTGGCTGTGTCTGCGCTGCGTCGAGCCACTGGTCCGGTGTTGCCAGATTCGCGCTGCCGGTGACGCCTGCTTCGAGACACAGCACGCGACGCAGCGCACCGATCTGCTCATGCAGGCTGGCAAGCTCGTCCCATTGTTGGACGCTCCCGAGTAGCAGCATGCTGGCACCGGAATCGGAAAGGATCCAGGCGATATTCTCGGCGTGGTCATTGGTGTAGACCGGGACGGTCACCAGCCCCAGCCCCTGCGCAGCCTGGTCGCAGATCACCCACTCCCGGCAGTTGCGACACATGATCGCAATGCGCTCACCGGGTTCCAGGCCATCGGCGATCATCGCCGCCTGCCAGCGCGCCACCTCGTTGCGCGTCTCCTCCCAGGTGAAGCGCTGCCATTCACCCTCGAGATACTGCACATAGGCCAGGCCGTCCGGGGTCCGGATGCAGCGCTCGTTGAACAGGTCCGCCAGAGTCGGGGCCTGATCCATTGTGATGACCCGCTGTTCATTCAGCATCGATCCATCTCCTTATTGGAATCATAGCCGAGCGGCCATCGGCGAGGCGGGCACTGGTAGACCCCCATGCCGGGGTTCTGCAAAAATGCGTCCGAAACGGCTTTCCAGGTCCTCCAGCCGTCCGCTCAGTTGCCACCGCCGCGACATGGTTCATGCATCGGACCGACAGGGAATGGGGCAAACAGCCCTTTCTCATACGCGTCCAACAGGCATTGGCCTCGACACGCCCTCTCCAGGCAGGGCACCGATATTCGTCGGCCGGCGCAGTACCGGGCGATCGCTGACATCCTGTCCGGCGTTAGCCGCTCGCTTCGAATTACCATCGGCTGAAGTCCTAGCGGCTCGGAGACGGTCGCCCCTGTTTCGTATGCCACAGACTTGTGAATCGGCTGAGTGTTATCATGAACTTCCCGCATGGCCCACTTTGGCGAACAGACCTGCCCCTCAGCGCCGGGTCTCAAAAACAATTTAGGCCCCCGAACATGGCTCGTTCCATGTCCTCCATGCCTTGTCTATACTGTTGTAAAACGAATCAGATTGTTTGGATTATTTGTCTAATTGTGTCGACTGCGGAGACGAGGGTGGCCTCAGGCGTATAAAAATGCGGTGCCAGACGGATCCCGCCGGCCCTGGGCGCACAAATGATCCGCCGCTGCATCAACCCCGCGTGCAGCTCGGTGCTGTTCACGCCGGGATGTCGAAAGGTCAGAATTCCGGCCCGTTTTCGTGGCTCGGCCGGGGTGACGATCTCCACCCCGGGGATCATGCGCAGCCCGTCTTCCAGAATGGCGATATTGGTCGCCAGGCGCTCTTCGACGACTGCCGCGCCGACCTCTTCGAACAGGCTCAGGCTGGCGTCCATCGCGTGAATGCCGATCATGTTCGGGGTGCCGGATTCGAACCGGCGTGCCGATGACGCCGGCGTCCAGGACTCGCTCTCGAATGCATACGGCTCCTCGCGCATGGCCCAGCCGAATTGATGCAGTGCGAGCTGTTCGCGCAGCTCGGGACGGCAGTGCACAAACCCGAGACCTTCCGGCGACAGCAGCCATTTGTGCCCACCTGAGGTCACGAAGTCCGCCGCCACTTGGTCCAGGTCGAATCGCACCGCACCGAAACTCTGGATGCCGTCTACCGATAACAACACACCGCGCTTGCGACAGGCCGCGGACAGGCGTTGCATATCGAACTGATAGCCGGTTGCAAAGTGCACCGTGCTGATCGCAAGCAGCCGCGTTCGGCCGGTTATCGTGGCGATCAACGCACCCTCCGGGTCTTGCATCTGTAGCGCGTCCACCGGCCGGTAAACGACGCCACGGCCGCGCAACATCTCCCAGACCATCACGTTGGAGCAGAAATCCCCATGCAGACCGACCACCTCGTCGCCATCCCGCCAGTCGAGGCCCTGACTGATGATGGACAGACCCTCAGAGGTATTCTTGACGAGCGCGATGTCCCCCGGGTTCTCGGCGTTGATCAGGCGTGCCAGGCGTTCCCGCAGGCGTCTTTCGACCTCCAGCCAGGCTGGGTAATCACTCGCCCCGCGGGTCATATTCTGTTGCGCGAAGTTCGCAACGGCCTGTGCGGTACGCCGTGGCCACGGGCCGACGGCTGCATGATTCAGGTAGCACAGGCCGGGTTCCTGTGGAAATTCGGCGGGCAGGTAGAGCATCGGATGTCGCGGTGTTGAAAGCATGAGGGCGAGGTTGCAGTCGAAGCTATCCCAGCGCTCAGGTCAACGCAAACCCTGTTTCCGCCGGATGCCGGGCCTTGCCGACATGCGGTGAATCAGCGCGGATCGCCTTCATGCGGGCAAGGCGGACCTGGAACGCAAGATCCTGCATGGACTCCCGGCTTGTTGCATTGTCAGGCGCAGATTCGTAGTTTGGGAATGTTCCACCCCGACACCCAACACCTTAATATTGGAGAAGACATGTGAGCAAAATCGGATTCATTGGTCTGGGCATCATGGGCATGCCGATGGCGGGTCACCTGGTGGCGGCCGGGAACGAGGTGTTCCTGCACAGCCGTTCCGGCGTTCCGCAGACCTTGATCGACGCCGGCGGAATCCCGTGCAGCAACGCGGCGGAAGTGGCAGGGCAGGCCGAGGTGGTCTTCCTGATGGTGCCGGACACGCCGCACGTGGATGGCGTGCTGTTCGGTGAGGATGGCGTGGCTGCGGGCCTTTCCGCAGGCAAGGTCGTCGTGGACATGAGCTCGATCTCCCCGATGGCGACCAAGTCCTTTGCCAAACGGATCAACGAGCTGGGCTGTGAGTACCTGGACGCCCCGGTATCGGGCGGTGAGGTCGGCGCGAAGAACGCGGCCCTTTCGATCATGGTCGGAGGGACGCAGGCCACCTTCGACCGGGTCAAGCCACTGTTCGAGCTGATGGGCAAGAATATCACCCTGGTCGGCGCCAACGGCGATGGTCAGACGGCGAAGGTCGCCAATCAAATCATTGTCGCGCTCAACATCGAGGCGGTCGGCGAGGCCCTGCTGTTCGCGGCCAAGGCGGGTGCCGACCCGGCGCGGGTGCGCGAGGCCCTGATGGGGGGCTTCGCCGCTTCGAAGATCCTCGAAGTGCATGGCGAACGCATGATCAAGCGCACCTTCGATCCCGGATTTCGCATCGAACTGCATCAGAAAGACCTCAACCTGGCGCTGAGCAACGCCCGTGAACTCGGGGTTTCGCTGCCGAATACCGCGACTGCACAGGAACTGTTCAATGCCTGTGCCGCTCATGGCGGCGCCGGCTGGGACCATTCCGCGATGGTGCGTGCGCTGGAAACCCTGGCCGATTTCGAAGTTGCCGAATCCTAGGCGGAAGATCAGGAGCGACCCCTCGATGCCGACCTCAGCCGGGAAACTGCTGCGCCAGATGTTCGATGCCGCCATTGCCTCGGCCCAGGCTGACGTCTGTATACGGAGATTCCTGCCGGCAAGGCCGAAGGGCAGGGTGGTGATCATCGGGGCAGGCAAGGCCTCGGCAGCCATGGCCCGTGCGGTCGAGCGCCACTGGAAGGGGCCGCTCGGAGGCCTGGTGGTGACCCGCTACGGCTATAAGGTGGATTGTGAATCGATCGAGATCGTCGAGGCCGCGCACCCGGTGCCGGACGAGGCCGGCCTGCAGGCGGCACGGCACATTCTCGAACGGGTGGCCGGTCTGACCGCAGACGATCTGGTGCTGTGCCTTATTTCCGGCGGCGGATCGGCCTTGTTGCCATTGCCACTGGAGGGACTGACGCTCGCCGACAAGCAGGAGACCAGCCGCGAACTGCTGAAGTGTGGCGCCTCGATATCCGAGATGAACTGCGTGCGCCGGCACCTGTCGGCCATCAAGGGTGGGCGGCTGGGCGCAGCCTGTCATCCCGCGCGGCTGGTCAACCTGCTGATATCCGATGTTCCCGGCGACGACCCGGTGGACATTGCGTCCGGTCCAACCGTCGCCGACAGGACCACCTGCGACGATGCACTCGAGATCGTCGATCGCTATCGGATCAGGCTGCCGGTGGCCGTCCGGGAGGTACTGCAGAGTGGTCGCGGCGAGACCGTCAAACCCGGCGATGCGCGACTGGCAGGCGTCGAGACACACCTGATCGCCACGCCGCAGATGGCCCTCGAGGCCGCGGCCGAGGTCGCTATACAGGCTGGCATCCCGGCTTACATACTCGGCGACAGCATCGAGGGCGAGGCGCGCGATGCAGGCAAGGTGATGGCGGGCATCGCATTGCAGGTGGTGCGGCATCGGATGCCGTTCGAGCCGCCTTGTGTGTTGCTATCTGGCGGCGAGACGACGGTAACACTGCGCGGAAACGGCCGAGGTGGACGCAATGTGGAGTTTCTGTTGTCTCTGGCGTTGGCGCTCAAGGGCGAGGCCGGCATCCATGCGATTGCCGGTGATACCGATGGGGTCGACGGTGTCGAGGAGATTGCCGGAGCACAGCTCACGCCATCGACATTGGCACAGGCCTGGGAGTTGGGCATCAACCCCAATGAATCGCTGGCAAACAACGATGGCCATGGCTTTTTCGGTGCATTGCAGGATGCGGTGATCACTGGCCCGACGCTGACCAATGTCAATGATTTCCGAGCGATCCTTGTCGAAAGCGGCGACGCGTGATCAGGCGCACGGCCCATAGTAGGCGGCAGGCCTGAGGCCGTGGTCTGGTCGCAAGCGCGCAGCTGGCGCATTCTGGCCCGCTTCGCTTAATTGCGCATAATGCATATTATGTTAAAAGACATGTTGAGGGCATAGGGGCCTGCTCTCCGTCAGGTAGTCCCTGATCTCTTCGGCTGCCTGTTCTTCATCCATCTCATGGTTGGGCCTGCCAAGCCTTTGCTTCAGCCCAGGTCTGACACCATCTGTTGCATCACCTTCGCTGGCCAAAGGACTTTCCCCTTGCAGTGGTCGGCCTCTCGTTCAGCCAGCAAGACACGGCGAGCGGGTCCGGATACATCACGTTTGGCAACTGAAAGGCCCAGGCCTGCATGTCCCGACGGGCGATATTGATGGAACCTTGCACCGAGCGGTCGATGGCGGTTTCGAAGCGGATCGGCCCAAGCATCAAACCGGCCTGTTTGATCTTTCCGGCCGGGCTGCCAATCATCCCCAACGTCGCGGTGAACAATTCGCGAAACCACTTGCTGCCGAGTTCGGCGAAGTCTGGCTTGCGCAGCCCAGCCAGAAACAGACAATAACGGCTTGCATCGTGGCAGAACATTACGCACTGACGGCGGTCTAGGGTAAAGAAGTGGGCGTGCCAACTGCCGAGCGGGTTGGTTTCTTGCAGCGGCGTTGACGACACCTCGGGCAGCTTGGCGGCAAGCGCCTTGGCGCAGTGGATGATCATTTCGAATGTCTAGCGCACGCGGGCCAATACCGATGGAACATAATGTTAAAGATCATTAAAGAATGAATTTGCAATGAGTTATTGGTGATTATTAATGTCATTTCAAACATTTGCCTATAGGACATTCGGGATCGCCAGCGTGATCCTGGTCGTCCCGTCGTCGGGTGCCGAGCAATTGCCGGGCAGCGTGCCCCAGCAGATGCAACTGAATCGCGAAAGCCAGCAGGAACTGCGCGAGATTCAACGTCCACCGCCGTTTCCACTGGCCACGCCTTCTGACACGGAGGCACTCGAGCAGCAGCGCTTGAACCGAAAACAGCAGGTCGATCAGCAGTCGCTGCAGGAGGCTCAGCACCGGGACCGGCTGTTTCTGAACCATCGCGCCCACAGGAATAGCGACCCGGAAGGACGACTGCGCCTGGAGGCCATCGACCAGCAGAGGCAGTTTCGACTTCAACAACAGCATCAACTGAACAGGTTCAGGACCCAACAGGGGTATCCGAGGCGCTGACCGATGCCTGAACCCGCGAACACCTGCGCTGGGTACCCGATCGCAAGCTTATACTTTAATTAAGAGACTGTTAGCTAAATAACTTAAACGGATTTCGAGGTTTTTAATCCATCCTCGCGGATCATCTGCGCCGCCTTTTCGGCAATCATGATGGTCGGCGCATTGGTGTTGCCGGAGGTCAGGGTCGGCATGATGGAGGCATCGACCACACGCAGCCCCTGGATCGCATGGACGCGCAGCCGGTCATCCACGACGGCCATCGCATCGCTACCCATCTTGCAGGTGCCGACCGGGTGAAAGATGGTCGTGCCGAGGTCGCCGGCGGCACTTATCAGGTCGCCCTCCTCGGTCACCCCGGCACCCGGCTTCCACTCGACCGGCCGGTACTTCCGCAATGCGGGCGCGGCCATGATGCGACGGGTGAAGCGCAGTGCGTCGACCGCGACCCGGCGGTCCTCTTCGGTCGACAGGTAGTTCAGGCGGATCTCCGGATGCGTGCCCTGCCCCGGCCCCTTGATGCGCACATGTCCCCGGCTGGTCGGGCGCAGGTTGCAGACCGACGGGGTAATGGCCGGAAACGCATGCAGCGGCTCACCGAACTTGTCCAGACTCAACGGCTGCACATGCCACTCGATGTTCGGCGTGGCGTGCGAGGGGTCGCTGTAGGCAAAGGCGCCTAACTGGCTCGGTGCCATGGTCAGCGGGCCGCTGCGGAACAACAGGTACTCCAGGCCCATCATCGCCTTGCCGAACAGACTGTTCGCGCGCTGGTTCAGCGTGACTACGTTAGCGACCTTGTAAACGGTGCGAATCTGCAGGTGGTCCTGAAGGTTGGCGCCGACACCCGGTAATTCGTGCTGTACAGCGACTGCATGCTGCTGCAACAGCTCACCGGGGCCTATACCTGAGAGTTGCAGCAGCTGCGGCGAGCCGACCGCCCCCGCAGACAGGATCACCTCGCGCCGCGCCTCGAACAACTGCGCGCCCGAGCCGGCGATACGGACGTCCAGGCCGTTTGCGCGCAACATCCCAGCGTTGCGAATCAGCCGGATACGCTGCACCTCGGCGTGGGTCAGGACGTCCAGGTTGGCGCGCTGTCGTACCGGCTCGATGAACGCCTGATGGGTATTCTGGCGCCGGCCGCGCTGCTGATTGACCTGGAAATATGCGCAGCCAAAGTTGTCGCCGCGATTGAAGTCGGCCACTTTGGGAATTCCGCTTTCCTCGGCCGCAGTGCGCCAGGCGTCGAGGATCTCCCAGTCGACGCGGCGCTCCTCCACGCTGATCTCGCCCTGGTCGCCGTGCATCTCATCGGCACCGTGGACGTAACGCTCGCTGGCCTTGAAAAAGGGCAGCACCTGCTGCCAGTCCCAGCCGGTGTTTCCCAGGCTGGCCCATTTGTCATAGTCACGCGGCTGACCACGCATGTAGATCATCGCGTTGATCGACGAACAGCCACCCAGCACCCGCCCGCGCGCATAGTGCAGTGAGCGCCCATTGAGCCCGGGATCCGGCTCGGTCTTATAGCACCAGTCGGTTCGCGGGTTGTTGATCGTGTAGAGATAGCCGACCGGGATATGGATCCAGAAGTAGTCGTCCTTACCGCCGGCCTCGAGCAGCAGCACGCGCGTAGCGGGATCGGCCGACAGGCGATTGGCCAGTAGGCACCCGGCGGATCCGGCACCCACGATGATGTAGTCATAGTTGCGGGCCGGATCGGCAGTGGAGGCTGGCATAGGCGATATCGTCGTTGTCGAGTGGGCGTTTTTGGGCAGGGGTCAAGCCGGATTGCACTTGCTTTGGGAGTGGCGCTCCGGCGGATGGTTAGTCAAGTAAGTGTCATTGGCGCCAAGCCCGGCTGCATTCCATTAAAAATAGCAGAACGCGGCTCCGGCAAGGGGTGGAAACGGCCGAGTGCAGACAGGGTCAACGCTGGCATTCAGCGTACCTTGCGGCTGCGCTGCCTGGAAACGTCGCGATCGCGCAATGCGATACTGGATCGGGGTTGGCTTTGTCCACGCTACCCGCCTTTGGCGACACAGTATTCGGTGATTGCGTTGAGGAAATCGTCGCCATATTTTTCCAGTTTGTGCTGACCGACCCCGCTGATCGCCAGCAGTTCGCTTTCACTGAGGGGCTTTTCGCGCGCCATCTGCACCAGCGTGGCATCGCCGAACACGACATAGGGCGGCTTGCCCTCGTCGTCGGCCAGTTGCTTGCGCAGCAGACGCAGCTCGTCGAACAGCGCCTCATCGTAGGGGCCCTGGGACGCATCCCCCCGGGGCCGCTTGGCCTTTCCGGTCTGCTTTATGCGCGGCTTGGCAAGCCGTAAGACGATCTCGCCTTTGAGCAGGGGGCGTGCCGCCGCGGTGAGCTTAAGCACCGAATAGTTGGCAATGTCCTGTTCCAGAAAGCCGTGATGGATCAGCTGGCGGATGATCGAGGCCCATTCCTGTTCGCTCTTGTCGCTGCCGATGCCGTAGGTCGACAGGCGGGTATGGCCGAGTGAACGGATGCGGTCGGTATCGGCGCCGCGCAGCACGTCGATCACATGCTTGATCCCGAAGCGCTGATCGACGCGAAACACACAGGACAGGGCCTTTTGCGCCTCCACTGTGGCGTCGAAGCGTTCTGGCGGGTCGGTGCAGACGTCACAATTGCCGCAGTCCTGCGCCAACGGTTCGCCGAAATAGCCCAGCAGCACCCGGCGCCGGCAGGTGACGGCTTCGGCCAGCGCGACCATGGCGTTGAGTTTGTGGATTTCGATACGCTGCTGCAGGGGGTTTTGGTTGCCGTCGATCAGGCGGCGGGCGGTGACCACGTCCTGCGCACCGTACAACAGCAGGGCGTCGGACGGCAGACCGTCACGCCCTGCCCGTCCCGTTTCCTGGTAGTAACCCTCGATGTGCTTGGGTAGGTCGTAGTGCACCACGAAACGCACATTCGGCTTGTCGATGCCCATGCCGAAGGCCACGGTGGCCACGACGACCTGCAGTTCGTCCCGGAGGAACTGCTCCTGTACCGTCTGGCGCCGCTCGGCAGGCAGTCCCGCGTGATAGGCGGCCGCGCGTATGCCCTGCATACTCAATTTGTCGGCAACCTCTTCCACTCGTTTGCGCGACAGCGCATAGACGATGCCGGCCTGACCGCGGTGGCCGTCGAGAAACCGCAGCAGCTGTTCGATCGGCTTGTGTTTCTCCAGCACGCTGTAGCGGATGTTCGGGCGATCGAAACCGGTGACATGACGCGTGGCGTGCCCCAGATTGAGCACGCGTACGATGTCGTCGCGAGTCTGCGCATCAGCGGTGGCAGTCAATGCCACCAGCGGCACGTCGGGGAAATGTTCGCGCAGGCTGCCCAACGACGCATACTCCGGACGGAAATCGTGTCCCCATTGGGAGACACAGTGCGCCTCATCGATCGCGAACAGTGCGATGTCGATATCCGCCAGTCGGTCGAGAAAACCACCGGATATCAGCCGTTCCGGACTGATGTAGAGCAGGTCCAGCGCATGCTCATGCAGCCGGGCCAGCACCTGGCGCGCGGCGGCAGAACCCAGGCTGGAATTGTAATAGGCGGCTGCCACGCCGTTCGCAGACAGCGCGTCGACCTGGTCTTTCATCAGCGAGATCAGCGGGGAGACCACGATGCCGACACCGCGCCGATGCAGCGCCGGGATCTGGTAGCACAGCGATTTGCCGCCGCCGGTTGGCATCAGCACGAACGCGTCCCTGCCGGCAATCAGATCCTCGATGATCTCTTGCTGTTGCGGACGAAAGCTCGGGTAGCCGAAGATCCTTTGCAGGGTCTGGGAGACATTGTCGATGCTGTCGGAGGCTGCTGGCATGCGACCGTATTGTAGCGGGGATTGGTCGGTCAAGACGGCTCACGACCGGCGCTCGTCTCGCCAGGCCGCCAGGCCCGCCAGCAGCGCGAACAGCACCAGCCCCCCGGCAGCCTGCGGCTTGGACAGGTATTCGGGCGCGAATACCAGGGCGCTGCCGAGCCCCAGCATCATCAGGCCGGACACCAGCTTGAGCACGCGCCCCTCGCGCGCGCTCAACTTGCGCGAGCCCAGGGTGCGGACATAGATCAGCACGATAATGAACAGCGGTAACACATAGACGAGGTTGTAGAGCGCGAGGTAGGCGTAATACGCGGAGCCGGACAGACCCTGCAGCGTAAGCAGGCGCGTGTAAATCATTGGGAAGCCGGCCGTGCACAACAGTTCGTAGCTGTTCGCCGCGAGTGCCAGCGTGACGGTGGCCAACAGCATGGCCGGCAGGCTGCGCACCTCGAGCAGTGTGCGCATGCGTTCGAAAAGCCTCGGCTTGGCGCTGTCGGGGATGGAAAGCGACGGACCCCGTTTGAACCACAGATAATCCTTCAGATTCAATGCCGCCATCGCGATCGCCACCAGACCCGCGCCGATCGTTACCATGCGCAGTTCGCCAGCAATCAGAAAGACGTTGAGCCAGGCCGCCATCAGGCCAAAGTAGACCAGCCCGGAAACCAGCACGAAGACCCCGCCGACGATCAGCATGCGAGCGCGGGACTGTTCATGGGTCAGCAGGCTGAGCAGGAACAGCAACACAAAGAAGGCGCAGGGATTGAACGCGTCCATGCCGGCCAGCAGCAGCGTCACTGCCGGCAGCGACAACTGTGCCAGGTCGAACCCGCCGGCCCTTTGCGGCGGTTCCGACGGACCCGGCGCAGCCACTGCACCGGCACCGGTCTGCTCGCTGTGCACGCGGCAGTCGTTTGCCCGCTGCCGCAACAGCTGGCCTGTCGTCGCATCGCTGTCGAAGCCGGTAATCATTTCGCCACACAGGATGAAACCCGGGACCGAGCGAGCCTCCTGCCCCGCCAGGCGGGCCATGGTCGTATAGAAGCGCGCGTTGCGCGGGTCCGACGTTACCTCATGGGAATGCAGCCGCAGCCATGCGGATTCCCGATCCATGCGCTCGACCACGACCCTGGCATCGAGGCAGTGCGGACAGTGCTCCGACCAGAAGAACCAAAGATGGACCTGATGCCGCCCGTCGGCGTCCAGGGTGGTCCAGGCCGGGGCCTCTGCGTTCGCCGTGGCGGCGCCGGCAAGCAACACCCACAAGAGCAGAAATCTCATCCTCATGGCGCATGTTTCCGTTTTTGGATCGGCTGGAGTTCGGGGAGCCGGCCAGCGACGTCAAGCTGCGAGGCAATCAGAGCATCCGGTAAGCGCCCGGCCAACGGGCCCTTTGTCGAATAGCGAGCGAAGACTGGTGTCGTAGTCTGCACAGGATTGCGAAGGATTGTTCGATATCATCTGCTGCCAAGCGCATTATCGGTCAACGGGCCTGCGGACGGAACTGTGCATCCGGTCGGGCCGCGGGGCATCTGCATTGGCGGTGTCTCCAGGGACCGCTTGACAGCTTCCCGCTGTTCGAATACATCGGAGCGCGAGCACCCGGCCCAGTGCCATTTGATCCGAACTGACGGATACTTGCGCCGGACGCCCGATATCGCAGTGTTCTCGAGAGGACCGAACCTTCCCCGCACCTTGCCCCGCACCTTGACTTGCTTGTTGTTGCTTGTGCTTTTCGCCGCGCCGCTGGCCGCTGAGCAGAGCGTCAACCCCGAGATCAATCGTCACTATGCGAACCCGAATGTCACCCAATGGCGCGGGGTGTTCGAGCGCGATGGCCGCGAGGTGTGGGACAGGCGCGCCGACATCATCCGGCACCTCCGGCTACAGCCGGGCCAGGTAGTGGCAGACGTGGGCGCCGGCACCGGGTTCTTCAGTACGCTGATGGCGCGCGAGGTAGGCCCTGACGGCAGGATCTACGCGGTCGACATTGCAAGCAATTTCGTCGCGGCAAGTGTGCGGCGCGCGCGCGATCAGGGTCTGAACAATGTGGTCGGCATCGTCAACGATCCGCACGGCGTGGGTCTTCCACCGAACAGCGCGGACCTGGTGTTTACCAGCGATACCTATCACCATTTCGAATACCCGCAGTCAACGCTGCGCAGTATTCACGATGCACTGCGGCCACAAGGCGAATTGGTCGTGATCGATTTCAAGCGCATACCGGGCGTCAGCAGTCCCTGGGTGCTCGGCCATGTCCGTGCGGGTGAGCTGCAGGTGGTCGCCGAGATTGAGGCCGCGGGCTTCGAGCTGGTCGAGCGACTCGAGTTCATGCAAACCCAATACTATTTGCGCTTCCGCAAGAGATCCGACGGGCGTGATTCCGGTTGAGGCAGACGGTCCGCTATGCAAAGCGCGCCCGGGCGCGTGCTATCTGTCGAGTTCCCTGAGCAAATGCGCCAGCAGGCGCGATCGGATCGAGGCATGGTCAAATGCGTTGGGATTCTCCCGGAGTTGCTGGAGCCGTTGCCTCGCCCAGACGTAGGTGCTGTTTTCACTGCGCAAGCGACGCTGTTGCCAGCAACTCAGTACCTCACCCACCTGCGCCTCCAGCGGCGTGGTTTCCCGACCCTTGCCGTGGAACATCTCGGCTACCCCCTCCGGCGTGGTCATGCAACGGCGTGCCACATATTTGGCCAGCGCGATCTCGGCCTGTGGGCGGGTGGCGTACGGTCCGATATCCAGACCTTCTCGGGTGGCGAAATACCATTCGTGGCCCACGGTAAAAAAGCGCTCGCAGCGAAAGTACCGGCAGGCAGGCTCGGACCCGCGATTGTGGATCGCCAGCGGTTCGGCCATCGCACCCAGGTCGGCCGTGGCGCCGGCACCAACCGCTCTGCCCTGGGCTGATGCCTTGGCATGACTGTCTTGCATTTTTATTCTTGACCTCCGAAATAACCGGAAGATTTTTTATGCTCCTTACCTTAAGCAGTTTCTGTGCCTGATCAAATTTCACTCTATTAATCATTTGCCTATGGTGGTATCCAGTGCGCTTTGCGCGCCGTCGTATCGCTTCCTGTAAAGGGCGCTGACAGCCTGGTCGCAGCGATCACGATGCCTCGACTTTCGCCGCGGATCCGGAAGTGGTCGACAGGCTCGGGCAGCCCGAGATCGGTGGCCGCGCTGGAAAGACTCCATGGACTGCGCGGCATCCGTCGCCGGACCCCATCTACACTTCAGCATTCCGGAGTGGATAAGAGGACGGGGCGATGGGCGAATGGCAAAAAAAGGCTAGTGATGAAATCTATTCGGACGTGGAGATCAGCGCGCGACTGAGCGAGGAACTGCCGCGCTGGGATCTCGAGAACGGCTGCATTCAGCGCCGCTACCGGACCACAGGCTGGAAGGCCACTCTGATGGTGGTCAACACAGTCGCGCATCTCGCCGAGGCCGCGTTCCATCATCCGGAGATCGTCGCCTCTTACTCCCTGGTCGTGGTCAAGTTGTCCACCCACTCCGCAAAGGGTGTGACCGCCAAAGACTTCGAACTGGCAAACAAGATCGAGGAGGTCGTCATGTGGCGGCCGGGTCTCGATCAGGAGAGTGTCCTGGAGGGTACGCCCGAGGAGCCCGGGTTGCAGTATCTCAAGTACGACGATTGACGCGCCGGTCAGCCTGCCGTTAGCCCTCCGCTGCCGCCATCTCGCATGCGCTGACACAGACTCCGGCTGTCCGGGTCTTCCACCGCGTCGACGATCGCGTTGACTACCTGGCCGAATTCCTCCGCCGTCAAAACCCCCATCACCCGACCAAGCAGTCGCGCGTCGACATCTGCATAGACGGCGCGGCCATCCTTCAGATTCAGCACCACGCCGGCCGCCTGATAGTTGTCGGGGTCCTGCGACTGCTCGCTCTCGAACAGTTCCTGGTTCAACGCGAGCAAGTCGTCGTAGCACGCCTCGACCTCGTCGCTCAGCGCATCGACCAGATTCTCCGGCACCCTGACCTCAAAGCCGTCATCGCTGCATTCGGTTTCCGATCGGATGCCCTTCTCGTGAAGGAAGGCCACGAAACGGTCGAATGGGATCCGGTGAAAAAAGATGTAGTCGAGCATGGGGTCAAATCCCTCGTCGGATCCGCACGGTATCCACTAGCGATCCACTTCGGCACCACGCAGGTAGCGCAGGCGTGTCGGCGAGGAAAGGTCGTCACGCTCGATCCAGATCAGATGGAGGTCGCCTTGCGGGTCCAGCGCGACCGCGGGGCTGCCCTGGTAGCCATCGCCCGATGCACCGGGGACGACCAAATCGGCGCTCCATCGCCGGCCATCATGCCAGGACAGCAGCACATCGCCCGATTCCGCATCGTCACCCCAGCCTTCGCGGATGTCGTCCCAGGCTGCCACGAAGGTGTCTTCACCAGCGGCCAATGCCGCATGCCACTGCGGCACGGTGGCGCCCAGTTCGTCCTGCACGATCGCGTTGCCGCCGAAGGTGCGGCCACCGTCCTCGCTGGCTGCCCCCCATACTGCATAACCGGAAGTCGGGTTGCGTTTGTCCAGCCAGATGGCCTGTATTGTGTCGCCATCGTTGGCAGCCAGCGTAACGCGCATCACGCCACTGCCGAGTCCCTGCATTTCCCCGCCTTCCTGCGCGGGCGCACTGTGTTCGTTGAGCTGCCGCTCGGGAGCAAACTGCTCGGCCGAGGTCCGTGCGGCATGAAACAGGCGGGTGTGCCCGGCACGTCGATCCTCCCATGCGACAATCATCTGGCCGCTGTTGTTCCACACGACACTCGGATAGCCCTGGAATGGTGGTTCGGCGACAGGCGCAACCTGCACGGGCGGCGTCTCAGGTGTCACCTGACTTCCGACGATACGCAGCTCGACCGCTTTGAGGACTGGACCGCGATCCCGATCGTCGACCCAGACGGCTGCAACGCGCCCTGTCCGGTCTGCCGCCAGGCTCACCTGTCGACTGGCAGCGTCGCTCAGGTGGCGTATCGGACCCAAACCCGAGACTGTTACCGTGCGGACTACGACACTACCGTCTTGCTCCCAGGCGGCCAGCCAACGGCCATCCGCGAGCGCGATGATGGCCGGTTCATAGGCTTCCCGGCCATCGCTCAGCACTTCATGGCGGGGAAATGCCTGCGCCAGGCGCGGCTTGACCGCCAAATAGACCTGCGGGGACCCACTGCGGTCGTCCTCCCATACCACCGCCACTTCGGTCGTCGACGCAGCGATATGGCGCCGGCCGGACCCATCGAGATGGTGGTAGTGCGGGCTGCCGCCGGAATCAGCGATCGTGACGGGCTCACCGAAAGACCAGGGGGCCGCCAACGCGATCGATGGCAGCAGGCAGAGGCAGCACAGCAGTCGGCACATCAGCTGTTCGACGCCTTGAACTGGCTGAAGGTTCGGTCTTTGTAATGGCCTTCGCTGACGAATCGATCGAACAGCAGCAACTCCTCGGCAGTCTGATAACCCGGGGCCCTAAGGATCGGTGCCCCGTTGGGTTCCATGTAATAGAAGAACGGGGTACCAATGACCTTGAGGCGCACGCCCAGTTCCATCTCGGTGATGCGTTCGCCGCTGGGAAGACGCAGGCGTTTGCCGCTCTCAGAGTCGACATAGGCCAGGACGTAGTTGGCGTTGTACTCCTGCATCACGCGCGGATCAGAGAAGCTCTCCCGGTTGGTCCTTTCGCACGACGGGCAGCCGTGTCGTCCAAAGTAAAGGAACACCCGCTGTTCCTGTTTCGCGGCGATTTCGAGCGCCTTGTCGAATGGATGAAAGCTCCAGTCGTCCGGTGGGTCAGCGGCGCCCGCTGTAGACCAGCAGCCCAACACAAGAAGGAGAAAGCTCCTTATCCTATCCACTGTTTTTCGCTTTGCGCCCATCAGGCCTCCCGCGGCACATGCGCATCGATCGCCGTATCAGCGACGCCCGCGCAGTTCCAGTAAAAGCACACCCACCAGGACCAGCAGGTAGGCGGCGAATATGACTCCGACCCATTCCGCCATGGTCAGCGACAACCACTGCCACTGCACATCGTCACAATAGCCGGTCGGCAAAAAGACCGATGGCAGCCATTCGTCCAGCTTGGCCCATGGCGGGAAATCTGGCGCAAAATTACAGCTCAGCGCCGCCGTTGGATCTGATTGTATCCGTACATGCTCCCATGCGAGCAGCAAGCCCCAGGCGGCGCTGATACCCCAGATCAGATACCCGGCCAGCCGCACGATGAGCCATCGCGGGTAGCTCGCTCCCAGAATCCCTGCCAGCATCAGTCCGAACAGTGCCACGCGTTCATAGACACACATCACGCAGGGATCGAGACCCATGCCGTACTGAAACCACAGCGCCACGCCCTCCAGGAGCAGCGCCGATCCGCCCAGCAGCCACCACGCATACCTCGATTCAATAATTCGCAATGCCGATCTCCCCGACCATTGTGCATCTCCCCATCGTTTCGACCATCCTCGGTAATGCCTCGGGACACGCCTCGCGCGGAACGTCATTGTGTTCGACAGCGGCCTACCCGGCAAGAGACCGTTTCAGCGAATAGATTACCTTCGATCCGGAATAATAAACCCCTATTTATCATAAAGATATCAATATTATCTGACGTAATAGATGAATTTAACTTGGGCGCGCAAAGCGCCCCGGATCTGCCCGGATCGGTGTGCACAGGCTGTGAGACTTGCGCCACGGCGCGTTCGACCCACGGAGCGCGGTGCTTGGAGGTCGGACGCCCACCTGGCTGCAGCAGCCGCCCGCGGTTCGACAACGCCGCAGCCCACTGGCTCGTCGAGTCGGTCGGAAAGGGCTTTGATGACGCCCGATCAGAAATCGAGGCTGCTGATTGCCGCATGGACGTCGGCTCGCGCATTCAACGAAATCTGCAGGTTGTCTTCGCTGACCGCAAGGCCGCTCAGCCGGATGTCACGCAGTAGCGCGGTCAACTGAATGTTCTCGGGCCCCTGCTGCACGAACCGGTCGATTGCATCCTCCGCTATCCTCTTGGCCCGCTGGATGTATGGTGACAGATGCAGCGAAGCCCGTTTTCTGAGCTCCTCTAGAAGGGTGGGTTCCATCAACCAGCGCGCCACCGCCACCAGCGTGTCCTTGGTCTCGAGCGCGAAGTCGAGGTCGTCGAGCTGGAGCACTTGGCTATCCACGTCCAGACGCGGCCGCCCCGTCAGGTAGACCCGCCCGCTGGCGTGATACCAGCGACCGCGCCGCGCATCGAGATCAAGCGTCAGCAGGATACCATCACCCCAGGGTTCGACCCGGGCGTCGTTTATGCGCAACTGGGTTCCGTCACTGCCGGTCAGTTGCTGCTCGACCAGTCGCGCTTGAAGCTCCCGGTTCAATCGTTCCCAACTCGCCATCGCCGTCGTGTTGATATCGACGTAACCCGGCGTGGCTCGCGTCATCGCCAGCGCCGGCAACGGGCTGACCGGGTTCGGTGGTGCGATATCGGCCACCACGATTCGGGTCTCGGCGCTCACCTCCAGCCCCAGGCGGACCGCATCGGCATCGATCACAATCGGGGTCGCGGCGATACCGACCGGTCGTACCACCAGCCAGCTCCTGGGGTCGTCGCTTACCGCCTGGATGCGGTGCAAATCTGTCCAGGCCGTCGCGGCGAACTGGCGCAGACGCTTGTCCTGGGCGAGGCGCTGCCTGAGCCGCGCCAGTTGCTGATCGACTTTCTGCTGCAGCGCCACTCGCACCGCCGGTCGCACGTCGACCGTGGCGACACCGGCAATCGGCAGTTCGGCACGCTGCACATCTACCCGCGCCGCCACGTTGGGCTCGACCCGCCAGTCCGGTCGGAGGGTTGGCTGGAAGGTGCTCGTCAGTGTCGCCATCGCATCCGCATGGACACTGAACGGGACGTCCGAGGCTCCGCCGGTGGCGCGTCTGAGGAGTTTTCCGATCGAGCCGCGCAGTGCCCTCACCTTGCCGTGCACCTGTGCATCACCGACGGTGGCAACCCGCAGGGTCAGTCGGCCATCCGCACCGTCCAATTGCATCGGTCCGCGTCGTGCGCTCCAGCGGAGGCTGTCTTCGATGATCGCCTTGTGCTGCACAGGGTCGCCCGACTGCCCCTGGAACATGGCCGGCACCTCCCGTTCGAGCCGCGCTTGGATTGCTGTGAGCGGGACGTCGATCGGCAGGAACACCCGCGAAACGGACGTCGTCGCCGCGGCAGGCGGCGCAGTTGCCGGCGGTATAGGGGGCGGCGGAGCGAGTTGCAGCGTTTTCCCCGGCGGGCGGATCACCAGGTACAGGCCAACGGCAAGAACCGACAGCAGCAGGAAGATCAAAACCTTGCGCATGCAGCCTTCGTGTATGTCCGTGTCGCAGGTGTGGGCGCAATGCCGGGGCGCTGCGAATCATGCACCGGAAGAGAACGATGATCGCCGTTCGATACGCTGCGGCCATGCGCCAGCGCAGCCTGAGGCGCCAGGGTCGCGGTGGATGCCGGACCAACAGGGCCGGGGGCGCGGTTTCGCTGCGCGGCGCGCGCTGCGCAAGCCTGCCGCTGTCAGCCGACCATCACCGCAAACCGGCCGGGTGTCACTGCTGCATCTCGGGGGCAAACACCCGCAGAATCAGCTGCAACTGCTCTTCCGGCAGATCCTTTAACCCCGACGGCCCGGGCGTGGCAGTTGCCGGTATGCCCTCGCGCTCGCTTTCGATAATCCGGATGCTGGCCTGCGGAATCGGTTCATTCCCCGCACGCTCACGATCGGCCATGACGATCCACAGGTACAGTCCGATCGCCAGGGCGAGCATTGCCACCACCACGAGCTTGGAGAACCAGCCGCCACCGGCTGACGCCTCATTTGCCGCTGTCATGATTTCTCTCTCCTGATCGGCCAATGTCGTATGGCCGGATTATGACCTATCTTCCGGTGCTGCTCACCAGGCTTTTGCGATCCAGGCCATATCCGCAGCAATCCAACTCACCCTGGCTGCTGTCACCGCTGCCGTACCCGCTCATCGGCACGCCGAGCGGTAAGTCGCACGCCGGCGCCGCCTTCATTCATGGACTGGCCACTGCGCCAAGCACCCGCCTCGCCAGTGCGATACCGTCCTCGAGGTGGCGTTGGATCTCGGCCATCGAGATCGGGCCACCAGTCTTCCCGGCGGCCCAGTTCACGCTGAGCGCCAGACTCGCGTAGCACAGACCCAGTTCTCTGGCGATCGACGCCTCCGGCATGCCGGTCATGCCGACCATATCGCAGCCGTCGCGTTCCAGTCGTGCGATCTCCGCGGCGGATTCCAGGCGCGGCCCCTGTGTGGCTGCATAGGTGCCCCCTTCATGCACCGCGACCCCGACCCGTTCCGCCGCCTGCAACAGATCCTGCCGCAGTGCCTCGCAGTAGGGGTCGGTGAAGTCGATGTGGGTGACCCCGGCGGGGTCGGTCTCGAACAGGGTATGCTCACGGCCCCAGGTGTAGTCGATCACCTGGTCCGGGACGGCCAGCGCGCCCGGGGCCATGCACGCGCCGATGCCGCCGACTGCGGCCATGCCGACCACGCGCTCTACCCCGGCATGCTGCAGGGCCCAGAGATTGGCGCGGTAGTTCACGCGATGCGGCGGGATCGTATGGGCTGCCCCATGTCGCGGCAGAAAGACCAGCGGCCGGCCGTCGGAGCGCCCGAAGCTCAGCGGCGCCGACGGATCCCCGTAGGGTGTGGCGACGATCTCTTCGCGCTCGATCTGCATCCCCTCGAGCTTGCTGAGCCCCGAACCACCGATGATGCCGAGTGCCTGCACGCGTATCACCTTCCTGTTTCCCAATCGATCATTCTGCAACGGCGTAAATGCCGGGGGCATTGCGCCAGAAGCCCTTGTAGTCCATGCCATAACCGAACACGTAACGGTCCGGCACCTGCAGACCGATATAGTCGACCAGCGGCCGCACACCACGATCGTGCTGTTTCTGCACCAGCACGGCCGCGCGCACGCTGGCCGGCGCCTGGCGCTGGCAGAAACGGATGATCGCGTCCAGCGTATAGCCCTCATCGAGGATGTCGTCGACGATCAGCAGGTGCCTGCCGGCCAGCGGCTGCGTCGGTTCCACCCTCCAATGCAATTCGTCACCACTGGTGCGCTCCCGATACCGGCTGGCATGCATATAGTCCAGGCGTAGCAGGAAATCGAGGCGCGGCAGCAGGATACCGGATGCCACCAGGCCGCCGTTCATCACGCAGATCACGACCACGTCTGCGCCGGCCAGATCGGCGTTGATCCGCTCCGCGATACCATCGAATGCAGCCTCTACCGCCGACCTGTCATACAGGCACTCGGCCTGCTGCATGACGATTCTCGCCTCCTCGTGCTGAGGCTTCACAGCGGTCCGTCCAGATTGAGTGCCAGGTTCGTTTCTGCGGTGAGCCGGGCGGCGAGTTCCACGGCCCTGTGCCAGCGCGGGTCCTCGCGCAGCCGTTCGAACTTGTGGGCTGGCCGCCCGTGCAGCCGCACCATGCGTGACTGCGCGACGGGGTCGTGATAGCCGTTAAGCTCTGCGAGTACCTCGCGCGCACCCTCCGGATGGTTGCACACCAACACCATGTCGCATCCGGCGCGCAGTGCCGCCTGCGCCCGCTCCGCATAGCAACCGGCGTGTTCGGCGGCCGCCATGCTGAGGTCGTCGCTGAAGATCACGCCGCCGAACCCGAGACGGTCACGCAGCACGGCTTGTAGCCAGAAGCGTGAAAAACCCGCCGGGGCGCCGTCGCATGCCGAATAGATCACGTGCGCGGGCATGATGCCTTCGAGGCCATTGTCGATCAGTCGCGCGAACGGCCGCAGATCTTGCTGCATCAGCTCGTCCAGCGCGCGCCCGTCGATTGGCAGATCGAGATGTGAATCCGCGGTCACACCGCCGTGTCCGGGGAAGTGCTTGCCGACGCTCACCATCCCGGCCTCGCGTGCGCCCAGCATCCAGGCACCGGCCAGCTGCCCGACGATATCCGGCGTCGCGGCGAACGCCCGATCACCGATGACGCTACTGACGCCGAAATCGAGGTCGAGCACCGGGGCAAAGCTGAAATCGATGCCCACGGCACGCAACTCCGCGGCCATCAGCCAACCCAACTCGCGTGCCGCCTGACGGGCGACGCGCGGGTCATGCCCGCAACGCTGTTCGTAACAGGCCGCCGGCGGCAGGCGCGTGAATCCTGCCCGGAAACGCTGCACCCGGCCGCCTTCCTGGTCTACCGCAACCAGCAGGTGCGGCGAACGCAGTTTATGAATCTCCTGCACCAGCCGATGAACCTGTTGCGGAGAGGCGAAGTTGCGGCTGAACAGGATCACGCCGCCGGCCGCCGGGTGCAGCAAGAGCTCGCGGTCCTCGGCGCTGAGCTCGGTCCCCAGCAGATCGACCATTACCGGGCCATGCAGCATCAGACCTGATCCCGCTGGCGGAAGACTCGCAGATTAGACATGGTTTCGAAGCAGTTCATGAAAGGTTGTTCAATTATGTGTCGGTATTCCCGCACCGTCGCGGGTCTGCTCTTGTTATCCGGCGTGGCGCTCACGGCGCAAGCCAAAGGCGAAAAGGCCGAGCTCGACATCGGCTACTATGCGCTGAAACCCTCCATCGTCAGTAACCTCAGCGGCGGACCGAAATACATCCGCTGCGACATCCAGCTGATGACCGAACAGGCATCCAGCCTGCCGACGATCACGCTGCATTCGCCGGCCGTGCGTCACAGTATTCTAATGCTAATCGCCGGCGTGGACGGCAAACAGCTCAAGACCCGTGAGGGTAAAGAGAAACTGCGCCGGGCCGCACTCGAGTCAGTGCAACAGCAGCTCGAGGAATTGACCGGCGAGACCCTGGTCGCGGACCTGTATTTCACAGCCTACTACGTGAAGTGACGTCGAGCCGGTCGCGCAGGGCGTCGCCGAACAGGTTGGCCGCCAAAACGACCAGGAACAAGGCTATGCCAGGCGCCAGTACTAGGTGCGGTGCGACCAGCAGATAGCGTACGCCGTCACGGATCATGCCGCCCCAGGATGCATCCGGCGGCTGGATCCCGAGACCGAGAAACGACAGGCCGGCCTCAGCAACCACGGCCCCGGCCACGCCGAAGCTCGCCTCCACCCATATCGGCGCCATCACCAGCGGCAGCAGATGTCTTTGCATAATCGCAAGGTCGGTACGCCCCAGTGCGACTGCCGCCAGCACGTGTTCGCGCTCACGCAGGGACAAGACCTGCACCCGCACCAGACGCGCATACCCGACCCACCCCATCGTCGCCAGCGCAATGATCACATTGTCGATGCCAGGGCCGATCATCGCAGCCATTGCGATCGCCAGCAGCATCCCGGGGAAGGCCAGGAACACCTCGATCAGGCGACTGATCACCCGATCGGTCAGGCCGCCGAAATAGCCGGCAGTCAATCCGACGATGATGCCGATCAGCGCGGAAATAACCACTGTGGTAAGCGCCACCAATAGCGACACCCCGGCGCCGCTGAGCAGGCGGTCGAGCACTGGCCGCCCCAGTTCGTCGGTCCCCAGCCAGTGCGCAGTGGATGGCGGCATGAAGATCTCCGGCAGAGAAACCCGATTGGGCTCAAGCCACGGCATGACACCCGCCAGGGCCATGATCAGCCAGGCGCTGAGGATCAGGCCGGGCAGCCGCATCAGGCCTTGCCCGCGATGCGTGGGTCGAGTCGGCCGGCCAGCAGGTCGGCCGCCCGGTTCGCCAGCACATAACCCAGCGCGATCACCAGCACCACGCCCTGCACCACCGGATAGTCGCGCTGATGGATCGCGTCGACCATCAACGAGCCCATGCCAGGCCAGGCAAAAACGACCTCGGTGATGACCGCGCCGGCCAGCAGGCCACCGAGCTGCAGGCCGAGCACGGTGATTACCGGCAGCATTGCATTCGGCAGGCTATGGCGCCACATCACCGCACCCTCGCTGAGCCCCTTGCAGCGTGCGGTGCGCAGGAAGTCCTGCGACTCGATCTCGAGCAGGCTGCTGCGCACCATACGCGTGGTGATTGCCGCCATCGACAGGCCGAGGGTGAGTGCCGGCAATAGCAGGCTTCCCGGCTCCTGGTTGCCGCTGACCGGCGTCCATCCCAGTGCCACCGAGAACAGCAGGACCAGCAGGGGCCCGAGCCAGAAGTTGGGGATCGATACGCCGACGAGGGCAAAGGCCTGGGCCAGCCGGTCGGGCCAGCGGCCGCGCCGTCGGGCCGCCAGCACTCCCAGGGGTAGCGCGACCAGCAGCACTAGCAGGAAGGCCGCGGTGGCCAGTTGCAGCGTCGCCGGCAGGCGCTGCAGGATCAGTTCTCCTACCGGTTGGCGACGCAACAGCGACTCACCCAAATCGCCCCGCAACAGGTCCAGGTAGAACCCGCCCCAGCGTTCCCAAAGCGGCCGGTCCAGGCCGAGCGCGGTGCGCATCGCCTCGCGATCTGCCGCCTGTGCCGACTCACCGAGGACTACGTCGACCGGGTCACCGGGAATCAGCACCAACAGCAGAAAGACCAGCGTACTGACGCCGAACAGTACGATCAGCGTATCGAGCAGTTGTTCCAACAGGCTACGCATCGACCAGCATGTCGCCGTCACTGATCAATACACGGGTACCCTGATCGATCTGCTCGAACAGCTCGATCAAGTCGGCGTTGCGCATCCGGATACAGCCATGCGAAGCGGCTACACCCAGCGCCGTCGAATCCGGACAACCATGGATGTAGACGTAGCGCCGCAGCGTATCGCAGCCCGGACCGCGATTCCTGCCGGGTTCAGTACCCGACAACCAGATGATTCGGGTCAGGATCCAGTCGCGGCCGGGATGCTGGTCGGCGAGCTCTTCGCTGTAGACCTCTCCGGTCGGACGCCGGCCGACGAAAACCGTGTTCACCGGGCAGCCGCCACCGATTTTGATACGCACCCGATGCTCGCCGCGCGGGGTGCAGCCCGAATCCATCTGCTCGCCGGGTCCATTCAGTGCAGTGGACACCGGCCATTGGGCGCGCAGGCGCCGGCCCTCGAGCAGCACCAGTCGCTGCCGGCCGATGTCGACCCGAATCCATCGCTCAGCGTCCGTCGGCATCGCTCATCATCACCCGATTCAGCGCCAGATAGTTGCCGTCGTGGCCGGGCGCGTAGCCGGTCAGACCACGGCTGACCGCAACATTGGCCTCGTACCACAGCGGCACATAGACCAGATCGGCATGCAACTGGCGCTGAACATCCGCGTACAGCGCGGCGGCCGACTTGGGGTCGGCGGTCTCCGCAAGCTCGATCAGGCGGTCGACATCTGCCGAGCGATAGCGCCCCCGATTTGCCCCTGCGGGCGGTGTGGATTCGCTGTGGAAGGCATAGCGCAGGATGTCCGGCGTGCTCACGCCGACCCAGGACAGGCTGTACATCTGGAAGCGACCGGCCTTGATGTCGCCGAAGAAGGTGCCCCAGTCGTAACTGGCGATTTCCAGCCGTATGCCGGCATCGGCCAGCTGACTTTGCAGCACATGTGCGATGCGCAGCCGAAACGGGTCGGTCGAGGTCTTGTAATTAAGCACCAGTGGCCGTTCTTCGCTGAACCCTGCACGCTGCAGATAGTCACGCGCCAGTGCTGGATCGTGGGTATAGGGAGCGAGGTCCGTCGCAGCCGCCCAATGCGTCGGTGACAGCACCGACTCGGCCGCCTGGGCGCGGCCGCCGAACAGGTATCGGATAATCGCTTCGCGGTCTATCGCATGGGCTATCGCGGCCCGCACCTCACGCCGTGCCAGCGTTGGATCGGCCAGATTGAACCCGATATAGGCGAAGGTTGTGCCTGGGCGCTGACGCAGCTGCAGTCCACTACTGTCTTCCAGGACACCGTACAATTCGCCGGGCAGATCGTTCTGCAAGAGCTGCGCCTCGCCGCGCAGCAATTTCAGGGTGCGCATGGTCGGATCAGCGACCGGCGCCAGCAGGACGCGCTGACCGTCCTGGCGTCGTCGCAACAGAATGCCGCCGTCTTCGCGCCGTTCGACCAGTGCGAAGGGACCGCTGCCCAGCGGGTTGCGTGTCAGCTTCCGCGTCGCGATGACCCGCGCCGGAACGATGCCTATGGTCAGTCGACTGGGGAACAGTGGGTCGGGTCGCGCCAGGTGGAAATCCACCCGCGTCGCGTCGACCGCGAGCACCTCGTTGACATGCGCCAACGCGCTGGCATGCGGCGAGCCCAGGCTGCGATCGAGCAGGCTGCGATAGGTCGCGACCACGTCGAACGCATTGGGTGGTGCTCCGTCCCAGAATGCCGCGCGCTGCGGCAGCAGGGTGATCCGGTAATGTCTCGGATCCAGCTGCTCCCAGCTGGCGATGCCGGGCTGTGGTACGCCCTGCGCGTCGAGTACGACGAGACGGTCGTAGAGCAGCGCATTGACCCGTTCGGAGGCAGCATCACTTGCCAGGCGTGGGTCCAGTACCGACGGTGCGGTGGCCATCGCAAACACAATGGTGTCGGGCGGGGTCGGCGTGCAGGCGACGAGCAGTGCGCACAGGCCGAGGAGCGCCGGTTTCACCATGATTGGTAAGGCGAAACGATCAGATTGCTGTTGTAGTAACGCGGGTCCAGCGACACCTCCTCGCCGATCCACGGCGGTTTGTCGAAGGCTTCATCGGCGTCGGCGAGTTCGATCTCGGCCATGATCAGCCCTCGATTCTCGCCGTCGAATTCGTCGATCTCCCACAAGTGTCCGCCACGCACGACATGGTGGCGCGTCTTCTCGATCAACGGTCGCAGCGCGACATGTTCGAGGATCTCGCGCGCATCCACGAGCGGGATCTCATACTCGTACTCCAGCCGGTCGATGCCGTCGAGCGTCTGCTTGATATTCAGTTCGGCCCGCGTGCCCTTGATGCGTACCCGGATCGCCGAGTGTTCATTACGCATGAGATAGCCCTGGATCAGATGGACACTGTCCCTCACTTCGTCGCGCCACGCGTCGGACCGCAACAGAAATTTGCGCTCGATCTCTCTTCCCATGACTTCAGCCTCGCTCAAAAAGTGCTATCGATTCGACATGCGCGGTGTGCGGGAACATGTCCATGACGCCGGCGCTGACCAGCCGGTAACCGTGGTGCTTGACCAGTTCGCCGGCATCGCGGGCCAGCGTGCCCGGATAACAGGACACGTACACGATGCGCCCGATCCCCATCGCGGGCAACAACGGGAGCACCTGCATCGCCCCGCTGCGCGGTGGATCGAGCAGGGCCTTGTCGAAGTGGCCGGTCCGCCAGGGTTCGGCCGGAAGATCGCCGTAAAGGTCGGCGGTAAAGAACTCGACATTACCCAGCCGGTTGAGTGCAGCGTTCTGCCGTGCGCGGCTCACCAGGCCGGCATCGCCCTCCACACCGACGACATGTGCGCAGCCGCGCGCGATCGGCAAGGTGAAGTTCCCGATGCCGCAGAACAGGTCGAGTACCCGTTCCTCGGTCTGGAGGTCGAGCAGTTCGATCGCCCTGTCGATCATCTTGCGGTTGACGTCGCTGTTGACCTGGGTGAAATCACCCGGCAGGAAACCCAACGTGACATCGTAGGCTGGCAGGCGATAGTGCAGATCGACCCCGGTCCGCAGCGGACGAACCGTCTCCGGACCGCCGGGCTGGAGGTAGAAAACGACATCGTTGCCGGCCTGAAACTGCTCGAGCAGATGTTCATCCTCCTCGCTGAGAGGGTCGAGAATGCGCAGGATGAGCACGCAACGCTCGTCATCCATCGCCATTTCGATCTGCGGCAGGCGTCGACTGATGCTCAGGGATCCGACCAGACCGCTGAGCGCCGGCAACAGCTCTCCGACCCGAGGGTGCAGCACATGGCACTTGTCCACATCGGCGACGAAACTCGAGCCGCGTTCACGGAACCCGACCAGGACCTTGCCTTTGCGCGCCACGTCCCTGACGCCGAGCCGCGCCTTACGCCGATAGCCCCAGGCCGAATCGCCGGTCAGCGGCGGCAGCACCTTGCCAGGACTGACATTGCCGATCTGGCGCAAATTGTCGAGCAGCACGGACTGTTTCGATGCGATCTGTGCCATGGGTTCGAGGTGTTGGAGACCGCAGCCACCGCAGATGCCGTAGTGTGCGCAGCGCGGCTCCACCCGGTCCGTTGATGCCTCGAGTACGGACACCACCTGGCCCTCGTCATGGCTGCGCCGACGTTTCAGGTAACGGAAGCTGACGATCTCGCCGGGCAGGGCGCCATGCACGAAGGTTGCCTTGCCATCGACCCGTGCGATACCGCGGCCGTCGTGTGCCATGCCGCTGATCTCGGCCCGAAACTCACCTTCCGGCACGCGCTGCCGACGGCGCCGACCGCCCACTCAGGAAGCACTCCATGCAGCCAGGAACTCCGCGAGATGCGCACCATCTCGCCTGCCCAGTTCATCGCGCAACTTGTTCATCACCCGGGCGCTGTCATGCCGGCTTATCTCACCGGTGGTGGCAAACAGGCGTAGCGCAAGCAGGTAAGCGTTGAGAGCCGCAAGTTCGGTGAAGGCCTGTATCTCGGCATGCCGTCCCTGCAGCCAGGCGTTGTGTACATCGTCCTCGTCACGCCGTAGCAGCCCGGGGTAACCCAGTTTCCGGGCGGTCTCGTCCAGTCCCGGCCGATCGTCCGGCAGTTGCGTCAACCAATCACAAATCACACGGTGCAGATCGCTGTCGTCATCGCGCAGCCGCTGCCAGTAGGCCGGATAACTCAAGCCGCGCATTAGCGTCCGGAAATGGATCAGCGGCAGGTCGGCCCGCGCGCCATCCCAGGACACCAGACAGGTATTGCGCAGCGCCGAACGATAGTAGGCCTGCAGCATCTCCTCCTCCCCGTGCCCGGGGAGATACAGCGACTGCATCTGCACCTTGTCGACCGAATGCTCGATCAGGGTGATGCCGGCGATCGCACGCTGGTCCCAGCGCAGCATCTCGCTCGAACCGGTCTGCTGCTTACGCCGGTGAAACAGGACCTTCGAAACGGATTTGTCATCCAGGTCATCCAGCCCGAACAGACCACGGGTGGTGGCGGTATCGGGCACCGAGGTAATTGCAAAAACCGAAAATCGCATGGCTACTCTGAGGGGAACACGCCAGTCGACAGATAGCGGTCGCCGCGGTCGCAGACAATCGCGACGATCACCGCATTTTCGACCTCTTGGGAGAGACGCAGCGCAGCGGCGATGGCACCACCGGACGAGATGCCGCTGAAGATCCCCTCCTCGGCTGCCAGGCGGCGTGTCATCACCTCGGCCTCGTCCTGCGTGACATCCATTTCGCGATCGACCAGCGAGGCATCGAAGATTTCCGGTACGTACTCGAGCGGCCAGCGCCGGATCCCGGGTATCGAGGCACCCTCGGCCGGCTGCACCCCGATGATCTGCGGGCGCGGTTGCTGTTCGCGCAGGAAACGCGCCGTACCCATGATGGTGCCAGTGGTCCCCATCGCACTGACAAAATGACTCACCCGCCCCGCCGTGTCGCGCCAGATCTCCGGCCCGGTCGTTTCGTAATGGGCACGGGGGTTGTCCGGGTTCGCGAACTGATTGAGCACTTTGCCCCGGCCCTCAGACTCCATTCGCAGTGCCATATCGCGTGCACCCTCCATGCCCTGTTCACGAGTGACGAGAATCAACTCCGCACCATAGGCACGCATCGACGCGCGCCGCTCGACGCTGAGATTCTCGGGCATGATCAACACCATGCGGAAACCGCGGATCGCTGCCGCCATGGCGAGCGCAATACCGGTATTGCCACTGGTCGCCTCGATCAAGGTGTCACCGGGTTTGATCTCGGCGCGTTCCTCGGCGCGCCGGATCATCGACAGGGCCGGACGGTCCTTGACCGATCCCGCAGGATTGTTGCCCTCTAGTTTCGCCAGGATGATATTGCTTGTCACGCCCGGCATGCGCTGCAGGCGGACCAGCGGCGTATTGCCGACGCTGGATTCGATGGTCGGGTATTCCATCCTCCGAGTTTACTCAATCGCCACGGTCAAAACGAGGTAGTATCGGGAATAGGTTCGGGGTGTGGAGAGCGCACCCGGATTCGAGGAAGAAGTCTGGTGAAACTCCCGAAATTCTACCGTTCCGACATCTTTTACTACCGAACCTTCCTGGTCACACTGGCACCCATGCTGGTCGGGCTCGGGGCATTCGGCCTTTACCTGTGGCTGGGAGCTGGCCAGGCGCGGCTGGCGCTGATCGGTCTGCTTATCCTGGGCGCCGGACTGATCCTTACCCTGTTCCTGGCCGCCGATCGCCTGCGCTTCATGCTCCGGCCAATCACGATCGTCAACCGAGCCATGCAGCGGGTGCGCGACGGCGAGTTGAATGTGCAGCTCGCCCAGCGCTCACCCGGCGAGATGGGCGAGCTCGAAACGGGCTTCAACACGATGGCACGCGAACTCTCGGCTGCTCAGGAGGCCTTGCAGGATCGCGTGTTCCAGGCGACCCGGGAGGCCCAGGAGAGCATGGAGGTTGTCGAGATCCGCAATGCCGAACTGGATCTGGCTCGGCGCCGCGCGATCGAGGCCAACCGGGCAAAATCAGAGTTTCTGGCGAACATGAGCCATGAGATCCGTACGCCGATGAATGGGGTCATTGGCTTCACCCACCTGCTCGGCAAGACCGAGCTCACCGAAAAGCAGCTCGACTACCTCGGCACAATTCAGAAATCCGCCAATTCACTGCTGCGCATCGTCGATGACATTCTGGATTTTTCCCAGCTCGAATCCGGCAAGCTGATCCTGACCCATGAACCCTTCAAGCTGCGTGAGTGCGTCGAAACTGCGGTCGGCCTCTGGGGGCCACAGGCGCATGCGAAACATCTGGAACTGGTCTCTATGGTCTATAGCGACGTACCCGACTGCCTGGTAGGCGACGAGTCCCGAATCATCCAGATCGTCAACAACCTCGTCGGTAATGCCGTGAAATTCACCGATCGCGGCGAGATCGTGGTTCGTGTGATGCTCGAAGAGGACGATGACCAGGGTGTCCGCATCGCCTTCGCCGTGAGCGACACCGGGATCGGCATCCCCCTTGCCGAACAGCAACGGTTGTTCCTGGCGTTCGATCAGGGGAGCTCAACCACCAAGCGCCTGTTCGGCGGTACCGGACTCGGGCTCAGCATCTGCCATTCGCTGGCCGAGGCGATGAACGGCCATATCAGTGTGTCCAGCCGGGCCGGCGAAGGCTCGGTGTTCCACGTCACTCTGAAGCTGGAGCGGGATCGGGACGCCCCGCCCCATCGACGCATACCGCCATTGAACCGCCGCGCTCTGCTGATCGAAGGTCATGAGCTGTCGCGGATCTCACTGCGTAACATGCTAGCCGACATGGGCCTGGCGATCGATGACTATGCGCGTTTCAGCGATGTTCACGACCGCGATTTGTCGAATTATGCGTTGCTCGTCGTTGGCTGTAGCGATGAAGCAGCGCTCCTCGAAGAGTGCCTGACACATGTTCGCGGGTTAACGGACCAGCACGGGCTGCCCCTGATCGCGCTGGTTTCCAGCTCCGACGAAGAGTTGCTTGCACGTTTTGCCGCCAACGGCGCCAGCTACTGCCTGAGCAAGCCGCCGCCCCAGCGTCACCTGCGAGAGGCCTTGCGCGGATGTCTGCGTTCCGGCCAGGCGCCGCTTGTACCGGTTCCGGTGTCGAAGCCGGGTAATGACGATGACAAGGCCGGTTCGAACGACCGGGAACAACTGCTCGAAGGCAAGACATGTCTGGCTGCCGACGACCACCCGATCAATCTGCAGTTGATCACACACCTGTTGGCCGACATGGGGGCAAGAGTGCTTCAAGCCGCAGATGGAGACGAGGCGGTGCAAATGGCGAAGAATCACACCATCGACCTGGCGTTTCTCGACGTGCATATGCCGCGGATGAATGGCCTGGAGGCTGCGCGGCGAATCCGCGCTCTGAATTCCCATCCACCGGTTTCCATCATCGCACTGACCGCCGATGCAGCGGAAAAGAATCAACGGGAAATCGCGCGTGCGGGAATCGATCATTACCTTATAAAGCCGGTCAACGACGATGAACTGAGGCGCGCGCTCAAAGGTCTGCATGATGGCGTCTCACCGACCCAGTTCATCGACGCGAGGGCCCGGACGATGCAAGAGCACGACTGGCCGGTCCGTGACAATGCCCAGGCGTTGCGCATCGCCGGTGGTTCCGAGGGAATTGCGAAAAAACTGTTCGAAGAGCTGCGCGCTGAACTGCCGGCCAGCGTCGAGGTCCTGCGCCGCCATCTCGATGACAATGACTGGGCTGAACTCTGGCAGCTTTCACATCGCTTGCACGGGGCCGCCGCCGTCTGCGGTGTGCCCGCGTTCCATCATGCGCTGGGCGATCTGCAACCGGCGATCTCGCTGGAAGACCAAACCACAGTCGCTATGCTGCTAGAACGCGTCGAGCAGGAAGCGCAGCGGATCATCGACCTCGAGGTGTGACCCGCCTGAACTCCTGACAATCAGACAGCGGAGTCAGCTCACCCCGGGCTGAAGCAGCCGTTTCATGTCCGCGACCGCCCGATGCAGTCCGCTGAACAAGGCGCGGCTGATGATTGAATGCCCGATGTTGAATTCCACGATGCCCTCTGTGGCCGCCACTGCCCGGATGTTGTGGTAGTCGAGACCGTGTCCTGCATTCACTTGCAACCCTGCCTGTAGGCCATGCGCAACCGCATCGGTGATACGGGCCAAGGTATCCCGCACCGCACCGGGGCTCTTCGCATCAGCGTAATGGCCGGTATGAATCTCGACCACTGGCGCTCCGATATCGACCGCAGCCTCGATCTGGCGCGGATCGGCATCAATGAACAAGGAGACACGCACGCCGGCGGCGGCGAGCTCCGCACAGTATTCTCTCAGGTAAGGAATGTTGGCCGACGCATCCAATCCGCCCTCCGTGGTCAATTCCTCGCGTTTCTCGGGCACCAGGCAGCAATCGGCAGGCCGCACACGCGACGCGATCGCGAGCATCTCGGCGGTGGCGGCCATTTCAAGATTCATGCGCGTCTGCAGCACATCACGCAGCCTGTCGACGTCGCGATCCTGAATGTGCCGACGGTCCTCGCGCAGATGCAGGGTGATCGAATCGGCCCCCGCCTGTTCGGCGACCAGTGCTGCCTGGATCGGTTCCGGGTAGCGTGTGCCGCGCGCCTGCCGCAGGGTGGTGACATGATCGATGTTCACGCCCAGCAGTCTTTCGTAATTGCTCATTTGTCGTTGCCGTTCATCGGTGTGATGCCTGTGGTCGGGACCATGCTGCGAAACAGCTCCCGACTGCGCAGCGGCCTTCCGTCGAGATGATGATCCAGCACCCGGCGCATAAGCCCTCGCGCCTCACGCAAGGACCCCTCGTCAGGGAACTCGCCAGACCGGAGTGCAATCAGGGTACCGCCGCTGACCCGCCGCCCGCCGAGCGACCGGTCGCGGACAGCCCCGGTGCCGACTTGATAATTGTAACTGCTATCGACCGAGATCGGTTCCCCCCGGCTGTCCAGTTCGAGAGATAGGCCAAGCCCGAGGTGTTCCAGCAGCCGCACCTCGAAGCGGCGCAGCACGCGCTCAGTCGAGGGTGCAGCCTCGAGTCCTTGGATGGCCAGCACGTAGTCGTCGAACAGTGGCGGACTGGCATCGTGGCGAGCGGTCAGTTTCAGCAGCAGCTCATTGAGATAGAGACCACAGTAGAGATTCCGCCCCGTCAGTCTGAGTGCCGCACCAGCCGATTCGACCTGCGTCAGTGTCAAGACGTCGCCACGTCCACGCACGCCGGCCAGCAGGGGTTGAAAAGATCGAAGTACTGCCTCGGTCCGGCGCGGACGCAGCGCCCCCTTGGACAGACAGGCGACGCGTCCCTCGTCGCGGGTCAGGAGATCGACGATCAGGCTGCTGTCACCATACCGGCGCGAGTGCAGCACATAGGCAGCCTGCAGGATCTGTGCGTCCAAAAATCAATCCGTATATCCCAGTGAGATAAGGCTCGCCTCGTCGCTCGACCAGCTCTTCTTGACCTTGATCCAGACCTCGAGATGCACCCGGGTCTGGAAGAAGTCATTCATCGCCTTGCGCGCCGCCATCGCTGTCTGCTTCATCGCCTCTCCGCCCTTGCCCAACAGGATTGCGCGCTGGCTGTCACGTTCGACCCAGATCACCGCCCCGATGATGTAGCGCCCCTCGACTTCTTCGAAGCGCTCGATCTCGACAGTCACCGAGTACGGCAGTTCGCGATGGTAGCGGCGGATCAGTTGCTCGCGCAGCAACTCGGCGGCGAAGAAACGCTCGGAGCGATCGGTAATCTGGTCATCGGGGAAAATCGCATCGCCTTCCGGCAGCTTTCGCAGCACCGAGCCGACGAGTTCCTCGACATTACCGCCATCGCGGGCCGAGACGGGGACGACGTCGACAAAGGGGTAGCGCTCCGATAGCGTCTTCAGGAAAGGCAGGAGTTGCTCCTTGGGTGATACCAGGTCGACCTTGTTAACCGCTGCGATCGCGGGGACGGCCGCATGCTCGATGGCATCCAGAACCTGCTGATCTTCCTCGGTCCATGCGAGGGCCTGAACGACGAATACAGCGACGTCCACATCCAGCAGCGCGCTATGCGCGGTGCGATTGAGGTATCGGTTCATCGCCTTGCCGCCGCGGTCGTGGATGCCCGGGGTGTCGACAAACACGATCTGGCCATCCTGTTGCGAGCGGATACCGAGGACGCGATGCCGGGTGGTCTGAGGTTTATGCGAGGTTATTGCGATTTTTTGCCCGAGCAGGCGATTGAGCAGCGTCGATTTCCCAACATTCGGGCGGCCGACAAGCACCGCATAGCCACTGCGCCTGCTCATGTCGCTGATTCCTCAAGACTGTGCAACTGTTCGAGCATCGCGCGGGCTGCAGCCTGCTCCGCCTTGCGCCGGCTGGCGCCTTCGCCCTGCGTGTCCTCGACCAGCCCGATCGAACAGGTCACGCGAAAGGTCTGGTCGTGCTGGTCGCCACTGATGTCGACCACATCATAATTGGGCAGAGTCCGGCCGATCGACTGCAGGTGCTCCTGGAGGCGTGTCTTGGGGTCTTTGCGCCGCGTCTCGGGTGTGGGGTCGGTCAATCGGCCGCCGAGCAACCGCCTCACCAGGGCGCGCGCCGCATCGATTCCGCCGTCCAGATAGACGGCGGCGATAATGGCTTCGACGGAATCTGCCAGGATCGAGTCACGGGTCTGACCGCCGCTGCGCAGCTCGCCCGCGCCGAGGCGCAGGATATCCCCCAATTCCAGTTCGCGTGCGATATCCGCCAGGGTCTCACGCTTGACCAGATGGGCACGCATCCGGCTCAACTGGCCCTCGTTGGCATCGCTGACCGTGCGGTAGAGATTGTCCGCGACCTCGAAGCCGAGAATCGCATCACCCAGAAACTCCAGGCGCTCATTGTTGCGCGCACCCAGACTCCGGTGCGTCAGGGCGCGTTCCAGCAGGCCGACATCTTGGAACCGATAGTCGAGTCGCTGCTGCAGACGCTTCATGGCGGAGGGATCAGGGCCGACTCTGAAAACGTCATGACGATCGCAACATTCCCGGCCACCGGCTTGCGGATTTCGTAATCCAGCGCGAATCGGGTGCCGAACTTCTCTTTTTTGATCTTTATCGCATTGCGGTCGAATTCGTAGACGCTGTTGATCTTCAGCCGCTTGAAGAAGGACTTCTTCATTTCCGCAGGCGACATGGTACGTACCTTGCGGTCGTTCTGCATGTTCTCCAGAACCTGCTTGATCGAGTAATTCTCAAGATAGGTCGGTACCATCTTGATGCCTACGAGAATGAAAAACACCACGACGGCGAGCACGATGAGCCACGACAACATCGTCATGCCGCATTGCTTCCTTACCATAACTCTCGGTTTCATAGGGTAAATCCTGCACTAAGGGTAACCGATGTATCGGCAGACTCAACGCCCGGCTTGAAAACCGATGGTCGGTTCAATCCCCGATCGGACCGATCCGGCTCGGAGCCAGAAAACCGGAACGTTTCCAATCCCAACTCAACCAGACGAAAAATGCCTTGCCGACCAGATTTTCCTCCGGAACGAAACCCCAACAGCGCCCGTCGTTGCTGTCGTCGCGATTGTCGCCCACCATCAGGAAATGGCCGTCCGGCACGCTGACCTCTTTGTGCCCGAGAAAGCCGCAGGATGGGCTGAAATCCGGTGCCATCGGATTGACCAGCACGGCATGCCGGGTATCACCCAGAAGCTCGCGACCCTCGACGGATCCCAATGCCCGCATCCCCGATCCCTCCGGCTGATATCGTCCAACCGGCTCGATCGGTACCGGCTGGCCATTGATGATCAGGGTCTTGTTCTGATAGCGGATCCGGTCGCCGGGCAGGCCTACGACACGTTTGATGTAGTCAAGTCGGGTATTGACAGGCCAGCGGAACACCACGATGTCACCACGTTCGGGCTCGCCCACATCGATCAGCTTGGTCTTGGTGACCGGCATCCGGATGCCGTAAGCAAACTTGTTCACAAGAATGAAATCGCCGACCAGTAGCGTCGGCATCATCGAACCCGAGGGTATGCGGAAAGGCTCGACCAGGAACGCGCGGAGCAGCAATACGATCAGGAAGATCGGGAAAAATGACCGTGCGTACTCGACGGTGGTCGGCAATTTATCTTCGGTCCTGCCTTTGATCAGGCGATAGGCCAGCCAAACGACGCCGCTGACGACCGTGGCCAGAGCGAGGGCCGGCTCGATACCGAAGGTGATCACCACCCAGACGAGCAGCGCAAAAAAAACGAAAATCAGGATCGTTTGCATAGTGCTTCCCAAAGTCTTTGCCATGGCCGATGCAGCCGAGGAGTCGCCACGTTCAGTTGTCCTTTCCCACCTGCAGCACGGCGAGGAACGCCTCCTGCGGGATCTCAACCCGGCCGACCTGTTTCATGCGCTTTTTGCCGGCCTTTTGTTTCTCCAGCAGCTTGCGCTTGCGGGTGACATCGCCGCCGTAGCATTTTGCCGTCACGTTCTTGCGCAGCGCCTTGACCGTCGAACGGGCGATGACCTTGCTGCCGATCGCGGCCTGGATTGCGACCTCGAACATCTGTCGCGGGATGATCTCTTTCATGCGCTCGGTCAATTCGCGGCCACGTGCCTCAGCGTTATCGCGATGCACGATCAGTGACAGTGCGTCGACCCGCTCTGCGTTGATCAGGATGTCGAGCTTGACCAGCGAGGCGGCCTGAAAGCGCTTGAACTCGTACTCGAACGAGGCGTAGCCGCGGCTCACCGACTTGAGACGGTCGAAGAAGTCCAGTACCACTTCGTTCATGGGCAGTTCGTAGACCAGTTGCACCTGGCCACCGAGATACTGCAGGTTCTTCTGGAAGCCGCGCTTTTCCACGCACAGGCTGATTACATTGCCGAGGTGTGTCTGCGGAACAAGGATGTGGGCCTCGATAATGGGTTCACGCACCTCGCGAAACTTGCCCGGCTCAGGAAGGGCTGCCGGGTTGTCGATCTGAATGACACTTTCATCGTTCAACTGCACCTCGTAGACCACGGTCGGAGCCGTAGTGATCAAGTCCAGATCGTATTCCCGTTCCAGGCGCTCCTGGACGATCTCCATGTGGAGCATGCCGAGGAAACCACAGCGGAATCCAAAGCCCAGCGCCTGCGAGGTCTCCGGTTCATAGTGCAGGGCTGCGTCGTTGAGCTTGAGTTTCTGCAAGGCATCGCGAAACGCTTCGTAATCATCGGAACTGATAGGGTACAGGCCGGCGAAGACCCGAGGCCGGACCTCACGAAAACCAGGCAGCGGCTCGGAGGCCCGGCGGTTCTCCAGGGTCAGGGTGTCACCGACCGGTGCCCCATCGACCTCCTTGATGCCGGCAATCACGAACCCGACTTCGCCGGTACCGAGTTGCGACATGTTCAGACGCTTGGGTGTGAAGACACCGACCTTCTCGACCTGGTAAACCCTGCCGGTGGACATGATACGCATCTTGTCTTTGGGGCGGATGCTCCCGTTCACGACCCGGATCAGCGAAATAACGCCGACGTAGGGATCGAACCACGAGTCGATGATCAGCGCCTGCAGTGGTGCATCGACGATGCCCTCTGGCGGTGGAATCTTGGCCACCAGGGCCTCGAGCAGATCGGGAATCCCCAGGCCGGTCTTCGCGCTGACATGCAAGGCGTCGGTTGCCTCGATGCCGATGATCTCTTCGATCTCATTGACCACGCGCTCCGGCTCTGCCGAGGGCAGATCGATCTTGTTCAGTACCGGCAGGACTTCCAGGCCCTGCTCGATCGCGGTATAGCAGTTGGCGACGCTCTGCGCCTCGACCCCCTGGGCGGCATCAACCACCAGAAGGGCCCCCTCGCAGGCCGCCAGCGAGCGCGAAACTTCATAGGAGAAATCGACGTGCCCCGGCGTGTCGATGAAATTCAGCTCGTAGGTCTCACCATCGCGTGCGGCATATTGCAGCGTCACCGACTGAGCCTTGATGGTGATGCCGCGCTCACGCTCGAGATCCATAGAATCGAGCACCTGGTCGCCCATCTCGCGCTCGCTCAGCCCGCCACAGGTCTGGATGAAGCGATCGGCGATCGTCGACTTGCCATGATCGATGTGGGCGATGATCGAAAAGTTTCTGATGTGACTGAGGTCGGCCATTTACGTCTGTGAAGGTGAAGCCAAGCATATGAAAAAACGGAACTTTCCACCGGAAAGTTCCGTTTTGGATGCAAACCGCCGTAAAGCCGCCGAATTATAGCGGATTCGCCATGGCACCGAAATACTGTGTGATTCGCTCGATGTCCGGTTGCAGCGCACACACCAGGTCTTCGCCGAGCATCAACACCGGGACGGATTCACCATGTGCCAGGCGCCACTCGGGCCGGGTGTCGACGTCCCTCCATTGCATCGCATGCGCCTGATCGGGCCAGCCGCGAAACAGCAAGGCCGCCAGCTCCTCGCAGAGATGGCAGCCATTTCGATAGTAGAAAACCGCGCCGACCGTCACCGATCAGTCTTTCAGCCGCAGCGCCATGAACAAAGGGCTTTCCCCGCGGCGCACCAGTACAGCCACGGTGCGTTTGTCTTCGGCGGCACCGATGAGCTCGCGCAGGTGTTTCGCACTCTTGACATCGGTTCCGTCGAACATCATCACGATGTCGCCACGCCGCAGGCCGGCGTCTTTCGCGGGGCCCGCCTGCACGTCGCCGACCAAAGCGCCGCCGGAACCCTCGAGGCCCAGCTCTTCGCGCACCTGCGCATCGATGTCTATCACCGCCAGCCCGAGCTGCTCGATCTGGTCGGGCTGAGCCTCTGCCGGGACCGAGCTGATCTCCGCTCCGTCGTCATCCGGCAGGCGGCCCACCGTGACCGGGATATCGCGCTCCTTGCCATCGCGCAGAACACGCAGGGTCGCCTGTTCTTCGATCCGTGTCGTCCCGACCAGGGGTGGCAGCTGACTGGAGTTCAGCAGCTTCTTCCCGTTGAAGGCGAGTATCACGTCGCCCACCGCAACCCCTGCCTTGTCGGCTGGGGAACCGGACATCACCCGTGACACCAGGGCGCCATAAGGCTGAGGCATACCGAAGGACTCGGCAAGGTTACGGTCCACGTCCTGGATCAGCACGCCCAGATAGCCGCGCGACACCTTGCCGGATTCACGCAGTTGATCAGCTACGTTGATTGCCAGTTCGATCGGGATGGCAAACGACAGCCCCATGAACCCGCCGGTGCGGCTGTAGATCTGTGAATTCACGCCTATGACTTCGCCATCCAGGTTGATCAGCGGTCCGCCGGAGTTTCCCGGGTTGATCGCGACGTCGGTCTGGATGAACGGCACATAGTTCTCGCTTGGCAGACTGCGGCCCTTGGCGCTGACGATCCCGGCGGTCACCGTGTGGTCGAAGCCGAACGGTGAACCGATAGCCAATACCCATTCGCCAACCTTGAGATCGCTGCTCTTGCCGATCTTGACCGTCGGAAGGTCGGTTGCTTCGATCTTGATCAGGGCGACGTCGCTGCCCTTGTCCGAGCCGATCACCTTGGCATCATAGGTGCGGCGATCGCTGAAACGCACCTGAATCTCGTCGGCATCCGACACGACATGATGGTTTGTGAGGATGTAGCCGTCCGGTGAGATCACCAGGCCGGAGCCCAGAGACTGGCTTTCGCGTTCACCGAACTCTTCCATGCCTTCGCCGAAGAAATGTTTGAAGAGCTCATTGAACGGGCTGCCCTCCGGCATGTCGGGCATTGAGAAGCCCTCGGGCATGCTTTGGCTGAGTTGCGATTTCTGCTGAGTGCTGATGTTGACGACAGCCGGACTATTCTGCTCGGCCAGCACGGTAAAATCAGGCAGACCACGTGCCGATGAATTGGCGCTGAGCAGCATGGCCGCCAGGGAGACGGCGAGCAGCGTTTGTAGCTGGTGCATGACGATCTTCTTCATTCGCATATCCTGATCAATTTCCGTTAGCGCCCGTTCGTAAGCATGCTGTCATCGGGCTCAAGTGACAGGGATCGGCCGGCCACCCGCAGCAGCCTTATGCCTCCTTCGCCCGCGATCACACGTTCGGCGGCGAACCGACGGACGAGTCCCAACGAGACGGTCAGGCCCAATAGACCGAGTAACACCGCCCCGAGTTCCGAAGACCAGCCGAACTGGGCGAGTAGGCGCTCTCCGGCAATGGCACCTGTCAGCAGACCGGCCAGCGGGACGGCGTAAAGCAGCAGCGAGCCGCGCTGCAGCACCCTTTCGTCCAGACCAACGACCACCAGGTCACCGACCCGGGCATCGATGTCATTGACGATGTGGAAGTTGAGCTGGCGATGTGGCAACCATGCCGCGAGCAGTGATGTGCCACAGCCTTGCTTTGCGGCGCAGGAGCCGCAGGCGCTCGGTCGTTGGGTCACGATCTCGGCGACACCGTCTATGACCCGAATGACGCGCGCCTGCTCCTCGATCACGGCGCCGCCGCCCGCACTTGCCGGGCAAACCAATGCAAGGTCTTGGGTGGCACTTCGCCGACTACGACCACCTGGTGGTCACCAACAACCCTTCCGACGGCCCCCGCGGCTCCGATCGATGACTCCCCGGACAGCCATTTTTCGTCGACATCTGGCTGGACGTAAACGGACACGCTCGCCAGGCCATCCGAAAAGATGAAATGCTCCATGTCGCCCGGTGCACCGGCCAGCGCACGGCGTCGATGCACGTTGAGCTGGAAACCGGGCGGCAGATTGTCGAGAGCCCAGGCCGGCCGGGCCAGCCGTTCCTCGGGGATTGCCGCCTGGGAGTTGCCCCCGGGGGCTTGCATCGCCGAGATGTCCCATTCGATGGGCGTGACGCTCGGTCCCACCTCGAGTTCGACAAACATCATCTGCGACACCGGTCGCTGCGTTTCGTCGAACATCACCGAGCGCAGCGGCAGCGACGACTCCTGGTCGACGAACAAGCGATAGCCGTAACGCAAATCGTCGCGCGGCTGAATCAGGATCTGGTGTGCCTCGCGGCCCGCGACGCGGCTCGATTCGAGCAGCTTCATGAGATAAAAGTTCTCGAGTTGTTCCGCGCTCACGCCGCGCAGCGGCGAGAAGGAGCGCCCCCGGGCCCTGCGTTCGACGTTGATCTGAGGCGCCCGGCCGGGCACCAGGCAGGTCACCGCCTTGTCGCTGCGGATGATTTCACGCGGCTTCCCTGTCAGCGAAACGATCCGTTCCTTTTCGGCACCCGCCTCGACTCGATGAACGATGTACATCGCATCCAGATGTTTGTCCGCCTGGACGACGAAGCTGCCCTCGTAGTCGAGCAGCCGCACCGCTTCGTTCATACGGTCAAGCAGCTTATGCGGTGCGAGTTCTTCGGATGTTGCCGCCGACGCCAGCAACAGGCCGGCAAGTGCCGAGAGGCACCTGCTAGCGGGCGTCATAGCCGACAAAACCGATATGCGGCACTGGTCCGTTGATCCCGGTGCGCCCGCCGAACTCGTGGTGTTCGATCACCAGCCGGTTGAGGCGCTCCTCCAGAGCCGGATCGAGCGCCTGCCAGCGTGCCGGGACTTCGGGCGGTTCGCCGCTCCCGATTGCGCTGTCTGCGGCTGGTCCCGCCGCCACCAGCTGCGGTGCGATTGTCGCGGGCGACACATCGGCAGCCAGGTTAACCGGCTGCGCTTCCGGCGTTGCTCGCGTCAACATCTGCGGTGCGACGACCACTGCCAGTGTCGCCACCGACGCCGCAACCGCCAAGCCGCCCAGCGGCCGTACCCAGCGTCTCGGTTGTTTCGGCGGAGGTGCCAGTACCACCGGTTCTTCCTGCAATGCGACACGCACCTTGCCGGCCACGGAGGCCGCCAGCACCGATGAGTCACCGCGCATCACATCCCCGATCAGCCGGTAACGCCCGAATCGCTCCAGTTCGTCTGTGCCGGCAGCGAGTATCTGGGATACCGCACTCAGTTGACTGTCCCGATCGAGTTCTCCATCCAGCAGTGACGAAGTCAGGTCACCATGCTTTTCTGTCATTGCCCGTACTCTCTCATTATTAAGGCGCCAGCAGCGGCTTCAGCTTGGCATCGATCGCCTCACGCGCCCGGAAAATGCGCGAGCGAACGGTTCCGATAGGACATTCCATCGCCTGCGCTATTTCTTCGTAGGTCAAACCTTCCAGTTCCCTGAGGGTGATTGCGGTCCTCAGGTCATCCGGCAACTCGTCGAGCGCCGACTGTATGGTGCCGGCAATTTCGCGCTGCAGCGCCAAATGTTCGGGTGTGTCGGTCTCCTTCAGGGCGCCGCCCATATCCATCTGTTCCGCGGTCTCGGCCTCTATATCATCACCCGGAGGCCGCCTCGACTGCGCCGCGAGGTGGTTCTTCGCCGTGTTGATCGCGACCCGGTAAAGCCAGGTGTAAAACGCACTATCTCCACGAAACTTCGGCAATGCCCGATACGCCTTGATGAATGCCTCTTGCGTCACGTCAAGTGTCTCCGCCGGGTCACGGATGTAGCGCGAGATCAGATTGGCGACTTTGTGCTGGTACTTGAGCACCAGCAGGTCGAAGGCCTTCTTGTCGCCCCGTTGCACACGCTCCACTAGGAGCTGGTCTGTCTCCCTGTCACCACTCACCGGCGCCGTGCTCCGGCTGATCGCTGGACACACTCCGCCTTCACGTGGTTATTGACCACGGGCGTGCAGCAAAGTTCGCAGGGCGGGCCTATCCGGGAAAATCTGGGCATGCGGGGTTCTACTTTTTCCTTCCGGGCGCAACTGTTGTGAGCATTACGTGACTCACCCGACCACCAGCGATTAACCTAACGTCAACCCTGGGCGGCAACGCGACACCGCCGTCTGATCGACAAACGCCGATTATGGCGACTCAACCGCGGGCCATCAACGACATGACGCAGTCTCAAACCCTGAACTTCGACGTTCTCATCATCGGCAGCGGCGCCGCCGGGCTCAGTCTGGCCCTGCGCATGCCGCCATCGGTGCGAACCGCGCTGGTTGCCAAACGCGAGTTGACCGAAGGCAACACGCTGTATGCTCAGGGTGGCATATCCGCGGTGCTGGATGCGAGAGATTCAGTCGATTCGCATGTGCAGGACACTCTGGTCGCAGGTGCCGACCTGTGCGACGAAGAGGTCGTCAGGCTGGTAGTGGAACACGGCCCGGACAATATCCGCTGGTTATTCGAGGAAGGCGTCGAATTCACCCGAACGCCTCCGACCGGGGATTCAGGCTACCACCTGACGCGGGAGGGCGGGCACAGCCACCGACGCGTGGTACACGCCGCGGATGCCACCGGGCATGCGCTGGAAACCACCCTCGTGCGGCAGCTCGATTCGCATCCGAATGTGAGCGTTTTCGAACACCATATCGCCATCGACCTGGTGGTCGCCGAAGAACGCGACGGCCGCCGGCTGCGGCGCCGTTGTCGGGGCGCCTACCTGCTCAATACCAAGTCCGAGCGCGTCGTCTCTGTTGCCGCCCGCTTCGTCGTGCTGGCGACGGGTGGGGCAAGCAAGGTTTATCTGTACACCAGCAATCCGGACGTGGCGACCGGCGACGGCATCGCCATGGCGTGGCGGGCAGGCTGCCGGGTGGCCAACATGGAATTCATCCAATTCCACCCCACCTGCCTGTATCACCCCGCCGCCAAGTCGTTTCTGATCAGCGAGGCGGTCCGTGGAGAGGGTGGTCGGCTGCTGCTGCCGGACGGTAGCCGCTTCATGGATCGCTTCGACGAACGCGCGGAACTCGCGCCGCGCGACATCGTGGCCCGCGCGATCGACCATGAGATGAAGCGTTTGGGCATCGAATGCGTCTACCTGGACATCAGTCACAAACCGGCGATCGAGATCGAGCAACTGTTTCCGACCATTCACCAACGCTGTCTCGAACTGGGCTTCGACATGCGCAAGGAGCCGCTGCCGGTCGTCCCGGCAGCTCACTACACTTGCGGAGGGGTGAAGACCGATCATCTCGCCAGGGCCGACGTCAGCGGGCTGTACGCGATCGGCGAGACCGCCTACACGGGCCTGCACGGTGCCAATCGCATGGCCAGCAATTCCCTGCTCGAGTGCCTGGTTTTCAGTGAGATTGCCCTAGCCGATATCCTGCGGGAACTCGAGGCCAGCGATAGGCCGTCCCCCGGGATTGCGCCCTGGGACGAGAGTCGGGTCACTGACTCGGACGAAGAAGTCGTCGTATCGCACAACTGGGACGAGCTGCGCCGCTTCATGTGGGACTATGTGGGTATCGTGCGCAGCAATAAGCGGCTCGAACGCGCGCACCGTCGGGTCCAGCTGCTGCGCCGTGAGATTAACGAATACTATGGCAACTTCCGCGTTTCCAACGATCTGCTGGAACTGCGCAACCTGGTCGATGTGGCGGAGCTCATCATCCAGTCGGCGCAGCGCCGGCGGGAGAGCCGAGGCCTGCACTACAATATCGACTTTCCCGACCGCGACGAGAATCAGGCGACCCCCACCGTGCTGATCCCCGACAACTATGTCCCGCGGCGCCCGTCGAGCTGAACCGCCGCGTCACCGGTCACCCTGCCCCGCTGGTTCCGCTGGTTCCGCTGGTTCCGCTGGGCCGAAAGCCGAGCAGCGCGCGACGCAGCTCCCAGTGCACCCTACGTGGCACGGCGCATCCGGGAACGAACAGCTCGATGCACTCTGCCCCTTCGCCGATCAGGCGAGCACTGGCCAGCCAGGGACGCACGACCCCGAGTTGGCAATGCGCGATACGAATCCGCCTACCGTCCGGCAACACACAGCAGAGGTCGCCGTCCGGCTGCACCAGCAACGCAACCGGACGCCGGCGTCGATAGCGCCGCAACAGCAGCTGCCCGCCAGCGAACAGTATGACGGTGCAGGCCAGCCGCCAGCTCCACTGCGCCTGGCTGACGAGAACCAGCGTGCTGCCAAGCAGCAGCACCCCTGAGGCGGCCAACCGCGTGCAGCGGCTGCGCGGCAGATCGATGGCAAGCATGTGACCTCCCTGTCACGCTCATTTCCGGGTCAAATCCCTGCGCCATCAGTTTCCCCCCGACGGCACTGATATTGGCATCGCGTCCCGGCGAATTCGACCCGCAGGGCGTCGTAAACCGGTCCACCGAGCGCGGACTGCTGCATCCCTTCGGCAGACGCCCGCATGCCGAACATGCCGGAACGCCGTTCAGGGCCTGCCGACGCGTCATGCAAGTGCCATCGTGCTCAACCCGTCCCGGGCCTCGCCGCGCGGAACAGCCGAAAAAAATTATCACTCGACCGCTGCGCCAGTCGCTCCGCGCTGACTCCTCGCAGCCCGGCGATGGTCTCTGCAATCCGCACGACGTATTTGGGCTCGTTGGGCTTTCCGCGATAGGGCATCGGTGCCAGGTACGGTGAATCTGTCTCGATCAGCAACCGTTCTTCTGGGACTCGGGCGGCAACCGCGCGCAGGTCCTCGGCATTCCTGAAGGTCACGATGCCGGAGAAGGAGATGAAAAAGTTCATTTCCAATGCCGCCTGCGCCATCTCCCAGGTCTCAGTGAAGCAGTGCATCACACCACCCACCTCATCGGCCCGCTCCTCGCGCAGGATGGTGATGGTGTCTTCCCGTGCGTCGCGCGTGTGAACGATCAATGGTTTGCCAGCCTCGCGTGCGGCCCGGATGTGCGTACGGAAGCGCTCGCGCTGCCACTCCAGGTCCCCCTCGGTGCGAAAGTAGTCCAGTCCGGTCTCGCCGATTGCGACGTTCTTCGGATGCCTGGCCAACTCGACCAGCTCCGCCACCGTTGGCTCTCGGCGGTCGTGATCATTCGGGTGCACCCCGACGGAGATCGAGACCTCGGGGAACCCTTCGACCAGCGCCAGCATGTCGGGATAGGATTCGAGATCGATCGAGACGCACAGCAGATGTGACACTCCGGCGTCGCGCGTGGCCGCCATCAGGGCCGCGAAATCGTCGCCATAGGGTTTCAAGTCGACCCGGTCGAGATGGCAGTGAGAATCGATCAACATCTGAACGCCCTTTTCAGCGAACTGTTTTAATGTTGGAAAGATTGCCTCTCGCAGCGGGCAGATTCAAGGCAGTAATCACGTGGGATCGCGATGTGGCGACCCGGCATAGGGTTCGATGCACGCCAACCAGGCCGGCGCGGCGATCACATGGTGTGGGTAGGTTTGTCGGATTGCAGCGCGCCGGCCAGGTAACCTTCGATTTTGTTGCGCGCCATGCCACCATCCTGATCACTGAACTGAACACCAATTCCTGCGGCCCGGTTGCCTTCGGCACCGACCGGCGTAATCCATATGATGCGGCCTGCCACCGGCAGACGCTCGGCCTCCTCCATCAGGCTGAGCAGCATGAACACCTCGTCGCCGATGCTGTACTTTTTCGAGGTCGGGATGAAAAGACCGCCGTTCTTCACGAACTGCATGTACGCCGCGTACAGCGCATTCTTGTCCTTGATCGTGAGTGACAGAATTCCCTGACGGGCACGCGGCATGTTTGGCACGGACATCTCTAATGAACTCCGGGGCGTGTGAGCAGCAACCACTGGTTAGCGATATGTTCGAGCATCATTTGCACATTCAGGTTTCGCGACGCATCACGATCGAGTTGTAACAGCTCGTCATGCAGCCGGTACAAGGACTTGAAGTCTAGGTTCTCGCCGAGACTTTGCAAATCAACCCGCAGCCCGGGGTGATAGATATCAACCTCCGGCAGGCCGCTGGCCAACCTGATCAGATCCGACAGACAACGCTTGAGGCCGTCGAATACCAGGGTTAACGGCCGTTTTTCCCATTCCTCAACTATCTGCAGCGGATTCGATCGGCGCGCCTTGAGCGCATGGAGTTCGCCGGTCAGACGCCGCCCCTCCTCGATCCAACCCTCCTCCCGGGCTTGCAGCGCCCGCAGCGGCGCACCGCCGCTCACCGCGAGCAACCCCTCCAGATCTGCTTCCCCGAGACGGGGGCCGAGCCAGCCTCGCACTTGTTGGGCGCTCGGAATCCTGAACTTCAGCGCCTGGCAGCGGCTGCGGATAGTTGCTGGCAGCCGGTCCGGATGTGAACTCACGAGGATCAACACCGAGCGTGATACCGGCTCTTCGAGGGTCTTCAACAACGCATTGGCAGCGGAACGGTTCATCGCCTCGGCCGGATCCAGCACGAAGACCCGATAGCCTCCATCCTGCGCTGACAGCACGCTCTTCGCGGTAAGCTCGCGGACCGCGTCGATTTTGATCATCTTGCCGGGTTCTTCCGGCGACACCCAGTGCAGATCCGGGTGACTGCCGGCCCGGCTGAGACGGCAAGACCCACAGCTGCCGCATGCATCCCCGTCGCCATGCGCTTGAGTGCAGACCAGCGCCTCGGCCAGGCGACGGGCAAAATGCGCCTTGCCCAGGCCGGCCGGACCGCACAGCAGGATGGCATGCGGCAACCTGCCGGCGGCGCGCGAGGACACGGTGCGCTGCCAGTGTCCAATCTGCCAGGGGTACTCATGGGTAGCCATCAGGCAGCGATTCCATCGATAAACGCGTCGATCTCGTGGACCACCTGCTGTGACACCAGACCCAACGGCAGTGAGGCATCGATCACGCGGAAGCGCTGCGGATGGGTTCGGGCCAGGCTCAGATAGCCTTGGCGCACGCGATCGAAGAAGGGCGCCGCCTGGCGCTCGAAGCGATCGGGCGCGGAACGCCGGCCGGCACGCTCGAGGCCGGTTTCGGCCGGCAGATCCATCAGCAGCGTGAGGTCTGGTCGACGTTCCCCCTGCACCCAGGACTCAAGCGCCGCGATGCGCTCCAGCGACCCCCCGCGGCCGTACCCCTGGTAGGCATAGGTCGCGTCGGTGAAACGGTCGCACAGCACCCAGGCGCCGGCCGCGAGCGCCGGCTCGATTCGCGCGTGCAGATGCTCGGCGCGCGCCGCGAACATCAGCAACAGTTCCGTGTCGTCGGCCATGCCGTCATGCCGATGGCCCAGCAACAGTTCGCGCAAGTCCTCGCCGAGCCTGGTTCCACCGGGTTCCCGGGTTACCAGCAGATCGTGACCATGCGCCCGTATGCGTTGCTCGAGTTGAACCATGCAAGTGGATTTGCCGGCGCCCTCGATGCCTTCAACAGTAACGAACCTGGGACGCGTCATTTCCTGAGCTGATACTTCCTGACCGCCGCATTGTGATCTTTCAGCGTGGCGGAAAAGACATGACTGCCGTCTCCGCGCGCCACGAAGTAAAGGGAATCGCCTGCGGCCGGGTTGACCGCGGCACGCAATGCGTCCCTTCCAGGCATGCATATCGGCGTCGGCGGCAGGCCACGGTGCACGTAGGTATTGTACGGCGTGTCCTGCCGCAGATCCTTGCGCCGGATGTTACCGTCGAAGTCTTCGCCCATGCCGTAGATCACGGTCGGATCGGTCTGCAGCTTCATGCCCTTGCGCAGGCGCCGAACGAATACGCCGGCGATTTCCGCACGCTCGTCCGCCTGCCCGGTCTCCTTTTCGACGATCGAGGCAAGGATAAGCGCCTCGTAGGGCGTGGCCAGAGGCAGTTCATCGACGCGCTCTGCCCAGGCGCTATCCAACTCCTCATCCATCTTGTGCAGCGCGCGGCGCAGGAACTCGAGGTCGGTCATGCCGCGCGTGAACCGATAGGTATCCGGGAAAAACCGTCCCTCGGGATGCTCGCCGGCCAGACCCAGCCGCTCCATCAGAGCGGCGTCGTCCACCCCGGCGAGGGTATGTTGCAACGACTCGTGGGCAGCCACCGCAGACCGCACCTGGCGTATGTTCCATCCCTCGAGCAGCGTCAGGCTGTAAGTTACCGACTTCCCGGAAACCAGCAAGGCCAGCAGTGAATCGGGCAGCAGTCCATCGCTCAGCCGATACTCGCCGGCACGAATCTGTTTCGCCTGACCGGTATAGCGGCCGTACCATTGCAAATAGCGGGCATCGGAGATCATCCCGGCCGCTTCCAGATCGCGTGTGACTGCGGCGAGAGTTGCCCCTTTCGGGACCTCGTAGATGATGCTGCCCTGCGGGATATGCAGCGGCGTTGTGATGAAACCCTGGTATTCCATCCATGCCCAGCCGGCAATCATGCTGGCTACCAGGACGAAAAATCCGATCAGCTTATTCATGTGCTGCACCCTCTCCATCTGGCCGATGGCAATGGCGTCGTGTCTCGCCCATCAAGGGATGCTCGGTCAATTCGGTGTCGTAGTCGGTGTAGGCGAAGCGGCCAACCCGCGCCACGCCGATCAGGGAATTGGTCAGATAGACCGCATCGGCCGCATGAAGATCGTCCGGCGAGATGAATGCCTCCTGCACACTGTGACCACCCCGCACAGCCAGTTCGAGAGCCAACCGCCGCACCACACCGGTGATCCCGGCATGCTCGATGTAAGGCGTACGCAGGGTCTCGCCGATCTGCACGAACAGATTGCTCATGGTGCCGCATACGACCCGGCCATCCTGGCCCAGCATAATTCCCTCCGCAATCGCCGGATCTTCCCACTCGGCGCGCGCCACGACCTGGTCGAGGCGGTTGAGGTGCTTGATCCGGGCCAGCGCTGGATTCTCACTCAATCGGTGCCGGCATTGGCGCACCGTCCAGGCGACGCCGCTGTCGCCTGCAATCCAATCCGAGACCCGCAGCATGCGCCGCGGCCGCATGGCCGGCGGCCGCAAATAACCGCGGGCCGAATTTCCCGCCGTCCAGTAGAGTTTCAGTACCGCTCTAGCACGACCGGCACACAACATGCGCGATTCCGCATGCAGCAGGTCGAAATCCGGCAGCGGCAGGCGCAGGCGCGTGCAGCCCAGTGCAAGGCGCTCGCTGTGCAGATTCCACAGGCAGAGTTTTCCATCAACGACGGCGATAGTCTCAAACAGCCCATCACCGAACTGGAAGGCTCGCTCGCTCATGCAATCGCCGGCTGCAGCGACACCATCGATGAGTGCTTCGTCGTGCATCAGACCGACGTGCCCCCAGCCGACGGGGCCTCCCTAGCCGGTATAGCGGCGAAATACCAGGGTACCGTTGGTCCCGCCGAACCCGAAGGAGTTTGAGATGGCGACCTCGACCTTGGACTCACGCGCATTGTGCGGGACGTAGTCTAGGTCGCACTCGTCATCCGGGTTGTCTAAGTTGATGGTCGGTGGCATCACCTGATCACGCACCGCCAGGACCGTAAACAGGGCCTCGGCACCACCGGCTGCACCCAGCATGTGGCCGGTCATCGACTTGGTCGAGCTGACCGCCAGCTTGTAGGCATGATCGCCAAAGGCCAGCTTGACCGCCTGGGTTTCGGCGACGTCCCCGGCCGGCGTCGAGGTGCCGTGCGCATTGATGTAATCGACCTGGTCCATGTTCAGGCCGGCATCTTCCAGTGCAAGGCGCATGCAGTCTGCGGCGCCCTCGCCACCCGGAGACGGCGAAGTCATGTGATAGGCATCCGAGTTCATCGCCGAACCCGCGAGTTCCGCGTAGATACGCGCGCCACGTGCCTTGGCATGCTCCAGTTCTTCGAGCATCAGAACGCCTGCGCCGTCGCTGAGTACGAAGCCGTCACGGTCGCGGTCCCAGGGACGACTGGCCGCCTGGGGATCGTCGTTGCGGGTCGAAAGTGCGCGCGCTGCGGCAAAACCACCAAGCCCAGTCGGCGAAGTCGCCATTTCCGCGCCCCCGGCCACCATCATATCGACAGTACCGTACTGGATCATACGCATCGCATCGCCGATGTTGTGCGCGCCCGTGCTGCAGGCGGAAACGATCGAGATGTTCGGCCCCTTGAGGCCGCACATGATCGACAGGTTGCCGGCGACCATATTGATGATGTTGGCCGGGACGAAAAATGGCGAAATCTTGCGCGGACCACCACCCAGATAGGCACCATATCCGTTCTCGATCCCGGTTACACCGCCAATACCCGAGCCGATGGCCACACCAATGCGCTTTGCGTTGCTGTCGTCGATCTCGACGCCGCTATCCTTGAGCGCCTGGATTCCGGCGGCTATCCCGTAATGAATGAAGGCGTCCATCTTGCGCGCCTCTTTCTTCGGGATGTACTGCTCTACATCGAAACCGTAGATCGGACCACCAAACCGCACGCTGAACGGCTCGATATCGAAATGTGTAATCGGCTGAATCCCGCTCTTGCCGGCGAGAATGTTTTCCCAGCCGCTCGTAACGTCAAGACCAACCGGCGAGACCAGGCCGAGACCTGTGACGACAACCCTTCTCTCTGACATCTGGGAAAACCCCTGTGGACAGGCTACTGGTCAAATCAAACGGCCGCAGTCCCGCGACGCGGAACCTACGGCCGGGTATCGAACAGTGTATGCAAGATCAGCTTTGGGCTTTCACGTAGTCGATCGCCTGCTGAACAGTCGTGATCTTTTCGGCCTCTTCATCGGGGATTTCGGTTTCGAATTCCTCTTCCAGGGCCATCACCAGTTCGACCGTATCGAGTGAGTCAGCGCCGAGATCGTCGACGAATGATGCAGAAGGTACCACTTCTTCTTCTTTGACTCCCAACTGCTCGACGACGATCTTCTTTACGCGTTCTTCGATAGAGCTCATTCTGTCAATTCCTCCACAGGTGCGTGATCGAGGGCGCCACGCAGTGACGCCATATTGTAGTCAGTTTGCCGGCGGCTTCAAAGCACTTGGCTGCAATTTATATAGTCAACTCGGCGGCGACAGGACCTGGCAGCGCGGTCGCTCAGGCCATATACATGCCGCCGTTTACATGTAGGGTTTCCCCTGTAATGTAGTCCGCTGCATCAGATGCCAGGAAAGCTACCACCGATGCGATTTCCTCGGGTCGCCCGAGGCGACCAAGCGGTATGTTGCCGAGCAGCACCTCACGTTGCGCGTCGGGCAATTCCCGGGTCATATCGGTATCGATGAAGCCCGGCGCCACCGCGTTGACGGTGATCCCTCGTGACCCGACTTCCTGCGCCAGCGATTTGGTGAAACCGAACATCCCGGCCTTTGCTGCAGCGTAGTTGGTCTGCCCCGCGTTTCCGCTGGCGCCGACGACCGATGCGATATTGATGATGCGACCGGTCTTGGCCTTCATCATCGCTCGCAGGCAGGCCTTCGACAGTCGATAAACCGATGTCAGGTTCGTGTCGAGCACGGCTGCCCAATCGTCCGCTTTCATCCGCATCAGCAGATTGTCACGTGTGATGCCGGCATTGTTCACCAGGATCGTGATCGCACCGTAAATTTCGCTGATTTCTTTGATGACGGCCTCGACCGAGGCCTCGTCTCCGACATCCAGCCGCATGCCCTGGCCCTTGGTGCCTGACTCGTCGAATCGCTGCGAGATAGCACTGGCACCGGATTCGGTGGTGGCAGTCCCGACAACGGTCGCACCCTGCGCACCCAGCATATCGGCTATCGCCTTGCCGATTCCGCGGCTGGCGCCGCTGACCAACGCGACCTGTCCTTCAAGCATTCATTGACTCCACTGCGTTATCCAGGCTTGCCGGATCGTATACCGGAAAGGCTTCGATTGATTTGTCTATGCGTCTGACCAGACCGGACAGCACCTTACCCGGCCCGGCCTCCAGAACCACCTCCGCGCCGCGCCCGGCAACCTCGCGGATAGTCTCGACCCAACGCACCGGGCTGCACAGCTGTTCGACAAGCAGGCGGCGCATTTCAGCGATATCTCCCGCCACGGATACATTGACGTTGTGCAATACCGGAACGACCGGCATCTTGAAGGTGACGTCCAGCAACGCTGCTTCGAGACGCGCTGCCGCCGGTTTCATCAGGGAGCAATGCGAGGGCACGCTTACGTCGAGCATCACAGCCCGCTTCGCGCCCGCCGCTTTGGCCAGACCGATGACGCGCTCGACAGCCGCAGCATCGCCCGCCACGACCACCTGCCCCGGCGTGTTGTAGTTCACCGCTGCCGCCACCTGCCCCTGCGCACCCTCTGCGCAGACCGCACGTATCTGGTCATCGTCCAGGCCCAGTATCGCCGCCATCGCCCCAGTCCCTGCCGGCACGGCTTCGTCCATGAAGCTACCACGCAATGCCACCAGGCGCGTAGCTTGCGCCAGATCCAGGACGCCAGCGGCAACCAGTGCGGTGTACTCGCCCAGGCTGTGCCCTGCCATCACTATCGCCGGCCGGCCGAGTTGCTGATCCAGCACCCGCATCACGCCAATGCCGGCGCACAACATCAGCGGCTGGGTAACACGCGTATCATCAAGCTTCTCCTTCGGCCCATGCTGACTGAGTGCCCAAAGGTCCATGCCGAGCGCATCTGAGCCTTCCGCGAAGGTTTCGCGCACGATCGAATGCGCCGCGGCAAGATCGGCGAGCATGCCGACCGACTGCGACCCCTGTCCTGGGAAGGTGATTGCGAATTTCTTACTCATGGCTTGCCTGGTCAGAACTTCAGCAGTACGGAACCCCAGGTGAAGCCGCCGCCGAACGCCTCGAGCAACAGCACCTCACCACGCTGGATCCGGCCGTCTCGCACCGCGGTATCGAGCGCCAGCGGCACGGATGCGGCTGAGGTATTGCCGTGCTGATCGACGGTCACGACCACCTTGTCCATGGACATGTTCAGTTTGCGGGCGGTCGCGTTGATGATCCGGTATTGGCCTGATGCGGCACCAGCCAATCGATATCCGATTTCTTCATATTATTGGCATGAAGGGTCTCATCGACGATGCGTCCCAGGGTGTTCACCGCCATCTTGAACACCTCATTGCCCCTCATGTGCGTGAAGTGTGGATCACCGTCCGCATCAGGCACATCGAAACCGAGCGAAACGCCGCCCGGAACGTGCAGGAGATTTTCGTAGGCGCCGTCGGCGTGCAGGTGGCTGGAAAGGATGCCCGGCGCATCCGATGCCTCCAGCACCACCGCGCCGGCACCGTCGCCGAACAATACGCAGGTACCGCGGTCGGTCCAATCGATAATGCGCGAAAAGGTTTCGGCACCGATCACCAGCGCACAGCGTGCAGCACCAGTCATGACAAACTTCTCTGCAACACTGAGTGCGTATACGAAGCCGGTACAGACAGCCTGAATGTCAAAAGCGGCACAGCCATGGATGTCGAGGCGCTGTTGCACCAGACAGGCGGTACTCGGAAAGATCTTGTCCGGCGTGGTCGTGGCAAGAATGATCAGATCGATATCGTTGGGCGTCTTCCCGGCCGCCTCGATCGCGCGTCGCGCCGCCTGTTCCGCAAGGTCGCAGGTAGTCTGACCATCCACGGCCACATGCCGCTTGACGATCCCGGTGCGCTCGCGGATCCACTGGTCACTGGTACTGACCATGGCCTCGAGATCCTTGTTGGTCAGCACCTTTTCAGGTAGGTAACTGCCAGTGCCGGTGATGCGTGCGAACTTGCTCATGCGCTTGCCGACATATCCAGGTGCTGACCCACGTGCTGTTCGATTCGGCCTGCAATATCGGCAAGGATCTCTTTTTTGGCAATCGCAATCGCATGCTCAAAGGCCAACTGGTCGGCTCCACCGTGACTCTTAACGACGATGCCGCGTAATCCGAGCAGGCTGGCGCCGTTGTAGCGTCGTGGATCGATACGGCGACTCAGCGCCTTCAGCACCGGCAAGGTGACCAACGCCGAGAGCTTGGTGAATATATTCCGCTTGAACTCGACCGTCATGAAGTGGCGAATCAGCTTGGCCACGCCTTCGGTATTCTTCAGCGCCACATTGCCAACAAAACCATCCGTCACAACGATATCGAGATTCTCGCGCAGGTAGATGTCGTCACCCTCGACATAGCCGATATAGTTCAATTCGCCCTTGCTCAGCAGTTCGTGGGCTTCCTTGACCTGTTCGTTGCCCTTGATCTCTTCCTGGCCGATGTTGAGCAGGCCGACGGTTGGTCGCTCGATTCCTTCCACGGCCGACACCAACTCCGACCCCATCGCCGCGAACTGGTACAGATGCGCCGCTTCGCAGTCGACATTCGCCCCGAGATCCAGCACCCAGGTCCGGCCGTCGATCGCCGGCAGCGCAGTGATGATGGCTGGTCGGTCGACATGGGGCAGCGTCTTCAGCACGAAGCGCGCGGTGGCCATCAGCGCTCCGGTATTACCGGCACTCACACAGGCGTCGGCCCCACCCTGCTTGACCAGATCGATGGCGACCCGCATGGACGAGTCCTTTTTGCCGCGCAAGGCACGCGAGGGTAACTCATCCATGCCGACCTCCTGCGAGGCATGCTGCACGGTCAACCGCTGCGGCAGATCGGCCTGCGGCAGATGCTCCCGAATGGCGTCTTCGCGACCCACCAGGATCAACCGACAGTCCGGGTCCCTGCCCAGGTAGCCCAGGGCAGCAGGAACGACCACTCGGGGACCGTGGTCACCACCCATGGCATCCAGTGCAATAGTAATCGACTGCGTCATGCGGGAGGAGGCCGGGCCTTACCGAGCGGAGACACCGACAATGGCCGGCCGGTTACTTGTCAACGACTTTGCGGCCGCGATAGAAACCATCCGGGCTGACATGGTGGCGCAAATGCGTCTCACCCGAGGTCGGATCGATGGACAAAGCCTCCGGCTTCAGCGCGTCGTGCGAGCGTCGCATGCCGCGTTTGGAAGGGGTTTTTCGATTCTGCTGGACCGCCATTTTCTAGTCTCCTTAAAGACAATTCAGTCTTGATTCTTTCTGTCGTCTTCCCAGTCCGCCAGCGCCGCAAAAGGATTCACCGGCCCATCTTCGGTCGAAGACCGCTCAGGCAACTGCTGCGCGTTGACCTCACTCAGCTTCACGTTGCAATCTTCGGGTCGATGCATCGGCGCCGTCGGTATTGCAAGGATCAGATCGTCCTCGATCAGAGAACGCAAATCCATTTTCGCGTTTTCAACCATTAGCGGATCCACATCGTCCGGCAATCGCTGCGCTTCTTCCGTCCCGGAGACTACCACCAGCACCGAATCGGAACTCACTTCCTGGCGCATGCTGCCCAGACAGCGCTGGCAGCGCAACGGCAGCCGTGCGTGCACCTTCACCGTCACGGTGGGCCTGCGCTCGGCATCGGTATGAAACGCCAATGCAAACGCCGCTTCGCCTTCCGAAGAAGTCAGAAGCGGCGCGAGTCGAGGCAATTCGGCCAGCCGGACCGTGCCCTCGTAGACCTTTCCCAGCGCGCAAAGACGCAGCGGATCAGCGAAGTCGGGCAAGAGCGACAACATAAGCGCGGAATGATATGTAAATTCCCGCGACGAGGCAACAAAAAAGTTATGGATTACGGGCGTTTAGTGGGGTGCCTGTTCAGCCTCCCACGACGGCCAGCAATACCCCGGCGGCAACTGCCGAACCGATAACCCCGGCCACATTCGGCCCCATGGCATGCATCAGCAGAAAATTATGATGATTTGCCTCGAGGCCGACCTTGTTGACCACTCGGGCCGCCATGGGCACGGCGGACACGCCGGCCGCCCCGATCAGCGGGTTGACCTTGCCGCCTGAAATACGGTGCATGATCTTGCCCATCAACAGGCCCGCTGCCGTGCCAACGCAAAAGGCAACGGCCCCGAGCGCCAGTATCCCGAGGGTCTCCAGGCTGAGGAACTTGTCGGCCTGCAGCTTCGAGCCGACCGACAGCCCCAGAATGATGGTAACCGCGTTGATGATCTCGTTTTGTGCCGCCTTACTCAGGCGGTCCACCACGCCCGACTCACGGAGCAGGTTGCCGAACGTCAGCATCCCGATCAGCGGGGCTGCCGAAGGCAGAAACAGCAGGCACAGCAGCAGGACGGTAAGCGGAAACATGACCTTTTCCAGTTTGCTGACCGGACGCAGCTGCGACATGACCACCTCGCGTTCCGCCTGGGTAGTCAGTGCACGCATGATCGGCGGCTGGATGATGGGCACCAGCGCCATATAGGAATAGGCCGCCACCGCGATGGCACCGAGCAGATCCGGTGCGAGTTTGGACGCCAGGAATATTGCGGTCGGACCGTCCGCACCACCGATGATCGCGATCGCAGAGGCGTCCGCGAGAGTAAAATCGAATCCGGGGAGGGCGTTCAGCGCCAACGCGCCGATCAACGTGAAGAATATCCCGAACTGTGCCGCCGCACCGAGCAGCAGCGTGGAGGGCTTGGCGATCAGCGCGCTGAAGTCGGTCAGGGCACCCACCCCCATGAAAATCAACAGCGGCGCGACACCGGAACCGATCGCCACAGAGTAGAACTGCGCAAGCATGCCCGGCTCGTAGCCCAGGTTGCTGGCGAGCATCTTGGCCGCGTTGAGCACCCCTCCCGAAGCATGCTTTACCGCATCCGCCACCTCGGCAACCGGCACGTTCAGGACCTGGGCCAACGCCGCCAGGTGATCAGGGTCGCCGCTCAACAGCAACTGACCGACGCCGTCCTCCGCCAACCCGGCGACGGGGACGTTTGCCAACACGCATCCAAAACCGATCGGCAGCAGCAGCAGTGGCTCAAACCCCTTGCGAATCGCAAGAAAAATGAGCAGCCCGCCAACCACGACCATCAGGGCCTGACCCCACTCAAGATTGGCAATCCCCATGGAGTGCCAAAGGGCCTCGAAACCGTTTTCTATCATGGCGTCTAGCTCATGGTCAGGAGTATATCGCCGACCTGTACGGCGTCACCCTCCTTCACCAGCACCGCCTGCACCGTGCCCGACTCCGGCGAGCGGACCTCGGTCTCCATTTTCATCGCCTCGAGAATCATGATCACATCGCCAGAGTTGACGACCTGACCCGCGGTCACATCGACCTTGAAGATATTGCCCGCCAGCGGTGCTGGCACATTGCGGACCGCTCCGCTGGGCGCCGCAGCCACAGGTGCGGGAGGAGGCGCAGCGGGGGCGGTCGGTGCCTGCTGCAGCTGCGTGACCTCGCCGCCGGGAGCGACCACCACATTGTAGGCACGCCCATCCACGGTCACCTGATAGGCCTCGGGCCCAGCGGCTGCAGTGGCTGAGGTCCGTGTCCCTGCTGCTGATGCTGGCGCTGGTTTCTGTTCGGCCTCGATGCCCGGAGTTGGTTCGAACGCAGCGCGATTGTCACGATTCTCGAGGAACTTGAGGCCGATCTGGGGGAAAAGCGCATAAGTGAGCACATCGTCGATCTCAGCCTCTGCGACCCGGATGCCGCGCTCCTTCGCCAGCTGGCGAAATTCCTCGGTCAGCTTGTCGACTTCCGGTTCTATCAGGTCGGCCGGGCGACAGCTTATCGGCTGTTCGCCCTCGCCGAGCACCCGCTGCTGCAACTCGCGGTTGACCGGTGCCGGCGCCGCGCCATACTCGCCTTTGAGAACGCCAGCCGTCTCCTTGGTGATGTTCTTGTAGCGCTCGCCGGTGAGCACATTCAATACCGACTGCGATCCGACGATTTGCGATGTTGGCGTTACCAGCGGGATATAGCCGAGGTCCTTGCGCACGCGCGGGATCTCGTCGAGCACTTCGTCCATCTTGTCCGCAGCACCCTGCTCGCGCAGTTGGTTCTCCATGTTTGTCAACATGCCGCCAGGCACCTGTGCCACGAGGATGCGCGAATCGACGCCACGCAGCGAACCCTCGAACCTGGCATATTTCTTCCGCACCTCGCGGAAATAGCCCGCGATCTCTTCGAGCAGATGCAGATCCAGCCCGGTGTCGCGCTCGGTGTCCTGCAGGGCCGCTACGACCGACTCGGTCGCGGAGTGCCCGTAGGTCATCGACATCGACGAAATCGCCGTGTCGACCATATCGATTCCTGCCTCCGCCGCCTTGATGTTGGTGGTGGTACTCATGCCGGTGGTGGCGTGCGAGTGTATCGCGATCGGTACCGACACGGTTTCCTTCAGTCGGGTCACCAATTCGAAGCAGGTGTAGGGCGTGAGCAGACCCGCCATGTCCTTGATACAGATCGAGGTGCTGCCCATATCCTCCAGACCCTTGGCCATATCCAGCCAATACTGCAGGTTGTGCACCGGACTGACGGTGTAGGACATGGCCCCCTGGGCATGCTTTCCGACCTTTAGGGTCGCTTTGATTGCGGTTTCGAGGTTCCGCAGGTCGTTCATCGCGTCGAAAATGCGGAACACGTCCATGCCGTTGTCCGCCGCCCGTTCGACGAATCGCTCGACCACGTCGTCGGCATAGTGGCGATAACCGAGGATGTTCTGCGCCCGAAACAGCATTTGCATCGGGGTCTTGGGCATCACCTTCTTGAGTTCACGCAGACGCTCCCAGGGATCTTCGCCGAGGTAGCGGATACAGGCGTCGAAAGTCGCCCCTCCCCAGGTCTCGAGCGACCAGAAACCAACTTGATCAAGCTTGTTGGCGATCGGCAGCATGTCGTCGAGGCGCAGACGGGTGGCGAACAGCGACTGGTGGGCATCGCGCAGAACGACGTCAGTGATGGCGAGCTTGTTCGTGGTCATGATGCGGATTAATCCTGGATTAGTTTATGTCGATTCAACCGATGCGCGAGGCCCGGTAGCGGGCCACCGCAGCACTGACGACGGCTACCAGTTGACGGTTGTCGGACACGTCGATCGGGACCTGGGCCGCGGCTTGGTACTCCGGGGTATCGTCCAGCCGAGCGGCCAGCATCGACATGCCCCGCAGGGTAAACACCAGGATGGTCAGAAAACTGAACACGATGCCCATGCCGAGCAGCATCAGTTCCACACCCTGAATCACCAGATTGCCATCCATATTCGCGTCCTCCGGAGTCACATGAGTGCGTTTCCTGATCTATTCGGGTATCAACTCGGTATCAACGGCCATTATCGTGCAACACCGCCGATCGACCCGCGCTCGCTGCTGCATTCTAATAGAAGAACGTCGGCCTCTGGTATTGAGAGAATCAATCGCAATACACAAAAGTCGGCGAATAAATACTATTTGGTAGACTCCAGAGCAAGCCAAGTCCGGAAAACCCGCCATGCTACCACTGATTCTGGGTTCAACTTCGCCGTTCCGCCGCACCCTGCTGGAAAGGCTTCAAATTCCGTTTACGGTCGAATCGCCGCAGACCGATGAAGCAAAGCTGCCGAACGAATCAGCAGACGCCCTGGTCCTTCGGTTGGCCGAGGCAAAGGCCCGGGATGTCGCGAAACGTCACCCGGCGGCGTTGATTATCGGCTCCGACCAGGTCGCGGTTATCGGAGACGCCATAGTCGGAAAGCCGGGCAATCGGGAGAATGCCATTGCCCAACTGACCACTGCCGCGGGCAAGGCGGTGGTCTTTCATACCGGTTTGTGTCTGCTTAACAGCGCGAGCGGGCGGCTGCAATCGGCGGTGGAACATTTCACTGTCCATTTCCGCGAGCTCGGCAGCGACCAGGTAGCAAGGTACGTCGAGCGTGAAAAACCGTTCAACTGCGCCGGCAGTTTCAAGTCGGAGGGTTACGGCATCACGCTGTTTTCGGCGCTCGAGGGGCGAGATCCGAACTGTCTGATCGGCCTGCCCCTGATCCGCCTGATCGAGATGCTGGACGCGGAAGGAATCGCCCTGCCCTGAGTCTCACAGGGTGCAATGGCACTTACTCAACTGATTCCGGTCGTTTCTGGAGAAAACGTCGGCGGCATCGACGCCGCCGTCGAGCCTACAGGGACGCACTCACGGCGTTTTGCGCAAGAAATGATCGGAACCACCCGGCCAACTTGTAGCTTGCGCTGCTAAGTACCCTAGTGGGCCATGCGGGAAGTTCTGTAATGCTCAGAGCCGCGCTGTTGGGCCAAGGCAAGGCGCACGCCGAAGGGAATGGCAGGCCCTTTCCAAGGGGTGCAACACGGCATTGGCCCAACAGCGCGGCTCCCTGCGGGCCGGTGCACGAGTCCCATCGCCGGCGTTACGATCGCTTGAATTAGCATGGGCTAGTCCTGCGCTCACGTGCCTTGTCGATGAGACTCGTGAATCGGCTGAGTGTTACAGAACTTCCCGCATGGCCCACTAGCTGGACTCACTCTTCAGGAACGCCTCGAACATCAGCACGGACCACAGCGGCGTGCTCCAGTCGCGCTGTCCCTTGTCGTGCTGAACGAAAAGACGCGCAAGCCGGTCGCGGTCGAATACGCCCGTATCGTTCAGCGCCTCGCTTTCCAATGCATTGCGCAGGCGCCCACGCAGGGGACCTCGAAACCAGGCCGCCAGCGGAACCGCGAAACCCTTTTTTGGCCGATACAGGATATCGTGTGACAACCACGGCTCCATCGCCTTTTTCAACAAGAACTTGCCCTCACCATTACGCCGCTTAAGGTCAGTGGGCAAAGACGAAATCCACTCGACCAGATCGTGATCCAGCAATGGCACCCGTACTTCGATCGAATGAGCCATGCTGGCACGATCGACCTTGGTCAGGATGTCGCCCGGTAGATAGGTCTTCAGGTCGAGATACTGGGCCAGAGACAAGGGATCGTCCGTCGGCGCCGCGGCCGCATGGGCACGAAACACCTCGACGGCGTCGTAGCCCTGCAGGCGACTGCGGAATTCCTTACTGTACAGCGAGGTGCGGAGGTCACGTTTCATCACTGCATTGATGTCGAAAAAGCTTGCGACTTCATCCTGCCCCATCGAGAGCAGTCCCTGGCGACGCTGCAGCAAACGCGGTAACAGCGGCGAATCGGGATACATGCCTCCGATAGCGCCCAACTGGCCTCGAACTGCCGCGGGAATGCTCGATTTGAAAGCCAGATCTTCGAGATGCTGGGCGTAGCGGCGATACCCGGCCAGGTTCTCATCCCCTCCGTCACCGGACAAAACCACGGTTACGTCCTGACTGGCCAATTCGCACACCCTGTAGGTGGGCATCGCCGAACTGTCGGCAAACGGCTCATCGTAAAGCCGCGGCAGGATATCGAGCAGCGAATGGTCATCCGGGTCGACCGCACCGACACGGTGGCGGCAGCCAAATTTGTCTGCGACTGCCGCCGCATATTCCGCTTCATTGTACTCTGCCTCACCAAAGGCGATCGAGCAGGTGTTGACCGGATCCGCACTGACTTGGGCCATCATCGCGACCACACTGCTCGAGTCGACACCACCGGACAGAAAGGCGCCCAGCGGGACCTCGGCGATCAAACGGATGTCGACCGCCTCGCGCAGCCGTTCGACCAGCTCGTCCGCGGCCTCTTGCACCGACCAATGGTGATTCGCCGAATCGAAGGGCACGTCCCAGTACTGACGCTGCTGCAGTTCCGTGTCGCCATGCTTGACCTTTAGCGTATGGCCAGGTCGGAGCTTGAAGGTGTTGCGGTAGATGCTGCGCGGCTCTGGTACATAGCCGAGCGCGAAATACTCCTCGACTGCGCGGTCGTCAATACTGCGATCCAGGCCGGGGTGCTGCTTGATCGCCTTGAGCTCCGAGGCGAAGACCAGTTCGCCACTGGGCAGCAACGTGTAGAACAGTGGCTTGATGCCGAGCCTGTCGCGTGCCAGGAAAAGGGTTTCGCGATTCCGGTCCCACAAAGCGAAAGCGAACATCCCGCGAAAGCGCGTGACACAGGAGTCGCCCCATTCCTCCCAGGCATGCACGATGACCTCGGTATCGCAATGCGTGCGGAAGGTATGGCCGAGCGCCGTCAGCTCTTTGGCGAGAGCGCTGAAATTGTATATCTCGCCGTTGTATACGACGACCACCGAACCATCTTCGTTGTACAGCGGCTGCTGGCCACTGGAGAGATCGATGATCGACAGACGGCGATGCGCCAGCCCAACACCAGGCTCGGTATGAAAACCATCCTCGTCAGGTCCGCGATGCAGCTGACTGAGATTCATGCGTTCGAGCAGCGCCCTGTCGATCTCGCTGCGCGCGGTTGTGAGAAATATACCTGCCAGACCACACATGGCCGAACCCAATCACTCCTCGAGGTCGAGCACGGCATCGATGGCGTCATCGATCCGTGGGACCATGCCGCGCGCGAAACCTGCCAACCGCCGCTCTGCCACCTCGAGACCCTCACCATTCAGCGGCGTCGTTATAGCGACCCATGCGCCGTCAGCGCGACCCGGCCAGAGGCGAGCCAGCGCCTCCCATGCTTTGCCCTCGTAGCGGTTGGTCAGGCTGCGTCCGGCCACGCGATACCATTGCCAGACCAAGTGCTCATGCAGAATGCCGTCGTTGCTCACGACCACCCTCGCACGATTCACCGCCACCTCGTCGTCGCCGAGTGCAACCATCGCCGTGCCCAGGTCATTGAAACGTTGCAGGTCGTCGGCGATCTTGTTCTTACGATTTATCGCTTCATTGCCCTGGCGTTGGCTTGGGAAAAGGATGACGTACAATTGAACGACTGCATCGCCACTGGCGTAGCCCGCTTCAATCTTGTGCGGTGTCGGCAGATGCGCCGCCCGCCATGCCACCGGCTCGGCAGATTGGGCCCAACCGTCACCGCCCGCCGGAGCAGTCAACTCGCTCAGCGTCCCTACCTCAGCGCTTTCCGCGCGCCCGGTAATCCAGACCGTCGCCAGCGCAGCCGCGAGCGCGATCACCGCGACAAGCATCACGCGCAGTCGGCCCGCTTGGAGACTCATTGCTCGCGGAGGCGGCACGATCTCCGGAGGCACCGGTTCCTCCTGCCAGAACGAGCCAATCCAGAACAGGATGAACATTACAATGCCAAAAAATACCCAACCGTAGATCAGATGGTCGACCCCGGTTGCGTATTCCATATTGCTCAGATGCCCAATCATTACGATGATGTAGGCCCGCATACCGTTGGCCAGGATCGGCACAACGGCCGACATCGCTATGAACAACAGCCGTTTCCAAAGTGTATGGTAGGTGACGTAGGCGTACATCACACCCAGCGTCACCGAGGCAATCAGGTAACGTACGCCGCTGCAGGCCTCGACCACGGACCAGTTGCCTGACGGCAGCGAGAACCACAAGCCGTCCCGATAGACCGGGATACCGCTCAGTTTCAGGGCCTCCACGGTGAAGGTCGCGGTAAATTCCATCATCGGCGGGACCAGGTCTTCACCCATCGGCACAGCAAAGAACAGGAACAGCAAGGGGAAGGCCAGGAATTTGGCTACTTGCCAACCGATAACCGCAGTGAGCGCACTGCTCACCACGGCAACAAATGCGAACTGCTCGACGACCAGTACACCCGACAGACGCGCAAGTGCCCAGACGAAGAGCCCACCGAGCAGCACCAGCAGGAAAGCCGGCGATGGCTGCGGAGTCAAGCCCGCCAGGTAAGCACGCTTGTGCCAGACAAGCCACAGCGAAATGGGCAGGATCAAAAAGCCGTGAGTGTAGGTCTCGAAGTTATACCAGATGTACACCATGCCGGCGGCTGTCGAGCGGAAAAGCACCAGCAAGCCGGCAAAGACCAGCGCGCTGGCGATCAGCGTCGTTCGCCACCGCTGCGGCGTGGTAGCCTCTGCGTCAGTCATGAACCGAGGGCACTTTACTGCTGTGAGTGGTCATTTGCCCGGCACAGAAATCTCAAAACGACCCGGTTCCGTCCGCGGTCAAAACCTTAACCCGTGGGAGATACAGTACTTCATCCATCCGTCCCCAGTCGAAATCGCCGAGCAGGCGGTCGAGCCGGCGTTCCATACGCTCCAGATTGAGGTAGTGGCGGAATCGAGTCTTCGAATCCAGCCCCTGCTGACGTGGCTGCCCGGGATCGATCTCCCACGGATGGAAGTAGAAGATGGCTGACTGTCCGTCGGTCCGGTTCACGCGCCGCATGGCCCAGCGCATACCGGCATAAGGGACAAGACGGAACCAGCCTCCACCGCCACAGGGCAGATTCCTGCCGCCGACACGCACCGTGGTAACCGGAAACTCGAGGAAGTCGCCATCGACCGGACGAAAAGCAAATCGCGGGGCGTCCGGCATGCCATACAGATCGTGCTTGATCGGATAGATGCTGGAACTGTAGCTATGGCCGGTATCCTGCAAGACATCGAGCGCCCATAGATTGTCGGCACCGATAGAATAGCTCGCCGCGCGGTAACCCAGGATCTCCTTGCCCGACAGGTCCTCCAACAGCGACTTGGTGCGAATGACGTCCTGCCGGAAATCCTCGGGGCCCTGCTGCGTGACACGCACGTGCGACCAACCGTGGCTCGCTAGCTCGTGCCCCTCATCGACCAAGCGGCGAATCATCTCCGGATACCGTTCCGCAATCCATCCAAGCGTAAAGAACGTCGCTTTTACGCGATGCCGCTCAAATAACTCGAGGATCCGGTCGACATTGCGTTCGACCCGACATTCGCGCCGGTCCCATTCATCACGTTCGATGTAGCGCTCGAAGGCCGAGACCTGGAAGTAATCTTCCACATCGACAGTCATTGCATTTCTGGGCTGACACATCAAACGGGCACCTCGCTTCCGTGGGCACCCAGGCATCCGACGAGCACCTCGGCCAGACGTTCGGTCAGCATCCGCGAGTCCTTGTCGCGTACACCCCGGCCCCTGCCATGCAGGTCGACCTCGACATGCACAATCGACTCATCGCGATGCTGCGCCTCACCAAGCAGCACTACCCTAAAAGTTCTCCCCATCGGCCGCATCACCGAGCAAGCTTCGTGAAACTGGAGTGCACCCCGCTGACGCAGCAGGTGTGCATGGGTTGTTCAGAGAAAGTCATCTTCTTCGTCCGTGTCCATCTGCAGCATGATCGCCTGCTTGAGCATGCGTCGATTCTTCGACAATGCCGAGCGCAGTTGCTGAACCTCTCGTTCAAGTACCGCGACGCGACCTTCAAGATGCGCGGAATCTACCGAAGCGGTCGGCTGGCGGTGCGCGCTCACGACAAACTCGTCGGGCCCTTCGGCCTGGTTCTGACCGACCTCCTGGGCCATTTCCTCGACCACCATCTCCACCTGCGAGCCCTCGAGCGTGTGCAGTTCCTCCAGCGACCCGAACAGAAGTAGTCGATCGCACAGATTGTTCACGCGCCGGGGAACTCCACCAGTGGCGGAGAACATGGCATCGAAAGCGCTGTCGGAGATCGCAGGATCGTCCCGCCACCCGACCAGCGCCAGACGGTGCTCAACGTAGGCCTGCAATTCTTGGCGATCCAAGGGCCTCAGGTGATAACCGGCAATGATACGCTGACGCACCTGCTCCATTCCGGGTCCCTGCAGGGTCTGTTTGAGTTCAAGTTGTCCCAACAGGAAACTCTGCAGCAGGGCCTTTCCGTCCTCTTGGTAGTTCGAGAGCATACGCAACTCCTCGATCGAACGCGGCGGCAGGTTTTGCGCCTCGTCCACCACCAGCAGTACCCGACGACCCTCGGCCCGGCGGGCGCGGAAGAATGCCTCGAGATTTCGCAGCAGCGCGGATTTGGATAGATTCTCATGTGCCAGACCGAATGAGCCGCTGATCATTCGCAACACATCGTCTTCGTTTATCTGGGTCGACACCAGCTGTGCCGCGACCACGCTCTCCTCGTTCAGTTCGTTGAACAGGTTGCTGACCAGCATGGTCTTGCCGGTGCCGATACCACCGGTAATGACGATGAATCCCTCTCCCTGGCGCAGCCCATAACGCAGGTAGGCCATCGCCCGATTGTGGCCCGAGCTGTTGTAGAAGAACCGCGCGTCGGGGCTGAGTTGGAATGGCTTGCCGGAAAAGCTGTAGAAATCTTCGTACATACCTATAGGAAACTCGATGTGACCGAAACACCGATTCGGTTTTCGGTGTAGTCGGCGCTTGAGAATGAGCTGTTTCGGTCGCGGTGCAACAGGTTCAGCGCAACGCTGGTCTTTCGGGCGATTTGACGGCTCAACGAGAAGCGTATCGTGTAGGTAGTGCTATCCACTCCGTCCTGGCGTTCGGTATTTTCGAAGTCCCCACCCGCTGTCGCAAAAAAATCCGAGCCGATCAACCGTGAGGCGTCCACCGATAATTTGTATGCATCCTCATCGGTCTGTGAGACCTCGTAGTCGCGGTTGGACACCTCGCCCGTCACAGCGACCGTGGTCCGCCTTCCGGTAAGACGCAGAATTCCCCTGATCCGGGTGTTGATGAAGTCCTCGTCGGTTTCCTGAAGGTCGGGAAAAACGGCCTCGATGGGATCCCCGGTATTTGGATCGGTTACGATGAATCCATCGTCGTCGACGAGGAACAAATTCGAATCGACCAGTTCCTCAGTGCGCCGGTTGTCGACGTCGCGCGACGTGCCGAGTGCCAATTGGCTTCTGCGAGTGCGATGCCGGACAAAGACCGACCATGTGTCGCCGTAGTACCGTGACCCGAAGGTGGCGTCCACGTTGGTCCGCGGGTTCGCCTTCCAGAGCATTCCGGCATCCCAAGTAGATCCGCTGGTGACACTGCGGGTGGTCTGAACATCATTGTCTTCATAGCCTATCCCTCCGCGCAGCAAGAAATGGGGATTGATCGGATACCTGACCGCCAGCCTGGCAAGTGTCCTCTTGTCGTCGCGCGTGTCGTATTTGGTTTTGCTCTGCGACATATCGGCCAGCCAACTCCATGGACCGAAGTACCGTCCGCTACGGGCACCGAAATTCAATCGCGCGAAACGAGAGTCGCCATTCCCGCCGGCACTGTCTTCGCTAAAGGTCACGTAATTGATGGCGTTGTTGCTGACCAGGTCGACATAGCGATTTAGATGGGCGAGGAAGCGCGGGGTCAGGCCGACGGAGAAACTCTGGCGGCCACCATCTGCATTGAAGTTGATTTCGTCGACCGGGCCGGCGAAAGAACTCCTGCCGCCCAGCCTTGCGCCCGCGTTGGCCCCGAGAAAGAAGAAGTCCTCGACGACCTCGACCTCCCCCAGGGCGACCAGGTTGTGCGCCAGTGGCCGAGGGTCGGTGCTGCCCAGTCCGAGCGACATCGTGAGTCGATAATTGACATCGGCCTTCGATCGTCCACTGCGACCCGTCAGGCCGAACTGCGGTGTCAGTTGAAGCACCAGCCCCGACTGGGCCTGGTTCCCGGTCCTGTCGACCGCAGTTGCTGCCGCTGTGATCGCATCGGAGCGCAGCCAGTCTCCGCCCAGGGCAAGTTCCGACACAGAGATGCTGAGCAGCAACAGGCCGAGCCCCGCCCTGACCCGCCACACTGATGCTGCACTGCCAAGCGAGAAGCGGATGCGGACCGGTTTCGGACTACCGCTCATCGTTTCCGTAGCCGTACCCGTACCCATAGCCATAACCGTAGCCATATCCATACCCGTACTTGCCGATAAAGAGATCGGGCTTGCACTTGTTGAGGATCAGCGACAAGTTGTCTACCGATGTCAGTTGCGCAACGGCATCCTGGACGAGGAACTGCGGCGTGACGGCAGACTCGACAACCAGGCAGATCTGCCCCATCTGTTCGGCCAACACGCTCGCCTCGCTGGTGGCCAGCAGCGGCGGCGAATCGAACAGTACGACACGATCCGAGTAGCGCAACGCCAGTTCGTCCAGCAATTGGCGCATGGTGTTGCTGGCCAGCAATTCGGTGGAACGGCGATGGCGCCTGCCCGCCGGCAGCACGGAGAACTTGGGAATATCGGTTTTGATCAACAGGTCACGGAGATCCAGGCTGTCGTCTATCAGGCGGTCGGTCAAGCCTGGCAGGTTATTGATCTTGAGCACCCGTGACAGACCCGGCTTGGCTAGATCCGCGTCGACCAAGAGCACTGTGCGGTCCATTTCCATCGCAATCGAGATGGCCAGATTCAGCGAAGTGAAGGTCTTTCCCTCACCCTCGACTGAACTGGTCAGCATGATCAGATTACGGTGTGCCTCGCCCACCGCATTGTGGCCGAACGCGCGCGTAAGCAACGGCCGCTTGATCATGCGGTATTCCTCAGCGCTTCGGCTGCGCTCGGAGTCCGGCAACAAAATGCCCTCAAGGCCAAGCGACCGGATACTCAGTTCGTTCTTGACCCGGAATTCCGGCACTTCGGCCCCGGCCGGCGTCGCCGAACCGTTTGCACCGCTTGCCGGCATCTCGGCCGGGATCTCTGTGGGTCGATATGGCGCTGCGCCATGCGCCACCGCGGCGTCATCCGTTTGTTCCTCAGCGACCGCCCCTCGGTGAGCAGAGGGCTCGTCGGAAGCGGCGGGCATTGCATTTTCTCGCGCATCCGGTGCGTCGACCGGAGCCGCGTGCTCCAGCTTGCCCATCATCTTGTCAACAGCTTTTTCGATAATACTCATGGTCGGACCAGATCCAGCGCTTAGGCCAATCGCGGAATCAACTCAAGGTTAAACTGATGGAGCGCAATGACGATTCCGAAGGCCAACAGCAGTGCGCTCAATGTGAGCACGAAGCTGATGTTCCTAACCTTTCTTGCACGGACCTGGTCGCTCGTCCAGACCATGTTCACACTGCCCAGCACCGGCAGGCGCAGCGCATCGCTCAGTATCTGGCGCTCGTCGAATGTCGGCCGAAACTGTGACATCAAAAACGCCACACCAAAGCCGACCAATGCGCCGCCGAACAGCACCAGCGAACTCAGGAGCACACGCTTCGGACCCGAGGGTGAAGATGGTGCCCGGGGCGGATCGACCACGCGGAAACGAACGTTGTCGGAAGTATTGTCTGCTTTCCGGCCGAGCTTTGCTGATTCCAGCCGGATCTCGAGGATCTCATGGTTCTTCTTCACGATCTCGTACTCGCCCTGCAGATCACGGCGCTCCGCCTCCAGCGCCAGCACCTTGTCGACCGAGCCCTCGAGCCCGGCGACCTGGGACTCATACTCCGACAGGAGTCGCCGCTTGGCCGCGACATCGGCCTCGAGGGTCGCCATCGAGAGCCGCATCTGCTGATAAACCGGGTTCTGGTCGAGGCTGTTGGCGGAGCTGCCGCCCGCCGTCGCATTTTGTCTGGCCTCTTCAACTATCCGGGCCCGTTGGGCCGCCAGTTCCGCCAATGACTGCCTGGTCTGCACGATGTCCGGGTGACGATCGGTGTACTTCACCCGCAGTTCGTCGAGCCGCAGTTGCATCGCCTGGATGCGCATATCGATATCGCCGGTTCCCGCTACGATCTCCTGCTCCGGCACCGGCCCCAGGCCGAAACTCGGCAATTCACCCTCGACCTGCCTGTTAAGCGTTTGCAGCCGCTCCTCGAGGACGGTCAGCTCAAGCTTTGCCGCCTCGATCTGCTGTTTGCCCTCGCGAATCCGGTTGTAGTAACCGGCCGAGCCGTCCGGGTGAAAATCGAGATTGCGTTGCTCGAAACGGGTCAGTTCATTCTCGAGTTCACGCATGCGGCGCTCGTACTCGCCCTTTTGCTGCTCGAGGAACTGAGCCGCGGAATCCTGGTCTTTGCGCGCTTCGCCGAGATTGCTTTCCATGAAAATCGTCAGCAACGACTTGACCACCAGCTTCGCGACTTCAGCCGATTCGGCCGTATAGGAAATGGTGTAGAGATTCTCGCGTGAAGTGCCGGAGAATCGGATCCCCTTGCGCAGATCGGCGACTATCTGGTCTTTCTCCGCATCCGTCGTGGCCTGCAGATCGAGATCCGTCATGCGCATGACCTTTTCCAGATTGGGCCGGCTAAGCAGCGACCGTGTCATCAGGAAGATCCTCTGTTCGCTGTCGCCCATGTCGATCGCGATGCCCTTGAGCAGCGGGCGCAACACGGAACTGGAATCGACGTAGACGCGCGCAGAAGACTGGTACTCGTCAGGCATCTTCGCGACGATCGACCAGCCGACCACGCTGATGGCCCAGGCGATACCCAACATCCACCAGCGAAAACGCCAGGTGCCCCTGGCGTAGCGCATTACTAGGACAACGATATCATGCATCCCTACCAGACCTCCGCTAGAACCAGGCTTCTGGCACGATGATCACGTCACCGGGACGCATGTCGACGTTCGCGGAGATGTCGCCGTTTCGGATCAGATCGTCGATGCGTACCCGATACTCCTGTTGTTCCCCTTCCTCGATGCGAACCAAGGTCGCCTGGTTGCCGTTCGCGTACTGCGTCAGACCACCTGTCTGTATCATCACGTCCAGAAGCGTCATCGAGTCGTTGTAGATCAGGGCGCGCGGCTGCGCGGCCTCGCCGACGACCCGGATCTGTTCCCGGTAGGTGCCACCGAACTGATTCACAATCACGGTGACCAGCGGGTCGCGAAGATAGGTGGACAGTTCTGCTTCGAGGTCGCGCGCCAGCTCGGCCGGCGTCTTCCCGGCGGCGGGCACCTCTTCGAGCAGCGGGGCAGACAGCAGCCCGTCCGGGCGCACCGGGACCGTGGTGCTCACCTCGGGGTTGCGCCAGACGAAAATCTGCACATTGTCGCCGGGCGCAATCCGGTATCGCGTCGAGTATTGGGCATCACCGCTCGCGGCCGGTAATTCTGGGCGCGAATTCGTCGGCGACGTACATCCGCCCAGTGCCAAAATCCCCGACAGAACACCCAGCAGCCAGGCGAAACGCACTGATTTAAGGAGATTTACCATAACAATCCTCTCTGTGTATGGTCGCAGTCCGTCGGAATCGTGCGACAACGCGCTCGACGGGGCCGCAAGTGTACTGAATGTCCGGTGAAAAAGCTTCCCGTCTCAATGCCCCTAGCGGCGGTTTGTAAACAAACCTGACACATCACACAAGATCCGGCACCCCGAGCGGTGAAGCACGTCTCAGCGTATAATCCGCGCTCCCACAGTAACCTTCGATCTCGCGTATGCTTTCTGCCATCCAGGGTTTCTTGCTGCCGTTCCAGGGCCTTAAACTCATCATGCGCCCCGGCCTACGTCGCTATGTCCTGATCCCATTGCTGTTGAATGTGCTGGTTTTTGCCGGCCTCGCTTACCTGGCCGGCGTCTACTTCGACGTATTCATGGACCGTTGGTTGCCGTCGCAGAGCTGGCTCGAGTTTCTGCGCTGGTTCCTCTGGCTGCTGTTCGCGGTCGCCTATGCGCTGGCCATGTTCTACGGATTCACGCTCGTGGCGAATCTGATCGGGGCACCCTTCAACGGTATTCTAGCGGCACGTGTCGAGGAAAAATTAACCGGCGAGCGTCCGGCGGAGTCCGACGAATCCTTGATCAAGGCGTTCGGTCCCGCGCTGGCGGGAGAGCTCGGGAAAATAGGGTATTTCGCCACTCGTGCCCTGCCCCTGCTGGTGTTGTTTCTTATCCCGGGCCTGAACATTTTCGTGACCATCGGCTGGATCATCTTCGGGTTCTGGTTCCTGGCGATCGAATATGCTGACTATCCGATGGGCAACCATGGATTCAAGCCTAAAGAGCAGCGCGCACGGCTGCGCAGCAAGCGCATCAAATCGCTGGCATTCGGCGCCGGGGTGACCACGCTGATGCTGATACCGGTGCTGCAATTCGCCGCAATGCCGGCTGCCGTTGCCGCGGCCACGCGACTGTGGGTCGACGACCTCAGCGGGGATCAGGGCCGACGGCGCTGATCCGTCTTTGTCAATTGCGCCCCCATGTATTCGACCCGCGGACCGCGTGAATCCGTCCGTCGAGAACCAACTGCCGTCCCCGTGCAGCAGACGCCTGCACATCGAACGCGCCCGGAACGCTGTTCAATGCCCGCCGACTCCTTGAATCGACTGTCATTTGGATCAGGGTCTGTTTGCATTGCCCGCGCGGAGACGGCGGACACCATCATCAGCCACCGGCACGCAAAAACGAGCGCAGACGCTCCATCCCGACGGTCATACGATCGAGCCCGGTCGTGTAGGCGAACCGCACATGCCGCTCGGCCAGGTAGGCGCCAAAATCGACTCCTGGGGTAACGGCGACGCCGGCCGCCTCGAGCAACTCGTGTGAGAAGGTCATGCTGTCGTTGGTAAAACGACCGGCATCGGCGTAGAGGTAAAACGCGCCGGCGGGCTTCTCTCCGACCTCAAAACCCAACTCCTTGACAGCAGAAAACAGAAAATCGCGCCGCCCCTCGAAGGCCTCGCGGCGCTGCTCGAGGATCGCCAGGGTGGGTTCGGCAAAAGCCGCAAGCGCCGCATGCTGCGCCGAGGTTGGGGCGGCCAGAAATATGTTCTGCGCCAGGCGTTCCATCGGTTCGATCATCGCCTCGGGTGCGATCACCCAGCCGACCCGCCAGCCGGTCATACCGAAGAACTTCGAGAAACTGTTGATCACGACCAGGTTGTCCGCATCCAGTTCCAGGGCGGTCCGAGGCGCCGCATCGTACTGCAAACCCTGGTAGATCTCGTCGCAGACCAGCATCGCACCAGGCTCGCTGCGCAATCGTTCGTTCAGGGCACGCAACGCATCCAGATGAATCAGGTTGCCTGTCGGATTCGCCGGCGAGGCCAGCATCAAGGCCCTGACGCCCTGTTGCATCGCGCCGGCCAAGGCCTCGGATGTCACCGCATAGCCGGTCTGAGCCGTGACTGGCACGGCAACCGGCTGCCCACCGAACAGACTGACCATATGCCGATTGCACGGATAGCCGGGGTCTGTCACCAGTACACGGTCCCCCGGATTCACCAGAACACCCAGGACCAGTTGCAACGCCCCCGAGGCGCCCGGCGTTATCAGTACGCGCGCGGGGTCGACCGAGACGCCGAAGCGCCGCTGATAGAAGCCGGCGATTGCCTCGCGCAGGGCGGGCAAGCCCGCCGCCGGCGTGTAATGGGTATGACCGGCACGCTGCGCGGCGATCGCCGCGTCGATCACTGGTTGCGGCGAGACGAAATCCGGCTCGCCGATCTCCATATGGACCACGTCGCGTCCTGCCGCTTCCATCGCGCGCGCCCGCGCCAGGATTTGCATCACCCGGAACGGTGCGATCTCCTGCATGCGTTGCGCGAACTGCATCAGCCCGAGGCCCTGCCGGGCAGTCCAGCGAGAAAACGCAGATCGACCCGACCGTCCGGCGGCACTGGCCCCGCGATTCCCTGCGCCGGGGCCGCAGCGTCACCGAGCGTGTCGAGGACCACCGAAGCGGCTGAAAAATCCTGTCCCGCGGTGTAGGCATTCACAGTCACCACGACACGGTCGATGCCCGCACCGGTTGCCGAACTGACGCCGTGCGCGGAATCCTCGAAGGCAATCACGGCGCCGGCAGCGAGTTTCAACTCACGCAAGACCCACTCGTAGATGTCCGGCGCCGGCTTCTTGTGCTCGACGATATCGCCGGCACCAATCACCTCGAACCAATTCATTGCGCCCTTCGGCAAGGTGTTCTCAATCAATGCACTGACATTCTCGGGCGTGGTCGTGGTCGCGATCGCCAGGCGCGTACCCGAGTCGCGGGCCTCCCCCAGCAATCGCGCCACGCCCGACCGCAATGGGATCGCACCTTCGCTCATCAGGGTCATGTATTGCCTGGTCTTGCTGCGATGCAGTTCCCCTACGAAACCGGCCAGGTCGTCCGGCCTCGGAAACCCCGTATTGTATTCATCAAGGTAATGCAGGATTCGCTCCTTTCCCCCGGTTACGCTCAACAGCCGGCCGTAAAGCTCGACCGACCATTCCCAGTCAAGCCCCGCCTCGGCAAATGCGCGATTGAACGCTACCCTGTGACCGTCACGTTCGGTGTCCGCCAAAGTCCCATCCACGTCGAATATCAATGCATCGAAACCCGCCACGTTTGACCCCTGTCAAGAAAAACCCTGAGCTTACCGAAATCCACGGAGAAATTGCCCTTACTCTATGCGAATGTTAATTTGTGCGTTTCGTCCCCGAGGCCATCAACATGAGCGACGAACTTGACCAATCGGCAAACCATTACGGTTTCCCTCCTTACCAGGTCAAACAGGGCGAGGCCTACATGAACCCCGACCATGAGGCGCATTTCCGCAACATCCTGAATGCCTGGCGCAGGGAGTTGATGGAAGAGGTGGACCGCACAGTGGGGCACATGAAAGTGGATTCCGTGCACTGTCCCGATCCCAACGACAGGGCCACGCAAGAGTCCGATATGGGCCTTGAGCTGCGTACCCGCGAGCGTGAAGGCAAGCTTCTCAGCAAGATAAACAAGACGCTGAAGAAGATTGACGAGCACGACTATGGCTACTGTGAATCGTGCGGGGTCGAAATCGGCATTCGACGCCTCGAGGCCCGGCCCACTGCCGACCTGTGTATCGACTGCAAGACACGTCAGGAAGAACTCGAGCGACTGCAGGGCTGAGACTCCGGGTCGGGTGCTGTGAAGCGGGCGAATGAGCCATGCGGCAAGTGCTGTTGATTCCAGCCGACCCGCAGGGAGCCACGCCAATGCCCCCATGCTGTGTCGCACTCCTTGGAAACGACATGGCGATTCCCGGCGGAGTGCGCCTTGCCTTGACCCGATCGCGGGGCTCTGCGAATGACAGAACTTGCCGCATGGCCCACTAGCTATCGCGGGCGTTTCGCACCCTCTCCGAGCGGCCCTCTGCATTTCGGCTCACTGGTCGCCGCCGTGGCAAGCTTTGCCGATTCACGCAGTCAATCGGGACAATGGCTGGTGCGCATCGAAGACGTCGATGAAACACGCAGCAAACCGGGCGCCGTAGCACAGATCCTGGATACGCTGCAGGCCTGCGGCATGACTTGGGACGAACCCCCGGTGCACCAAAGCGGCCGCAAGGACCTCTACGACGAAGCGCTGCGGCGACTGATCCAGCGCGAGGCAGCTTACCGCTGCAACTGCAGCCGCAAGCTGATCGCCGCGACGGCTCGCCAAGGACTTGAAGGACCGATCTATCCGGGTACCTGCCGTAGCGACGGACCCGGTCCCGGCGTCCCCGCCGCCTGGCGCGCGAAGGTCACTGATCAAACCATTCGATTCAACGATCGCATCGTCGGCGACGTGGCACAGCAACTGGCCGCAGAGATTGGAGACTTTGTGATCCGACGCATCGATGGTTTCACCGCCTATCAACTCGCGGTCGTCGTCGACGACCAGGCACAGGGCATCACCGACGTGGTGCGTGGCGCCGATCTGCTCTGGTCGACGCCGCGCCAGATCAGGCTGCAGCAATTGTTGGGCTACGACCCCCCCCGCTATGCGCACGTTCCCCTGGTGTACGGTCCGGATGGCCACAAGCTCAGCAAGAGCGACCAGGCGCATCCACTGGACCCGAACGACCCGATGCCTGGTCTGCGCGCGGCCTGGTTACACCTGGGGCAATCGCCGCCGCCGGGTGACCTCGAGCACCCCGCTGCCTTCTGGGCCTGGGCCATCCCACGCTGGCAGATCAGACAAATACCCGATGACAGGAACAGTCGACATGAACGAACAGACGCCTTATGAACTGATCGGTGGTGAATCAAGTGTGCGTGAACTCGTTGACCGGTTCTACGACTACATGGACACCGACCCCGCTGCGACAACCGTGCGCGGGCTGCACGCCAAGAGTCTGCGCGGGTCACGCGAGAAGCTTTTCCTGTTTCTGTCGGGTTGGCTCGGTGGGCCTGAGCTGTACCTGGAGAAGTACGGCCACCCCATGCTACGTCGGCGCCATCTCCCGTTTTCGATCGGCAACGAGGAACGCGACCAATGGATGCAGTGCATGCGCAAGGCGCTGACGGACATGCCCATCGATGAGGGCCTCCGGGCGCAACTGGAACAGGCCTTCATGGCGACGGCAAATCATATGCGCAATCGGCCGGAACACTCCGCGGACGGGCGTCTGCAGATCTTTCCCGGCCGTCCATCCGACTGAAGACCCCGGGCGGCACTGCGCCGGGGTTCGTCCCCAAGAAGATGTGCATCACCCGGATTGGGTTGCGCTGTTCGGCCCATGATCGACTGGTGCAACATGCGGGTTCAGGCGGCCGAGGCTGTCGCAGGCTGCCAGTGCGCTGCGATCAAGGCCGAGTACTCGGCCTGCTGGGTCGGCGACAGCTCGAGTGCCGCCGCGCTATCGACGTTGAATGCCGCCACTGCATTCACCAGCTGCTCAACCCGGTCGGCGGTGATCATCTCTCCCTCCATGGTGGCGATACGGTCGAGTCTGGTAGACGGTTCGCTGAACCAGCCACTCATGCGGATCCGGTCATCGCTGCCGATCAGCTGGGCCTGCAGATCTTTACCGACGCGAGAGAACCAGATGCCGTCCGGACCGATACCGTCGGCAAAGACCAGACTGTCGATCTCGCCGGGACTGTCCGGATCGACAGCGTTGCGAATGCGGTCGCTGCCATCGCCGATCCCGAATCGATAAAGATCGCTGCCGAAGCCACCATCGAGAACGTCGTCGCCCGCACCACCTGCAAGGATGTCGTCACCTTCCCTTCCATGAAGCCTGTCGTCGCCCAGGCCGCCAGACAGCTGATCGTCGCCGGTTTCGCCAATCAGGACATCGTCGCCTGACCCACCGAACAGTCGATCACTTCCATCGCGCCCGTAGAGGCGGTCGCTGCCCGCATCGCCGCGCAGCTCGTTGTCCCCCGAATTCCCGTACAGCCTGTTGTCCCCCGCATTACCGATGCCGAAAACTGCTAGCGCACCGCGCAGGGTCAGGTGCTCGAAGTGAGCTGCCAGTGCATGATCGACATCACTGAAAACCCAGTCCACGCCGCCCCCCGCGGCCTCGACCAGAACGTCACTCGCAGAGTCGACGTAATAGCGATCGTCACCGTCACCTCCGGCCATCTCGTCATCACCCGATTCGCCATTGAGTACATCGTGACCGGCACCCCCAAACAGCCGATCATCGCCGTCTCGACCGAGCAGCCTGTCGTCACCCGCCATCCCGTACAGCTCGTTGCTGCCGGTGTTGCCGAACAGACGGTTGGCGGAATCATTGCCGATGCCGAACAGATCCAGTTCACCGCGCAGGACAAGATCCTCGAAATGCTCGCCGAGCGAAAAATCCACGTCGCTGAGCACCCGATCCAGGCCGCCCGCGGCCTGCTCGAACAGGGTGTCGGCAGTGGAATCCACATAATAGCGATCGTTGCCCAGGCCACCGATCATCTGATCGTCACCGGACTGACCGTTCAGCACGTCGATGCCGGCACCGCCGAGCAGCAGATCATTCCCCGCGCCGCCATACAGCCGGTCATCGCCGTCGCCGGCCAACAGCCAGTCTTCGGCAGCATAGCCATACAGACGATCGCCGACATCACTGCCATGCACGTTGTCCGGACCGGCGGATCCCTTGACCGCAGCATCCGAAGCGACCGGCAGCACAAGCAAGGTGTCCGATACCTGGAGACCGATCTCCGTTGTGACGCTTTCCCCATGCGGGTCGAATGCGGAAACGCTAAGCGTATAGTCACCGGCATCGCCATCGGCCGCATCGATCTCGAAGGTCCGGCTGAGCGCATCGAAACGAATCCACCCGGGCAGCGACCCGGCACCTTTCAGCGTGGCCCTGTAACCCAGCGTGTCGCCATCGGGATCGGTGAACAGATCCTCCGTTAGACGCAGTGCCTGAGACCTGCCTTCGTGCACGACGAATGGGGAAGCCGATCCCGTTACCGAGGGCGCGGAGTTGCCGGTCCGCAGGCGATCCATCTGCTCCTGCGAAAACACCCCTCCGGAGGCGAACTCATAGCGCGCGATCTGACCGTCCTGTGCGCCGCCCTTTACAAGCAGCGCATCTTTTCCCGAGTACTGCAGATGCATGTCCTGTCCGACATAGTCGATACGGATATCACGAACGCCGACCGCCGGACCGAACCGAATCACGCTGCCACCATCTTCGTCCTGGATGATCGACATACCCTCGGATACCGAACTGTCACCGCGCGCGAAGACATAGGTGTCGATCCCGAGACCGCCCACGAGCTGGTCGCTGCCGGGCCCGCCATCGAGGACGTCATCACCGGTTCCACCAAACAGATTATCGGCGCCGCCCAAGCCTCGCAGCACATCATCACCGGCACCGCCGAACAGGCCACGGGTGTCGTTGCCGGATTCGTCTTCTTCCGAGCCAATCAGCGTATCGTTACCTTCGAGGCCATGCAGCTCAGTGGCGGCACCCGGATTTGCCACGCCGATCTCGATACGGTTGTCCAGACTATTACCGCGGAGCATCAGCGAATCGACCCCGAACCAGAGATCGCCGGAGTATTCGTAGCGCAGATTCTCCACGTTGTCCGGCAGTCCCGACGACAAGTAGAAACCATCGCCGCGCAACAGCAGGGTGTCCTCACCTTCGCCTGGCTGTTCGCTGATGGTACCCAGCCTGTAGATCTGATAAGGCTGCGAGACTTCGAAAAGGTCGTTACCCGGTCCGCCAGACAGTTCATAGACAGGCTCGCTGCCGTCGCCGGAACTTGCGCCGGTCATGATATGGTCATCGCCAGCCCCACCAAAGATGCGGAACAGACCTTTCAGCAGATCGTCCCCATCACCACCGTCGAGCACATCGAGCCCGCCATCACCGATTATCTGGTCATTGCCGGCACCACCTGACAGGGTATTCGCGGCACTGTTGCCATCGATGTAGTTTGCTTCAGCATTGCCTACCGCCGACAGTGGATCGCTGCCGCTGAGTTGCAAGGCCTCCACGTGATCCGGCAAGTCGTAGTCAACCGAGGCGAGTACCCGGTCGAATCCCCCGTTTGCCGACTCGATCACCTGGTCTCCGGCATCGTCCACGACATAGGTGTCGTAACCCGATCCCCCGGACATCAGGTCGGCGCCCTCCCCGCCGTCGAGCCGATCGCCACCCGCGCCGCCGAACAACAGATCGTCACCGGCCCGGGCGCTGATGATGTCCCTGCCCGGCGTCCCATGGAGTTCATCGCTCAGTTCCGAACCCTCGACCGTGGTGGGTGCGGCACTGAGCAGGGCCTTGAGCCCATTGAAGTCATACACCGCGCCGGAATCGAACTCGAAGCGGTCGACAACCTGCCCGTGGGTGCCATCGTTAATCATCAGCACGTTGAACGAGGAACTGATTAGCACAGTTGAACCGAACTCCTGGAAGCGCAGATCGGTCACCTCGAGGCCGGCGCCGAAACGCACCACGCTGCTGCGATCCGAGCTGTCGACGATGGTATTCTGGGTAAAGACATGGCCGGTGGTCTGGCCGTTGCCGGCGATCAAATAGGTGTCTTCACCTGTACCTCCGACCAGACGATTGATGCCGGTGCCGCCATCGAGTTGATCGTTGCCACCTCCGCCCAGGAGTCTGTCGTCGCCACCCCCTCCCCACATGGCGTCGTCCGCGCTGCTGCCGAATGTCAGATCGTTGCTGTCACCACCCTGCAGATAGCGCGCATCCTCGACGTGCTCGACCAAAAAATCCCGGTAAGACATGGGATCCGAATCGCCGAACACAAACTCGCTGATGGCGCCGGTCAAGCCGCCGATGATGTGGAGCGCATCGTTTTCCGAGTGCGACAGCACCAAGTCGTCACTGTCGCCAGCGAACGACAGCCGCACCGAGTCGGCAAGCACGTCCGAGCTGAATGCGAAGACGTTGCCTTGGCCCCCCGCATCGACGACGGTCTCGATCTGTCCAGAGGCCCGCGGGCTGTCGCCGGAGGACAATAGGTAAGTGTCCGCTCCCGAACCACCGACCAGGTAGTCCAATCCCCGGCCACCCGACAAGCGATCGTCCCCGGCGTCGCCCCAGAGCCGGTCCGCGTCATCACCACCCTGCAGCAAATCGTCGCCGAGTCCCCCTGACAGATCATCCGAACCGGGCCCGCCATAGAGCCAGTCGTCACCGGTCAGTAAGAAGGTGTCGACATCGTCTCCGTAGATGATGTCGTCATGGTTTCCGCCGTACAGACGGTCATCGCCGCCCTGGCCAACCAATTGATCAGCACCGTCGCCGCCATACATGACATCAGCCCCATGCAGAACCTGGTCCAGGCCGTCGAGATCGCCGAAAAGTACGTCGTTTCCGTGGCCGCCCAGCAGCACATCCGCCCCTCCGTTACCGGACAGTATGTCGCGTCCCGCACCCCCGTCGAGATAGTCATCCCCATGGTAGGCGTCATCGTTACCAACAAGGACCCGGAAATCGCCATCCAGGACGTCATTGCCGTCTCCACCGAGCAGGATATCGTCGCCGCCATTGCCGTTGATGGCGTCGTCGCCCGCGCCGCCGGAAAGGAAGTCCTTGCCATGGAACGGCCCGGGAACAAGAGATTCACCGATTCGCATCGGTACCCGAAAAATCGCCGTTCAGCTGATCGTTGCCGGCGTCGCCGTAGATGGTATCGTCGCCGGCACCACCCCAGACCAGATCATCACCATCCCCGGCGTGGATACGATCGTCTCCGATCCCTGCCTGGTAACCGAACAGGTTGATCTGCCGGCCACCGTCCGGACCAATCGTGTACCAATCGTAGTCGTAACTCGAAGAGTCCAGCGACAAGGGGCTGACCACCGCCGACCGGTCGCCATCGATGATGTCATCACCCGCTCCAGCGTAGATCAGATCGTTTCCATCGCCACCGAACAGCCCGTCCAGACGGGCGCTGCCGTACAGGGCATCGTCACCGCTCTGGCCGCTGATGAAATCACCTCGCTCGCTGCCGGAGACCGTGACATCCTGTGAACCCTGCCCGGCCATCACCGACGCGGAATCCGCAGTGTCCGTCGCATGCAGACGGTCTGCACCCGCTCCACCGTGAATGAAGTCCTTGCCTGGCCCGCCCTCGACGATGTCGGTGTCCGGTGCGCTGTTGATGACGCCGCCGTCTCCGACCGTCTGCGGGCCGTCGTCCCAGGCATAGATCCAGTCACGCCCGCCGAGCCCGACGATGTGATCCGGGAGGTTCCACGCGTTGAGCAGGTCCTGATCCACGACACTGACATCGATCTGACCGTGGATCACCTCGGATTCCGCGCCGCCGCTGGTATACAGATGACTGACCGACCCTGACGGCAATGGCTCTTCCAGGGTGATCCCGAGGTTACCGTTGCGATGGCCCCGAACAGTTACGCGAGCCCCGTCGTCGATGCGCGAAACCTGCAGATCTCCGCCGACCTTCTCGTAGCGCAGTGCTCCGTCATCAGAGGCATAGACAGCACTGTCCCCAACACGGTGACCGCCGGTGAGTAACACACCATCGAACATCACCCTGCCGGTTCCGTCCGAGTCGAAGAGCACATCGTCGGCACCGACCAGGTAGGCGTCGTCCCCATTCCCCCCTTCCAGATAGTCGGCCCCCTCCCGACCATTCAGATGGTCGTCGCCCTTCCCACCGAAAAGCATGTCGGCGAGCTCACCACCCTGTATCAGGTCACCCTTCCCGCCGCCGAACAGGCGCTGTTGCACAAAGTCGGAACCTTCATCGAGGCCCACCACCGTCCCGTCGGTAGAAGCATCACCCTGCAGTTCGGCATCGAAGAAATGCTGTGCGTACCCATTCGGGAATGTATCGCCGGGAACATCGATGCCAGCTTCGAAAAGACCGGTGTAGGTATGTAATGCCTCAGCCCTGGCGAGCAGGTACTGATCGGTCAGACCCTCACCCGTAGTGCCGTCGTAAAGGTCCAACTCGCCGTTGGAACCGTGTATGGATGCATAATCGAGGTCTGCCACGACGAAGGGGTTGAGTTTAACGAGTGCGTATCGCCAGGCGAGATCGGTCTTCGCCGCCTGGTAAATGTCGTCTGCCGACAGACCCGGATCGATCCACGCGAAACTGCTGTCGATGGGCGGCGGCCCTCCAGAGTTTCCCGTCACACCTTCGCCGAAGTAAAGCTCGCTGAGCCTGCCGAGCACCCTGCCGCGTTGGGATTCCTCCTTTTCACTCAAGGTGCCGTAGAAATCGCCCGCCCACGCCGCACCGAGGAAACCGCCCACCATGGAGGCACCAAGTATCAGCGCGGCAGATACCGGCGCCGATGCGACACCAACCGCCGCGACAGCGATTCCCGCCACTGCCGTGCCGATGATTGCACCGGTCTCACCGCCGACAGCTTCAACTGCCCAATCCTTGAGGATACTCTCGGCCTCCGCTTCGGACGAAGCCGCAGACGCCTCGGCGGAAACCAGCAGGAAGCTGAGAAGACCACCGACATAACCCATCCGGTTGAGCGTCTTGGAGACGCCATTGAGACGCGAGACCTCTGCGCCCTCGAGCAATGCAGCGACGGCCGAGTGCACGACCGCACGGGTTTGTGGGTCGGCATCGTCGAGCAGGGCAGTGACCGCTTCCCTTTTTACCGGGTCCTTCAGTGCACTCCCCAAGTCGTCCATATGAAAGTCCAGGTGGCCGCTCACGTCGCCCATTGCCAGCCCACTGAGGGTCATGTGCACCTGGGAATTCAGGGCGACAGCGTTCGCGACGGCGGACAATCCGGATTTTCTGGCCAGGCTCGCAAGTTCGGTCCTTGGGATACCCTCTATTTCGGTGACCTTCGGGTTATCAAGCAATGCCGGCAATTCAGACAGTGCAAACACGCCGTCCGGTCTGTCCATCGCTGCGAGTACCCGCACTTCGCCGACCGCCTCACTGGCGAAGCGGCGGGAGACTTCGTCCCAGATACCGTTGGGGATGCGCTGGCCGTCCGGGGCTATGTCGCCATTGAGGAATTTGAACGCATCGATTCCTCGAGTTGAATGGATCTCCACTCAAGAAGCTCCTGAGCAGTTCGGTCAAGCTCTGGATTCGCGCTCGAGATCAAGAAACTTCACCAACTTCTGTGTCTTGTGGATCGCCCGCGAGCACTGGAGTCCGTCTGACATCCAACGATGCAACTACATCTCCTAGCCATGCTGCCATCCTTGATTCACCGCTAAATAACAAAGTCGGGCTTCCGTCTGTGGATAGATCGATTTAGCAATCAGTTCACGTAGCTCCGTCAATAGAGCTCAACATTTGCCAATTCTTTTCTGGCTTGCGCGGCATTCCATGCCATAATCGAAACTCCCTGTAAAATACAGAAACTTGAAATCGACAATTGTATTCGGCACTCTGGTTTGCTAACTCCCACGATAACCATATGCTTTCAACAGCTTCCTTCAATATCTCTAATTATCTCTGTCTCAGAGATCGCTACAATCTTCGGAATCTTCTATCATTCGCCAAGCCCCAAACTCGATGAAATGGACAGCATTTAGTTCTTCCACTGCTTCCTCCAGCAACTCCAAGACCATGCACTAATCTCATTGCCATTCACCACAATAGGAACATCGTTACTGATTTCCAGCCTCGCCATGGCCTGACCAATAGCCATAAGGAAAATATTTCCTTCGCGATCTACTCGTCCAACTCGGGCTTTCTTCCATAAAAGTAATCTCCTCTTCTCAGCGGATGGTACTTATCCCAAATCTCCTTCAGTCCATACTTCTCAACGTCCTCGTCCGACGCATACTCATTCACAAAAGCCATCTTGGCGCCCTCCAGTATTGAACAAACTATCCAAACTCCTATTCAGCGCGCTCAGCCGGCCGAGGAAACCCATTGGCGATGCGAACGCAAAACGAACGATACCGCTAACCACTTCTACTGGCCGCTGTTCAATAATCAGACTATCCCCCATCCGCTCATCTCTCCCGGACACTCTCATCGGCATAGCGCAGAAGCGGGCTCAGAAAGTATTCGATCATTCTTCGCGTACCCGTCTTTGCCTCGACCGTCACAGTCATCCCCGGACTCAGCGACACCCGCCTGCCATTGACGGACATATCTGATTGCTCCATCAGTACCCGCATCTTATAGACCAGCCCCCTGATTTCGTCCGCTACCGCATCATTTGACAGGTCGACGATTTCACCGGCAATGGTGCCGTATTTTGTGAAGGGGAAGGCATCGATCTTGATTTCGGCCGGTTGCCCGACATCGACGAATCCGATGTCTCTGTTTTCGAGAATAGCCTCGACCTCCAGGGAATCTTGCCGTGGCACGACCACCATCAGTTCCTGCGCCGGCGTGACGATCGCCCCAATGCTGTGGATGGTCAGCTGCTGAACCACGCCATCTACCGGGGCGACGATGATCTGGGCCCTGGCGCGGGCCCGGGCCTTGGTCAGTTCGTGTCGCGCGATACTGCATCGGCGTTCGGCTGTCTCGATACTCTGCAAGGTCTGGCGACGAAACTCGCTGCGCACAAATACGATTTGCGCGTCGAGTTCGGCGATCCCGGCGTCGAACTGTTCTACCCGGCCGCGTTGCGTACGCAGATCGTGCAATATTCGCAGTCGTTCCTGCTCGGTCTCGAGATACTGCTGCTCCGGCAGCAGTTTCTGTTTGGCCAGTCCTTTCTGGTTATCGGCGCGGCGCGTGACGATGGGCAGTATCGCATCCAGTTTCTCGACCTGCTGACGCGCACTGCGCCGTTCGGCCATCCGCTTGTCGCGCTCGCGCCTCAGCATCGACAGGCGATCCTCGAACTCGCGCCATTGACCGATCAACAGCAGGTCGATGCCAGCCTGGTTCTCTATCTCGCCCGGCGGCGGGCCGTCGCCCTTCAACCAGGCCGACAGGATTCGAAATCGCAGCAGCTCCCGGCCTGCCGCATCGAGCTCTTCCTCCAGCCTGTGCACATCTGCCTGCACACGGCTCGGGTCCAGTTCGATCATCGGGTCGCCGGCCAGGACACTCTGACCCTCGACGACATGGATCGCGCTGACTGCACCGATCTCCAGCGGCTGCACCGTCTTGCTGTGGCCGCTGGGGATGATGCGTCCCTGCGCAACCGTCACGATATCAACTTCGCTGAACGCAGCCCATGCCACGGCCAGGGTGAAAAAGCCGAGGATACTCCACAGAATGGCCCGGCCTGCCGGCGCGGGCGGGGCCGCCTGAATCTCCAGCGCGGCCGGAAGAAACGCTGTTTCCGGATTCCGGCTCATGCCTTGTCTCCCACGGGGTCTCGATAATCGGGCCCGTTCGACTCGGCGGCCGGCCCCCGGGGTCGGCCGCTGATGGCCGGACCGGCTTGCAGTGCATGCAGTCGCGCATAGATGCCGCGTAGTCGGGTCAGCTCTTCATGGCTGCCCTGCTCGACGAGGCGGCCCTGATCCAGCACCAGTATTCGGTCGGCAAGGCGCACCGCGCTCAGGCGATGCGCGATGATGAACACTGTGCGCCCCCGGCAGATGGCGCGCATGTTCTGCTGGACCCTGCGCTCGGATTCATAGTCGAGCGCGCTGGTTGCCTCGTCCAGGATCAGCACCCCGGGATTGCTAGCCAGTGCCCGGGCAATCGCAATGCGCTGTCGTTGGCCACCCGAGAGGTTGACACCCTGCTCACCGACCAGGGTGTCATAGCCCTCGGGCAGTTCCAGAATGAAATCATGTGCACCGGCGAGCGTGGCGGCTGCGATCACGGAATCCATCGACAGCCCCGGATTGGCCAGTGCGATGTTTTCGCGCACGCTGCGGTTGAAAAGGAAATTCTCCTGCAACACCACCCCGATCTGGCGGCGCAGCCAGGCCGGCTCGACCAGCGCCAGGTCGACGTTGTCGATGCGCACGCTCCCGGTCTCGGGAACATACAGGCGCTGAATCAGCTTGGTCAGCGTGCTCTTGCCTGAACCCGAGCGGCCGACGATACCGATGACCTCGCCAGGTCGGACGTCCAGCGTGATGTCGCGCAGAACCTGCCGGCCCTCCAAGCCGTATCGGAAGCTGACGTGATCGAAACGTACCGCCCCATTGAGCGCCGGCAGTGTCGCTCGGCCGGGGCGATACCCGGGCTCAGCCGGGGTATTCAGGATATCGCCCAGGCGCCGAACCGAAATGCCGGCCTGCTGGAATTCCTGCCATAGCTGCACCAGGCGAAGGATCGGCCCGCTGATGCGTCCGGCGATCATGTTGAAGGCGATCAACTGGCCGACCGACAACTCGCCCTGGATCACCAGCGTCGCTCCTATCCACAGGATCAGCACGACGGTGACCTTGTTGATCATGCCCGCCGTCTGGCTGGCGATGTTGCCGAGATTGGCAGCCCTGAAGCTCGCATCCACATAGCCCGCCAGCTGTTCCTCCCATCGGCGCTGCATCTGTGGTTCGACCGCCATCGATTTGAGTGTCTGTATTCCACTGACCGACTCGACCAGGAAGGCCTGATTCTCGGCCCCGCGGCTGAACTTTTCTTCCAGGCGTCCGCGCAGGATCGGCGTCACCCAGGCGGACAGCACGACGTAGAAAGGAATCGCCCCGGCCACGACCGCGGTGAGTGTGGGGCTGTACAGGTAGAGCACGATGAAGAATACCAGCGTAAAGAACAGGTCGATCACCAGGGTCAGCGCCGAGCCGGTCAGGAAACCGCGGATGTTTTCCAGCTCACGAACCCGTGCGACCGAGTCGCCGACGCGCCGTGCCTCGAAATAGGCCAGCGGCAAGCGCAGCAAGTGGCTGAACAGACGGGCACCGAGCAGCACATCTATGCGGTTGCTCGTGTGCGAAAAGACATAGGTGCGAAGTCCGCCGAGCAGCACCTCGAAGAACGAGATCAGCAGCAGGCCTATCGCCAGGACATCCAGTGTGGTCAGGCCGCGGTGCACCAGCACCTTGTCAACGATCACCTGGAAGAACAAGGGCGTCATCAGCGCGAACAGCTGCAGGAAGAAGGAGGCGGCCAGCACCTCACCGAACAATTTGCTGTGCTTGAGGATCGCCGGCACGAACCAGCCGAAACCGAAGCTGCCGCCGAGATTGTCGAATGAGGTGCGCCGGGTCACGAGAATCAGGCTTCCGGACCAGGCTTCCTGGAAGATATCGCGGGGAAGCGTCAGCGGCCTGGGTTCGAGCGGATCCTGGACCAGCACCTTGTCTCCGCGGATCCCGGCGAGGATCAAGAAATGTCCATCGCGGTGTTGGGCGATCGCGGGCAGCGGGGTCCGTTCCAGGCGCTGCCAGGTGGACTCCAGACAACGCAGCTTCAGACCCAAGGGGCGTCCTGCACGCAGAATCTCATCGGCGGTGGCTGCGCCCCCGGTAATGCCGAGGCCATGGCGGAGTGAGTCGACGTCGGCCGCAAGCCCATGGTACCGGGCCAGCGAAACAAGACATGAGAGCCCGGTATCCCGGGGTCTGCCATCGGTGCTGTGAGGCATGTTGGTACCCTTCCCTGGGTATGTCCGGCCAGACACGTATTCTACTCGACGCCTGTCGTGCCGGTCTCTAAAGCACCCACGCCATCTGCGGGGTGCCGCGCGATATGCGCAGGAGATGCGTCCTGCATCTCGATACTCAGTTGACCAGTCCGTGGTACAACTACGCTTAAAAGTATCTCACCCTCGGCCAGGAGGCAAGGCGACTATCTGTCCCGGTCCAGGCTTTCGGTTCTTTATCAAAGGGTACTTACGCAGCGAATGCGAACACCGGTCCCGACGGCGGATGCGAAGGCACGAGGCGCGGCATCCCGCCAGCGTTTCGGGCGGTCCCGGTCTATTCTTCAAGTCGTGAGACATCTGACAGTCGGGTGATCGCTTTGATCATCGGCCAACAAGGCTGCCGGGCGGTTCCGGGATTGGCCGGAATGCGCTCGACGGGCAAGCGGAGCGAGAACGATGAAAACCCTGATGTTCACTGTGAGTCATCGGAACCTCGAGGAACTCATGTGCGGTCATTGCCTGGCGCGACTGATCAGTATCGAGGACCTCGGACACGAGCGTGATCAGTACATCGTCAGGGCACTGGTGCGACAGGAGCACCTTGACCAGATCATCGAAAAAGCCGCCGACCGGCCGCGCTGGATAAAGTGGCCGGAGTCTTCGTAGGATTCGATCGGCCGGCCGGTCAGCCGGTGCCAGGCCGGCAGTCGACTGTTCGCGTCGCACATGCGTGCGTGACTTCGGTCAAAGTCGCAAAACGCTGTTGATGGTGTTGTAAGCTGTGCAGATCGCTTAGCCGGGTGTCGTGATGATGTGGCAGGGTCTGCTTGGTCTCTTGGTGCTGCCCGGGCTGGCCTGGCTGATCGCAGAGGACCGCAGGCGGCCCGACTGGCACATGCTGATCGGCGGAATCGCGCTGCAGCTGGCACTGGCCCTGCTGCTGCTCAAATTGCCACAATCCAAGACCCTGTTCGCCGGACTCAATGGTCTGGTGTTGCAGCTCGATGCGGCACTGGAATCAGGCACCGCCTTCGTTTTCGGCTATCTCGGCGGGGCCCCTTTGCCGTTTGCCACGACATCGCCGGGCGCCGAATTCGTACTGGCGTTTCGCGCCCTGCCCCTGGTCGTCCTGATCAGCGCCTTGTCGGCACTGCTGTATCACTGGCGCATCCTGCCGTTGATGGTGCAGGGCTTTTCGTGGCTACTCCGACGCTTTATGGGCATCGGGGGTTCGCTGGGTCTGGGCACCGCGGCCAATGTGTTCGTGGGTATGGTCGAAGCCCCGCTGCTTATCCGTCCCTACCTGAATCAGATGAGCCGCAGCGATCTGTTCGCGGTGATGACTTGCGGCATGGCCACTATCGCGGGCACGGTGATGGTGCTCTATGCGCAGGTCCTGGCCACGGTGGTGCCCGATGCGATGGGGCATATTCTCACAGCGTCTCTGATTAGTGCCCCGGCGGCACTGGTAATGGCCCGATTGATGATTCCGGCCCAGGAGACAAGCATCCAGGAACCACCCCCGGCGCTGGGCAAATTGTCGAGCAGCAGCATGGATGCGATTACCCAGGGCACGTTGGACGGGCTGAAGCTGCTGTTGAATATCATCGCGATGCTGGTGGTCTTCATTGCCCTGGTGCATATCGTCAATGCCTTCCTCGGGCTTCTGCCGGATGTCGATCAGACACCGCTGACGCTGCAGCGTTTGCTTGGCTGGTGCATGGCGCCATTGGTGTGGCTGTCCGGTATCCCGTGGAACGAGGCCGTTGCAGCGGGGGGACTGATGGGCATCAAGACAGTCCTCAATGAACTGCTGGCCTATCTGACGATGGCGCAGCTGCCCGCTGAGGTTCTCTCGGAACGCTCCCGCCTGATCATGACCTATACGCTCTGCGGCTTCGCCAATTTCGGCAGCCTCGGTATCATGATCGGAGGATTGTCGACAATTGTTCCGGAACGACGACAGGAGATCATTGCACTAGGCATGCGCTCCATCGCTGCCGGCACGCTCGCCACCTCGATGACCGGCGCCGTGATCAGCCTGCTTGTCTGAGCCCGA
>CAWEET010000012.1:0-21986 GCA_963808165.1 uncultured Gammaproteobacteria bacterium | reverse complement strand
CCCGTGTTCGATGGCGTCGGCGACACATCCAGATCGACACTGAAGTAACGCTCGATGGTCGCGTCCACCTCCTGTCTCAGGCCGGAGTCGTCGCGTCCGGCGAGACGCCGATACAGTCCCTCGGCGATGTCGCTGAAGCGGTCGAGCAGGCGCGGATCGAAGTGCGATCCGCGGCCCTCGTGCAGAATCTGCATGGTCTCTTCGAAGCTGAAGGGTTCCTTGTAGGGTCGTTGCGAGGCGAGGGCATCGAAGACATCCGCGATCGCGAATATCCGGGCGCCGATGGGTATCGCCTCTCCGGATCTTCCCGCCGGGTAGCCGCTGCCGTCGAACTTCTCATGGTGATGGCCGACGACATCGGCTGCGTCGTCCAGCCACCGACTGCGGGCCACGATATCCAGGCCATGATCGACATGGGTCTTCATCGTGTTGAATTCGTCTTCGTCGAGGCGGCCGGGTTTCAGCAGCACATCGTCACGGATTCCGATCTTGCCGACGTCGTGCAGGAACGCACCTTTGATCAGCGACCGTATCTGCGCGTCATCCAGGCGGGCTGCCTCCGCCAGGCGTACCGAATACAGAGTTACCCGATAATTGTGCGCGTCGGTATCGCTGTCCTTCTTTGCTATCGCGCTGCCCAGCACCTGCAGCGTCTCCAGATTCGAAGAGAGCAGGCCTTCGGAATAACGCGTAATCCGTTGCAGCAGTCGCGCAATGATCGGGTACAGAACCAGTGCCGTCAGCAAGACGATCCCTACGACGTAAGCGGCGGTGACCAATGCATTGCGGCGTGCTTCCGCCCGCGCCGCATCAGAGACGGCGAAGAGCGCATGCGCGATGACCTGTCGTTGCTGTTTCGCCGACACCGGCAAGCGCAATTCGACGAAGCTCCGTCCATCGATTTCGAGCGATTCCACCTCCGCCCGATCGACGGCGAGCCGCGGCATCTCAGACACCCGTTGTCTGATCTCCGGTGCAATATCGCCATCGACTTCTGGCCACCGGGCAATCGATTCGCCGTCATCGAAGTAGAACTGAGCGAACGTAAAACGCCCGTGTCGCCGATCCATCTCTCTTTCCGGTTCCTCTCGCATGGCCTGCTCGACCGCCACTTTGAGCGGAAGCCCGGAATTCGCAAGCAGTTCCCGGGCACGAAACCGGATCCATTCGATCTCGTTCCGTGCATGCTGCAGCACATCCTCACCGATGCGATCGAAGGTTCTGAAATAACTGATCCCTGCCATCAATGCCGCGATCAACAGACTCGCGATCAGGAGTCTGAGGATGAGTGCGCGATGGACCAATGCGCTGGATGAATAATTTCTTTGCGTCACGCTTCGATGTCCCAGGTCCTCGGGGAGGCAAAACCCTGCCTGGGTCGCCGCCACTTGTTCGATTTCGGCCTTTGCCACCCTGTGTGGCCGTGTTGCGCGGCAGCGCCTCGGCCGGTGCCGCAGAAGGATACCAGACGTCCAGCGGGGGGGGCGGACCCGGGCCGCGTTCGTGGCGCAGGCCTGCGTGTCCCGGCGTATCGTGATGCGGCGAAATCCCGACAACGGCCAGCGCGTTGGCCATTACGTACTCAGGGAGCGTGATGTATGCTTTTGAAAGGCTCGGGCGGGGTGCTCGAGAGGTGAACAAGGTTCGGTCCGAATTCGACGCGGCGGGGTGTAAATGAAGAGGTCTTCGGTTTGCTCGGTGTGCTTGTTGTTGTGGCTGGGTTCAATGACGGGCCATGCTTCCACTCAGCGGGTCGAACAGGCCGCAACCGCGGAAAGGAACAAGGTCTCGACCGGTGACGCCGCCGCACAGCGAAGTAAGAGCGGCGCGTCGCAAAGGAATACTACGCCGGCAGCTTCGCCCAGCAGGGCCGGCGACGGCAGTGCCGGTGAGACGAACCAGGCCCAACTCGACGCCCAGTGTGAACTGGCGCGCGAGATCAAGCTGGCCCCTGAGCGTGCGAGATACATCGATGACTGTGTAGCGAAAAAGCAGAAGCCGGATCGGTCCGCGTGCGAACGCTTTTACGCAGACTACGGCGCGCAGTCCGGCAATCGGGCGCCGCTTTACTATGACTTGCCGGAGTGTCGGCGCGCCTTTGACGCGCGCCGGAATGCCCCTTAGCGACACTGGCTCAATTCGACGTCGACCCCGACCCCGAGTTCGCCCCGCTCGGCAGTGCCACACTGGCCTTCCCCAACGGCTTGGTCGCGCACAGCGCGCGCTACGGCATGGGCCGGAGAGTTCACTGGAAGTCGTAGTGTTTTTCGACGTCCTGCTCGATGTCCCAGGTACAACTCAGGCCCTGCGGAAAGGTTATCAGGTCGCCACGCTGGAACGTTTGTGGTTCGCCGCCGTCCGGTGTGACCGTGAACCTGCCCCGCAGGATGTAGCAGGTCTCCTGCTGCTGGTAGGTCCAGGGGAAGCTCGAGGCCTCCTTGCGCCAGATCGGCCAGTCGTAGACGCCCAGCACCTCGAGCTTCATCGGTGACGGTTTCCGTTCGACCAGTATCTGCAGTTCACTCATCCGGGCTACCTGTTCGGTTATGCTTTGTTCATCGAATCGCTCAGGCGGGCAGTTTAACGGACGCACAACGGGAGGCGCGACCGAATGGACCGGATGGCGACGGTGTTGGAACTCGCCACCCATCTGCAACGACGCGGCTGGTGGCTGGCCTGTGCGGAGTCCTGCACCGGCGGCGGCATCGCCGCGGCGCTGACCGACGTGGCCGGCTCCAGCGCCTGGTTCGATCGGGGTTTCGTCACCTACAGCAACCTCGCGAAGCAGGAGATGCTCGGCGTGTCGCCCGCCACACTGGCCCGCTGCGGTGCGGTCAGCCGTGAGACTGTCATCGAGATGGCTACCGGCGCGCTGCTACGCAGTCGCGCGCAACTCGGCGTCGCGGTAAGCGGTATCGCCGGGCCGGGCGGAGGCACCCAGGACAAGCCGGTTGGCACGGTCTGGATCGCCTGGGCCCGCGGCGCCGAGACATGGGCCAGCCGTGAACTTTATGCGGGGGACCGCGCGCAGGTAAGGGCTGCGACCGTCGACACCGCCCTGAAAGGCTTGCTGGACCGGGCGCGATGAGTGGGGCACGTCGACTGTTTTTTGCGCTGTGGCCGGACGACGCGACCCGTCAGGCCCTGTTCCACTGGCAGACGCACAACCTGCCGCACGATGCGCGCTGGCAGCACCGTGCCGATCTGCACATGACGCTGCACTTCCTCGGCCCGGTCGATCCGGGTCGGATCGACGATCTGCGCTCCTTGGGTGCCGATCTGCGCGGCCGCAGCTTTACGCTGGTGCTCGACCGGATTGGTCACTGGCCGAGGCCGCAGGTGCTGTGGGCCGGACCGACCTCGCCGCCGGGAGATCTGATCGCATTGCATGGGCGGCTGGGCGAAGGGCTGCGCGGGCAGGGGTTTCAGACCGAGGAGCGGGCGTTTCGCTCGCACGTGACGCTGGCACGCAAGGTTCGTCGTGCGGTGGGTTTCGGCCCGTTGGAACCCCTCACCTGGCCGGTGCGTGAGCTGGCGCTGGTGGAGTCCAGGCCCGGCTCGGCGCCCATGTACCAGCCGATCGGGCGCTGGATGCTGGATTGACGCCGCCGGGCAAATTCGACTGGAAAACATAAAGAGAACAAACTAGACTCAGCGCAAGACCTACCACTAGCCGCTTCGGGGGGAGCATCCATGGACGAGAATCGCAAGAAGGCGCTGGCAGCCGCACTGAGCCAGATCGAAAAACAGTTCGGCAAGGGCTCGGTGATGCGCATGGGGGATGCCAATGCGGTGCGCAATATCGAGGTGGTGTCGACCGGCTCGCTGAGCCTCGACCTGGCCCTAGGTGTCGGTGGCGTGCCAAAGGGCCGCGTCGTCGAGATCTACGGGCCGGAGTCTTCCGGCAAGACGACCATGACACTGCACATCGTCGCCGAAGCACAAAAGGAAGGCGGCACCTGTGCGTTCGTCGATGCGGAACACGCGCTCGATCCCTCGTATGCCGAGAAGCTCGGTGTGGACATGGACGAGTTGCTGGTATCGCAGCCGGACACCGGTGAGCAGGCGCTGGAGATCACCGATATGCTGGTGCGCTCCGGCGCGGTAGATGTGGTGGTGGTCGATTCGGTCGCGGCACTCACGCCAAAGGCCGAGATCGAGGGCGAGATGGGTGATTCCCATGTCGGTCTGCAGGCCCGTTTGATGTCGCAGGCGCTGCGTAAGCTCACCGCGAATATCAAGCGATCCAACACCGTGGTGATCTTCATCAACCAGATCCGCATGAAGATCGGTGTGATGTTCGGCAGTCCCGAGACCACCACCGGCGGCAATGCGCTCAAGTTCTACTCCTCGGTGCGCCTCGATATCCGCCGGATCGGTGCGATCAAGAAGGGCGACGAGGTGGTCGGCAACGAGACCCGCGTCAAGGTGGTCAAGAACAAGGTCGCACCGCCGTTTCGTCAGGCCACGTTCGAGATCCTGTACGGCGAGGGGGTGTCACGCGAGGGCGAGATCATCGAGCTGGGTGTGGCGCAGGGTCTGATCGAGAAATCCGGTGCCTGGTACAGCTACAACGGCGACCGCATCGGCCAGGGCAGGGAGAACGTACGCAATTTCCTGAAGGAGAACCCGGAGATCGCGCGTCATGTCGAGAAACAGATCCGCGCCGCACTGATCCCGGAAGAGCCGGCCAATACCGCAGACAAGGCCACTGCCGCGGCGGCAGACAGCGACAATTGATGTCACCGGCCGGGCGCGATCTGGAAGCGGACGATGCGGCGGCCATCGAGCTGGCCGCGGTCAGGTTTCTGGCGGTGCGCGAACACAGTCGGCATGAACTGCGTCGAAAGCTGCGCGGCCGCAGCCACGACCCGGGCCTGATCGACGGGGTACTGGACGACCTCGAGCGGCAACAGCTGCTCAGCGATGAACGATTCGCCGAACAGTACCTGGAGCAGCGCATGCGCCGGGGCTTCGGGCCGCTGCGGATTCGCGCCGAACTGGAGCAGCGCGGTGTTGCCGACCCAGTGATCGCAGCGGCGCTGCAACGGGCGCACCCGGATTGGGAAGGCCTGCTGGTCGAGGCGGCTGCGCGCAAGTTCGGCGAACAGCCGGGCTTCGATCTGCGCGATCTCGCCAGACGCGGCCGCTTTCTGGAACAGCGCGGTTTTCCGATCAGCCTGATCAGACGCCATCTGGAGCGGATCAGGGAGTTCTAGGGTCTGGCGGGCAACCGTCGGGCAGCCCGCGCAGCGGGCCTTAATCGCCTGAAATGGCGTTGTTTTGGCGACTGTGCGTTGGTGACTTTTCTGCTCAAGCTGCATAACATTCCAGTTTTGCAGTCTGATCTCCAGTCGCGTATGAAAACCAGCGCAGAAATTCGCTCCGCCTTCCTCGATTACTTTGCGGGTAAAGACCATGCCATTGTCGAGTCGAGTCCGCTCGTGCCGGCCAACGACCCGACATTGCTGTTTACCAATGCCGGCATGGTCCAGTTCAAGGACGTGTTCCTCGGCAAGGAGACCCGCAGCTACGTCCGGGCGACCAGTTCGCAGCGCTGCGTGCGTGCCGGGGGCAAACACAACGACCTGGAGAACGTGGGCTATACGGCGCGCCACCACACCTTTTTCGAAATGCTGGGCAACTTCAGCTTCGGGGACTATTTCAAACGTGACGCGATACTGTATGCCTGGGAGTTTCTCACCAAGGTGTTGCAGTTGCCGGCCGACAGGCTCTGGGTAACCGTCTACCGGGACGATGACGAGGCGGCGGCGGTCTGGCTGGACGAGGTCGGCGTAGATCCCGGACGCTTCACGCGGATCGGCGACAAGCCGGGCGGAAAGCCCTTCGAGAGCGACAATTTCTGGTCAATGGGCGACACTGGGCCGTGCGGGCCCTGCTCGGAGATCTTCTTCGATCATGGCCCGGATGTCTGGGGTGGTCCACCGGGTACCGACGAGGAAGACGGCGATCGCTATATAGAGATCTGGAACCTGGTATTCATGCAGTACAACCGGGACGCCGGCGGCGAAATGACCCCGCTGCCGAAACCCTCGGTCGACACCGGCATGGGATTGGAGCGACTCGCCGCGGTGATGCAGGGCGTGCACTCCAACTATGAAATCGACCTGTTCCAGGCCCTGATCAAGGCGGCCGCGCAGGCCGCCGGTACCACCGATCTGAGCGCCAAGTCGCTGCGCGTGATCGCCGACCACATCCGCTCCTGTGCGTTTCTGATCGTCGACGGCGTGACGCCAGGTAACGAGGGCCGTGGTTACGTCCTGCGCCGAATCATCCGACGTGCGATACGGCATGGTTACCAGTTAGGTCAGCATGAACCCTTCTTCTACAAGCTGGTTGACGCCCTGGATGACCAGATGGGTGCAGCCTATCCGGAGCTGAGCCGGTCGAGGGCGGTGGTCGCACGTGTGCTCCGGCTCGAGGAGGAACGTTTCGCCGAGACCATCGAGCAGGGCATGAAGATACTCGACGAGGCGATCCAGGGGATGCACGACAAGGTCATTCCCGGCCAGGTCGTTTTCAAGCTCTACGACACCTACGGTTTTCCCACCGACCTGACCGCTGACATTGCGCGCGAGAAGGGCCTGGAGATCGACCGCGCGGGTTTCGATCGGGAGATGGAGGCGCAGCGTAGCCGGGCTCGGGCAGCGAGCCATTTCGGTGCGGTGCAGACGGCCGAGATCGACATCGATGGCGAAACCGACTTCACCGGTTACGACCGCCTGGACGACTCGGCCACCGTCGTCGCGCTGTTTCGCGACGGTGAGCCGGCCGACCGACTGGCTGCCGGCGACAAAGGCATGGTGGTGCTCGATCGCACGCCTTTCTATGCCGAATCCGGTGGCCAGGTCGGTGACGTCGGCCACCTGAGTGTGGCCGGCGGCGGTGATTTCGTGGTTTCCGACACCCGCAAACAGTCCGGCACCGTATTCGCTCATCTTGGCGAGCTGCAGTCCGGCGAGGTCAGCGTCGGAGATCTGGTCGACGCTGCGGTCGCCACGGACCGACGCCATGCCACCGCACTGAATCATTCCGCAACCCATCTGCTGCATGCCGCGTTGCGGCGGGTGTTGGGCGACCACGTGGGCCAGAAGGGCTCCCTGGTCGATTCAGACCGCCTGCGTTTCGATTTCTCGCACTTCGAGCCGCTGAGCCGCAGTCAGCTGATCGAGATAGAGCGACTGGTCAACGAACAGATCCGCATGAATGCCTTGGTGGAGACCCGCATCATGGCGATTGATGACGCCAAGGCCTCGGGAGCGATGGCGCTGTTCGGTGAGAAATACGACGACTATGTCCGGGTACTGCGCATGGGTGATTTTTCCACCGAGTTGTGTGGCGGGACGCATGTGAAGTCGCTGGGTGACATCGGCCTGTTCAAGATCACCGTGGAGACCGGCATCGCCTCGGGCGTCAGGCGTATAGAGGCACTCACGGGTGCCCGTGCCCTGGAATGGGTGGAGGCGGACGAGGAACGCCTGTTGCGTGTCGGCGGTCTGATCAATGCAGGCAGGGACGAGGTCGAGGACAAGCTCGGCAAGCTCATCGAGCGCAACAGAAAGCTCGAAAAGGAACTCGAACAGATCAAGGCGAAACTGGCATCGGCGGCCGGTTCCGATCTCGCCGCGCAGGCGGTCGAGGTCAATGGGGCCCGCGTGCTGGCTGCACGTCTCGACGGTGCTGACCCTAAATCGCTGCGTGACACCCTCGATCAGTTGAAAAACAAGCTCGGTAGTTCGGTGATCTTGCTGGTGGCCGTGAACGGCGACAAAGTGAACCTGATCGCCGGCGTGAGCAAGGACCTGACCGACCGTTGCCGTGCCGGTGAGCTGGTCAAGCTGGCGGCCGAGCAGGTCGGCGGAAAGGGTGGCGGCCGCCCGGACATGGCGCAGGCCGGGGGCTCAAAACCCGGTGGTGTGCCCAAGGCGCTCGAACTGGCGCAGGCTTGGGCCGCCGAAAGGCTTTAAGTCGGCCGACAAATGGTGTTAAATCGCGCCCTTTTCCGAAGCGGCCACGGTCTGGTCGCCGAAGTCGGGTTGAGAACCGAGTAGCAACATGGCGCTGATCGTACAGAAATATGGCGGGACCTCGGTGGGGTCGGTGGAACGAATCCAGAATGTCGCCGAGCGGGTGAAGCGTTGCCATCACCAGGGTGACGACGTGGTCGTGGTCGTTTCCGCAATGTCGGGCGAAACCAACCGCCTTATCGCGCTCGCCAACGAAATCACCAACGATCCGAATCCGCGCGAGATGGACGTGCTGGTATCCACCGGCGAGCAGGTGACGATCGCGCTGCTTTGCATGGCGCTGGAAAAGATCGGGTGCGAGGCGCGCTCCTATACCGGCGCCCAGGTCCATATCCTCACCGACAGCGCCCATTCCAAGGCGCGCATCATGGATATCGATCATGCGCGCGTCTGCGCCGACATCAAGAACGGTCGCGTCGTTGTCGTAGCGGGCTTTCAGGGCGTCGATGAGCACGGTGACATCACCACGCTGGGTCGCGGCGGGTCGGACACGACCGCGGTCGCCATGGCTGCGGCGTTGAAGGCCGACGAGTGCCAGATCTTTACCGACGTCGACGGCGTTTACACGACCGACCCGCGGGTGGAGCCCAAGGCCCGCAAACTGGACCGCATCACCTTCGAGGAGATGCTGGAGATGGCGAGCCTCGGCTCGAAGGTGTTGCAGATCCGGTCAGTCGAGTTTGCCGGGAAGTACAATGTGCCCCTGCGGGTTCTGTCCAGTTTCGAGGACAGCGGCGAGGGCACCCTGATTACTCTGGAGGAAGAGGGCGTGGAAGCGGCAAAAATTGCGGGGATCGCGTTCAATCGCGACGAAGCGAAACTGACCATCCGCGGCGTACCGGACCAGCCGGGGGCGGCCTACAAGATCCTCGGCCCGGTTGGTGAGGCGAATGTCGAGGTCGACATGATCGTGCAGAACATCGCCAATGACGGCACAACCGACTTCACCTTCACGGTCAATCGTACGGATTACCAGAAGGCGCTGAACATCCTGAACACAGAGGCGGCTGAACTTGGGGCACGCGAAGTTGTCGGTGATGACAAGATCGTTAAGATCTCGTTGGTCGGTGTCGGCATGCGGTCGCACGCCGGCATCGCAAGCAAGATGTTCGCCGCATTGTCGGAAGAGGGCATCAACATCCTGATGATCTCCACCTCGGAGATCAAGATCTCGGTGGTGGTGGATGAAAAATATCTCGAGTTGGGCGTGCGCGCCCTGCACCAGGCATTCGAACTCGCAGACGACGCGGGCGATGCCGGAGCCTGATCGCGAGGCGCATCTTCTTCTTCTGCGACGATATTGCTAGAATCCTTGTGCCCCGATGCAATTGGATGAGGGGATAAGGTTGGCAAACGGACATATCGCGCGAGGCCGAGGGATGGATAAGGTCTTGCCGGTGTGCCACTAAAGGAGTGGCTCCATGTTGATTCTGACTCGTAGGGTCGGCGAAACCCTGATGATCGGAGATGAGGTTACCGTCACGGTTTTGGGCGTGAAGGGAAACCAGGTGCGAATTGGGGTAAATGCCCCGCGTGATGTCTCTGTGCATCGCGAGGAAATATACGATCGCATCAAGCGCGAGAACGGTGAGTCTACGGGCTGACGGTCTTGTGTGTGGTTACGGTCACTGGCCCGGCAGATCGTGGGCCGATGTCCGGCTGGCCTTGACCAGGCGCCGGAGCACGTTTTTGGAGAGATGGCCGAGTGGCTGACCAGACAGCCGGCGGCTGTCGCAGAACGCCGTCATGGAGTGACGGCGGCCCCGTAGGGGCGAGGGACGCAGTCCCGAGTAATCGCGCTCCCCGACATGGCCCATCGGGCCATCGGAGCGCCGAGCACGTTTTTGGAGAGATGGCCGAGTGGCTGAAGGCGCTCCCCTGCTAAGGGAGTATGGGGTTAATAGCTCCATCGAGGGTTCGAATCCCTCTCTCTCCGCCATTCAGACGAGGACCCGTGGTGGGGCCTCGCCCCCCTCGGACCGTGCAGGCTGATTGGCAGCGTCCATGCGTGCCGCAACGGCATGTGTATTCACTGGCAGCTGCGGTCTTAAGATGATTGCGCCAAAGGAGCAACTGCCAGATGCCAATCGATTCAACGTCACTAAGAAGACTGCTGTCGAAAGACCTCATCGACGTGCTGGTCCGGGTCGGCCTCATTGCCTTCGTGATCGTATTGTGCGTGCGCGTCTTTGCCCCGTTTGCGGGCCTGATGACTTGGGCGCTGATCCTCGCTGTCGCGCTTTATCCGCTGCACCAGCGCCTCGCAACGCGACTCGGTGGCCGGCAGGGCCGCGCGGCGACGCTGATGGTGGTGGTGGGACTGGTGCTGATCGGTGTGCCAACCGTGATCCTGGGCTTGTCCTTTGCGGGCCAAATTCACAGTGCCTATGCCGCTTTCCAGGGCGGTGAGGTCAGTATCGAACCGCCGGGCTCCTCGGTAGCCGAATGGCCATTGATCGGCGACAAGCTCTACGCTGCGTGGAGTCTGGCAGCCAGTGATCTTCCCGCCTTTCTGGCGAAGTTGCAGCCGCAACTGGGAAAATTGGCGGAACGCGCCCTTGCGGCGGCGGCGAATACCGCGGGGGCCGTGTTCCTGTTCCTGGGATCTCTGATCATTGCCGGCGTCATGATGGCCCACGGTGAATCCGGCAGCCGGGCGATGCTGCGGATCTTCAATCGCCTTAGCGGGCCAAACAATGGGCCGCGGCTTTACAGGCTGTCTACCGCGACCGTCCGCTCGGTCGCCACGGGCGTCATCGGTGTCGCGTTCATTCAGGCCGTGCTGCTGGGCGTCGGTTTCCTCATGGCCGGCATTCCGGCGGCCGGTGTTTTGGCAATGGCCGTATTGCTGCTCGGTATCCTGCAGTTGCCTGCCGTGATCGTCACGCTGCCCGCGATCATCTACCTGTGGTGGTCGGGCGATGGCTCTACCTTGCATAACGTCGTTTTCACCATTTATCTGTTCGTCGCCGGTTTGGCCGACAATGTGCTGAAGCCGCTGTTGCTTGGCCGTGGCGTCGACGCGCCGATGCCCGTCATCCTGCTTGGTGCCCTGGGAGGCATGGTCAGCGGTGGCATCATCGGCCTCTTTGTCGGCGCCGTGCTCTTGGCCGTCGGTTACCAGCTCTTCATGGCGTGGGTCGCCGAGGCAGACGAAGGCCCGGCTGCAATGCCGGCGGAGATTCACACGCCGGCCGGGACACCATCGGCCAAAGAATAGCCTGCGCGGAATGTTTTTGCCTGCCGAGCGTCGCCTGCCGCGCCTGGTCGTACTTTGCTCGACGATCGCGCTAAATGCCTGTACCACCCTTGGGCCTGACTATCAGCAACCGAAGGTGGACTGGCTCGATGACTGGCAGACCACACTCTACGGTCAGGTGGGCACACCGCTGCAGCAGGCCGAGGCCGATCTGCGCTTCTGGTGGCAGGCGTTCGACGACCCTGCGTTGAACCAATTGATCGAGTCGGCCAGACGCGAGAATCCCTCTCTGCGCGTCGCCGGGCTGCGAATCCTGGAGAGTCGTGCCCAGCTGGGCATCGCGGGCAGTGCGCTGTATCCACAGACACAACAGCTCGGTGGCGCCGCCAGTTATGTGAATACCCGGCAGCGCGGCGGTGCGCAACCGGGCTTCGATCAGGACTTCGGCAGTTATCAGGCGGGTTTCAATCTGGGTTGGGAGCTGGATTTCTGGGGGCGCTTCCGGCGTGGCATCGAATCGGCCGACGCGGCGTTCTTTGCCTCGATCGCCAATCAGCAGGATCTGCAGGTGTTGCTCAGTGCCCAGGTGGCCGACCTGTATTTTTCCTATCGAACCGCTGAGTTGCGGATAGCCATTGCGCGTGAAAATGCCGCGATCCAGAAGCGCAGTTACGAGATCACCGAACTGCTCTACGAAAGAGGCGAAAAATCGGAACTCGACCTGCAACAGGCCAAGACCCAGTACCTGGCTACGTTGTCGACCATTCCCAATCTGCAAATCAGCCTGAACCAGACCGGCAATGCCCTCGCGACCCTGCTCGGGCGGCCGCCGGGCGATCTGCCGGAACTCGGCGGGACCGCTGCCAGATTGCCCGCGGTGGAGCCGCTGGTCATCCGGGATATCCCGGCGCACTTACTGATGCGACGACCCGACATCCGCGCCGCAGCCCTTCAGGTGGCGGCCCAGTCGGCCCAGATCGGTATCGCCGAAGCCGACTTCTATCCTTCTATCTCTCTGTTGGGCAGCATCGGCTGGTCGGGCAACAGCCTCAGCGCCAGCCCGGATGTCGGCACCCTGGCCATCGGCCCCGCGTTTACCTGGAATATCTTTGACCACGGGCGCATCGGGAACAATGTGCGCGTGCAGGACGCACGCCTGCAGCAATTGATCGAGCAGTACCAGGAGACGGTGCTGCAGGCCGCACGTGAGATCGATGATGCCGCGATCAGTGTGGTGAAGACCGCCGAGCAACAGGCAGTGCTCAATGAATCCGTGATCGCGGCCAAGCGTTCGCTGGAGCTTGCCAATTCCCGCTATCGCGAGGGTTACGCCGATTTCCAGCGAGTGCTCGACGCGCAGACCTCGGTGTTCTCGCAGACCACCAATCAGTTGGTCAACCAGGGCAATCAGGTCAGTGCTGTGGTGGCGCTTTACAAGGCGCTCGGCGGCGGCTGGTACGACATGCCGGTACAGCAGTTGATTCCCGAGGATGTACGCAACACCATGCAGCAGCGCAGCGACTGGGGCGATCTGCTCGGCGAGCCGCTGCCCCCTGGCACATCCACCCCGTATTCCGCGTCGGAGACTTTGCCGTATGAGTGAATCCAAGAGTGATCAGACGCCGCCGATGGACGAACCAGTTGTCGAACCCAACGAGAAGGAGCAGCCCGAGCAAGAAGGCGATGATGCAGCGGCTTCGGTCAAGAAAGGGACCTCGATAGTCGGCCTGGTGATCCTGCTCAGCCTTGCCTGGTATATGCTCGCGGATCGCTTCACGCCTTATACCTCGCAGGCGCGGGTTCAGGGCTATGTCGTTGGTGTGGCACCCAAAGTGTCGGGCGTGGTGACACGGGTGTGGGTAAAGAACAATGAGGCGGTCGACGCTGGCCAGCCGCTATTCGAGATCGATCCCTCGCAATACCGGATCGCGCTGGACAAGGCGCGGTCCGATCTGGACAGCGCGCGCAACCAGGTCGATGCGGGCAGTGCCGGGGTGGAATCGGCGCGTGCCAGCCTGCAGGCGGCACGAGCCAATGAGGTAAAGACGGAGAAGAGCTACCGGCGGCTCAAGGGTCTGTACAGTGACGATCCGGGGACCGTATCGGTGCGCCAGCTCGAGAGTGCAAAGGCCTCGCTGGATCAGGCGCGGGCACAGGTGTCGGCTGCCGAGGCCACGATCCAGCAGGCGATCGAACAGAAGGGCGGCGACGACGATGCGAACAACGCCATACTGAAATCGGCCCAGAGTGCGGTCGAGAAGGCGCAGCTAGATCTCACCAACACCGTTGTCAAGGCAACCGCGCGCGGTGTGATTACCGACCTGCGAGCCGATGTAGGTCAGTATGCCGGTACCGGCAACCCGGTCTTGACCCTGATCGGGATCCAGGACATCTGGATCTATGCCGAGTTCACCGAGAACAACCTGGGCCGTATGCAGCCCGGCACCCCGGTGGAGATCTTGTTCGATGTGCTGCCCGGCCAGGTATTCGATGGTGAAGTGCGCAGCATCGGCCTCGGGGTCAGCCAGGGACAACCGCCACCGCCCGGCACGCTGCCAACGGTCGAGAACAATCGCGACTGGTTGCGCCAGGCACAGCGGTTTCCCGTGGTGATCGGTTTCGACGCCGACCGGCAGGAGGAACTGCGCCGCCAGTTGAGGGTCGGGGGACAGGCCTCGGTCATCGCCTACACGCAGGCCGACGGCCTGTTGAACCTGTTGGGTAGAGCGTATGTGCGCCTGATGAGTTGGCTCTCTTATGTCTATTGACTACGGCAGGACCTGATATGCCTGTCGTGGCGCGGCGTGTCTTCCGTTTGGGCCTGGTCATGGCGTTGGCACTAGCCGGCGCCTATGCGATGGCGTTGCCGCTGCCATTCATGGCGCCGCTGTTTGCGCTACTGTTGACTGCCGCCCCGGCACCGCCGATGGGCCCGAAAGGCCTGTTCGGGCTGATCATGCTGGTGGCGATCACGCTCGGCGTCGGGCTGTTGCTGATCCCGGTGCTGGACCACTATCCGGTATCCGCGGTGTTGATCGTGGCCGTCGGCCTTTATCTCAGCATGTACATAACAGTCAACATGGGCAAGGCGCTGGTCGGCACCTTTCTCACGGTAGGTTTTACGCTGATTTCCGCTGCCGGCACGGTCAGCTTTGATCTCGCCATCACTGTGATCCAGTCACTGGCACTCGGGATCGGTCTCGCGATCGTCTGCCAGTGGCTGGTCTATCCCTGGTTTCCGGAGGACGCCGCTCCGGTCAAGAAGCCCAAGACCGCGCCTGACGGGGCCGATCGCTCCAACTGGATTGCGCTGCGTGCCGCGCTGATCGTGCTGCCGGCTTACCTGTTGAGCCTGACCAATCCCTCGATGTATCTGTCGATCATTATGAAGGCGGTGGCCTTGGGTCAGCAGGGCTCGGTCACTGGTGCGCACGACGCCGGGCGGGAGTTGCTGGGTTCGACCTTTCTCGGGGGGTGCTTCGCGACGCTGTTCTGGTTCGTGCTGAAGATCCAACCCAGCCTGTGGATGTTTTTCCTGTGGATGCTGCTGTTCGGGGTGTACTTCGCCAGCAAACTCTACGGGCTGATCGGCAGCCGTTTCCCTGCGTCGTTCTGGCAGAATGTAGCGGTGACCATGCTGATTCTACTGGGGCCTGCGGTCGAGGACAGTGCCAACGGCAAGGACGTCTATTCGGCGTTCGCGGTGCGCATGGGCCTGTTCGTCGCCGTCACCCTTTATGCCTGGCTGGCGATCGTCACGCTGGAACAACTGCGCGTCCGTCGCTTCCGGCGAATCACCCTTTCAAGATCGGAAATGGGACCGACTCGATGCTGATGAATCTTGTGTTTGGGATCTTGACCATGACGCTCTGCCTGCTGCTGCAGTCGCTGCTGTTGGTTGCGGCGATGCGGTATTACCTGGGTCACGAGTACCTGGTGAACAGCCCGTCGCTCATCGCCAGCGTCATTGTCGTCAACGGCGTGATGTTCCTGTTGGTCGTCGGCAACGTCATGCAGGCGGCAATCTGGGCCCTGCTGTTTCAGCTGCTGGGGGAATTCGAGCTGTTCAGCAAGGCCTTCTACCATTCAATGGTCAACTTCGCCACGCTCGGCTACGGCGATATCGTCATGTCGGATAAGCACAAGCTGCTTGGCCCGATAGAGGCGCTCAATGGCGTCCTGATGATTGGTGTCTCGACGGCTGCATTGATGTGGTTCTATCAGGATGCACTGAAAAAGACGCGGCGGGCTCGCGGCTATTAGACGCCGGGGACCGGCTGAAATGTCACCTCGGCCGATGGATAGGAGAATCATGGAACTCCCGGGACCACGCGGCAAGCCATTGCTTGGGACGGTCGGTCCGTTTCTCGGCAAGGACCTGTTGCGGCCGTTCCGCGACCTGGTCGCGGCGTATGGGCCGCTGTTTCAGGTGCGACTCCCCTTCGGTCACAGACTGGTGATGGTGGCCCACCCGGAGGCGGTGGAACACGTCCTGCGGTCGCGTCGCGACAACTATGTCAAAGGGTCGGTCTACGACGGCACCCGTATCCTGCTCGGAAACGGTCTGGTGACCAGCGAGGGCGAGTTGTGGCGTCGGCAGCGCGAACTCGCCAACCCGGCCTTCCGGCCGGCGAAACTCCAGCAATACCTCGCGGTGATGGCCGATTGCACACAAGACCTCGCGGCGGCCTGGCAACTGGCCGATCACGCGGAACCGGTCGACCTGCAACGGGAGATGGCACACCTGACCATGACGATCGTCGGCAGGACGCTGTTCGGCCTCGATCTCAGTCGCCAAAGCGAACGGGCGGCTGCGGCCTTCGGCTCCGCGCTGGCAGCGATCGGCCGGCGCGGCCCGGGCAGCCTGCAGGTCCCGCTTTGGTTGCCCACGCCCGGGAATCTACGTTTTCAGCACACCCTGCACGAGCTCGATGCCATGGTCTTTGAAGTCATCGAGCGCTTCCGTGCGGGGCAGGCGCAGAACGCCGATAGCACGCTGCTTGGCGCCTACCTGGAAAGCCGAAGTCCCGTTACCGGCCTGGGGATGGGGGATCGTCAGTTGCGCGACGAGGTCATCACCCTGTACCTGGCGGGGCACGAAACGACGGCCAGCCTGTTGAGCTGGGCGCTCTACCTGCTGGGCCGATACCCGGAGATCCAGACGAGGGTGAGGGCCGAGGTCGATGCACTGACATCGGACGGCGTGCCGTCGCTGGAGCAGCTCAAGGGGCTGCAGTACACCTCACAGGTGATCAACGAGGTGCTGCGCCTGTACCCGCCGGCCTGGACCATCGCCCGCAATGCGCTGGCCGACGACACCCTGATGGGATATCGGGTGCCGGGTGGTGCGATCGTGATGATTTCGCCTTACTTTGCGCATCGGCAGGAGGAATTCTGGCCGGAGCCGCTGCGTTTCGACCCCGATCGTTTTGCGCCGGCCGCGGTAGCGGCGCGCCACCCCTTCGCCTATTTTCCGTTCAGCCTGGGGCCACGCAGTTGCATCGGGATGCAGTTCTCTCTCTATGAGGCACGGCTGGTACTCGCCACCCTGCTCAGGCGATTCGAGGTCGACTCGACGGGCGGAGACGAAGTTGGTACCTGCGCGGCCGGAACACTGCGGCCTGCCGGCGAGCTCACGGTGCGGCTGAAGTCACGTTAGCGGCCACGGATTCGACAGGCGCAGACGCTCCCGGTCTCCAGCCTCGCCCTGGGTGCCGCCTTGTCGTTATGTGAATAAGCCACATTCTTTCTGTGCAATACCCACAGGCTACATGGGACCCGAAATCCTATACTTTGATGCATGGGCGACGGTCGAGGCCGTCGTGAAGGGGCGAACTGCGAGGGAGAAGCGATCATGAAGTCCATCGGAAACGTCGTTGTCGCACTGACCCTGGGCTGCCTGAGCTCGGCGACCGGCGCCCTGGCAGCCGAGCGAGACTGGCAGCAAGCCATGCTGCACAACCCCTCGGCGGCCCAGCTCAAGATGGAGCGAAGGGGCAGGGTGTTCATCTACGACGGCCTGGAAGACGTGGAGGTGGATCGGGCCATGGACGCTCAGTTCGGGCGCGTGGACAACATGATGTTTATCAGGACCAAGAAGACCACTGAAGGCGGCGACGAGAATACGGACGACGACTGCTGAGTGGACTTGCGGCGGGGCGGGGTCTTCCCGACGGGGTTCCCTTCGCGGGGGCAGAAAACCGCTCACACAGTTTCATAGGCAATTTAGCCAGGGCGCTCTGGTGGGGAGCCCGATGACAACCGGGTGCCGGCGAAATCCACGGCTGCTTTGCGAGCGGATTGACAGGCTGATAGAAAAGCACGAAAATCTGCGCCTCAATTTTGCGCCCGTAGCTCAGTTGGATAGAGTACCTGGCTACGAACCAGGTGGTCGGGAGTTCGAATCTCTCCGGGCGCGCCATATCAAAGGGGCCCGGCAATTGCTGGGCCTTTTTGTCTGTGTCGCGGGGCGGTGATTCGAACCTCCGACATCAACAGCCTGTTCGACAAGCGCCGCAGGCGCGCAGAACGGCCGCAGGCCGATAATCCTTCCGGGCGCGCCATATCAAAGGGGCCCGGCAATTGCTGGGCCTTTTTGTCTGTGTCGCGGGGCGGCGATTCGAACCTCCGACATCAATAGCCTGTTCGACAAGCGCCGCAGGCGCGCAGAACGGCCGCAGGCCGATAATCCTTCCGGGCGCGCCATATCAAAGGGGCCCGGCAATTGCTGGGCCTTTTTGTTTGTGTCGCGGGGCGGCGATTCGAACCTCCGACATCAATAGTCTGTTCGACAAGCGCCGCAGGCGCGCAGAACGGCCGCAGGCCGATAATCCTTCCGGGCGCGCCATTCACCTACGAAGCTGGGCACCTGATCTAAGGTGCCTTCCTTCGATTTCTCGACCGCTGCGGCCAGCGGGCGATAGCCGCCCCTGATGGAAGCCTCGTTGCCGGACAGCACGATTTGGTCGACGAGCACGCTCAGATAGCGCTTGGCAAACGCCGTGTCTCGATTCACCAGTCGTTTTCTCAAGGCGGCGCTGAACGCCTCAAGGGTGCTGGGCAGGATTCGCGGTGTTGGCATGTGCTTTTTGGCCCGCGCGCGGGCTAGTTCCATAAGCGTCGATTCCTTTGCCGCCTTCAGCCGCTGCACCCGCTGTTTTAGTGAGTCGTCGCTGATGTCGATGGCTCCCGCTTCGATAGCCTCGTAGAGCCGTGCAAGGCGCATTCAGTGTCTTCACGGACTCGCCAGAGCTCTTTTTGGCGGCGTCAACGCGCTTGCGGACTTCGGCGAACAGCTGCCGCAGCCTTTCCGGCTCAAGCACCCGCTCGATAATGAAGTGGTCCAATCCTGCCGGACACCTCGCCAAGGTTCTCTGCGTCTTCGGGGAAAGCTTGCGCAGCCGTATGTCGTCGATCATGCGCTGGCGTAATGGGCTGATGGTTTACGTCGTTTTCGTCATCGCTGCTGCTCCTGTCGAGAAACGGGGCGGATTGCCTCGTTCCTCAACATAGGAAACAGAGCTACCGGCTCATTGGCTCCACTGACTCAGATCAGAGCACCCACTACCGCGCGAGCGGTGTCGTTCGTCGGCAGGGTCCAGACCGTCAACGAATCAAACAACTCACGGTTCGAGTTTCGGCTCTCTGCTCCAAAGCAAACCGCCGAGAAGGTCTCTTTGTCGGCCGGACCTCGGAGGGGACGCTGCCGCGGCAGGTATGATTGCCCTCGACCTTACTAATTCACTTAGAAACTGAGTGCTCCCGATTACGAACATAGAGCAACGCTTCGATGCGCATGAACTAGCATATTCATTCAGCGAGAGGACACGAGGGTCGGTTTCTTCCGACTTCCGGGAACAATTCTGAAATCCGAGGCAGTCGCCTCGCGACACCCCCGCACAATGATTCGCTGTTGTCAGCACAGGCTTGCGGTCGTTTGGATCTGAGCAGCGCGTCCCCATTACTCAACGCCGCCGTCGTAACGTCACACCGTATACGTCCGATCACCTAAAGGGTGCGAAGGATCAACAGCCGAAACCATAAGAAGGATAAAAATGATGAAAAGGATTGCTACCAAATTGACCATATTCAGCACCTTACTGATCGCATCCGCCGTAACCGGAGCAGCAGAATCTTCCGAGGCCGGCATGACGCTGACGCCCGATCAGCTGAAATGGGAACCCAATCCACGCGTCCCCGGCCTGGGGGTGGCGAGGATCATCAGCAAAGGTACGGAGGCCGGGCCCTATGTCTATCGGGTCAAGTTTCCCAAGGGCCGCATTGTGCAGGCACATAGCCATCCTGATGATCGTACCTATACCGTACTTGAAGGTACTTGGTACATCGGGTGGGGCGAGAAATACGATGAAGTTAAGCTGATTGCCCTAACCCCAGGCAGCTTCTACACAGAGCCGGCAGGCGTGGCCCACTTTGTCGCCACACCTGATGGGGAGGCCATCGTACAGGTCACGGGAACCGGTCCGACGAAGGCCGATTATGTTGATCCAGCGCACGCGCCCAAGAAGCAATAAGCTGGTTACTTCGTTTAGGTCGGCACGGTGGTTACCCGTGCCGACGTGATCGGCATGCCAGCAACAGCCTTGTGGCCGGTCTCGTGCGTGGGTATTGGATGGGTAGGGTCCGCTCTTCCGACAATTCGAAGACGATGATTGCTGCGCGAACGGCAGCTCCATCTCAGACACCTGACCTTGATCAGCAAGCTCTACGAGAAGACCAGCATCCTGGTCACCACCAATCTCGGCTTCTCGGAATGGTCCGGTGTATTTGGCGACCCAAAGATGACCACGGCCCTGCTGGATCGATTGACCCATCACTGCCACATCATCGAGACCGGCAACGACAGCTACCGATTCCGCCATTCAACAGCGCAACAGCGGGAGGTGAAAACTCGAAAAAGGTAGTCAAACGGGCCATAATCCGGCCCATCCATGCGGGTCAATTTTCGATGCAAAACCTGGGTCAGATTTCAGTGCAAGTCAACACGCAACCTGCTCTCCCTTGGTTGCTTTTGCACCGGGCTGAGGCTGTGAATCACATTGTTGAGGGGTTGTAAGACGGTGCGAAACCTTACCGATCAGCGCTTGTTTCGAGAGCATTGCTACATCAATGGCGAATGGGTGGGTGCGGATGGCGGCGCGACTGAGCCCGTGACCAATCCGGCAAATGGCGAGGCAATCGGTGGTGTTCCCGACTGCGGTGCCGCCGAGACTCGCAGGGCGTTGGAAGCTGCACAGGCTGCCTTGCCCGGATGGCGTGGGCTGACCGCGAAACAACGCGCCGCAAAGATGCGTGCCTGGTACGAACTGATCATGGCGAATCAGGAAGATCTGGCGCTGATCATGACCACCGAGCAAGGCAAGCCGCTGGCGGAATCCAGAGGTGAGATCGCCTATGCCGCATCCTTCATCGAGTGGTTCTCCGAAGAAAGCAAGCGCGTGTATGGCGACGTGATTCCGCAGCATCAGGCGGATAAAAGAATTGTCGTGATCAAGCAGCCGATCGGTGTCTGCGTTGCCATCACGCCCTGGAATTTTCCTGCCGCGATGATCACGCGCAAGGCCGGTGCAGCGCTTGCAGCCGGTTGTACCATGGTCATAAAGCCCGCTCTCGAGACTCCCTATTCCGCGTTGGCATTGTGCGAACTGGCCGATAGGGCCGGCATACCGCCCGGCGTGCTGAGTGTAGTTACCGGCGATGCCAAAGAGATCGGCGGTGAGATGACCTCCAGCACGATCGTGCGCAAGCTCAGTTTCACCGGTTCCACGGCAGTTGGCCAGTTGCTGATGCAGCAATGCGCCAGCACGGTCAAAAAGGTCTCCCTGGAACTGGGTGGCAATGCACCTTTCATTGTTTTCGATGATGCCGACCTGGACGCGGCAGTCGAGGGAGCGATGGCCTCCAAGTATCGCAACAGTGGGCAGACATGCGTCTGTGCCAATCGATTTCTGGTTCAGGATGGGGTCTACGATGAGTTTGCACGTAAGTTTTCCGAAGCGGTGCAAAGCCAGCTCAAGGTGGGAAATGGACTGGAAGCGGGGGTTGCCCAAGGCCCGTTGATCAACGATGCCGCGGTGCACAAGGTCGAATCGCATATCAACGATGCCGTCAACAAGGGTGCAAAAATCGCCATAGGTGGCGCCAGGCATGCGCTCGGAGGGACTTTCTTTCAGCCCACGATACTGACCGACGTGAACCCGGCCATGGCCGTGGCCAGTGAAGAGACCTTCGGGCCCCTGGCGCCGTTGTTCCGGTTCGAATCGGAAGAAGAGGCCATACGATTGGCAAATGACACGGAGTTCGGACTGGCATCGTATTTTTACAGTCGCGATCTGGCCCGTGTCTGGCGCGTTTCGGAAGCCCTCGAATACGGCATGGTCGGCATCAATGCCGGCATTATCTCGACGGATATCGCACCCTTTGGGGGCGTGAAGTCGTCCGGCATTGGCCGCGAAGGGTCCAAGTACGGCATCGAGGATTATCTCGAGATCAAGTATCTGTGCATCGGAGGCATCCATTCCTGATCGGGGGAATGTGACCGAGCAACGTCAATGAGCGTCAAAGCAAAAAAATAGGGTTTATCTCGAAAATGAGTACAAATTCAGATCTTCTCGCACGGTGCGACCGGCGGGGGCCCGTGACGTTGCCAATATGCATAACATCGGTGATGTCAGGGCTCGCCTATGAAAGCTCAGGCAGTTACGGAAAGGCACCGCGGAAAC